>JAQVHQ010000003.1 GCA_028696165.1 Lachnospiraceae bacterium | reverse complement strand
TACTGTTATACATAGAGAACACCTTTCTTTGTCACCGTATTGGTTTAGTCGCTTAATACTTTATCACAAAGTTGGTGTTCTCTTTTTATTTATTTTCCATTATCCGAATAAAATTTTACGCTAGCTAACAAAAAATAAGAAACAAAAAAACAGAAGCACCTTCTCTTATCCGGTGCTTCTGCGTCCGTCTTACCTCATCCTCATAAATTACTTTTACAAGCCAACTCTCTATAAAAACAGGAATAATTTCCTGTATGACAAGCCGCTCCAATCTGTTCCACTCGTGCAAGTATGGTATCATTATCACAATCCACATACAATGATTTCACAAATTGAAAATGCCCGGAAGTAAGCCCCTTCATCCAAAGTTCATTTCGACTGCGGCTCCAATAAGTCATCTTCCCGGTTTCAATCGTAGTACGATAAGCCTCTTCATTCATATAAGCTACCATAAGCACCTGATTTGTCTCATCATCCTGAACAACAACAGTAACCATTCCGTCACTGTTTAATTTAAATTCATCCCAGGACAGATTGCTGCTTAATACATTCTCTTTATTATTATCATTTACACACATTCTAGAGAGTTCCTTTCGTAGATAGTACACCATCAATACGCTCATCTTTTCCAACAGCCATATCCAGTGCTTTAGCAAAAGCTTTAAAACAACATTCCATAATATGATGATTATTCTCACCACTAAATTCTTTGAAATGAAGATTCATACCAGCCGAATAAGACACAGCATAGAAAAACTCTTTTGCCATTTCCGTATCAAATCCGCCACAGGAAGGCATTGTATAAGTCACATCATTTACAAAATATGGACGTCCTGACAGGTCTACAGCACATAACACCAGTGCTTCATCCATAGGAAGAATCACATGCCCAAAACGGCGTATTCCTGCTTTATCTCCTATGGCCTGTAAAATAGCCTGACCAAGTACAATTCCGGTATCTTCTATTGTATGATGACAATCCACCTCTAGATCGCCAGTCACTTTCACATCAAGATCAAACAGGCCATGTCTTGCAAATCCATCCAGCATATGATCAAAAAAGCCAATGCCGGTTTCACTGTGACACATACCAGTTCCGTCTAGATTTAGTGTGAGTTCTATCTGTGTTTCCTTTGTATTTCTTGTTATCGTTGCAATTCTTGCTTCCATAGATACTCCTTTTTTGTGAAATTATAATTTATTCAAAACGTACTTTTATGGAATTAGCATGTGCAGTCAGCTGTTCTGAAGTCGCAAACTGTTCAATATCTTTATGAATAGATTCCAAAGCTTCCTTTGAATAATAAATAATACTGGATTTCTTCACAAAATCATCCACGCTGAGTGCAGAGAAGAACTTTGCAGTTCCATTCGTCGGAAGTACATGGTTAGGTCCGGCAAAATAATCACCCAAAGGCTCACAGCTGTACTCACCGATAAAGATGGCTCCGGCATTGCGAATCTTTGTCATGACTTCAAATGGATTTTTGGTAACAATTTCCAGATGTTCCGATGCGATTTCATTTGCAGTAGCAATTGCATCTTCCATAGTATCAGCAACTAAAATATATCCAAAATTATCCAGAGATTTCTGGATGATTTCTTTTCGGGAAAGAATTGCTACAAACTGCTCCACTTCCTTAGATACTTTTTCTGCAAGCTCTTTACTTGTAGTTACTAAAATTGCAGAAGCCAGTTCATCATGCTCGGCTTGCGATAAAAGGTCAGCTGCCACATATCTTGGATTGGCACTTTCATCTGCTAAAACAAGTATTTCGCTTGGTCCGGCGATGGAATCAATGCTGACATGTCCATAGACTGCTTTCTTTGCTAAGGCAACAAAGATATTGCCTGGTCCTACGATTTTATCCACCTTAGGAATACTTTCTGTACCATATGCCATAGCAGCGATTGCCTGTGCTCCGCCAATCTTATAGATTTCATCTGCACCGGCTTCTTTTGCTGCAACTAAGGTAGACGGGTTTACTTTTCCATCTTTACCCGGAGGTGTACACATAACAATACGGTCAACCCCGGCCACTTTGGCTGGTACAATATTCATAAGAACGGAAGATGGATATACTGCCTTGCCACCTGGTACATATACACCGGCTATCTTTAATGGTGTAACTTTCTGTCCTAACATGGTTCCTTCTTCTGTTGAATCAAACCAACTGTTCTGCTTTTGTTTTTCGTGATAAGTACGGATATTAACGAGCGCTTTTCTAATTACTTCAACCAAAGATGCATCTACTGCATCATAAGCTTCTTTCTCTTCTTCTTCTGTAACTTTTACATTTTCACTGGTGATTTCTACACCATCGAATTTCAATGTATATGCAAAAGCAGCCTTATCTTTATTTTTACGAACATCATTTAAGATGTCTAATACTTTATCTTCATAATCCCCATAATTATTAGGGCTTCTTTTTAACATGTTTTCCAGAATGTTCTTTCTGGTATCTTCTGTCAAATTTACGATTCTCATTCCATCACCCTCCTTAAATCATTAATCAATTTGGAAATACGTTCATTTTCCATACGCATACTTACCTGATTTACTACCATACGTGCAGATAACGGACATATCTCTTCTAATACCTGCAGCCCATTCTCTCGAAGGGTGGAGCCGGTTTCTACAATATCTACAATTACTTCTGACAAACCTACAATAGGTGCCAACTCAATAGAACCATTTAACTTAATGATTTCTACAGTCTGATTCTTTTTATTATAGAAATAGTCTTTTGCAATATTAGGATATTTTGTGGCTACACGGATTAACTGGTTATGCTTAAGCAGTTCTTTAGCACTTTCCGGTCCGCAGACGCACATCTTACATTTTCCAAAACCTAAATCCATAACTTCAAATAATTTTCTTCCTTCTTCTACAATCGTATCTTTTCCAACGATCCCTATATCCGCAGCACCATACTCTACATAAGTCGGTACATCTGGTCCTTTTGACAGAAAGAATTTTAATTTTAACTCTTCATTTACAAAAATTAATTTTCTGGAGTCCTTATCTTTCATCTCCTCACAGGTAATACCGATTTTTTCAAATAATTCTAAAGTTGTCTTAGCCAGACGTCCTTTGCCCAGCGCAAATGTTAAATATCTCATAATATTTTCTCCTATACCCTTCTACAACGTATTTACGTCTAATTCTGTGATTTCATCCGTATCCAGATTTACTTTCAATGCCTTCTCTTCTTTCGTGAGATAGAGCATATCAGAGGCCTGGCTTCGAAGTCCATAGGTTTTATAATCATATAATTGCTTTGTAGTATCAAAGATAACCAGCTCCACATTTTTACCTTCCTGTCTGTATTTCTTTGACAGCGAGATGGCAAGTTCCTTTTGTTCCTGTTCATATAATACAATGAGATTTGAGCAGGATACCGGAGTTTTTAGATTCTGACGGCTCAACGCACTCATAATAGCATCAATTACAACCGCAAATCCAATAGCAGGTGCTTTTTTACCGAAATGTGCTAACAAATGATCGTAACGACCACCTTTTACAACTGGTTCACCCACACCATAGGTATAAGCCTGGAATATAATTCCTGTATAGTAGTTATATTTGCTCAGCATACCAAGATCAAAAGAAACATACTGCTCACATCCGTAAAAACTTAATACTTTCCAAATCTCTTCTAGACGGTTAATCGCAGCTAAAGCTCTCGGATTACTGGTGATTGCCTTTGCCTGATTAAGCACTTCACAGGAACCAAATAATTTAGGCAATGCCAAAAATGCATCTTCCAATTCTTTTCCAAGTCCAAGTGTACTGATTACTTCTTCTACACCAAAATAATTCTTATTAGAGATCATCTGGCGAAGCTCTTCTACAACAGTTTCTTCCATCTTAGATTCTTCAATCAGTGATTTGAAGAAATCAACTTGTCCGATACTGACCTGAAAATCTTTCAGTCCTGATTTCTTTAATAATTCAATCGTCATAGCGATTAACTCTGCGTCACTGTCTGCATGTCCTTCACCAATTAATTCCACTCCCATCTCAGTAGATTCTTTTAACCTTCCCTGATAGCTGGAATTATTTACAAATGTATTGCCCGTGTAGCACAGACGAATTGGCATCTCTTCTTCTAAGAAATACATCGCAGCTGCACGTGCAATAGATGGTGTGAAGTCTGAACGCAAAACTAAAGTATTTCCCTCTCTGTCAAAAAACTTGTACAAGTCTTTTGAAGGTGTGGTTCCAACTTCGCTGCTAAATACATCAAAATACTCGAAAGTTGGTGTTTCAATATCCTGGTATCCATAGGTTCTTAAAACTTTATGGAGATTTTCCTGCAGTACTAATTTTTCCTGACACTCTCCATTATATATATCACGTACCCCTTCCGGTGTATGAAATAATCGATTCATAATATTCTCCTTTACGCTTTCGTGTTGTAAAGTGCTAATTCGCTAGCACATGAAACTATCCATGATTATATGGGATAAATACAGTCTTGTCAATCCCTTGATTCCAAATCTTTTTGAATTCCTTCTAAAAATGGTATAAAAAATCCATTATGACTGCCTAGAAAAAACGCAGAATCCAATTCACTATATCGAAAATGTTTTTTCCCGCCTTCTTGTCCGCGAAGCCAGTATTTCATCATTTCTTCGTAAGTCATATAGTACACCTGATTGTGCTTTGCAAAATAAATCAGCAGGAAAGATATCCCGCCCTGCTTTTCATAAGCCCCCATAAATTCCACCTGATGCTCATGAATATTTTGTAAGGGAAACGTTTCTGTATTGCATTCCTTCGCATCAAAACAGATGGGAATTCCCTGAACAGCACCGATATAGTCTACTGTGCTTTTCTGCTCAAAGTAGGCCAGGGTAATGTGTCTGCTTTCTTTATCGATGCGGATAGGGGTGATGGGGGTTGGAACTTTTTGTATAATTGCCAATTGTTTTTCTTTATATTGTTCGATAGTACGATTGATTAAATCTTCCAAAGTGGAACCACGAAGTCCACGGGAATTCCATGTTGCCATATATCTCTCCTGCCCTGCTCTAAGAATCCAAACTACTCTAAAAAACCAAAACTGCTTAAAGGCCAGTAACGAAGGCCTGCTTTACCAAGAATGGCATCTCTCGATACATAAGTGTTCTGCCAGTAACGGGAATCTTTAGAATCATTTCGATTGTCACCCAACATAAAATAATAATTTTCAGGTACTTCGTATGGACCAAAGCTTCCTTTCATCGGTTCCGGAATAAAGGAATCATCCAGAGGTTCCGGAGAATCATTAATATATACTTTGCCGTCAATGATTTCGACTTTATCACCAGGAAGACCAATTACTCTTTTTACAAATAACTGGCTCTCATCATCCGGATATTTAAAGACTACAATATCATATCTTTGTGGATCTTCAAACCAATAGGTGAATCTTGCTCCAAAGAACTGGTCTCCTGTCATGATAGTGTTTTCCATGGATTCAGAAGGTACGATGGCATTGATAATCACAAAGTGGGTAAGTAAAAATACTACAACCACTACGATAATAATCATCTTCAGATACTCCCACAGTTCCTGTTTTATGGATGTTGTGTTGTTATTTGCTGGTCTTTCTTCTAAGTTTTGACTCATAATCATTCTCCTTAAAACCTAATATATGTAAAGTTTCTTTGAAATCATCTGGAAGTGGTGCAGTTATTATACTATTCGAAAGTACTGATAATTCCTGTGTCATCGACGGAAACACAATCTCATATGCGTGAAGCATCTGCCTTCGCACACCTCTTATCTTTCCATGTATATCGGTAATCTGCCGTTGTCCGTATTTACTGTCTCCTATGATTCCATGTCCTGTACTTGCTAAATGCGCACGAATCTGATGCGTCTTTCCTGTAATAAGCTGGATTTTTATAAGTGAATATTCCCCAGATACCAGTACAGGTTCATAAGTTGTCTCTATCGGCTGTCGGCCTTCTCCAGGATTTTTGTATATGGTAACCTTATTATGTATTTCGTCTTTTGCCAGATAGCCATGAATATTTTCTTTTATTGAAACCTGGCCGCTTACAATTGCAAGATAATATTTATGCAAAGTACGATCTTTAAATAGTGCTGATAATTTCTGCAGTCCGGCTAAAGACTTTCCACAGCATATGATACCGCTGGTATTGCGGTCAAGTCGATTGCATACAGATGGACGGAAAGTAGATAACTGTGTATCAGCTAACTGATTGGTTTCTAAAAGATAGGTAATATAGTACTCTACCAGAGAAATATCTTCCGGTTTTGCCTTCTGTGAAAGCATACCTGCCGGTTTATTTATAATAGTAATGTGTTCATCTTCATAAAGAACGGACAGTTTTCGGGAATGCTTTTGATAAGTTTCTTCTTTTCGAAAACTATCAATAGTATCTTCTGCTAAAAACAGCTTTACACAATCTCCTAGTTCTAACTTTTCTTTCCCGGTTGCTTTTTTATTATTTAATGTAATATTTTTTTTGCGAAGCATTTTATAGATAAAGCTGCTTGGTGCCTCATTAAAATATTTTAATAAGAATTTGTCCAGGCGCTGATTTTCTTCGTTTTTTCCTATCTGAATTTCTCTCATATAACTCCTTATAAGGATATGGCAAGTATCAAATGCTTGATGTATTCATTTCTGCTAAGTTCAGGATATGTTGAGTCAGGTGTAAATTTGATCCCTTCCTGAAGGGAATCCTGATGATCATACAGGGAATCTAACCGCTCTAAAAACTGTGATTTGTTCTTAAATATCTTCACGGTTACTTTAAATCCATTTCCACGAATGATTTTCTGAATATGATTTTCTGCAAATGCTGCATCTGTCTTATCCTGACTGGAATATGCTGCTATTGTATTGCCACATACAGCCACCGCATCTAAATAGGTGTTCTTCTCATAACCGGTTACGAATAGTTCATATGCAATGGTCAGATTTTTCGCATGTTCTTTTATCTCCAGATACTCTGATTCCGGTATGGATTTTTGCGGTATAAGCAAAATCAGACTTACCATAGACTTACATGCCGGAAGACATCCAACCACTGCGATAACTGTCCACACAGTCATTCGCGTCTTAAAATAAATCCAACCGGTAAAAAATATTAGTAGGGGCACAAAGAAAAGAAATGCTGTAATGGCAATCCTTTTCTTTTTATCTGCATTCATGTGTCCCCATTTTCCCTTTGCTACTTTCAAATATCGAACCTCATTTCTTTTTGTGAACATTCCGAATTGCTTTTTTCTTTCTCGGAATATCTGTGTTAGTATTTTTTGTATTAGCATTTTTTGTATTTCTTGCTTTTATGTTTTTTGATTTAGAAGGTTTATTCTGCTTTTCTGATACTTTATTGCCAGTCGCTACGCTCCCGGTACTATATTGTCTGCGTGGTCTTATCAGGCAATGTTTATCAAATCCAATCAAATCATCCCGGCCTGCTTTTTTCAAAGCTGTATATACTATATCATAATTTGCAGGATTTTTAAATTGAATTAGCGCTCTTTGCATAGCTTTTTCTTTCACATCTCTTGGTACATATATTTTTTGCATGGTAGCAGGGTCTACCCCTGTATAGTACATGCAGGTAGACATTGTCGATGGAGTTGGGTAAAAATCCTGTACCTGCTCCGGCATAAATCCCATATCCCTCACATACTCCGCAAGTTCAATTGCATCATTTAAAGTGCATCCTGGATGAGATGACATAAAGTAGGGAACTGCAAATTGTTTTTTGCCGCAAGCCTGATTATAAGTTTTAAATTTTTTTAGAAATGTCTCATACACTTCATGACGGGGTTTTCCCATTTTGTCCAATACCTGATTAGATACATGTTCCGGTGCTACACGAAGCTGTCCACTGACATGATAATTGACCAGATCTTTTATAAAATTATCATTAGAGTCTTTTAATACATAATCAAAACGAATTCCTGAACGAATGAATACTTTCTTGACCTTCGGCAGTTTTCTTAATTTTTCTAATAACTGCAGATAATCTTTATGATCTGCTTTTAGATGGTCACACGGTGTAGGAAACAGGCATTGACGGTTGGTGCATGCACCTTTCTTTAGCTGTTTCTCACATGCCGGCTGTCTAAAATCTGCCGTTGGGCCGCCTACATCATGAATATATCCCTTGAATTCAGGATCATTTGTATATTCTTTAGCTTCTTTTAAAATAGATTCAT
This sequence comes from Lachnospiraceae bacterium, assembly GCA_028696165.1. GTDB lineage: Bacteria > Bacillota > Clostridia > Lachnospirales > Lachnospiraceae > JAQVHQ01. Next base: position 133,393 of record JAQVHQ010000003.1, on the reverse strand, counting down.
GACTTCTCACCTGGACAATTCGTCCCTGATGGAAGGTAAGCGCACAGAAATTACATCCACCAAAACATCCTCGATTGCTGGTAATGCTGAATTTAATTTCTTCTATAGCCGGAATCTTGCCAAGCTTCTCATACATAGGATGACATGCATTCGTATAGGGTAGGTCATAGACATCATCCATTTCCTGTGTCGTAAGGGGCAAAGCAGCTGGATTTTGCACCAGATATCCCTGCTTTTCATAAGGTTCTATTAATGTTTTACCTTGAAAAGGATCCGTATTCCTGTGCTGTATATTAAAACTTCTGGCATAGTTAAGCTTGTCTTCTAATAATTTTTCATAAGAAGGCAGCATCAATGCATCTGGAATCTGAGGCAGCTGTTTTGTTCTGTAAACAGTTCCTTTTATAAAAGTAATGTCATGAATGTCTATACCACTATCCAGTGCATCAGCAATTTCTACTATTGCATGCTCTCCCATTCCATAGGAAATGATATCTGCCCCAGAATCTAAAAGCACAGAACGTTTTAATTGATTGCTCCAATAATCATAATGTGCAAAACGTCGCAGACTGGCTTCAATACCACCGAGGATAACTGGTGTATGCTTATATGTTTTACGTACAAGATTACTGTAAACAGTAACTGCACGGTCCGGTCGGCAATCAGATCTCCCATCTGGAGAATAGGCATCAGTATGGCGTCTTTTTTTAGCCACAGTATAATGATTTACCATGGAATCCATATTCCCGGAAGAAATCAGAAATCCAAGACGGGGTTCTCCAAGTATGGTAATACTTTCATCTACTTTCCAGTCTGGTTGTGCGATAATACCTACTGTATATCCACGAGACTGTAAAACTCGACTTATAATTGCAGGACCAAAAGAAGGGTGATCCACATAAGCGTCACCAATCACATAGACAAAGTCAAGCTGCTTTATGCCAGCTGCTTCCATATCTTTTTTTGATACCGGTAAAAATCTGTTATCCATAAATCTCCTTTCCGGGCAGAGTTAAAATTTCTTTGTAATCCCGGATATAATAATCAGCCAGTTTCTTCTTTTCTTCATCCTGATAAATACTATAGGTGTCATACACAGCACAGGTATGCATACCTGCCCTTTTACCGGCCAGAATTCCCATTATGATGTCTTCAAATACAAAGCAGTTATTTGCAGGCGTAGATAAATCCTTAGATACCAGATTGTATATATCAGGAGATGGCTTTCCTGCAGATACCTCGCAGCAGGTATGTATAGAATCAAAATAGTCCAGAACATGATGACTTTTTAAAACCGCATGAATTAAATCAAGGTGATTACTTGATGCAATTCCTACCGTTATATCATTTTTCTTTAAGATTTCCAAAAATTCCTGCGCCCCAGGTTTTAGTGGAACTTCATGGGTATATTTCTCATAAGACATATCAAGCCATATTTTTTTAATAGTTTCAAGAGACTCAGACAGATGAAAACGTTCTTTAAAATAAACAGCTGTTTCATGGAAACTGAATCCTTCTATGACATTTTGCAAATCATCAGGAAGTTCAATATTTCTAGCACCTAAAAATTCTATGTCTATAGCTTTCCACATCCACATGGAATCAACCAAAGTTCCGTCTAAATCAAAAATTACGGATTTAATATTTTCAAACATTATTGCATTCTCCATCCTGGATAATATTTATTTTTAATTCTGCAGCCGGTTCTTTTACCCCATCCCAGTGGATATCCGTCTACACATACCAGAACATATCCGTCTCTGCCGGTTTCGTCAGGATTTAGATCCAGAGTTTCACCCTTCAAATAACGTGTTGTTCGGATATCCTGGCTGGAGAAAGATATATAGTTTGGATAATCGCCTTGCCCTAAAGCCATCGCCAGAGCCTGTGATGGCTCAAAACGCTTTTTCTTAGCTTCGCCTAAGTATAGACCAGTTCTTAAAAATCTGGTCTTTTTTACTTCCGGAATCTGTTTTTGAGGAAGCATATACCATTGCTGATTCAGCTCATAAAAATAGTTTTCTGACCAAATCCATGTAATGTCTGATAAGAAACTTCTTACTTCCTCAGGCAGATTATTAAATGTGATTGTTTTTCTGCTGTTTTTTGTATGAGAAATAGGATTTCCTATTGTTGCTGCTTTTTTATGAAGTAGGGTAAGAAAATGTCCCTCACCCTTCATCTTATGCGGCCATATTCTGCGGCAGTATCTTTCTGTATCTGGAGTAACTGCTGTTCCGTGAGAGAATCCAGAATAGTCTTTCATCGAAATAAGCTCCATATCCGGATAAGTGTCTAAAATCCATTTGATATTTTCTTCATCTTCTATGGGTGAAAAAGTACAGGTGGAATATAAAAGCATGCCATCCGGTTTTAACATGGCAACTGAACTCGCAAGAATTTCTTTTTGTATAGGAGCATAATACATCGGACCGTGTTCTTCCCAATAGGTAATCATTGAAGGCTCTTTATGAAACATACCCTCACCTGAACACGGTGCATCTACAAGAATTTTGTCAAAATAGGAACAAAAAGCTTCTTCTAATTCCTTCGGATTTTGACTCATAACATAGATATTTTTCATGCCTTGAATTTCCAGATTTTTTAATAGTGCTTTCGCCCGGGAATTGCTGATATCGTTAGATACTAATACACCTTCTCCACACAGTCTGGCAGCAAGTTCTGTAGTTTTACCGCCAGGAGCTGCACATACGTCAAGTACCGCATCGCCGGGTGTTATGGGCAGGCGACTGGCGGGTGTCATAGCACTTGGTTCCTGCATGTAATATAAACCTGCAAAATAATAAGGATGTTTTGAAATTCCATCCTTATTATCACAGTAAAATCCATTCTCTATCCAGGGAATCGGCTCCAGATGATAAGGGAACAGTTCTTTGAATGCTTCTGGAGATATCTTGCTGGTATTTATTCTTATACCAGCAAGGACTTCCTCTTTTAAAGCGACTTCATAAGCTGCATAATCATCTTTTAATATTGATTTTATTGTTTCTACATATTTGATTGGTAATTCCATATATACATCCTTTTTATTAGTTAAGACAAATCACTGTCAATAGCCTGTGCCCGGTATCCTTCTGCAATAATATCTAACTGCTTTGAGAATCTCTCAAGCTGTGTCATATCATTCATTGCATAAATACGGTAGAATTCGTCCTGTATCTTTACCACTTCACGTTTATTTGATAATTTATATAAATTCTCAATATTATTCAAAATCTCCATAACCAGATTAAGCTGGGTCTGAGAAGATATCTGCGCATCCATGATTTCACTTCGAACTGTGGACATCTCTTTATCCAGGGCAATAATTGCATCTGCTGCATTACTAAGCCGGCTGGTGATATGCTCTGGTATATGAGTCTTATATTTGTATTGAAGTGAGTGTTCAATGGTTGCCCAAAAGTTCATGGCCATTGTTCGAATCTGAAGTTCTGCCTGGATTTTTCTGGGACCGTCCATTGTCTCGACAGTGTAATATATGATTAGATGATAACTTCTGTATCCGCTGGGCTTCATGTTCTTTATATAGTCTTTTTCACTTTTAATAATCATATCGCTTCGATTTGCTACAATCTGAGCAACCGTTTCAATATCCTCTACAAACTGACAGATGATACGAATTCCAGCAATGTCTTCCACTTCCTCTTCCATCCGTTCAAAGGGAATTTGCTTACGCTGCATCTTCTCTAATATACTGGAAATACTTTTTACTCTTCCAGATACACTTTCAATAGGTGAATACTGGTTTTTCTCCTGATATTCATGAATCAAATGATTAAACTTTGTGGTCAATTCTTTAACTGCTAATTCATAAGGGCTGACAATTTCCCTCCAAAGTCGAATTTCCATATAGATTACTCCTTAATTGCCTCTAATACTTTCGTTAAATATTTCCACATTCTTTCGGTTGAGGAAATAGAGAGGACTTCTTCTGTAGTATGAATATTTTCCATGTTTGGTCCAAAAGACACACAATCGAGACCATCTATCTTTTCGTAGAATAATCCGCATTCCAAACCGGCATGGATTACAACTACTTCCGGGGTCAGATTTAATTCTTTTTCGTATACATCTACCATTAAATCACGAAGACGAGATTCCTTCTTATATTCCCAGGCAGGATATGCACCTTCAATAGAAAAGTCGCCACCTAAGAATTCCGTCAGATAGCAGTGTTTTTCTATTAACGCATCTTTTGCAGAACCAACCGAACTTCTTACACTGCTCGATGCTACACAATATCCCTCCTCTAAACGAAGGATTCCAAGGTTTGTAGATGTTTCTACAAGACCTGCAATATCACCGCTCATTTTCTGAATGCCATTTGGAATATTCATAAGGAAGAATATGATCTTTTCTTTAGACGCAGGGTCTAAGACAGACACTTCTCCATTTTCACAGGTCTTTATTGTAATTGTAATTCCTTCATCAGTTCCACTATATTCTGTACGAAGAGCTTCTTCAAATTCACTGGTAAATTCTGTAAGACTATTGATATCTTCATCTTCAAGGACAAGAACTGCACTGGTCATTCTGGGAATTGCATTATCTTTCAGTCCGCCTTCTAACTGTTCGAGTGCAAATGGAATCTTAAGGCCGGCTCCGTGTAGATAACGTCCCATTAAAATATTAGAGTTTGCCCGAATCTTATCGATTTCAGCTCCGGAATGTCCGCCCTTTAATCCATCTATAATTACTTCTACAGAAGTTCCTTCTACCGGCAGATATTTTACAGGAATTTTGCTTACCGCTGTAGCACCGCCTGCACATCCAACCCAAAGAGAACCTTCAGCTTCAGAATCAAGATTAATCAACATCGTTCCTTTTAAGACGCTGGCATCTAATGCCACTGCACCTAGTAACCCGATTTCTTCATCTGTGGTAATAACAGCTTCTAATGCTGGATGAGGAAGATCTTTCGATTCAAGAATTGCCATCATATAAGCAACCGCAATTCCATCATCGCCGCCTAAAGTGGTTTCTTTTGCCGACACATAATCTCCTTTTACTTCCAGGTCAAGACCATCTGTTAAAAAGTCATGAGTACTGCCTGGTACTTTTTCAGTAACCATATCGCAGTGCCCCTGCAGAATAACAGTTGGTGCGTTTTCATAGCCTGGTGTTGCGTCTTTAAATATAACAACATTATTTGCTTCATCTTGAATATATTTTAATCCCTGTTCTTTTGCAAACGAAACAAGATAGTCACTAATCTGTTTTGTATTTCTGGATCCGTGTGGGATTTTGCAAATCTCCTCAAAATAATAAAATACTCTCTTTGGCTCTAAGTTGTCTAAAATACCCATTTTTGTATTCCTCCTTAATTTCTATTCTTTATTTTGTCACATATATACTGAAAATGCAAGGCATATAATAATAGAAAAAGGCGTATCTTCTATGAAACGCATTCTTCTGCTGAGTTCTATACTTATATTTTTGATGATTGGTGTTCTTTATCCAGGATTTATAATCAATGGTGTAACCAAGGGACTTATAATATGGTGTAACAAGTTGATACCTACATTATTTCCATTTTTGATACTGTGTAGCTATGGTCAGCCGTATTTCTTACAGCTTTCCAAAGTTTCCTGCCGAGTATATATTATGATATCCGGATTACTCTGTGGATATCCTGTAGGTGCAAAATGCAGCACGGATTTAAAAGTGGCTGGATACTTATCAGAATTGGAATTCAACTTATATGCTTCTCTATTTAATCAGGCAAGTCCTATGTTCCTTTCCGGTTTTGTATTGTACCGGCTCTCGCTTTCTTTTACTGAGAAAATTGTATGTTTTGTATCTTTTTACGGCGCTATTTTAATCCTTTACATCAGTATTAAAATATTATCTAACAATCTGGCATCTAAAATCAGTCCCTTAAAAGATAAAACTAATGCCAGTAATCATATTGGGGGTCATAGAATTACTATAGATACAGAAAAACACATAGAGCCAGTGCCTTTGGATACCTGTATACAAAATTCTATAACTCTTATATTAAAACTTGGAACATACGTAATATTATTCACATTGATTTTTGACGCATTATTTTTTACTGCTCAATATCTTCCGTCATTTATTGAAAAATTAATACCATTTATCGAATTGACCAATGGTGTGATATATATACAAAACTCTTCCATGTCTTTATATCAAAAAACAGGTATCCTGCTTTGCTTATCTGCCTTTGGAGGAGGTTGCGTAACCGCCCAGACAAAAAGCATAACCGATACCTGTCATTTATCATGGAAATATTATATGTTAATCAAACTGTCACAAATGATTGTGACTTATCTTCTATTCAAAATCCTCATCATCATCTTCATCGTCATCTAAAGAAAGAGATTCTTCATTTACAGAAGCTACGGCTGCCTGAGCAGTCTGTGGTGCTAATTCAGAACGATTCTTTACAACAACATCTCTGCAGCTGGAAAGTGAATTGATAAAGTTGCTGTATTTTGCTCCAGCATCATCTAAAGTACTGCTCATAATCTGATCAAGATTAGACAGCATCTCGTCAGTGTAAGAGATTGCACTTAAACGAATGTTATTAGAATCCTGTGTGGCTGCATCTAAGATACTCTGAGCCTGCTGATTTGCGTTGTTAATGGTTTCATTGGCCTGAGCATATGCCTGTTGCATCACTTCGTGCTGGCTTACCATCTCCTGACATTTTGTCTCTGCATTAGCAATCATTGCATCTGCTTTAGCCTGAGCATCTGCTAAGATAGCATCTTTATTGCTGATGATTTTCTGATATCTCTTAATCTCATCAGGTGTTTTTAAACGAAGTTCTCTCAAACGTTCTTCTAATTCTTCTTTGTTTACAACGATTTTAGTGGTAGATAGTGGCTGGTATTTACAGCTGTCTACATACTCTTCAATTTCTTCAATAATTTGTTCAATTCTGCTGCTCATCTTTTCTTTCTCCTTGTCTATTATTTGCCCTGGCATACAAAAATTCTGCAAAAGAATGCAGAGTTGCTATAATTTTTGTTGTTTCATTTTATTATTTATCTCTGTAGCCACCACGGGTGGTACAAATTTCTCGATATTGCCGCCGAACAGGGCTACTTCTTTCACCGTCGTAGAACTAAGATATGCATATTCCAGACTAGTGGTTAAAAACATAGTATCTATATCATGTGCCAATACACGATTGGTCTGAGCCATCTGTAGTTCATATTCAAAATCTGTAATTGCACGCAAACCTCTTACAATCACCTTTGCATTACATTCCTTTGCAAAATTAACAGACAAACCGGTGAAGGGTTGAATCTTAACATTGGGAATATCTTTCGTTACTTCCTCTAGTATATTAACACGTTCTTCCACAGAAAACAACGGACTTTTCTTATAATTATTCAAAACTCCAACAATTATTGTATCAAAAAGTTTGGAAGCTCGTTCAATGACATCTAAGTGTCCATACGTTACTGGGTCAAATGATCCGGGATATACTGCTATTGTCATAATCTTTTGGGTTCCTTTGTCTTTCTTTTTATCTCTTCTTTATAAATACATGAGCATTGGTTTTATACTTCTTGTATTTCGTCATCACAAATCCAATCTCTTCTAAATAAGAAAAATCAGTTTGCAGTGAAGCTTCTACCACAATCAATGAATGTTCATCTATTATTTGCGAATCAGATAAATATTCAAGTACCTGACGTTCCAATTCTTTATTGTAAGGAGGATCCATAAATACACAATCAAAATGTTCTGTGCCTTCTAATTTTCTCAATGTTGAGAATACATCCGAGCCATATACAATTGCATCTTCCTCTAAACGGGTAAACTTCAAGTTTTCCCGAATACAACGAAGTGCTTCTCGATTTTGTTCTACAAATACTGCCCTCGATGCACCACGGCTTAATGCTTCTATACCAATAGCACCACTGCCACTGAATAAATCCAAAAATGTATGAGATGGAATCATTGGCTGAAGCATATTAAACAACGTTTCCTTTGTCCGATCCGTTGTTGGACGTGTATTATCTCCCGCCATAGTCTTTAAAGTAAGACTTCTTGCTTTTCCGGAAATGACTCTCATAATTACTCCTTAAAAATAAATATTTTCTTTCATATTCAGACGCCAATCCAAGTCTCCGCGCTGCAAGCTTAAGATAAGACACTCAGCTGTACCTATATTGGTAGCTAAGGGGATATTGTACTGGTCACAGCATCTGATGATTTGTGATATGTCTGGTTCCTTTGGATTAATCATGGATGGATTATAAAAAAAGATAACTAAATCCATATCTCCTCGTTCAATCATTTCTGTAAACTGTTTGTCTCCGCCAATACTTCCCGGAAGAAATTTGTGCACATGCAGATTAGTCACATCTTCGATGCGTCGTCCCGTTGTACCGGTTGCATACACTTCATGCTTCTCGAGAATACCTTTGTAGGCAATGCAAAAATCCTCTATTAAACTCTTCTTACTATTGTGTGCAATAATCCCTACATTCATTTCGATACCTCATTTTATCCTAAAAGTTATTTTCATTATAACAAATAACTAAATAAATCGCAATTATTTTTGTGATTTTTATACGATTTTTCTATAAACTTACAAAAATTAACATCTTTGTAATATAATACTAGTTTATATCATTGTTCTTTAACACATAATAACAGTGTAACCAAATAAGAAAGCAAAATCAAAGGAGGCAATTCGTTATGGCAAATCGTTCAAGCAATACGAGTGCTGTGCCAGAAGCAAAAGGTGCGCTGGATCGTTTCAAATTTGAAGTCGCTAATGAGTTAGGTGTTCCGCTTTCCGATGGATACAATGGAAATTTAACTTCAAAACAGAATGGATCTGTTGGTGGGTATATGGTCAAAAAAATGATCGAGGCCCAGGAAAGACAGATGTCATCCGGCCAGAACGGTCAGTTCTAAATCAAAAGCTGAATAACAAAGAAAAAGCTTGCCTGCGGCAAGCTTTTTTGCTTCGATAAATTATAAATCAACACTTCCTGTTACATCCTGATTGATGACATAATAAGCTGCATATTCTTCAGGTTTTATGTAGATTTTAACATCTTCCATATCTTTAAGTTTTTTGCCCATCTCATTGGTCCAGATGTCTTTTACTTTATCTAATACATCTTTAGCAAGTACTTCTTTTCCAGCGAACTGAATATATACTTCCTGATTTTTAACTGCTGCTTTTGCTGCAGGTGCTTTTTTTGCAGGTGCTTTCTTAGCGGTAGTTTTTGTTGCAGCTTTTGCAGGTGCAGCTTTCTTTACAGTTTCTTTTTTAACTGGTTCTGCTGCTTTTGCTTCAACCTTTTTAGGTTCAGCAGTTTTTACTTCTGCCTTTTTAGTTTCAACTGGCTTTGTCTCAACAGTTTTTGTCTCTTCTTTAGTAGTCGCTGCTGGCTTTACCTCTGTTGCTTTAGCCACAGTAGTATCAGCTGCTTTCGTTTGTGTTGTTGGCTTAGTTGTTGTTGTAGCAGCTTTTGTAGTTGTTTTTCTTGCTGACATAATATTCCTCCTCAAAACGATTTACAATAACTTCTTACACATATTACCCCATTTTGGTAAAAAATGCAAGTTTCGTACTATATATTTTATAATTCCATGAATAAGCCCCAAATTATTCACATATTTTTCAATCAAAAACCGATTCTTTTACGTATTAACTTTCACCGATTCTTGTATCATCTAATGGCGTAATCGTAAGCTCTAAAGCTTCTTCAAACGATTTCTTCAGGCTTGTACAGTCAAAAGTATTGGAATCATATTTATGGACACCGCAGTCACCTGCTAAATCCGCAGTATAATCATCTAGACGGCATATATAAATAGAACTGTAGTCCTCATTATAATGCGAAATAATTGGTTCAAAGGAATAGTCGGAAATTTCAACGCCATTTTCCTGAATCTTGAGAGTTATCTTTGCAATTCCGCCAAGAAGTGTATCCACTGTTTTTTGAGTACATGCGAAATTACCTAATCCATAATAGGCAAGCATCTTATGACCCTTATCATCTGTCAGATATTCCACCGGGCTTACCACATGGGAATGTGAAGCAATTGTTATATCTACCCCTTGTTCAAGCAGATAGTTCATCCAGTATTTTTCATAATCACTGGGTTGATGTTCATTTTCAATTCCTGCATGCATATAAAAGATAAGAAAATCACTGTTTGCTTTTGCTTCCTGAATTTTAGGCCCCACCGTTTCTTCATCGAGCATATTAATCATATATGCATCATCACCTGTGTTTTCTATATTTAAACCATAGGTATAATCCATGATTGCAATACGAACACCTTTTTTTTCAACAATTGTATATCTGTCCTTTTCTTCCGGAGTATCCGTGATACCAACACATGGAATATCCGGATGTTGTTTCTTCCAGAAAGATACAGTATCAAGTATACCCTGGCTTCCTTTGTCATAGGCATGATTGGTAGCACTTAATATCACGTCAAAGCCCGCATCCACCAGCGCATCTCCCATACTTACCGGTGTCCCAAATTCAGGATATCCAGTCACATTATTCTCATCTTTTACAAGTATCGTTTCCTGAATTATCGTAGCGATATCAGCCTGGGATATCTCGTCTTTTACCTGATCATACAGAAAATGAAAATCATAAGAATTATCTGGTTGTTTTGCAAGGTTTATAATATTTTCATGTCCAATATTATCCCCTGCTGCAAGGAGTGTAATAGTACTTGCCTCCTCTGCCTTTTTGGCTGCTTCCGCTTCCTGTTCAGCCTGAAGAGCCGCTTCTTTTGCTGCCTGAATATTTGCTCTCTCTCTGCTTTTTTGAATATTTCTTGATATGAAAGTACCTGCAATTGCAATACATACAATACCTGCTGCTGTCAATATGGCAATGTGTTTTTTAACCTGTACCTCACGTTCTCTTTGTGTCAGCTTTTTTCTTTTGTTATTGTTCTCCATGTCCCCACCTGCATAAAAATTAGATTGATTGATTCGATAAGCTTCCCCGCAACAGTAAATCAAGCCGCAGCTTGATCCCCTGATTTTCAGGATCCACAAGATCAAAATCTGATGATAAAATTCTTCCGGCCGCTTCCTGTGCCTGAGCCAGAATATGTCTATCCTGATAGATATCTGCTATTTTAAAGTCCATCATACCACTTTGACGTACACCAAGCAAATCTCCCGGTCCGCGAAGTTCCATATCCTTCGCAGCAATTTCAAATCCATCATTGGAAGAATTTAGTATAGATAACCTTTTGACAGTTTCCTCATTATCCTGTCCCTGCATAAAGATACAGTAAGATTGTGCATCGCCTCTTCCTACACGTCCACGCAGCTGATGAAGCTGTGCTAATCCAAATCTCTCTGCGTTTTCTATCATCATAACAGTTGCATTAGGGACATTAATCCCAACTTCTATTACAGTAGTAGACACAAGAATCTGTGTTTCACCGGATGCAAATCGTTCCATAATCTGATTCTTTTCATCTGGTGACATCTTTCCATGCAAAATATCCACTATATAAGAATTGTGATATTCCTTTCGAAGCATCTCACCATATTCTGTGACATTTTCCAAATCACTTTCTTCATTGGGCTCAATCATCGGACATATAATATAAATCTGATGCCCTTTGGAAATTTCTTTTTCAATAAATCGATAAGCCTGTGGACGATAACCGGTATTAACCACACAGTTTTTTATAGGAAGTCTGTTGGCTGGAAGTTCATCAATTACCGATATATCCAAATCACCATATAGAATGATTGCAAGAGTTCTGGGTATCGGTGTTGCACTCATAACCAGCACATTGGGTGCCCCACCCTTTATAGCAAGTTCTTTGCGCTGATTTACTCCGAACCGATGCTGTTCGTCGGTAATTACAAGCGCAAGTTTATCATAATGAACTTTTTCCTGAAAAAGAGCATGAGTTCCAATAATCATCTTTGCAGTTCCAGATTCAATAGAACTATAAATCTCTTTCCGTGCTTTTCCCTTTGTCGAACCAGTTAAAAGTACCGGTTGGAAAAGTTCCAGATTATTTTCACCCAGTAATTTAATCAGCGATTCATAATGCTGCTGAGCCAAAACTTCTGTTGGCACCATCAGAGCACTTTGATAACCATTCTCTGCCACCATAATCATTGCCAGAAAAGCAAGTATCGTCTTACCGCTTCCAACATCTCCCTGTATTAAACGTGACATAAGCTGATTGCCTTTTAAATCCTGTTCTACTTGTGTCCAGACCTGCATCTGAGCCTGTGTCAGACGATAGGGAAGATTTTCCATGACATTTTCTGTGGTCCATACTTCCTTAAGCGGATAGGGATTTTCCTGTCCACTGCGTTCTTCCTTTAATTTTCCAAGTCCCAGAATAAACAGAAGGAACTCATCAAAAGCCAGTCTTCTTCTGGCTAATTTAAACTCATCAAAAGTAATGGGGAAATGCATGGCACATATACTTGTCCAATACGGTTCTAAACTATATTGCTGTAAAAGAGTATTGGGAAGATACTCCTGAAAGTCTTCCGGCGCTTCCTCTAAAACAATCTTTACCAGCTTCACCAACGCTTTATTAGAGAGTCCCTTCGTCAGTGAATAGATGGGTTGCATAGAATGCAGCTTCTCTTCGTATTGCGCCGGTGTATAAATCTCAGGCTGTTCCATTACCAGACGATCCTTCTGTCTTATAATTTTACCCCGGAATATAAACACAGAACCTTTCTTTAGTACGCTTCTAAGGAAAGGCATATGAAACCATATAAGTGAAAGCATTGCACGTCCATCCTGAAGCTGTGTAGTAACTACAGTATTTTTTCCTTTGGTATTCATCTGAACAGACCGGTTTAAGAATCCCTGTATGGCTGTCTTCTGATTTTCTTTTGCATCACGAATAGCAATAGGTGGTTCATAGAGATCATATTCCCGTGGATAATATAATATCAAATCCTGAATGGTTGTAATCCCAAGCTTGTGTAATAACTTCTCGGTCTTATCTCCCACACCTTTTAAACTTCTTATACTGTCCTGCAGCCTCATATATTTAAGTCTGCCTCCTTCCCGATGAATATATATATCATGTTTTGGCAAAAAAATATTGATACATCTTATACTTTCCAGTACATCAATATATCAATATTTTTTTCGGCGTTTATTTTTATAAAGTTCTGTTATTCTACAGATACAATACAATAATAAATCGGCTGTCCGCCATAATTCACTTCCACATCACAATCAGGATACAATTCTTCAACTGCTTCACCAAGTGCTTCGGCCGCTTCCTGTGTCATATCTTCGCCATAATATAGACTGATTAGCTCAGAATCATCATCTACCATGCAGCCAATCATCTCTTTTGTTACATCCATGACATCTTTACCTACAGTAAGAATACCTTTATCTCCAATGCCCATAATATCACCCTGATGAATCTCTTTGTCATCAATATGAGTATCTCTTACGGCATAAGTAACCTGTCCTGTTTTCACAAGTTTGATTTCTTCCATCATGTTCTGCTCATTCTGTAAAACAGTTTTTTCCGGAACATAATTAATAACTGCTGCAATCCCCTGTGGTACTGTTTTTGTCGGGATTACATATATATCCTTGTCATTTACCAGACTCTGCGCCTGATTTGCTGCAAGAATGATGTTTTTATTATTTGGCAGGATAAATACAGATTTGGCATTAACCTGTTCAATGGCATTTAGCATATCTTCCGTACTTGGATTCATGGTCTGTCCGCCTTCAATCAGATAATCAACACCTAATTCTGTGAAAATCTTGCCCATACCTTCGCCAATGGAAACTGCTATAAATCCAACTTCTTTTGCGGGCACTTTACTCTTTTCCTGCTCCATAGCAGCTAATTTTTCTGCATCTTTAATTAATTTTTCTTCATGTTCTTCACGCATATTATCTATCTTCATACGGGACAATGCACCGTAAGTCAGTGCTTTCTGAATAGCAAGGCCCGGATCATTAGTATGAACATGTACTTTGACAATCTCATCATCTGCCACACATACAATAGAATCTCCAATGGAAGACAGAAAATCTTTAAACTTTACTTCTTCTGATTCCGGAAACTCTTTGTCCAGCATAATAATAAATTCGGTGCAATATCCAAACTTAATCTCTGATTCTGTCTGTGTACTAATCTTTACTGCCGCAGATGCACTTGCTCCGGTAATAGTATAGTCAATTTCTTTTCCTTCAAAAGCATCTAATGCACCATGCAGTACTTCAACTAATCCCTGTCCACCGGAATCTACTACCCCTGCTTCTTTTAATACAGGCAACATATCAGGTGTCTTACTCAATACATATTCCGCATATTTTACAATTTCCTGAAAAAATGATGTTAAATCTTCTGCATCTTCTGCAAGTTCCATAGCTTTTTGAGAGGCACCTTTTGCTACGGTAAGTATAGTTCCCTCTTTGGGCTTCATAACGGCTTTGTAAGCTGTCTCTACAGCCTTTTCCATAGCCATGACGATTGAAATTGCGTCTAATTTCTTATAATCCGTAATTCCCTTTGTAAATCCACGTAATAACTGAGATAAAATAACTCCCGAATTACCGCGGGCTCCACGCAGAGAACCTGATGAAATAGCCTTTGCTAACACAGGCATCTCCATCTCTTCTAACTGAGTAACTTCTTTTGCTGCAGACATAATTGTAAGTGTCATGTTCGTTCCTGTATCTCCATCAGGAACCGGAAATACATTCAGTTCATTAATCCATTCCTTTTTTGCTTCCAGATTTTTCGCCCCTGCCAGGAACATCTTTGACAGCATCACAGCGTCTATCGTATTTGTATTCAAAACCATATCCTCCTAAACTAATCAATTACTCGAACGCCCTCTACCAGAATATTAATTTTTTCAATATCCATACCGGTAAATGCTTCTACTTTATATTTTACGTTGCTAATAAGATTTTCAGCTAAGGCTGATATGCTGACACCATATGCTACTATAACATGAAATTCCAGGGAGATTTTATTTTCATTCACAGTGACAGTGATTCCATGTTTTAAGCTGTCACGCTTTAATATTTTTACAAGACCATCTTTCATACTGACTGCTGCCATACCGACAATACCAAAGCATTCTACTGCTACACTGCCGGCGTAAGTAGCAATTACATCCGTATCAATAATGATTTCTCCCAGACTCGAATTCATACGTCCTCCCATTTGGACACCTCCTATAGGTAATGATATGTATGTATTATACCCTGTTTTTACAAAAATTGAAATAATAATTTAAAATTTTATAATTTTACTTGCAAAATGTGGATTCTTCTGCTAAAATAATCAATGTTGTGAGTTTGTATCTTAACAAGCTCTTCAAAGTCAGAGTCAAGGAGGTGCTATCATGGCTAAATGTGCAATTTGCGAAAAGAGTGCTCATTTTGGAAACAACGTGAGTCATTCACATAGAAGATCCAATAAAATGTGGAAATCTAACATCAAATCTGTAAAAGTTAAGGTGAACGGAGCTGCGAAAAAGATGTATGTATGTACTTCTTGCTTAAAATCCGGCAAAGTGGAAAGAGCATAGTTTACTTAAATAAAAATAGACTGCACTGCAGTCTTTTTTTATTGTCCTGATTTTTTCATGAATTATCCTGTACTCTTTACTTCTTTTATTTAAGAACAACTGCAGAACAGATTATATCCAACAATCATAAGGCAGATGGAAATCATAAAAAGCAGGAAAGATTTTGGAAACAGCAATGCAATCAGCATCCCTGTTCCAATCCAGAATAAAATAAATCCAATTAAATGGGTCATATTCTGTCTTCTTTCCTGCTTCTTATTTTATTATATGCTTCTGCTATGCTTCTGATTCTTCCTCTTTTACAACATTTTCTGCTGCTGCTTTTGCTTCATTGATGATGGTATCATCTACTGTAACATTGACGTCCTTATTGGTGAATTTATTTACAAAATCCGGGACCATGTCTAAAATCTTGGTAAGTCCATCCTGATTTTTAATATTAACCAGTTTAGTAGTTCCATTAGAAATCACTAAAACTGCAGCAGGAGTAACCTTACCGCCCATTCCACCAGCACCATTGTTCTTTTTATCTTCTGAGAATGCACCGGCAGCTACACCAAAATTCACATCTACTAATGGTAATATAATGGTATCTCCCACATGAATAGCCTCACCTACTACAGTTTTTGTTGTAATAAAGCTGTCCATTCCTTTGAATAAAGATTCCACCGTATTCTGAAAACTATTATCTGCCATTTTTATTCCTCCTTGTATATGCTTTTCGCATTGCCTTGATATTTTGGTCTCTATATAATTCCCAAGCAAGCTTGAGTATTACGCATACTCGAATATGTCCTTTTAACTTTATATATCCTTCTAATCTGTTCCCGGTAAAATCCGGATACAAAGAAATGCTTTTTCCGTATATAGGATACAGCATAGCTGCTGCACCTAATATCTGACCCGTAATAGAAGGATCCTCAAATCCAAACGCTAACTCTCCCTTCACTTTCCGTGGAAGAATATGTTTTAACAGTGCTTTTATCTTCGCTTTTGCACAAGCATAAGCACCTTGAAATTCCTCTGATTTTATAAATGCTATAGCTTCCCTGGGCTTTTCAATCCTTTTTTTTACTGCCTTTTTTAAGCTTAAAACTTTTTCTTTTATACGTTTTGGAAGATGCACTATGAAAGTAACTGCATTTTTTATCTTACCCCATGTCTTTTTGAACAACTTTCCAAAATCAGTTTTTTGTTCTTCTTTAACTTTTTCTTTAACTTTTCCTTTAACTATTTCTTTAACTATTTCTTTTTCTTGCCGCGTTTTTTTTACTGATGATTCCAATTCCTCAGTTGCTTTTTGATCTTGTTTTTCTTCAATCAGAATCCTGGCAGGTTTTTCTTCTATTTCCTGCATTACAACTGAATCATTCTTAAAACTTGGTTTTTTTCCGGTTTTTCTTTTTTTGAAAAAATCCTGTACTTTCATCAAATCTATTCCAAATATACGTATGGAAATCTTATAATCTTTCCCACCAGTATATTTAACACTTCCATAGATAATACCCAGCAGCCAGAATACTTTTGCATCTGCATGAATATCTTTGTCCTCTTTATCTGCATATAGTCCGTATCTGACTGGTGCGAATAAAACGGCTGACAAAAGTAATAGAATTAATCCCAAAAGAATCAGCAGAACAATACCTATTACTTTCAGAATTCCTAATATGATTCCTATCATCTATTCTCCTGTACTTTTCAAGATTTTATGCGTATTTACTTCTTGTCTGTTCAAATAGGATTTGATGTCCAAAGCACCCGTATCAGCATAAACCTTAGATGCCAGCATTACCAGCATATCCAGTGCTTCATCATATCCCCTTGTCATACCTATAATCCTGGGACAACGTCTTCGAAGAACTTTTTGAAGTAATTGATTTGCAGATATAATTTCCAGCTGATTTTCTTCATTATGGGGAAGTGTCAACAGATAGATATCAATCACTCCACAGCCTCGATTAATCTTCGATTTGTATTTTTTTTCTTTTCCCACCAGAGATTCACCAACATATAAATTTTTCTGCCATATTAATTTCATAAATTATACTTTGCTCCTATAAAATGAGAAGAAAGGGTAATCACATTAATAATACTTGTGATTGCCCCATAAATTTCTCTTTTTCAAATCCAGATATTCCTGATATGCAGTTTCCAGTATCTGCCGCTCATTGGAAAACTTCAGCAGATAATATGCTTCATGATATTTATAATAGCCGGAATCAATAAAATATTCTTCTCGTTGGGGTTTGCTGTGATAACTGTCTGCCATCATAAGATACCAGTGTACATCTTTCGTTACGGTATCATCTGGTATAGTAAAATGATACTGGCTTTTTCCAATATATTTTATAATAGAAGCATGTACATTTGCTTCTTCCCAGACTTCCCTTAGTGCAGTATCCTTAAAATCTTCCCCAGGTTCTACCGTACCCTTTGGCAGTACCCAGCCATCATACCGGTTCTTGTAGGACTTGTACAAAGTCAGAATCTTGCCACGAAAAATCACTACCCCACCACAGCTGGTTGCTTCAATCATTGCAATGCCTCCTGATATGGGTAATTTAATCTAAATATACTCTAGTATAACTCTTTTGAATTCTTCGCGCAAGTATTATGAATAGGAATAATAGGTATTAAAGATATCCCGGGCAATTGGAACCGCAACAGAACTGCCGGTACCGGCACCCTCTGCGATTACAGCAACGACCAGGTCTGGATTTTCAACATTTGAAAAGCCTACAAACCAGCTATGTGTATGCATCTCATCACCCACATAGTATTCAGCCGATCCCGTCTTTCCTGCAGCCGTATAGCCCTGTCCAGCCAATCCGCTTGCGGTACCATTCGTCACTACCTGTTCCATAAGGCCTGACAACGTTGCTGCTTCCTGAGAAGTCATCAGCTTTTTATAAGAATCCGGCATTTCTTTTGATACCTGGTCTCCATTTACATTTTCCACATGGTCTATCAGGTATGGTTTCATTAAAGTTCCGCCATTAGCGATGGAACTTACAATCATTGCCATATGCATAGGGGTTACCAAAGTATCACCCTGTCCAATGGAAGTCAACATAGTATAAGCATCACCTGAATCTTTTTTCAGATTAAACTGGCTCTGATTATATGTGATATCTAACGGAAGTTTTGAATTAAACATCAAATCATTGGCCGTCTCGTTTAAACGACTGTGTCCCAATTCTAAACCAATCTGGCAAAAAGCACAGTTGCAAGAGTTTTCAAATGCAAGCGGAAGATCCTCTGCTCCGTGGGAGATAGAATCATAACAGTGTATCAGATTACCATCAACTGGCTGAATAGTACCGCTGCAATCGTAAGAAAATCCATCCAAACTGCCATGTTCCCGCAGATAAGCCAGTGTTGTAACAATTTTGAATGTTGAGCCAGGGGGATATAAACCCTGGGTAACACGATTGACAAGTACACTGTTGGAATCATCACTTACGATAGAATCCCAGTCACTTTCGATGGTATTGGGGTTAAAAGTTGGTTTACTTACCATAGCCAGAACTTTTCCTGTGCTTGGTTCTAACACCACTACTGCACCGTTATAATCTCCCAGAGCCGAATAGGCTGCACTCTGAAGTCTGGAATCCAGTGTGGTAACTACATTGTCACCAAGATTCTTTTCTTCTCTGATTTCATTGGTGATTCTTGTGAGAATAAAATCATGGGAAGTAAGCAGCTGGAAGTTTGCTTCTGATTCCAGTCCGCTTTTCCCATTTGAAGCATATCCTATAACATGGGCAAACATATTTTCATAAGGATATACCCTTGTCTCATTACCTTCTTCATCAACCTGAGTTGTTGCCAGTACTTCTCCATCACTGGACAAAAGGTCTCCACGAACTACTCTGTCAGCAAAAGTATTTTGTCTTTTGTTATAAGGACTATTGATAAATTCTGCACTGCGGTATACATTAAAATATACCATCCATCCTATGAGAGAAATAAAAATTGCAACAAACACATAGGCGATAATTGCATATTCTTTTCCGCCTCTTTTTTTCTTCTTAACATCTTCCTGTCCATTGCTATTTTCATAAAACTCATCTTCATAATAGGAATCATCTGCGGGTTCTTGGTATCTCGTACTCCCTTGTGTGCTGAACCTGTCTCGCCTGTCGTTCCTGTTGTTCCTGTCTTTCTTTTTCAATCTTGTCACCTTCGTCTTCTCTTAGTATATATAATCCCTGTATAATAGCCAACATAAGGATGGTACAAAGGATAGAACTTCCTCCATAACTAACCAAAGGCAAGGTAATACCTGTCATCGGGATAAATTTACTGGTTCCGCCTATGGTTAAAAATACCTGAAATGCATATTCAGTTCCAAATCCAAGTGCAAGCAGTTTATAAAATCTGTTTTTTAGCTGCATGGATATATTCAATATCATGATGAATAAACTCATGCACACAAGAATCATACATACTGCATAGATTCCGCCCAACTCCTCACAAATAGCCGCAAACACGAAATCTTCTTTAGCTACCGGAATTGTCTGTGGTGAACCCTGAAACAATCCCATCCCAAACCAGCCTCCGGTTCCTATGGCAAACAGGGACTGAACGATTTGGTAACCGCTGGTATTATAAACTGAAAATGGATCTCTCCAGGCAACCACTCGATTACGCACATGACCAAATACAAAATAAGCACCCACTGCTGCGATACATCCGCCCCCTAATCCTGCTATGGCATAGACAGGTTTCTGCGTCGCTACGTACACAACACAGATATAAGTAATAAAGAATACCAGAGAGGTACCCAAGTCTGTAGATGCAACCAGAATCAACACATGAATGGCTGCAAATACAGATGCTATTACGACGGTTTTGAAATCCTGTTTCTTCCATAGCATGCAGGCCAGAAAGAATACATAGGTAATCTTAACCAATTCTGAAGGCTGAAAACTAAATCCGCCCACACTTATAAAGAGCTTAGCACCGCCACTGACTGCTGCAAGTGCCAATACAACTCCAAGAAGCAGAATTCCGGCTACGGCATAAAACCATGTCAGTTTATTTAGGAAATGCATTTTTCGTATAATAACCGGAATAAAAAACGAAATTACAGTTGCAATACATACAATCAAAAACTGCTTATAAGCCATATCCCGGTCTAAACGAGTCTGTATGATAAATCCAATACTTAACAGCATACACATATTATTTACTAACAGCATAGATGCCTTAGAGTAAAAAATTCGGTAAAATATCTGTACTATAGTAATATAAATCAAAAGTCCACCTAAAATGATTAATATATTCATTTCCACAGCTTTTAAATACATAACTGCAAAAGCAGACAGATCCATCACAATAATAATATACAACTGTTTTCGTAATACTTTTTTCTTCTTTCTCTCTGACTTCTTTTTAAATACTGTAAAGCATGAAAATGTATACAATATCATAAGAATGGTCAGAAAATATTTCGATAATTCCACTAGAATATTTAGCACAATAACTCCTATTCTACTCCTCTTTTAAAATGACCTTTTGTATAATCCCATTTTATAGAAGTTTTTTCTTCTTTTATAAATCCTTGTTCAAAATCCCGCAAAATCTGATTTGTCTGTGTCTGATTCTCCAGCGTAAAAGATAATCTGTAATTGGAAATACCCATACGGCGAAATGCCTTTTTTTCAGTCCATAACATCAGTGGAACAGAATTATAAATTGTATTATAGCAGGAATGGCAATTACATTTTACCGGAAACTTTTTCTGATACCTGTCTTTCAGATATAAAACATCCTGTTTTTTAGTGCATCTGTCATAGTTTTTTTTGACACATTGTGCAGATATCATTAATGGTATATAACCATATACAATCATTTCACTATTTGCATTTCTTCGATGATACAGTTCCTTTTCATTTAGTTCGTAAGGGATTGTGTTTCTCAAATAACCAAGTGCTTTATATTGATCAAGCGCCAGATTATTCATCGTATAGAGATTATAATCTAAGATAATTTGTTTCTCAAGTCCCATATTCTTAAGATTTTCATAATTATCCAGATTCCGGACCAGAATGCCCTGGATACCTTCCTGTATCCAGCTATTTACATATTGAGAATAATCTGCCTTGTTTCCACGCGTCATGTAGGGATAACTCAAACAGCAAATCTTTCCGTTGTCTTTGCATAAACGTATATATCTGCTCACTGCGTCTGTGTTTACCTCGCCTTGAGAAGATGTACACATGCCAAGATCCAGATAGATGCCGTCCACCCATGAGAATTTTAGAGCCTCTGTAAATTGTGCATCGGTAGCAGTCTCTACATAAATGCGCTCCTCTGTTTCAAGGGCATTTGAATTCTGCATATTTGTATATGTGTGTTCCTTAGTTTCACGCATAGTGCTGCTTAATAATTTTTCTTTTAATCCGCAAATAGCATCTCTTCTCAACTCATTTATTTTCCCTATAGGAAGAAAAGCATCTAAATCCATCTGTATATCAAGTTTTTCTGCTGTAAAGTCTGTATTGCCCAGCTGACTTATCTTTTTTTCTACCTGTTCTTTGGATAACGGCCGATTTTGAGCTAATAAGACAGTTTCTCCTTCTGCACGATATGAAACATCTTTACTTGTTGCAGTCAACACTGCCGGTTCATTCTTCTTTAATTGAAGTTTTAACTGAACCGGAAGTTTTGATTCTGCCTGAATATATTTATTTTGAATTTTCTGAAAAACGTCTTCATTTCTTTTTGTCTTTTCCTGCTTCTTATTCCATCGTGCTATCATAGCAGGACCATTATAATCCTTATAATAACCTGTGTGAAAACCATCGCGGTTATAGATATCATAAAGTGTCTGCAAATCGCTCTTAGCCACACAATAATTCCTGGGATCTTTTTCATATAAGTCCAGATATTTGCGATATATACTGACTACCCCGGCAGTATATTCCGGTTTTTTCATTCGACCTTCAATTTTTAGAGAATAAACTCCAGATTGTATTATCTCCGGAAGAATCTCTATGGTACACATATCTTTAGTGCTGAGCGGATACCCCTCCTGTTGGCTTGATATGCGATCATTATGCTCATATACTTCATAGGATAACCTGCATGGCTGTGCACATCTGCCACGGTTACCACTTCTTCCTCCAAGCATACTGCTAAACAGGCATTCTCCTGAATAGCAATAACACAAAGCTCCATGTACAAAACTCTCTATTTCCACAGATGATGCTTTGTGAATTGCAGCTATTTCTTCTAAAGTTAATTCTCTGGCTGTTACTACACGTGTAGCTCCCATAGACTCCAGTAATTTTGCACTTCCCACCCCAGTTATAGCCATCTGTGTGCTGGCATGTATATCAAGATCCGGAAAAGCCTGGTGAATGAAGCGAAAGACTCCCATATCCTGTACAATAACAGCATCCAATCCTGCTTTATAATAAGGCAGCAGATAATCATAGAAATCCTGTCCTAATTCCTGGTTTTTTAGCAGAGTATTCACAGTCATATATATCTTCCTGCCACGAAGATGTGCATAAGAGATGCCCTCTAACAGCACATCCTCCTCGGGATTATCTGCATAAGCACGTGCTCCGAATCTGCTTCCACCTATATATACTGCATCTGCACCAGCCTCAATAGCTGCTTTTAAACTTTCAATAGAACCGGCAGGCGCCAATAATTCTGTCTTCATAAAAACTCCTTTTTCTCAAAAAAATAGAGAGATTACTTGCTTAAGCAATCCCCCACAGTATGTATTACTTTAATAAATCCTTCACATTCATCTCTAATTGGGATGATTTATTCTTCATGGCAAGCTGCTCCTGTTTCATGCGTTCAATTTCTTTCTTCGCATTCTCAAGCTGCACCTGAAGAGCAATAAGCTCATGCTTTAAATCATACATCTCCCGATCCTTCATCTGAAGATCTTCCTCTAAAATCTCAGCCTGTTTTTTTGCTTTAAAATAATCATCTGTAATGTTGAGACTCAGCAATGTATTCTTTGTATCTACCGGCTGGCGATTGTATCCTGGCAGCTCTGTCAATTCTGAAATTTTATTATTCAAATAAGTAGCTACTTTCTGTAAATATTCTTCACTTTCATAGCCACATATGGTCACTATCTTCCCTGCAATAAGAACCTGCGTCGTGTTCTTTGTTGACATATCTATACTCCTTTGCTTTGCATATGTTATAAGTCTATTATAATCGAATTTTCAAGAAAAACAACTGTTTATTTCGAAAATCACCAAATTCACAATCTTGATTGTAAAGATTTATACTTCCTCATCACCCTTGGGAAGTCCAAGATGTTCATAAGCTTTATCGGTCACCACTCTTCCCCTCGGAGTGCGTACGATAAATCCATGCTGTATCAGATAAGGTTCATAAACCTCCTCTATGGTTCCTGAATCCTCGCCTATTGAAGCTGCCAGCGTATCTAACCCGACAGGGCCTCCCTGAAAGTACTGTATCATAGTAACCATTATTTTTCTATCTATCTGATCAAGACCGTAACGATCCACTTCCAGTAAATCACATGCAGTCTGGGCTATAGATGCTGTAATAATGCCATCATAGCGTACTTGTGCGAAATCACGGACTCTCTTTAACAGACGATTGGCAATTCGAGGGGTTCCTCTTGAACGACTGGCAAGCATTGCTGCACCTTCTTCGTCAATGCCAACGCCAAGTACCTGTGCTGAACGAAGTATGATTGTTTTTAATTCCTCATCATTATAGTATTCTAAATGATGAATCACGCCAAAACGGTCACGCAAAGGAGCGGTAAGCATACCAGCTCTTGTCGTCGCTCCTACCAGAGTAAATTTGGGCAAATCTAATCGAATGGAACGAGCAGACGCACCTTTTCCAATCATGATATCAATAGCATAATCCTCCATAGCAGGATACAGTACTTCTTCCACTTGACGGTTTAAACGATGTATCTCATCTACAAAAAGGACATCTCCTTCCTGCAGTCCGTTTAAAACAGCTGCCATCTCTCCTGGTTTTTCAATAGCAGGTCCACTGGTTACTTTCATATGAGTTCCCATCTCATTTGCAATAATTCCTGCTAAAGTAGTCTTACCCAATCCAGGTGGTCCATAGAACAATACATGATCCAGCGCATCCTGACGCTGTTTTGCAGCTTCGATATAGATACGCAGCTGACTCTTTGTACGTTCCTGACCGATATAAGTATCAAGAGTCTGCGGGCGGAGATTTGCCTCTTCCTTCTGCTCTTCTTCTATTATATCTGTGGTTATGATACGTTTTTTCATAATTTACATTCCCCTATTATTTCACTTGATACTACAGCCATGCCAGATGTTTTAAAGCTTCTTTTAATATCTGTTCCACACTCATATTATCAATATTTTCCACTTTACGTACCGCCTGCATGGCATCTGCGTTAGAATATCCCAAAGCACTTAAAGCTTCTATCGCTTCTTTAGAAGCTTCTTTCATCTGTCCAACGGATGTTTCACTTTGATGTTCTAATTTCTTCTCAAAAGCATCCTCCAGATGTATCTTGTCTTTTAGCTCCAGTATGACTTTAGAAGCTGTCTTCTTGCCAATTCCCGGTGCTTTTGCAATCGTCGCTGCATCATCAGAAAGAATTGCAAAGCGAAGCGTATCCGCATCCAATCCCGACAGTATTCCAATAGCTCCTTTAGGTCCGATACCATTTACGGTTATTAAAAGGCGGAAGAATTCCAAATCATCCTTTGAGAGAAAGCCAAATAATTCCATAGCATCTTCCCGGACATTCATATAAGTATATATCTTATATTCTTCTCCGATTTGAAGACGATCAAGAGAAGAACCCGGCATAAATATAAGAAAACCAAGTCCCTGGTGGTCTAACACAAGGAAATTTTCTCCCATTTCTTCTACTATACCTTTTACAAATGATATCATATTCTTCCTCCAAATCGTTTATATTTAATTTTCTAATACTACTTTGGCATAAGATAAGCAAGTCTCTTAATTGCAAGGTGTCCCAGGTATCCAATAACAGCCCCTGCGGCCACACCCGCCACTATCATAATGGGCATAAAATACATCAGACTATATACCTGCACCACGAAGGAAGCTATAAGAAGCTGCCCTAAATTATGTGTAATACCGCCCGCTATACTCACAGTGAGAATATGGAAATGAAATTTCTTTAATATCAGCATGACAAGAAAGCTTAAAACACCCCCTGCAAGGCTAAATAAAATACTGTATAAATTACCAAACAGAAATCCCACCACAAATATTCTGATAACAGAAATTGTTAAAGCTTCCTTCCATCCCAGCGTGTAGAACACAAATATAATTACTATGTTTACAATACCCAGCTTTACACCGGGGATTCCTATATGAATGGGTAAAATAGCTTCGATATATCCCATCAATATAGCAAGGGCACAAAACAATCCCATATAAGCTAATTTTTTATAAGCCAATTTTTCTTTGTCCATTTTTTATCCTGCAATACTGTCTATATTCTGGTTATCAGTCACTATTTCTAAAACCACTTGATTAGGCAGGCATACTATGCTTCCACCATCTTTATCAATGGCTGTAAAGTCCATACATAGCTTATCTGGACAGTCAGCTTGAATCATATGCACTTTTCCATCCTTAATTTCACAAGTATTTGTACTGCCAATCTCTATCGTTTGATTCTGTTTGAGTGAATACTCTCCATAGGTCTCACCCTGTACACTGATTTTAAGAATTGCTTCTTTATCCGATAAGCTCGGCCATCTGCTAATGCCAAAACCAAGAGCCGCTATGGCTATAAATATACTAATTAAAATAATATCTCTTTTTTTCATTTCCTCATCATAACATAGGATATTTCAAAAAGCAAATACGTGTTCTGTCAATTTAACATTAATTTTCTATAAGCTGTCCCTGGGCATCCACAAAATATGCTGCTGCTTCAGGAAATTGCTGCAATAATTCTTTTGCTTTGTCATATCCAAGCAGCATACAACTAGTACTAAGTAAATCACCTTGTACCGACAAATCTGATACTATGGTTGTCTGCCACAAATCAGTTTGTACCGGGTATCCAGTCTTTGGATCTAAGATATGATGGTATAGCTGTTCGTCTTGTTTAAAATATCTTTCATATATACCGGAAGACACAACGGACTTATCCTGTACAGCTATCTGTGTAATGATTTCATTTCTCTCAGAGAAAGGTTTTTGTATTCCAACATTCCAGGAGCCACCATCATCCTTTTCGCCTATTGTCAGGACATTGCCTCCCAGATTAATAATTCCAGTAGAAATCCCCTCGCTTGTCAAATATTCTTTTAATGAATCAGCAGCATATCCTTTTGCTACAGCACCTAGATCAATCTGTGTATATTCATTGTCAAAAGTTATTGTGTTTCCTGCAACATGCACCTTTGTATAATCTACCGCACGCAATGCCTCATCTATTGATTCCTGACTGGGCACAGCAGGATTATCGGATTTAAAATCCCACAAGTCTGATATCGGTGCAATTGTAATATCAAAAGCACCTTCTGTTAATTCCCCATACTCTAAACCAAGAGAAATCAAATCTGCCAGTTCTTCTGATACTTCTACCTGATTAGAGGTGCGATGATTTAACTGATATAATTCGCTGGTTTCTAAAGTTCTGCTGAATGTTTTTTCTATATGGTCACACAAGGAGAAGCACTCATCTAAGAGTGCTTCCCCCCGGTCACTTTCAATTTCAATATTAATAACAGTATCAAAATAAAAACCACTTTTTGATACCATCTGTGGCTGACTTTTACAGCCACATAAGAAAACCATCAGCAGAAAGCTACAGAAACCTATCTGTAATTTTCTATATCTCATATAATACATTTCCTTGGACAATTTTCTTTACATTTTCCACAGTTTGTACATTTGCTGTAATCAATGTGAGCAATGTTATCTTCCACAGTAATTGCCTGTGCCTCACAATTTTTTTCGCATTTTTTACATCCGATACATCCTACATCGCAGGCCTGCATAACGGTTTTGCCTTTTTCTTTTGAACTGCAGGCTACAAATGTATTCTGTTCGTAAGGTACCAGTTCAATCAGATGCTGTGGACAGGCAGCAACACATTTGCCGCATGCTTTACATGCTTCTTTATCAACCACTGCGATACCATCTACTATATGAATCGCATCAAATCCACATGCTTTCACGCAGGATCCAAATCCAAGACATCCATGATTACATTTCTTTGGTCCGCCTGATGGAACAAACTGCAGCATACTACAGTCCTTTACTCCATCGTATTCATAATTTACTTTCGTCTTTTCACAGTCACCCATGCATTTTACAAAAGCAGTCTGACGAGCGCTTACAGCAACTTCTGCTCCCATAATCTTAGCGATTTCAGCAGCAACATCTGCTCCGCCTACGGGACATCCATTTACAGGAGCCTCACCGGCAGCAATAGCTTTTGCCAGACCATCACAACCTGGGAAACCACACCCGCCACAGTTATTACCTGGAAGCTGTCCGCGGACAGCCTCTTCTTTTTCATCTACTTCTACTGCAAATTTCTTGCCAAAAAATCCCAGGAACAAGCCTATAAAGAGACCGGTACCGCCGACAATAACCGCAGCAATTACAATTCCTACTATGTTCATCACCAAGCCTCCTTAAATTATTCCCGAAAATCCGAAGAATGCGATTGCCATCAGACCAGCGGTCAGTAAAACAATCGGAAATCCCTGAAATGCTTTCGGAACATCGTTAAATTCAATTTTCTCACGGATACCAGCCATCAATACGATAGCAATGGTAAATCCTACTGCAGTTGCCAAACCATTAACGGTACCTTCTAAAATACCATATTCTTTCTGTACGTTTGTAAGTGCGATACCAAGTACTGCACAGTTTGTAGTTATCAACGGAAGATATACACCCAGTGAATTATACAGGGGCGGCATAGCTTTCTTTAAAAACATCTCAACAAACTGAACCAGACATGCAATTACCAGAATAAAGACGATAGTCTGCAGATAAGTCATATTTGTTGGAACTAATATAAACTTGTAAACCAAACTGGTTACAAAGGATGATAACGTCAATACGAAGATAACGGCACCGCCCATTCCTGCTGCGGTCTCAATTTTCTTTGATACGCCTAAGAAAGGACATAAGCCTAAGAACTGACTTAATACAACGTTATTAACCAATGCGGAACCAATGGCAATAATTAATAAATTACCCATTTTTTATGTCCTCCTATTCCTCTCCTATTTTAAACATCTTACCGCCGCAGGCTGTGTTGCCACAGGATGCACAGGCATCTTTTGAACAGGTGCTTCCATCTTCACGAGGTTTTCCTGCACCGATTTTGAATTTATTCATAATCGCAACCAGAGTCGCCAGTACGAAGAATGCTCCAGGAGCCAGGATAAAGATAGTAAGCGGCTCATAAGAAGAAGGCATAACCTGAAATCCAAATATCTGTCCGGCACCAAGAATCTCTCGTACCATACCGATACAAGTTAGTCCAATGGTGAATCCAAGTCCCATACCAATACCATCAAAGATGGATGGTATTACAGCATTCTTAGAAGCATAAGCTTCTGCACGGCCAAGGATAATACAGTTAACAACAATAAGCGGAATGTAAATTCCTAAAGCATCATACAGAGACGGGATAAATCCCTCTAATAAAAACTGTACAATGGTAACAAATGAAGCAACAATTACGATATATGCCGGAACACGAACCTTATCCGGTATGATATTTCTAAGTGCAGAAATCATCATGTTAGACATCATCAGGATAACCGCCGTGGTCAATCCCATTCCAAGTCCATTGACCGCTGATGTTGTAACCGCAAGTGTCGGACACATACCAAGCATCAATACAAATGTCGGGTTTTCTTTTACCATACCATTGTAGAGACGTTCTGCAGGAGTATTACTCTTCAACATTATTGATTCCCCCCTTCAAGATACTGGAATGCCAGCAAGCCGGCATTGACACCATTAGTAACTGCATTGGTAGTGATGGTTGCACCACTTAATGCATCAATCTGATCGTCGCTGACTGCTCCGGTTTTTGTATAAGAAAAACTGCTTACGTTCTTATCTTTAAACTGAGATTTAAACTCATCGGTATCAGCCTTCATACCAAGTCCTGCAGTTTCTGAAATGCTGAGAATAGAGATTCCATTTAAAGTTCCATCGTTTTTAACACCCATAGAGAAGGTAATATCTCCGCCATATCCCTCTGAGGTAGTTACGGTAAATGCATATCCGATAGATTCTCCGGAAGCATCCTTTACATCCATAACCTCATCAATAGACTGTGCAGATAATCCATTTTCACTAATATATGAGTTTAATTTAGGATCTTCTGTGGAAACCACTTCAAAACTGTCTGCATCTTCAAATACTTCTTTATAAGCCTCTTCTTTGGCCATGGCCTGCTGGTTTTCAATCGGCGCTTTGGTAATCTCATATACAGCGCCAAGCAAAACACCTGCAATCAGGGTAATCAGGGTCAAAGTAATTGTATCTTTTATAATTGATTTCATGCTTTTTTCCCTCCTTTACCAAATGCTGTCGGAAGGGTAACTCTTTCAATCAATGGAACTAACAGGTTGCAGAAGATAATTGCATAAGATACACCTTCTGCGGATCCACCAAAGATACGGAAAATTCCTGTTAAGATACCCAGACAGACACCATATACAAGCTGACCATTTTTAGTGATAGGTGTTGTGACATAATCTGTAGCCATAAACCATGCACCAAGCATCAAACCACCGCCGCAAAGATGTGCTGCCAGATAATTCAAATCAAATCCATGTCCGCCAAATATCAATACAAATACAGCAAAAGATCCAATATATGTAAGCGGGATTTTTAAATCAATAACTTTAATCGATACTAAGAATACTGCTCCCACTAAAATAGCAATTGCAGAAGTCTCGCCGATTGTTCCGGTGGTATTTCCAAGGAACATAGAAAGTACATCTACCTGCTCTCCTGCTTTTAATGCTGCCAATGGAGTAGCTCCGGATACAGTATCTACAATGTTGCCAAATGCACCGTTCGGGATAGCAAAGTTCGTCATTCTGCCGGTAAAACAAATCAACAGGAAACATCTTCCAGCTAAAGCCGGGTTCATGAAATTCTGTCCTAATCCACCGAAAAGCTGCTTTACTACCAAGATAGCAAAGATGCTGCCGATAACAGCAATCCACCATGGAGCATTGCCTGGCAGGTTAAGTGCCAGCAGTAAACCTGTAACAACTGCACTGAAATCACCTACTGTGATTTTCTTGTGCATAAAGTGCTCGTATATCATTTCTGTTAATACACAGGTTGCTACGGAAACACATACTAACATCAGGGCATTCAACCCAAAGTTATAAATACCAAAGATAGTGGTTGGAAGCAACGCTATGCAAACCGCCATCATAATGGAACTTGTGGTCACCTTAGATCTCACATGAGGTGAAGATGACACATGTAATAAATCACTCATTTTATCTCCTCCTTATGCCTTCTTCTTCCTATTTGCAAGAATCATTCTTCTCATAGACTTAATAGACTGGGTAAGCGGACGTTTTGCAGGACATACAAAGCTGCAGCATCCACATTCACAACATTCCATTCCATTATACTTTAAGAATGCTTCTTCTTTACCTTCATTAGCAAAAGTTGCCAGTCTAGCAGGTAATACTCTTCCCGGACAGACGCTGACACATTTACCACAGTTGATACAATTGGTTTCTTCATTTTCAGAAACATCATCCGAAGTAAGACATAAAAGTGCAGAGGAAGTCTTTGTTACCGGTACATTTAAGTCATAAAGACCAAATCCCATCATAGGACCACCTGAGATAATTTTCACAGGATCCTGTTTAAATCCACCTGCTTCTTCGATTAACTCCTCATAATTTGTTCCTACCGGAACCAGGAAGTTGCGTGGATCTGTAATGGCATCTCCTGTTACAGTTACGATACGATGCATCAACGGACGTCCCAAACGCACACCATTATAGATAGCAACAACAGTATCTACATTATCTACCACACATCCCGCATCAGCAGGCAGCATAGAAGAATTAATAGAGCGATTGGTAGTTGCATAAATCAACTGACGTTCAGCACCCTGAGGATACTTTGTTTTTAAAGTTTTTACTTCAATACGGTCTTCTTTTTCAACCAATTCTGTCATACGTGCAATACAATCCGGTTTGTTATCTTCAATGGCTATGTATCCACGTGCATTATCAAACAAATGCAGCATGCACTTTAATCCACCGATAATCTTCTCAGGTTCTTCCAGCATACGACGATAATCGGATGTCAGATATGGTTCACATTCAGCTCCATTTACAATAACAAATTCAATCTTATCAGGCTCTTTTGGCGATAACTTTACGTGTGTTGGAAATCCAGCACCACCCATACCTACCACACCTGCTTCTTTAATGCGGTTTAAAACCTCTTCTTTAGATACATCTTTCAGAGATTTTAATGGCTGATATGTAACGGTTTCATAGTTGTTATCATTCTCCACAATGATTGCATCACCCATGGCTCCGGTTACATTCATACGTTTCTCGAGACTCTTTACAGTTCCAGATACAGTGGAATATACAGGGGCTGATACAAAGCCGCCTGCTTCTGCAATTTTTTGTCCAACCAGAACATGATCTCCTTTTTGTACAATTGGTTTTGCCGGAGCACCAATGTGCTGTGACAGCAGGTATACCAATTCTCCTTTTGGCAGTACGGACTTAATGGGCTTTTCTTTTGATAATTTCTTGCCATCGTCCGGATGAATACCACCCTTAAATGTTAGCAAACTCATGCTGTTCCCTCCTTTAGTTATTATATTTTTCATTTTCTTTCTCTCTACGAAGTTTTGTTAAATTACCAAGCTTCGGATAAGAATGTAAGAAACGTTTTGCTATGTGATTATTATTCTTTCGTACAGACATAAAACGGTCGGTAAAGTCTTTATATTTGTTCATAAATTCTTCACGGCTTAATGCATTCTCCTGCTCACGTCCTATATCCAGAGATTCCAGGAACTCTTTTCCTCTCTTTTCCAGATGATTTAACGCTTTGTTATCAGAAAAATACTGTTTTGCTCCATGAAGCTTTTGTTTAAACTCATCTACTTGTTCAGGAAGTACATTGTCCTTTAGATAATCGCCCCATTCATCCAGCATAACATTCCAGTTGTGGACTTTTTGAGAAAGATTGGAAGCAACAATAAATGCTGAAGTAAAATCCACCAGATATACTGCCATTATCCCTGATAGGATATAATATCCGGTACGAACTGACACCAGATTACAGATGCTCTCCACCATTGGTTGAAGTACATAGAACAAAGCAACTGTCATAACTCCCCAGAACAAAGAACTGCCAAGGCAGATGCGTCCCTGAAAATTAAACTTCTTATCACTGTAGTCCCACCAGCTCATATGAAAAAGCGACTCCATAATAACTGCGGTAACATACTCTAATACAGTTGCTACTATAACTCCGCCAATATAAAGCAGTATAATGTTCTTCGGAAGTCCTTTTAAGGTCATATAGACACCGATTGCTCCTGCTCCGTAGATTGTAAGACATGGACCAGTGACAAAGCCTCGATTGATCCATTTGCGCTGTTTAAAAGACACATAACAGCTTTCCCATACCCAGCCAAAAAAACTATAAATAAAAAACCATGCCAGTATATGATACAAATCAATTCCAGCAATTTCCCACTGATAAAATATAAACAAATAAATTTCCTCCTACCGTTTTTTAACCACTATTGATATAATACAACAATTCCCACAAAAAATCACTACAAAAATGATAGGTTTTGGTACAGAATTGTGAACAATTGTTGCTTTTATATTTCATTCCTCAAATTATTTGATTTATTTACACATTTTAACTATAATAAACAGGAAATATTAAGTGGATTATCTACGAAAGCAGGGAGTATATGAATAATTATGCATATTTAGATATCGAGACCACTGGACGGTTTTGGCGTAATTCCAGAATTGTATATATGGGTATTGCATACATGAATCAGGATGTCTGGCAATTTAAAGAATGGAATGTCGCAAATGAAGAGAAAGAACCTGAAGCCTTACAAGCATTAATGGATTCTTTAGAATGTTTTTCACAGATACGCACTTATAATGGTACTGGTTTTGATCTGCCTTATCTTCATAACAAATGCAAAGCTTATGGAGTCGTATATACTCTGAATAAAAAAGAGCATATTGACTATCGGTATGCATTTGCATCATTAAAAGATCCTTTAAAGCTTTTATCTATGAAGCAAAAAGATCTGGAATTGTTTTTGAATTATCACAGAACAGACAGAATATATGGAGGTGATTTGCACAGCCTTCCGATTTTAGAAGATTTATACAGTTATATGCAGCTTTTTAATGGTTCATTCACTTTAGATGAGATAAAGTTGG
This sequence comes from Lachnospiraceae bacterium, assembly GCA_028696165.1. Lineage (GTDB taxonomy): Bacteria > Bacillota > Clostridia > Lachnospirales > Lachnospiraceae > JAQVHQ01. The sequence continues at coordinate 99,382 of JAQVHQ010000003.1, read as the reverse complement.
AAAATCAGGTCCTCTATTTCTCACTAAAAAACACTTCTGTTCTTCCACAGGTATTCTCTATAAAAAAAGAACAGTATTATATAAAAGGTGAACAGACACATACCATTATTGCTGTCATGCTCTTACAGACTACTTTAAAATGTTTCTTTAAGAATACAAAGGATTATTATTATCTGCCTGAAGAGGATCAAGCTATTCATAAAAGTGTTAGTCAATATGTAGATAAAAATCGACGTGTTCGGGCAAACGCCCAAAATTGTTATCAGCGTAAAAGTGGGATGTTTTATCCGGTATTTCATGATAGTAAAGATATGCCTTATATATGTAAAGAAGACTTCTCAAGCGAACTAAATTATCTTCCATGGCGGGATTCTTATCTTCAGGACAACAAATGGATTAATGATTATGTTTCTCTTATATTGAAATCTCTTATTCAAAAATAGCAAAAAGGATATGACAAATTTACATGTCATATCCTTTTTGCTATATACGCAGATATAAATTTGAATATATCTGCGCATATACATATTATACATCAGAGCAATTACTCTTCTGTGTACTCTTCCTGAGGAGCTTCCATCTCTGGCTCTAAAGCTTTCATGCTTAAGCTGATTTTTCTGTCTTCTCCGTTAAAGTCAACGACTTTAGCTTCGATTTGCTGACCAACTTTCAAAACATCAGATGGTTTCTCTACATGTTCTCTTGAAATCTGAGAAACATGAAGTAATGCATCTACACCTGCTTCTAATTCTACAAAAGCACCAAAATCTGTCATACGAGCGATAACACCCTCTACGATATTACCAACAGCGTATTTGTCTGCAGCGGTAATCCAAGGATTCTGATCTTCGAACTTAAGGCTTAATGCAATCTTGTCACCATTGATTTCTTTAATCAATACAGTAACAGTCTCACCAACAGTAAATACTTTCTTAGGATTCTCTACACGTCCCCAAGACATCTCTGAGATATGAAGAAGTCCGTCTGCTCCGCCTAAATCGATAAATGCACCGAAATCAGTAACGTTCTTAACAACACCATCTACTACATCTCCAACCTGGATACGTTCGAATAATTCTTTCTGTAACTGTGCTTTCTGAGCAACTAACAGCTGTTTTCTGTCTCCGATGATACGTCTTCTTCTTGGATTGAACTCAGTAATAACAAATTCGATTTCTGTATCTGCATATTTACTTAAGTCTTTCTCGTAAGAATCTGATACTAAGCTTGCAGGGATGAATACTCTTGCTTCATCAACTACAACACTTAAACCACCATTTAATACCTGTACAACTTTTGCTTTTAAAACTTCCTGATTCTCGAAAGCTTCTTCTAATCTCTTGTTTCCTTTTTCAGCAGCCAGTCTCTTATATGTTAATAAGACCTGACCTTCGCCATCATTCACTTTTAAAACTTTTACTTCCATTTTGTCGCCAACATTCACGACAGTAGTCAAATCGACATTTGCATCGTTGCTATATTCGCTTTTGGTCAATATACCATCAGCCTTATAACCTATATTAAGGATAATTTCATCTTCTTTAACATCGATGACTGTACCTTCGACTACTTCTCCATTCCTAATTGTTTTTAATGATTCTTCCAGCATTTGTTCAAAACTTAATTCTGACATGTTTTTGAACCTCCTCAATAATATTATTTGGGGTTGACGCCCCTGCTGTAATACCTACGCAACCAGTGGATTGAAAAGCATCTAAATCCAAATCAACGAGTGTCTGTATATAGTAAGTATTCCTACATTCCTGTCGGCAAATCTCGTAAAGCTTTTGCGTATTGGAACTATGTTTACCGCCTATGACAATCATAGCGTCAACGTTACCTGCAATCTTCTTTGCTTCGGTCTGTCGCTCTTCAGTCGCATTGCAGATTGTATTTAAAACAATTCTATCATAACCCTTTTTCTCGAAAATTTCAACTAAATCTTCAAATTTGTTGTAATTAAATGTCGTTTGTGATACAATACACACTTTTTCACCCTCAGAAAGTGAAAATTCTTCTGCATCTATGATGTTATGAATCACAGTCACCTTCTCGCCATTGCACCATCCGCGAATTCCTTCTACCTCAGGGTGGTCTGCATTGCCTATGATGACAATATGTCTCCCGCCCCGGCTCTCTCTGTCAACAATTGTGTGAATTTTTTTGACAAATGGGCAGGTTGCATCTACCATATCCAATCCCTGCGTTTTTATTACTTCATAGATATGTCTGGATACTCCATGCGATCTTATAATCACAGTTCCTGTGTGTATTTTCTTTAATTCTTCTTCATTTTCTATAACCCGGACACCCTTTGCCTCCAAATCCCCGACTACCTCTTCATTATGAATAATCGGACCATAGGTATAAATAGGCTTTTTACCGTTTACAGACTGTTCATACGCCATATCCACCGCTCTCTTTACGCCAAAACAAAAGCCGGCAGTTTTTGCTACAATTACTTCCATCTATTTTACCATTCCCATAATTTTAGAAACAACCTCATCTATTGTCATATCTGAGGAATCTAACAATACCGCATCTTCTGCCTTTTTAAGCGGTGAAATCTCGCGGGTCATATCCTGGTGATCTCTTAGGGCAATATCTTCTTCAATTGTCTGCAAATTACAACTTTCCCCTTTTTCGTTCAATTCCTTATAGCGTCGCAGAGCCCGTGTGTGGGTACTTGCGGTCAGATATATCTTAATATTTGCATTTGGCAATACCTGCGTTCCTATATCTCTGCCATCCATAACCACTGGCTGTTTCGAAGCCAGTTTACGCTGCAATTCTACCAGTTTGGTACGCACTTTGGGATTAGCGGAACTTTTTGATGCCATATTGCCCACTTCTTCTGTACGAAGCAGGGACGTTACATTCTCACCATTTAAAAGAACCTGTTGCTCCCCGTTTTCATACGCAATGGAGATATCAGCATGCTCGGAGGCTTTCTCTATTTTTTCTGTTTCTTCTGGCTTCACCTGATTGCGGATAAGATACAATGCCATTGCACGATACATGGCACCTGTATCTACATAAATGTAGGATAAATTTTTTGCAACTCTCTTTGCAATCGTACTTTTTCCCGCTCCAGCCGGTCCGTCAATAGCAATTGTGTTCATAACGTTCTCCTTTGTTAAACTTATAATTATTGTATAACATATTTAATATATATGGCTTGCCGCAGCATAAGCTGTGGACCAGGCAATCTGTAAATTAAACCCACCTGTAACAGCATCTACATCTAATACTTCCCCGATAAAATACAAACCAGGGACTTTCTTTGATTCCATTGTTTTCGGAATAATCTCTTTAACAGATACGCCGCCCTTAGTGATAATCGCCTCTTTAAAATCACGCAGTCCCGTTATCGTCAATGGAAAAGCCTTCATACACATAATAAACTGCTGACGTTCTTCTTTTGATATCTCATTGACTTTTTTATCTGGGTGTATTCCGCTTAAAGAGAGTACAACAGGTTCTAATTTTGCAGGCATCAATCCACCTGTTACATTCTTAAACTGTTTGTTCTTGTTTTCATCGAATATTTTTAAAATTCTTTGATCTAATTGTTCTTCGGTCACCGCTGGTTTCAAATCAATGAATCCCTTCACTTGTTTTTCCTTTACAACAGGTCCCACATAAGAACTAGCCGTCAACACAAGCGGTCCGGTAATTCCAAAATGGGTAAACATCATCTCACCAAATTCCTCATACAATTTTTTGTCACCATCATATATGGACAGTGTGACATTCTTAAGCGACAATCCCTGCAGCAATGGAATATAGTCTTCTTTTGTATTCATCGGCACAAGAGACGGGTAAAGTTTAGTCACTTCCATGTCTCTTTGCTTTGCAAAAGTATAACCATCACCTGTGGATCCGGTAGTCGGATATGACAAACCACCTGTACCTATAACTACAGCATCTCCGGATATTTTTCTTCCATCAGCCAGTTTAATACCACTTATTTGTGCCATATCTTCATCATATAATAAACTGCTGACTTCCTGATGCAGATGTATCTGAACATGTTGTTTGCGCATTTCATTTTCTAATCCCTGGATAATGGTATTGGCACGGTCAGAGGCAGGAAAGACACGATTTCCCCGTTCTGTTTTTAGTGTAACACCAATTTCCTCAAAAAATTCCATCATATCAAAATTATTGAACTGATGAAACGCACTGTACATGAATTTCTCATTAGTTGTAACGCTGGAAAAAAGTTCCTCCATAGAACCGGCATTGGTCACATTGCAGCGGCCTTTTCCAGTAATATAAACTTTTTTTCCAAGTTTCTCATTTTTTTCAAAGACATGTACTTCGTGCTGGTTTCGTGCTGCAATAATGGATGCAAACATCCCGGCAGCGCCTCCGCCTACTATTAAAACTTTTGACATAAATTCTCCTATCTACTCTTCTTTTGGAAAATGGATCTCGATTTTTCCATCCACATAGTTCATCTCATCTTTACTATATACCTGATATTCATCCCATATCTTTTCCAGCGATTTTAATGTATCAATAACTTCATCCTGCTTTTTCATACATAGCGCAACTACCAGCGCATTCATAACACTAAGCGGGGCCACTAACGAATCTACGATGGATGCCATGTCACTTTTGGCAATCAGATTGCAGGATGAATATAAATTCATCGGAGAATGAATACTGTCAGTCAGTGTAATAACCTTCGCATTACGATTGTTCGCAAATTCTAAAGCTTTCAATGTTCTCATGGAATATCTTGGAAAACTGATACCAAATAAAACATCATCCTCTTTCATACGAATCATCTGTTCAAAGATTTCACTGGAACCATTGGCCTGAATCAAATGTACATTATCAAAAATCAGATTCAGATAAAACCGGAGGAAACTTGCCAACGGTGCACTGCTTCTAATCCCAATAATATATATGTTCTTGGCCTCCATAAGGGTCTTTACAGCTAAATCAAAAGCATCATGATCGATATGTTCCATGGTCATCTTAATCTTCTCTATATCGGAATGAAGCACTGTATTCAATATCTCAGATTGAGGTACACTGCCATAGGTAACCTCCATTCGCTGAATCGAATTAAGCTTATTACGAACTAATTCCTCCAGCGCTCTGTGAAATTCAGGGAATCCAGAATAGCCCAGGGTAGCGGCAAATCGTACTGTAGTAGATTCACTGACTCCAGCCTGATCTCCCAGCTTTGAAGCTGTCAGAAAAACAGCTTTATCGTAATTATCTGTAATATAATTCGCCAGTCTTTTCTGCCCTTTGCTTAACTTATGATACTGCCGATTCATACGTGTTAACAAATTATCTGATTGTTCCATGTCTTAATATTGACCTTCCTTAGTACTTTTGTAAGTATATATTGTTACTCTTTACCGCGACTCTTATTTTAACTTATTTCCCACAAGAAAACAACAAGCAGATATCATAAAATTCCAAAATCAAAAAGCTGTCATATCAGTTAGACTAATACAACAGCTTTTTAAATTTACATCATATTATAATTTTAAATTAAACTGGATATGCTCCATTAGCAGTGTCTGCTACAGCAGCATCCACTTTAGTCTTCTGAGCTTCTCTGTATTTGAAGAAGTCAGTAGCAACCTGTGGGAATAAAGCGTATGTTAATACATCTTCATCCTGCTCTTTGTACTGAGACATTTCTTTTTCAAGTGTCTCTAATTCAGGTTTTAAAGTATCTGCAAAACGACATGTAAGCGGCTGTTTGTCACCGATACATTTTTTCTGAACTTCCGGATTAAATGGCTTAACAGTTGCACCATATTCTCCTGAAAGAACTGCTTTCGTTTCTTTTGTAACCATTTTGTAACGTTCTCCCATGATTACGTTAAATACAGCCTGGGTTCCAACAATCTGTGAAGAAGGTGTAACCAGTGGGCACTCACCAAGATCCTGACGTACACGAGGTACTTCTTCAAGTACTTCATAGTATTTGTCTTCTGCATGCTGTTCTTTTAACTGAGAAGTCAGGTTAGAAAGCATACCACCTGGTACCTGATATAATAAAGTCTTGATATTAACGCCTAAGTTCTTAGGATTTAATAATCCGCTGTCTAATGCTTCGTCACGAATTGGTCTGAAGTAATCAGCGATTTCAGCTAATAATTTCTGGTCAAATCCTGTATCATATGGTGTACCCTTGAAGGTTTCTACCATAACTTCTGTTGCAGGCTGAGAAGTTCCCAGTGCAAATGGAGACATAGCGGTATCGATTACGTCTACGCCTGCTTCTACTGCCTTCATATATGTCATAGAAGCTACACCAGAAGTGTAATGTGTATGAAGCTGGATAGGTAAGCTTACAGCATCCTTTAAGGCACCAATTAATTCAGTTGCTTCATAAGGAAGTAATAAACCAGCCATATCTTTGATACAGATAGAATTAGCACCCATATCTTCGATTCTCTTAGCGATGTCTACCCAGTATTCATGAGTATAAGCATCACCTAAAGTATAAGAAAGTGCAACCTGTGCATGTCCTTTTTCTTTGTTTGCTGCTGTTACAGCTGTCTGTAAGTTTCTTAAATCGTTTAAGCAGTCGAAAATTCGAATGATATCAATACCATTTGCAATAGACTTCTGTACGAAATATTCAACCACATCATCTGCATATGGACGATATCCTAAGATATTCTGTCCACGGAATAACATCTGTAATTTAGTGTTTTTAAATCCATCACGGAATTTACGAAGACGATCCCATGGATCTTCTTTTAAGAAACGAAGGGAAGCATCAAAAGTTGCTCCACCCCAACACTCTACAGAATGGTATCCTACTTTATCCATTTTTTCTACGATTGGCATCATCTGATCTGTTGTCATTCTGGTTGCAATCAGAGACTGATGAGCATCACGCAGAATTGTTTCGGTAATTTTAATTGGTTTCTTTGCGATTTCTGACATCTATATAATCCTCCTTTTATAATCTGTTCAAGTACGTCTATCGGGTTATACACCAAAGATAGCCATGAATGTTCCGGCGGCAACTGCCGTACCGATAACTCCGGCAACGTTTGGTCCCATTGCATGCATCAATAAGAAGTTGGTAGGATCTGCTTCTGCTCCCACTTTCTGGGATACACGGGCAGCCATAGGTACAGCGGATACTCCGGCTGAACCAATCAATGGATTAATCTTACCACCAGTTACCTTACACATAATCTTACCAAATAATACTCCACCTGCAGTACCGATAGCAAATGCAATCAGTCCTAAAGCAACGATTTTTAATGTATCTAATTTGATAAAGTTTTCTGCACTTGTACTTGCTCCAACAGATGTACCAAGTAAGATAACAACGATGTACATCAACGCATTGGAAGCAGTTTCTGTTAACTGTTTAACTACGCCACACTCTCTGAATAAGTTACCTAACATCAGCATACCTACTAATGGTGCTGTGGTAGGAAGAATCAGACAAACAACGATAGTAATAACGATAGGGAACAGAATCTTCTCCAGTTTTGAAACCGGTCTTAACTGTTCCATCTTGATTTTACGTTCTTTTTCAGTAGTCAATAATTTCATAATTGGCGGCTGAATAATAGGAACCAGTGACATATAGGAATATGCTGCAACTGCGATTGGTCCCATAAGAGCGGTCTGGCCTAACTTACCAGCTAAGAAAATAGAGGTAGGTCCGTCAGCTCCACCGATGATGGAGATAGCTGCTGCTGCTTTTCCGTTGAATCCAAGAAGGATTGCAAAGAAATAAGCACTGTAAATACCAAGCTGAGCTGCTGCGCCAAGAAGAAAACTCTTTGGATTAGCAATCAGCGGTCCAAAGTCTGTCATTGCGCCAACGCCCATGAATATCAATGAAGGTAAGATACTCCATTCATCTAAGATATAGAAGTAGTGTAATAATCCACCAACACCATTGGAAGTTGATTCCGGTGTGGCCATAATATCCGGATAAATGTTAACTAATAACATACCGAATGCGATAGGAACCAGCAATAATGGTTCGTACCCTTTTTTAATTGCCAAATATAAGAACACACAGGCAACAACGATCATCAGGTAATTACCCCATGTCAGATTAAAAAATGCTGTCTGATGTATTAAGTTTGACAATGTATCCATAATTTGAGACATTGTTTTCCCTCCTGTGTCAGTCTATCAATTCAATGATTAGTTCATGGTTGCTAAAACATCGCCAGATTCGATTGCATCTCCAACTGCCACATTAATGCTTGCTACAGTTCCATCAGAAGGAGCAACAACTGGAATTTCCATCTTCATTGCTTCCAGGATTACGATATTGTCACCAGCTTTTACAGCCTGTCCAACACTTGCTTCGATTTTGAATACTTTACCAGGAACAGATGCTGTTACAGTTACATCACCAGCGCCAGCTGCAGGAGCTGCTGCTTTTGGTGCTGCCTTAGGAGCAGCTTTTGGTGCTGCTACAGGTGCAGAAGTCTGTACTCCTGTAGAAGTTCCTTCCTCAACAGTTACATCATATGCGGTACCATTTACAGTAATTGTATAATTTTTCATGTGATTATTCCTCCTAATATATTATGCTCTTTTCCATTTATTTGCGCGTTTAATTGAACGTACTACGAATCCATCAGCAGATGTATTCTCAGATGCTGCGATAGCTGCTGTGATAACTGCAACCAGTTCTAAATCATCTGTTAATTCTTCTTCCACAACAGGTGCTGCTACTGGAGCTGCAACCGGAGCTTTTGTCTGTGCTGGTTCTGTTTCTTTTTTCTTTCCAATCTTATTTACATATTTGAATAAAGAAATTAATAAAGAAAGGAAAATCAGGATAATAAATACAATAGCAACACCAATCAAGGTATTAATACCAGCCTGACCCATCTGATAGCTCAGTGGATAGTCTACATTAATTGCCATAGTCAGTGGATTATATTCACTGTCAAAAGTCATAACTACATCACCAGTATGATTTTCAAACTTTGTATCCAGCGTAACTACATAATCGCCATCTGTAACCTTAACATCTGATCCGGTTACTTCAACATATTTACCAGTCTCTTCTCTGCTGCCATCCCATGCGGTCGCAACACTAATGTAAAAATCATTATCTGACTCCATTAATTCTGTAATATTCTCATCTGTCAGATCATTCAGCTGTGTCAGGTAGCTGGTTGCTCCCTCTACCAAATAATCACTCATTTCGCTGTCTACTTCTTCGGAAGAAGCAAAGACCGGACATATAGATAAAGAAAATACTAACGCAGCAGTCAGAATAAGTCCTAAACTTCTTTTCAATGTCTGCTTCATCTTTTCACCTCTTCTATACCGTGCCATGTTTCTTATCTGGACGGCCTTCTCTTTTTGTGAAAAGCATCTCAAATGCGCCAATCACATATTTTCTGGTATCACATGCTTCGATAATTGTATCAACATATCCGCGTTTTGCTGCTGCTAAAGCGCTGGACTGTAATTCACTGTATTCAGCTGCTTTTTCTTTCTGTGTAGCTGCATCAGCGTCTGCGTACATAATCTTAGAAGCCATCTTAGGATCCATCATACCAATCTTAGCATCTGGCCATGCATAAACCATGTCTGCACCGATAGATTTGCTGTTCATAGCAACATAAGCGCTTCCGAAAGCTTCTCCAACGATAACATTTACTTTAGGTACAGTTGCATTGGCAAATGCATATGTTAATTTAGCAACTGCTTTAGACATAGTCTTCTCAGAACATTTTGTTGCTTTGAAACCGTTTACGTTAGTAAGAGTCAATACAGGGATATTGAAAGAATCACAGAAAGAAACAAATTCTGCTGCCTTTCTTGCTCCGCGTGAAGACATCTTTCCACCAAAGGATTCTGCAACTTCACCATTCTCATCACAGATTTCTGTACGGTTTGCAACAGCACCAACGGTTGTTCCGTTTAACTTGATAAATGCAGTTACCATATCTTTACCATAATTTGCTTTTGTCTCAAAATAAGTCTGATTGTCAGAAATCATAGCAAGTGCAATAGAAGTATCTCCAGCACAGTTTGCTAAGTCTGCACTTACACGATTTAAATCGTCTGTGCATTCTTCGAAAGACATATCATCTTCATTGTTAGCTGGAAGCATGCTTACTAACGCTCTCATCTTCTCGATAAGTTCAGCTTCTTCGCCGACACAGTCAACGATACCAACTTCTTCACTCTGATATTTTGCAGAAGAAGTATCACATTTGGAAATCTCATTGCCATCTAATGCGTTTGGTGAGTTAACGAACAACTTACCTTTCTTTTCTTCCATAAATGTGAAATCAGTAAGAGATGGAACCATTGCCAATCCACCACCACAGGTTCCGAAAATACCGGTAATCTGAGGAATTACTCCTGAAGCCATTGTCTGACTTAAGTAGATTTTACCAAATGCATCTAATGCATCACTTGCTTCCTGTAAACGGATTCCTGCACAATCTACCAATCCGATAACAGGAGCTCCTGTCTTTAATGCAAAGTCATATAACCCTGCGATTTTCTTTGCGTGCATCTCACCAATTGTTCCGTTTAATACGGAAGCATCCTGGCTGTACACATAAACAAGATTTCCATCGATCACACCATATCCGGTTACAACTCCGTCAGAAGGTGTTTCTTTTTCAGATAAGTTAAAATCTGTACTACGTGCAGTCACCTGACCACCGATTTCAACAAAACTGTTTTCGTCAAGTAATGACGCAATTCGTTGTCTTGCTATACTTTGTGCTGTACTCATTCTTTAGCCCTCCATAATTTATTTTAATAAAGTAAAAACAATCTCAGCCGATTATATTGTATCTTGTTTTTACATTTTTAGCAACACTTTTATTCGTTAAATTGATAAAAAAATAACAGCTTGCGCTGTTATTTTAAAAATCTATCATTCTTTTTAACATTTTCATGTATTTGTTGTTTTTATTTGTCTGTGGACGAGGTGGAAGCTTCACAGCACGCATCTCTCCTTCTTCTAATGGTTCCGGACTTCTTTGTTCGGTCACAGCCTCTGGATTTAGAAGTCGTTGATTAAACTGTTCAATCTCATCATCCAAATTTTCTTCTGCAAGTTCTTCCTGTGGCTCAGCTAAATCTTCTTCCACCCAACCAGTTGTCTTCTCTTCTTTTGGTTTTATCTCTTTTTCAGGAAGTTCGATTTCGTGGCGAACTAACTGCCTTCGCAAAAAATCGTTGGACATTTCTACGGAACGTACTTTTGAATACATGCGTTCGTTTTCTTCTACCATTCTTGAAAACTGATTCTGCATCTCTTTCATTTCATCCTGGATTTTTTCAATAGCCTGTTTTTTCTCAAGCTCTTTTTCTTCCAGTTTCTTCTCCATCTCTTTGAGGTCTAATTCTTTTTGTTCCACTTCCTCTTCCAGACGTGCATTGTCTTTCACGAACTTTTCATTCTCATTGTAGACCATCTCAATATAGACATCTACTTCCTGCTTATCATAACCGCCAAACACCACATTTTTAAAGGTCGGTTGTTCCATGTATCCAGCCCCCTGTCTTTCTTCTCGTTCCTGTCCGTAAGATTGCAGCTTATCATGTATTTTACAGCTGCAACTAAATTATAGTAATAATATAGCAGAATTCACAGATTTTGTATAGTATTTTCTGCCAATTTCACAAGAGTCTTCGGTTAAAAATACACCTTCAAAAGTTGTTTCACACACCAGAAATAGTCAATAGCTTCTGCCCCTTTTGCTGCCAGAACTGGAATTTCCTTATAGATTTCATTATTTACCTTATATATAATTTTAGCTATTTTCTGATTCTCTTTTACCGGTGCTGTAAGAAATTCTTTTTTTTCCACCTTCACAGACATGACCGCTTCTTTTGGTACAAGTAATGTATTCAAAAAACCATCTGTAACTTTCCCTTCTATAAATGCTTCCTGATTCCAGTTCTCTGTTTTTGCACCTTTACACTTCACAAAAAAGTTATCTCTCGCTTTTGGTTCTGACCATTCTTTGTTGACAAAGGCTTCCATTCCATAATTAAGAAGTTTTCTTGTATCCTGCCATTTATAGTTTTTATGACCTGGCCATCCACAGGCAAGAAGTGCTACAATATATAATCTTCCATCATTTTCCATAGCACATACGTAACAATATCCTGCTTTGTTGGTGAATCCTGTCTTTCCCGCCAGAACACCCGGCATCTGATTTAAGAATGCATTCTTATTATGCACCTGGAAGCTCCTTGTTTTATTTACATCCTCAAAAGAAAAACTCTGTGTCTGGCATATTTTAATGAATTGTTCGTTTTTTACTGCGTAAGACATTATCAATGCCAGGTCATATGCGGTTGTACTATGTATCCCATGTATATCTTCTTCATCCAATCCATTGGGCGAGATAAAATACGTCTGCATGGCACCCATTTCTTTCGCCCGCTGATTCATCATCTCTGCAAATCCTTCTACGCTGCTCCCAACAAATTCTGCGATTGCCACTGCTGTATCATTATGACTTTCCAACATCAGTGAATAAAGCATATCGCCAAGTATATACTGTTCGCCTTCTTTTATGTTCAACTGCACATCTGGCTGAGACGCCGCATAAGAAGACACAGTCAATACCCTGTCTAACTTCTGAGATTCTACAGCAAGAAGACAAGTCATAATTTTCGTTGTACTTGCCATAGGTTTTATAGTAAATCCATCCTTCTCATATAATACACGTCCAGTCTTCCCATCCATCAGAACCGCGGACTGACTGTATAACTCATCTGGTATACCTTCGGCGAAACAAACTTGAGGAAAAGAAAAGACAATCTGTATCAGAATAGCTGTAAACAGCATCCAGATTACAAATTGTCTTATCGTTGAAAATTTATACACACATAAGCCTCCTGGCTTTTTATTAATTCTATGAGTCTTCTTGTGTATTTATTATGGAATCATTGTAGTTTCTTTTAAAACGGCTGCTTAAGGACTGATTTCCAGTCATAGAAAAATAAAGATTTTCAAGAATAGAGGGTGTTTCCTCTAATGCCCGGGGATACAGCTTTCTGTTTACTTTATCCACTGCTCCAAGGCAGGCTTCCTTATCCTCATCCTGAATGATTCGTCCACTCATCTCGTCAAATACACCAGCCACTTTCATAATGCGGTAAATCATTTTTCGTTTTAAAATATTGTCCACAATACAGATATTCGTAAAAAACTTCATACTCTTAAGTGCAAAAGTAAGTTTAGGCATCGTAATCTGAGGAAATAAAACAAGTATTTCTTTAAGATTTGGAAATCTGGGACAAATAGCAGCAGCCGGATGATAGTGAAAAGGATCTTTGCCGCAAGCGAGCATCTGATATTTATCAATGGCTGATTCTATTTCACTATGAGTCAATTTATGTTCATGCTGATATTCATAAATAAAAGGATGGCAGGTACTATCCAGCATAAAATGACATGCGAAACCAAGCAGGTAAGCCAAAAGCGGCTGGCTTGGTTTTTCTTTATATAATTCTATACCACGTTGAAAAAACTTATCTGCATCTTCCTGGTGAAGATCCATTCCCAAACGAAATGTAGTATTTTCCCAAAAAGGAAAAAAATAGAGAAAAATGTCCGGACCATGAAGGCCTATTAAATATAGCTTCTTATTCGCACGTATTACATCCTGAATATCCTCAGGCAATTTTCCATATACATTTTTTCCAAATCTGTCATGTGTAAATGTTGTTGGCATAATCTCTCCTATACATCCAGCTTCATCTGAAGCTCTTCTTCTGCTTCTGCTTTAAAGTCTTCCATCTTAACCGGATTAATTACCGGAAGTTCTTCTGTAGACTGAACACCAAAATCTCTTAAAAATTCTTCTGTTGTTCCAAACAATATGGGCTTTCCAGGAGCATCCAGACGCCCCAGTTCTTTAACCAGATTGTATTCTACCAATTTGTTCACTGCAAAATCTGATTTAACCCCTCTGATTTTTTCTATTTCCATTCTTGTCACAGGCTGTTTGTATGCAATAATAGAGAGGGTCTCAAGCATGACCTCTGTCAACACTGCTTTCTTTGGCTGCAGTGCCATCTTGATGAGATAATCATAATATTCTTTTTTCGTACACAACTGAACAGAATCTTCCAGTTCTATGATCCGGATGCCACGATTACTCTCCTCATAGCGAAGCATCATATTGTGTATGAATTTTCTTGTAGTCGCAGTATCATGTTCTATTGTCTTTGCGATTTTTCCTATTTCTACAGAATTCCCCATGGTAAATAGTATTGCTTCAATTACGGCTTCTAATTTATCCGGATTATCAATTTTTAAATCTGATGCACTTTTCTCTTTATCCATGCTATCTCCCACTGTCATTTTATATTTTATCTATACAAGAGACTCTATCTGAATATCATCAAATAAATGTTCCTGGCTTATAAGTATCTTTCCACTCTTCATCAGTTCCAATATAGCAAGAAATGTCACTACCAGCTGAGTTCTGCTTGATTTCTTATGAAATAATGAGCGAAAAGTAAACTTTTTGTGCTTTAGGGCATATTGCTCTACATAATCTAATTTTTCCGGAAGGCTGACTTCCTCCTGTTCGATTTGTCCAAATTTACTTCTTATTGGATCCAGTTTATCTTCCTGACGTTTTAAAATATCCTGAAATATGGCATGCAGTTTCTGCAACGTCAAATCATCTAAAAGCCCGCTGGTATCCACAGGTGCTTTATATGCAGATACTTCTTTTGGTATTGTAGGTTTCTTGAAAAATGTCTGAGACGCTTCTCTCATTCGTTCCCGCAGTTCATACGACATATACTTATACATCTTATATTCCAGTAACTGCTGAACCAGTTCTTCTCTTGGGTCTAATTCTTCTCCATCCTCGTCTATTTCTTTTGGAAGGAGCATCTTGCACTTAATGGAAATAAGGGTCGCCGCCATAACCATGAATTCACTGGTTATATTCAAGTCTTCCTGTTTCATCTGCTGTATATAAGCCAGATATTGTTCCGTAATCTCCACGATAGGAATATCATATATATCAATTTTATTTTTATCTATTAAATGCAAAAGTAAATCCAGAGGTCCTTCAAAGACCTGTAGCTTTACAGGAATCGCCATAATTATTTCCTCTCTTTTCTTTCACTCTAAATCTCCGGAACCAATTGTATTCCAACGATTTCCCGTGAATTACCAATACGAACACTAAAGCAATGATCGCCTGCTCCACTGCTTACAATCATATGCCGCTTTCCCACATCAAACTGCCCATAAGAATAAGCCGGAAAAAGTTCCAGATACGGACTTATCACACCTTGTTTTCCTATACGCAGAAAGCCACCATGATAATGACCACACAAAGTCAGATCTGCGCCCCAGCTGGCATAAGCCTTCCAAAACTTTGGAGAATGCGCCAATAATATGTGATAAGCATCCTGACTGCATTTTCCAAGCAGAGTATTTATCACTTTCACATCCAATTGATTATGTCTGGTTCTTTTATAATAATCCAGATGAAGTTCCAGACCATGTATGACAAGTTTTTGTCCTCTTATAGTAAGTTCAGCTGACTGATTTTCCAAAAAACAGACTCCTGCTTCTTGCAAGCACTGCTTATAATCCTCATAA
Organism: Lachnospiraceae bacterium; assembly: GCA_028696165.1. Classification (GTDB taxonomy): domain Bacteria; phylum Bacillota; class Clostridia; order Lachnospirales; family Lachnospiraceae; genus JAQVHQ01. Next base: position 83,793 of record JAQVHQ010000003.1, on the reverse strand, counting down.
AATGTATGCATTGCAGATTCTTTGCACTTCCATCTTGACTCATGATTTCCATTTTCATAAAAGACCGGGTAGTATCTGCATAGTTCTGTAATAAATTCAATGGTATAAACTGTCTTTTGGGGTTCCTTCGATGCAATCATATCGCCAGCAAGCAAAACCGCATCTGGATTCCATCTATAAATCTGTTCCAAAACTTTCTTTTGCTTTTCGCCTGAAAGGGAACTATGTAAATCCGTTATTAGTAATAATCGAACTTTGGCAGCCGGATTTGTTACCTTTTTAGTACTTATGGTATACTCAACCCTTTTTATGGCATTTATCATCGTTTCTATCCTCACTTAAAATTTAATTATAATGGCGAAAAAAAGAAATGTCAATTTAAAATGCTTTTATCAAATACAGCAGATATTCAAGATAAGTACTCCTCAGAATTGTTTTCTGATAAACAATAGGCACCTCCCCTATCTTTTCCTTTCCAAGATAAAATTCCATCTTGCCTGCTGATGCATTCTTTTTAACCGGAGCTTCTTGAAGTTTATTCCACTTTACCTTTGCGGTAATATCTGCATCCGCATCTTCCTTTTTTAAAAGAAAAGCAAAATCTCTTTGCATCCTGCACTCAGCCACCTTAAGAAGCGTTCCTTTCACAGGTACTTTTAAATGATTGTGCTTCTCATAACGATATATATGATAACAATTGAAACCATAATGAAGCATCTTACCTGCATCGGCAAAACGAACCTTGTAATCTGGCGCTCCCATCACTACACTGATAAGCTGAAGTTCATCTTTTTGAGCCACAGCACTGACACAATATTTTGCAATAGAAGTACTTCCTGTCTTTAAACCCTGACATCCATCAAAACTACGAACCAGTTTGTTGGTGTTGGTAAGCGTAAATTGAGAGCTGCCTTTGGCTGTTATGTGAGTGATATCCTCCATCCATATACTGGAATATTCAAGAATTTTGGGGTATTTTAGTATCAGTTCGCGGCTCATAAGTGCCACATCATAAGCAGTTGTATAATGATTTTCTGACTCTGTCAGACCACAGCAGTCTTCAAAGTGTGTGTGATTCATACCCAGTTCTTTTGCACGTTGATTCATCTTCTTGACAAACGCTGCTTCTGAACCGGCAATGCGTTCTGCCATTACCACAGAGGCGTCATTTCCCGAGGCAATCACAATACACTTAATCAAAGTCTCTACTGACTGTACTTCGCCCTCCTCTAAAAACACCTGAGAGCCACCCATGGATTTCGCATAGGAACTTGTGGTAACCTGTTCATCCATAGACAACCTGCCAGCTTCTAACTCATCAAAGATAAGTATCAATGTCATTATCTTAGTTATACTTGCAGGGCTTCTTACCTCATCTTTATTTTTCTCATACAGCACCTGTCCGGTAACTGGTTCCATCAAAAGTGCAGAAGGTGCTTCAAGCTGTAAACTTTCTGTCTGGTGTGTATCCTCATTGGCTCTGACTGTAAATACACCTTCTGCCATCATCAGAATAGTTACAAGCCATAAGGCAAGCATCTTCCATTTATTTTTCATATTGCACCATCCATGTAAACTTCACTATTATTTTACAAAGAATAATAGGAAAATATGCCTAAACTCCATGGCCGCAAATAAGTTTTTCGTCTCAAATATCTATGATGTAAAAAAGTCCCGGAACGTTCCGGGACTTTTTTAAAAGAAATTAAATATTGCTTCTTTAACTTCCTCCAGGCTTGAAGGCAGACTTTCTTTTTTCTGTTCATATAAAGTGCATAAAAAGTCGCACCAGACAATCATGAAAATACCTTTAATCAGAAATACACCTAGCTCATATGGATATCCTGACAACATGTTCGTTACATAAGGATGAAGATAATAGAAAAATCCTACTGTATATACGCCCCATGCTATACTGCTCTCCAGGCATATAATACCTTTGTAATTGTATGGCTTTTCTGTATAGTCCCACCAGAATTCTCCAAATACAACCATCATCAGATGCGCCGTCAGATATTCCAATGTAGTTGCCATAACACTTCCCGCTGCAAATAGCAAAATCGGATTGTAAATCAGTCTGTGAAGCGCAAAAAAAGCAAGTATAGCTCCTATACCATAGATAGGAATGAACGGACCTTTCACAAATCCTCTGTTCGTCCATTTTCTGTTACAAATTGACATATATGCTGATTCTACTATCCAGCCAAGGAATCCATAGAAAAAGAACCATTGTATCACATGGTAAAAGTCTGTATCAAAAAATACATGATTTAGCATTATTCCTCCCCATACCAGAATGCCGACTACAACATAGGCGCCAACAATCTCATAATACTCTGCAGTGCACGTACAACCAGATTCCGGTTCTGACAAAAGCTTAAAGGAACTGGCTTTGAATGCTCAATTGTATCTAATGCATCTCTCTTTACTTCCATAACCGAACTGGTCTTATACAGCCATGTTCCACATTCAAAATGCAGATACAGGCTTCTGTAATCCATATTAATTGTACCAACCGTTGCAAGTTCATCATCACACACTGTACATTTTGCATGAATAAATCCCGGAGTATATTCATAGACACGGACTCCGGAAAGAATCAATTCTTCATAATAAGACTGCGTCAGCAAAAATACAGTCTTCTTATCCGGAATAGCCGGTGTAACAATTCTAATATCCACACCTCTTTTACTTGCCAGACAAAGTGCCGTCATCATCTCATTATCTATAATCAGATAAGGAGTAAATATGTATACATACCTTTTGGCATTATTTATAATATTCAGGTAGACATTCTCTCCGACTGTCTCATGGTCTAATGGTGTATCCGAATATGGTTGAACAAAACCATCGTGATCCATAATTTCTTCACTATGCTCTCCCGGCAGAAAATTCTGAATATGTTCATGAATTCCTGTAATAACTTCCCACATCTGAAGAAACATCGTTGTAAAGCTTAATACCGCATCTCCCTGACAGCGAACACCTGTATCTTTCCAGTAACCAAATCGTTCAATCCTATTAATATACTCATCGGCTATATTGACTCCTCCAGTATAACCGATATAGCCATCAATCACAATGATTTTTCGATGATCTCTGTTATTTAATATAATATTAGCCACCGGTCTGAAAGGATTAAAGCAGGCACACTTGATTCCCTTCTTCTGAAGTTCTTTATAAAAATGACGGGGAAGTGTGGTGATACACCCCATATCATCATAGATTAGACGCACATCCACACCCAGGGCTGCTTTCTCTTCCAACACATCTAACAAGGTATCCCACATGACACCTTTTGCTATAATAAAATATTCAAGGAATATATAATGTTCCGCCTTTTTAATGTCTTCCATAATATTTTCAAACATCATCTCTCCAGATGGAAAATATTTACTGCTGGTATTGCTATATACTGGAAACATAGCATAATCACGAATATATTTTGACTGGTTGCTGATGATGATATCTTCTTCATCCAGTTTTTTTCTTACTTCTTCGCTCTCTGGCATTCTCTTATTAGCACTTAAGCTGACCTGTTCGAATTTGATTTCCATCTGTTTCGCGACTCTGGATTTACCAAACAGAAAGTATATAACCATACCGAAAATCGGTATTGCTAAAATCAAAATCGTCCATGCCAACTTATACGATGGATTTATCTTTTTATTGACAATCCATAATACCATAAGCAGCGTAATCACACCCATAGCGAGATTAACATATGGACTGATTCCTCTTAACCATAAGACTCCGATTATTACCCATATAATCTCAACCAGGATAGCAATTGCCACCCAGAATATTCTGCTAAATAATAATTTGGCGATTTTTTTCATAATTCTCCTCTACATGCTGCAGCGATAAAAATCACTTTAATATCTGTGATACATAAATCTGGTAAAAAAAATCCCTGACAAATAGTCAAGGATTTTTTACGCACACTAATTATATTTACGTTTTCTAGCGGCTTCGGATTTTTTCTTACGACGAACACTTGGTTTCTCGTAATGCTCTCTTTTGCGGATTTCCTGCTGAATACCTGCTTTTGCACAGCTACGCTTAAATCTGCGTAAAGCGCTATCCAAAGTCTCGTTCTCTTTTACGATAACATTTGACATAGTCTCACACCTAACCTCCCTCCAGTTGTAGATTGTGCTTAAATACAACTGTTTGGGTATTTTTATTGCACTAGCAATATTATAGCAGAAATTTCAAATTCGTCAAGTACTATTTTACCTGACTTTCTAAAATTTCGTAAACTTTTTGGATTGCATCGTCTATTTTCGATGGATCTTTGCCTCCGGCCTGGGCCATATTAGGACGTCCGCCACCACCGCCGCCTACTACTGCAGCGATTCCTTTAATCAGATTACCTGCATGAGCACCTTTTTTCATAGCGCTGTCTGTAGCCATAGCCATCAGACTAACCTTTGATCCCATAGCAGATGCCAATACAACCACACCATCCTGAAGCTTTTCTTTTAACTGGTCTCCTAATTCACGAAGGCCATTCATATCAACATCAGCTACACTGGTTGCCAAAACTTTAACACCATTGATTTCCCGAACCTGATCCATAACATTTCCGAGAGAATCTTTTGCCATCTTGCTCTTCATAGATTCCACTTCGCTGTTTAAAGTCTTTACTTCTGCCTGAAGATGGAGAATCTTCTCTGTAACTTCTGAAGTACCTGCTTTTAAGAGTTTTGCAGCTTCCTGCAGTGTATGTTCTACATTTCTATAATATGCAAATACAAAATCTCCTGTCAATGCTTCTATTCTTCGAACACCTGCTGCCACACCTGCCTCTGATAAAATCTTAAATGCAGTAATTACACCTGTATTTGGCACATGAGTTCCACCACATAATTCACGGGAAAATTCACCCATGGATACTACGCGGACATCATTTTCATATTTTTCTCCAAAAAGAGCCATCGCACCTGTCTTTTTTGCGTCTTCCAGATTCATCACCTGTGTATTAACAGGAAGCGAAGCCTGAATCTGTGTATTTACAATATCTTCAACCTTCTGAATCTCATCTGGTGTCATTGCAGAAAAATGTGCAAAGTCAAAGCGAAGTCTTCCAGGGGTAACCAAAGAACCTTTCTGTTCTACATGAGAACCCAGAACTTCTTTTAAAGCTTTCTGAAGCAAATGGGTTGCGCTGTGGTTTTTACAGGTATCCATACGATTCTTGCTGTCTACAGATAATGTAACTACATCATCCATTTTGAGCATACCCGAACGCATCTGTCCTACATGGCCGATTTTACCGCCGAGAAGCTTGATTGTCTCTTCAACCACAAATTCACTGTCACCTAAGGTAATAACTCCTGTATCACCTTCCTGACCACCCATAGTAGCATAGAATGGAGTCTGTTCTACTATGATTGTACCATGTTCTCCATCACAAAGCGCATCACATACTTCGCTGTCACTGGTCAAAGCAACAATCTTAGACTGACCGGTTAAGCTGTCATATCCTACGAATTCCGAAGTGATTGCAGCATCCAACTGGTCATAAACTGTTGCATCTGCACCCATATAGTTAGTCACTTCACGGGCAGAACGAGCTTTCTGGCGCTGTTCTTCCATTGCCTGTCCAAAGCCTTCCTCATCAACTTTATAACCTTTTTCTTCCAGAATTTCTTTGGTCAGATCCAGTGGGAATCCATAAGTATCGTATAACTTAAATGCATCTGCTCCAGATAAAGTATCTGTTTGTGCAGTTTTCATCTCCTGTTCCATATCACCCAGAATACGAAGACCCTGGTCTATGGTCTTATTAAACTGTTCTTCTTCTTTTGTCAAAACAGTAAAGATAAAGTCTTTCTTTTCTTCCAGTTCCGGATAACCGTCCTTAGAGCCTTCTACTACAGTCGCACTTAAAGAAGCAAGGAAGTTTCCTTCGATTCCCAACAGTCTTCCATGTCTGGCAGCCCTGCGGATTAATCTTCTAAGTACATAGCCACGTCCCTCATTGGTAGGCATAATACCGTCTGAAATCATAAATGTAGCAGAACGAATATGGTCTGTAATCAGACGGATAGATACATCTTTATTATAATCCTTCTGATATTCTACTTTGGCAATATCACATACACGGCTGCGAAGTGACTGTATCGTATCTACATCAAAGATAGAATCCACATCCTGAACTACAACAGCCAGACGTTCCAGACCCATTCCTGTATCAATATTCTTATTTGCCAATTCTGTGTAATTACCTTCTCCGTCATTGTCAAACTGCGTAAACACGTTGTTCCAGACTTCCATATAACGATCGCAATCACAACCAACAGTACAGTCTTCTTTACCGCAGCCATACTGTTCTCCACGGTCATAATATACCTCTGAACATGGTCCGCATGGTCCGGCTCCATGTTCCCAGAAATTATCTTCTTTACCAAATCTGAAAATTCTTTCTGCAGGAATACCAATCTCTTTATTCCAGATATCAAACGCTTCATCATCTTCCAGATATACAGAAGGATAGAGACGGTCTGCATCTAAACCTACAACCTCAGTTAAAAATTCCCATGTCCAGGCAATAGCCTCATGTTTAAAGTAATCTCCAAAAGAAAAATTACCAAGCATCTCAAAAAATGTACCATGACGCGCTGTTTTACCTACATTTTCAATATCGCCAGTACGAATACATTTCTGACAGGTAGCTACTCTTGTCCTTGGCGGTACTTCTGCTCCGGTAAAATATGGCTTTAATGGTGCCATACCAGCATTGATGAGCAACAGACTCTTATCATTATGTGGAACCAGAGAGAAACTTTTCATCACGAGATGTCCCTTGCTTTCAAAGAAGTCTAAGAACATCTGTCTTAATTCATTTACACCGTATTTCTTCATAATCTCTATTCTTCCTCCAACTTGCATTTTTTCACTATCGTTTATCATACCATATGATTTTTTATATTTCAACACAGCACTTCCCATTTTCCTGTTTTTTCGAAATCTTCTGCCTGTTTTGTGGCAGTCTGCGTTACATTATCAGGAAAACCTATCATTTTTAACAGCTGTATAGCATTTCTGGTATTCGATCTGCCACTGTAAAGCTTATATGGGAACTGAATATCAGTCTCTGACATAATCTCCTTGAAATGATAATTATCATAGGCCTGTTCCAGTAGATAAGTCAATTCAATATCATGGGTAGCTGCAAACACTAACACATTTTTCTCAGACAATGTTCTAAGCGCACTGCTTGAAGCTGAAATCCTTTCTATGGTATTGGTACCTCTAAGCACTTCATCTATAATACAGAGAATCGGAACTTCCTTTTGTGCTTCGTCAAATATTCGTTTCAAGGAACGAATCTCTACCATATAGTAACTCTCTCCTCCGCTTAAATCATCTCTAAGCGCCATGGATGTCATGATTTTAAAGAATGGAGCTTCATAAGCCTTGGCAACACAGGTATTGGTTGTCTGTGCTAATAGACTGTTCAATGCAATATTCTTAAGGAATGTAGACTTACCAGAAGCATTCGAACCAGTTAAGAGCACACTACGTCTCGTATCCAAAGAATTGGAAACCGGATTTTCAATAAATGGATGATACAGTTCTTCCACATGAATAGCTGGCTGCACATCCTCTTTAAAAACAGGGATGGCATAATGAGGCAGGCAGCAACGAAACGAACTGACAGCTATCATACTGTCAAGCCAGCCCACACATTCCACCAATTCCTGAATTTCTTTTTTTTTCGACTGAACTTCTCCAATCATGGAATAGAACTTAATCAAATCCACATGCAGAAACATTTTAAAGAAATCAAGAATCGCATCCGCAATTCCTGTGGATACCATCCCCGTTGTAATTACCACGAAGGAACCTCTGCGAAACTTCTGCAAAGACTTTTTCTTCTGAGCGATGGTATCCTGATATTCCTTGATTTGCGGCAAATCCAGCTTACACAATGCATCGCAGGATTTTAAGAGCCGCAGTACACATTGAAAACTTTTTAGATATATCTCGATACTGCCCTTTTCTCTAAAATAATCCCAGAAATTATAAGCTAAGACAGTAACAAGCAGAATGACACCAATTACAGGATTTAGAAGCAGTGAACATACAGAAATAATTCCAGCTACACAGGATATGATATGTTTTTTTTGCTTTTTTGTATCTACAACATCATCTAAAGCCTGCACATAGTCCCATATGCTCATACCTACAGGTTTGCCAATCTGAGCTAAAACTCTCTGTAGCTCTATCCTCTTTTCAGGATTATCATGAAAGTACTTCATTAAACGTTCTCGTTCGTTAAGTTCGTTCTGATTAAAAACAGGTTTTCTGAGCATGGAATATAGGACAACTTCTCCACAGGAACACATAGTCTGATTAATCAGCTGATATATCCGGTCCATCTCCAGATCATTCCATGTAATATCATCAATCACAAAGTCCGTTGTTTTTTGATCCCAGATATAATTGGAAATACTTGCAAACTCTTCATAGGTATATTCCCGGGTTGGCACAGTACCCCAGGAATTTCGAATACGCGCATCCAGTCTTCTCTTTGCTTTTGCGTTTTCTCTTATCATCGTGTAGGCCGTTACTGCGATAAATAGGACCGCAATTATAATGGTTACCTGATAACCGTTTAGCTCATTCATGACCTTTATCCTCATTCTCACTTTAATATTTTTTAAAGTATAGCAAAAAAAGGATGGTCGTGCAAGAATAGATAACGGAAAGCAAATTATAATCAAGAGGATATGAGGTTAAATGATAATACAGACCATTCCGCCTTTGCTGTCATTTACAATTTTCATCATAGTATCCTGCAATTTGCTCTGGCTTTCCTCACTGATTTGCGCAATCTTAGCCTGAATTCCATCTTCCACCAGTTGCTCGATGGATTTCCCAAAGATATTCGTATTCCAGATTCCATCTGAAGTATGTCCGCTCTCCTTTATATATCCAATCAAATCATTGGCCTGTTGTTCCGTTCCCACAATAGGTGCTATCTCCGTTTCAATATTTGCTTTAATCATATGAATAGAAGGACTATGTGCCCTGATTTTTACTCCAAATTTTCCACCCTGGCGTATAAGAGTAGGCTCCTCAATGGCAATTTCATTTTTTTCCGGAACAACCACACTATAACCTGCTGCACGAACCATATCCATTGCATGAAGAACCTTTTCATATTCCCGTCGATTTCCAGCCAATTGACGTATGATACGGATCATGTCATACTCATTTTTTATAGGTACTCCGGTAAGTTCCGTGAGTGTATTATAGTAATATTCTTCCTTAAGATGAACAGCAATCTTAACCACACCGGAATCCATAGCAATTTCCTGCAAAAGGCATTCTTTTACATACTGGGAATCCAGGTGAAAGCTTTTTCGGTACATATGCCGGATGACCCGGCAGTCATTCATATTTTTTTTGATTTCGTCTAATATTTCCTGCTTAATTACATGATTACAGGGCAGAAGTTCTAACCATTTTGGTATGTAGAACTCCATTTGTCGAATGGGAAACTCATACAATATCTTTTCGAATATCCGGTTAATGTCTTCCTTACGTAGTTGTTCGCAATTTACGCTTAGTGCCATCACCTGCTGCTTTTCCTGAATTTGTTTTACCAACAGCGTAGTTTCTTCACTGAATGGATACCGGGAATTTACTAATACCAAAAATGGCTTATTCAGTTTTTTTAATTCCTGAATCGTACGTTCCTCTGGTTCTGCAAATTGTTCTCTTGGAATCTCTCCAAAGCTGCCGTCACTGGTAATAACAAGACCTATAGTTGCATGGTCAAAGATTACCCGCCTTGTACCATATTCTGCAGCTTGTTCAAAGGGTATTTCCTGGCTAAACCAGGGCGTTTTTACAAGCCGTTCCTTATGTTCATTGAGATTTCCCACAGCATCCTTTACCAGATAACCCACACAGTCAATTAATCGCAAATTCACCTTTACCTCGTCACCCAGAGTGATTTCGCATGCTTCTTTTGGAATAAACTTGGGTTCCACTGTTGTAATTTGTTTCCCGGAACCACTTACCGGAAGTTGGTCTTTCATCTCACCCGCCACGTCAGGATCCATCTGCGGCAATGCAATAATTTCCATAAATCTTCGTATGAATGTTGATTTTCCTGTTCTTACCGGTCCTACCACACCTACATAGATTTCTCCTTTTGTTCTTTTTTCTATATCTTTATATAACTGGTAATCGCCTTCTTTTCCTGTCTGCGACATAAATAAGCCCTCCCATACTTTGTATAATGTATGAGAGGGCTTGATTTTTTATGTATGCTCTTAAACGTATGTATCTGTATTTATCCCTTTTCTATCCCTTAAAATGACAGGTATGCAAAAGGTCATGGGCCTTATGGGATAGCGGTGCGTCCAGAAAATCTTCATAACATTTTATTACAGATGGATTTTCATGAGAGAATCGTATATCACTGCTTTTATCCAGTCCATACAAAACACTTCCTCTAATTCCAGCCAGTTCTTCTCCGTCATGAATCGGTTGGCCTCCACCTCCGGAGCAACCTCCCGGACATGCCATAACCTCCACAAAGTCATATTGCACCTCACAGCGCCTCATTGCCTTTATCAAACGTCTTGCATTCTTAAGGCCACTGACTACAGCTATCCGAAGTCTGGTTCCTCCTAAATCAAATTCTGCTTCTTTCCAGCCCTGCAGTCCACGTACCTTAGAAAATGCGTCAGGGCTTGGATTTTCTTTCATTACAAGATAGTAGGCAGATCGAAGAGCTGCTTCCATAACACCTCCGGTAGCTCCAAAGATCACACCAGCTCCGCTTCCTACTCCAAGAGGTGTATCAAACTCTTCCTCCGTAAGCAGGGCTGGATTGATGTGTTCTTCTCGAATCATCCGGTCTGCTTCTCTGGTGGTAATAGATATATCCACATCCCTTCCTGCATTTGCATCATTAATATCTTCCATAGCACATTCTGCTTTCTTCGCAAGACACGGCATAACTGACATACAAAAAATCTTGTCAGGCTTTACCCCCAGAAGTTTTGCATAATAGGTTTTTGTTACCGCACCGAACATCTGTTGTGGAGATTTGGCTGTGGAAAGCTGTCCTACCATATCAGGATACTGACTCTTCAGGAAACGAACCCACCCTGGGCAGCAGGAAGTAAACATTGGAAAAACTTCTGTTTCTTTGTGAGATAGCTTTTCCAGAAATTCACTGCCCTCTTCCATAATTGTGAGATCTGCACTGAAATTAGTATCAAATATATAGTCAAATCCCATCTTTCTAAGTGCAGCAACCAGGCGTTTTACAGTTGCCTCATCTCTTGTAAGACCAAGAGATTCTCCCCAGGCAGCCCGTACTGCCGGTGCTATCTGCACTACCGTAATCTTTTCTTTATCTGCCAATGCGTCAAATACAATATCTGTATCATCTCTTTCGCGAAGTGCACCTACCGGGCAGTGCGTGATACATTGCCCGCATAAAGTACAATCGGATTCTGTGATTCTTTTGTTTTCAGATACATCTACTGTTGTACGGGAACCGGTATTTGCCACATCCCAAATATTCATACTCTGCACTTTCTCGCAGATTTGTACGCAGCGCATACACTTGATGCATTTGGCATTATTCCGAATCAGCGGAAAATCCTGTTCCCACTTCTTATTCACAATGTGTTCCGGAAATCTGGTTTCCACTATTCCCAAATCGTTTGCGATTCTTTGCAGCGAGCAATTTCCACTTCTTACACACGATGCACAACGACAGTCATGCTGGGATAAGATTAACTCCAGATTTATCTTTCTTGTCTGACGTACTTTTGGACTATTTGTATATATTTCCATACCTTCATCTACAGGGGTATTGCAGGCAGCCATTAACTTATTGCACCCTTTAATCTCCACGAGACAGATACGACAGGCTCCTATTTCATTTAGGCTTTCAAGGTAACAAAGTGTCGGTATGGTAATCCCTGCTGCTTTGGCGGCATTTAAAATAGTTGTATTTTCTTTAACTTCTACTTTCTGACCATCTATCCATAATTTTACCATTTTTTACTTCGACCTCCTTTCAGCACACCAAATCCAAAATGATCACAGCGCAAACATCTGCTGGACTCCTGCTGCGCCTCCTCCTGGGTCATTCCAATTTCAATTAATTTGAAGTCTTTCACCCTCTGTGTGTTTATCCGCTCTTTCATAGTGATTCTTCCACAGGTAGGTCTGTTCGCGATTCTTGCCTGAGGAACCTCTACCTCTGTTCTTATAATATGGTGATAGCCCAAAAACTCATCGATATTTGCCGCAGCCACCTTACCTGCTGCAATGGCACGAATAACCGTGGCCGGTCCAGTCACACAATCGCCTCCTGCAAAGAAACTTGGCAGGTTCTTTACGCCACTCATATCCAACGCTTCTATAGCACCACCGCGTTTTACCGGAATTCCGTGTGCCTCAAAATCTTTCGACTCAATTCCCTGTCCTATCGCAACAATTACTAAATCACACGGAATCATCATTTCCTGCTGCATAGACGGACATGGAATCGGTCTGCCTTCCTTAATCCGTCCTGTAATCTGCGGTTTTACCCATACCCCATTTGCAAGGCCATCCTCATCTAAGGCAATTTTTACAGGTGCCATCAAGTCCATGATTTCACATCCTTCTGCCTCTGCTCCATCCACTTCTTCCTTCTGAGCCGTCATGTCTACTCTTCTTCGACGATATAATACAGCAACTTCGCTCGCTCCAAAGCGTATAGAAGATCTGGCTACATCCATGGCCACATTTCCTCCGCCTATTACCGCAATCCTTTTTCCTGTGAAATCCGGATATGTCTCATCCCCAATTCTTCTAAGCAGTTCTACAGCAGACACTACGTTAGGCGCATTCTCACCTTCCATTTCAACTTTTCGGTCTGTCTGAGCTCCAATTGCAATATATACAGCATCATATTCATCTTCTAACTCATTAATTTTAATATCCTGTCCTATTTTTGAACTATATTTCACTTCAATTCCAACAGACAGCAGAACTTTTAATTCCTCATCCAACACTTCTCTTGGCAGTCTGTAACTTGGAATACCATATCGCAGCATTCCTCCAAGCTGTTTTCTTTGTTCAAAAATAGTTACGCTATGTCCCATTAATGCCAGATAATAAGCAGCACTTACTCCTCCGGGACCGCCCCCGATTACAGCAATTTTTCTTCCGGTTGCTTCTGCAGGTTTCGGAACAGGTACTTCGCCTGCATGTTCTACTGCAAATCGCTTCAAACCACGTATATTCACGGATGAATCCATCATATTCCTGCGGCATCGATTCTCACAGGGATGTTCACAGATAAGCCCACAGACTGCAGGCATAGGATTATCTTTTCTTATTAATCGTACTGCATCTTCATACCTTTTTGCACCGACTAATGCAATATATCCTGGAACATCAACTCCGGCCGGACATTGTGATACACAGGGAACCGGTTGATTTAGTTCGCAGATGCATCTCCCTTTTTGAATATGAGACTCATAATCATCCCTAAATCCAGCCATCCCTTCAAGCACCATCCTGGCAGCCTCATAACCGATTGCACAATCCGCTGAATAAAAAATAGCTGAAGCTGTTTTCTCCAGTAAATCCAGTGTATCTTCTGTACCTCTTCCATCGAGAATATCTTCCATCATACACTGCAGCTGTCCCAATCCAATTCTACAGGGTACACATTTCCCACAGGATTGTGCATGACTGATTTTTAAGAATGAAGCAGCCATATCTACCGGACAAAGTCCAGGCGGACTAGCCGTAATTCTTTGTTCTAACTGCTCATATAGATTTTCTACTGTCTTCTGAGCCTGGTTTTGTGTGATTATTCTTAATCGACTCATAATTTACCATTACCTCCTTCTTCCGTTCTAATAATACGACTTGAAATTTTGTAAGTTTAACAAAAAGGCAACATTTATACTTAAATATAAATGTCGCCCAGGCAGTCGATTATAAGCTTCTGAAATCCTTTTTATGATATTTTCATCATAGCTAATAATAAGATAATGGTCAATATATTTTCTGACTATTTGTAATTATGTAGCATTATTTTCACTTTATTCCACACAATTTCAAGGTGCTTATTTTCTTTTATTTTTCTATATATGTCAACAAATCAAATGGCGTCTGTGCCATAAACTGATAATTTTCACCTTCTAATTCTTCTCTTGTTCTAAATCCCCAGGCAACAATTGCACAAGGAATTTCTGCATTTTTAGCAGTTGCGCAATCCACTTCGGAATCGCCTACATAAAGGGTAGTTTCTGTCGAAGAATCTAATTGACGTATTGCTTCAAAAACAGAATCCGGAGCTGGTTTTTTACGAATCCCCTCCTTTTGTCCTATCGCAGTATCAATATACTTTTTAAAGTAGATTTCGTTTAGATTTTTAACAGCAGCATCATTTTTATTAGAAACAATTGCCATCTTTATTTGTTTGTCTTTTAACTTTTCAAGCAGTTCCATAATTTGTGGATATGCTTTTGTCTTAATTTGACAATGAGCTGTATAATACTCCTTAAAGCTTGCAAATATTTCTTCGAACTCTTCTTCATCAACTTCCGGAGGAAGTGCTTTTTTCATAAGTACTCTTATTCCATTCCCCACAAAAGTTCTGATTTCATCTAAAGTTCTTTCCGGATAGTGATAACGTTTTAAGACTGTATTCACACCATCATGCAGATCTTCTAAGGTATCCAACAAAGTTCCATCAAGATCAAATATTACTGTATTTATCTGCATATTTTTCTACCTTCCTCATTAACATTAGATTGGAGTACACCTTGACTTTTTATCTTCTTTCACGATAAAAAGACAAGAAAACAATGACTGTCCTCTTGTCTTTATATACATTAACCTAAAGTGATAAAATTATTTATCCTGTACTTCAAGAATTCCCATAGGACATGCTTTTGCACAGATTCCACAAGCGATACATTTAGTTGCGTTTGCAGCACCTTCTTTTAAAACCATAACATGCATTGGACAGACTTCTACACATTTACCGCAGGCAACACATTTCTTCTTGTCAATTACATATGTGCCTTTTGCATTCTGAGAAATAGCGCCTTCTGGGCATTCTCTCATACATTTTCCACACTGAATACATACAGTTGTCTTTACACTGCCATTCTTATCTTCAATATGAATACATGAATAATCTGGATTAAACTCCTTGTAAAATGCCTCTGAACATGCGATTTCACAAGCCAGACATGCCTTACAGGCATCTTTGTCAGTAACTACTAATTTTTTCATTGGTGAACCCTCCATTAGAATATTTATTGTTCATTCCCGGTGATTTCAAGAATATTCATGTATCACCAGGAATGATATTCAATACATTTTATATAAAAACTGTCTACTCAACAGTTCTCATAGCTGCTTCTACTACATGTCCTACTAATACAGATGTAGTAACACTTCCAACTCCACCTGGAACAGGTGTAATTGCATCAACAATTGGTTCTGCCTCTGCATAATTAACATCGCCACAGAGTTTTCCTTCTTCATTGACATTAATTCCTACATCAATAACAGTCTGTCCTGCTGACAGATAAGAACCATCTACAACTCCTGCTCTTCCTGCTGCTACAATAACGATATCTGCTTCTTTAACAACAGATGGCATATCTACTGTTCTGGTATGACAAATAGTTACAGTTGCATTTTTCTTAATCAACATCATAGCAGCTGGTTTACCAACTACTAAACTTCTGCCTACAACAACTGCTTTTTTACCTGTACAGTCAATTCCATAATGATCTAAGATTTCCATACATGCCTGTGGTGTACATGGTGGGAATCCCTGCTTTGTACCAGCAAATACACCGACCATAGAACCATCAGTAATTCCATCAACGTCTTTTTCAGGTTTTAAAGCTTTAATAACTGCAGCTTCATCCAGATGTTTTGGTAATGGGCGGAAAATCAAAACGCCATGAATCTTGTCATTGTTATTGACTTCCTCAATTGTTTTCATTAAATCTTCCTGAGATACATCTGCTGGAAGTAAGAATTTTTCATAAGCAACGCCTAATGTCTCACAACGTTTTGTAGCTCCACGCTCATAAGATACATCATCACCACGTTCTCCTACACGGATAATTCCTAAAGTAGGCTGAATTCCTTTTTCCTGTAATCCTGCAACATTTGCTTTGATTTTTTCATTTAATGCAGCAGTTACTTCTTTTCCAAGTAATTGTTTTGCCATTGTCTTCTTGTTCCTTCCTTATTTTAATCTCGCCAATACATCATCAAATACTTTATCTGCGATTGGTGGGTATTTTTCTAACATAGCATCTGCCTTTGCATTCAATTCCTCTGCATAAGCATGATCTTTCATTGATTTTGTATTAATATATACATTCAGGCTGGCACCTTTTAAAGCAGCTTTACAAAACGCTGCACCTACACCAGCATCACTGATGGCAAGTGCGGAACCTTTCGCTGCAAATTCCACAATCAAATCGATCGCTTCACAGCATTTTTCCATAATTTCCATAGGTACGGAGCAGGCATCTTTTAATACAATTTCCATAACACGTGCCTTCTCTGCTTTTTCTTCTTCTGTTTCCCTTGGCATACCGTATGCCTTAGCCAGTGGCTCGAACACTTCTGCATCGCGTTCGATTAAAACAAGTAAATCTTTCTGCAGCAAATCTGCTTTCTCTTTTAATGCATACATCTCTTCTTCGACATCTGCATACTTTTTCTTTCCAACGGTCAGACTTCCGACCATATTACCTAATGCGGTACCGATAGCTCCTACCAGTGCGGATGCTCCACCACCACCTGGAACTGGTGCTTTGGAAGCAAGTACTTCCACAAATTCATTACATGGTACTGTTGAAAATCCCATAGTATCTCTCCTTTAGCATATATTTACAAAATGCTGACTTTACATATTCAAACTTGTAAAGCCAGCATTTTGATTTCACCTCTTAAAAGGTAACTGGAAACCTCTTAGAATAATCCAGAGATCTTACCATCTGCATCAACATCAATTCTTTCTGCTGCTGGAACTTTTGGTAATCCAGGCATAGTCATGATTTCACCTGTTAAAGCAACGATAAAACCAGCACCTGCTGAAATCTTTAAGTTTCTTACAGTTACTTCGAAATCCTTTGGTGCTCCCAATTTGGTAGCATCATCAGTAAAGCTGTACTGTGTCTTAGCAACACAGATAGGACAATTTCCAAAGCCTAATTTTTCTAACTGTGCAGCCTGTTTCTGTGCATTTGCAGTAAGGACAGCACCTTTACCATGATATACTCTTTTAACGATTGTATCAATTTTCTCTTCGATACTTCCCTCTAATTCGTAAGAGAATGAGAAATCATTAGGTTCTTCTACTAAACGAATAACTTCTTTTGCAAGAGCTACTCCGCCTTCGCCACCTTTAGCCCATACTTCAGACAGAGCAACGTTAACGCCTAATTCTTTACATTTTGCTTCTACAAGGTCAAGTTCTTCTTTTGTATCAGTTGGGAATGCATTGATAGCAACTACACAAGGTAATTTATATACATTCTTAATGTTATCAACATGCTGTAACAGGTTTGGAAGTCCTTTTTCAAGTGCTTCTAAGTTCTGCTCATTTAAGTCAGCTTTTGCAACTCCACCGTTGTATTTTAATGCACGAACGGTTGCAACGATAACAACTGCTGATGGATGTAATCCAGCCATACGACATTTGATATCAAGGAATTTCTCAGCTCCTAAGTCAGCACCAAATCCAGCTTCTGTGATTGCATAATCAGCAAGTTTCATAGCCATCTTGGTAGCTGTTACAGAGTTACAGCCATGAGCGATGTTAGCAAATGGTCCACCATGAACGATAGCTGGAACATGCTCTAATGTCTGAACTAAGTTTGGTTTTAAAGCATCTTTTAACAGTGCAGTCATAGCGCCCTGAGCATTTAAGTCTCCAGCGGTAACTGGTTTCTGCTCTGAAGGTTTGCCATATGTATATCCGATAACAATCTTAGATAATCTTTCTTTTAAGTCTGTTACGTCACTTGCAAGACATAATACAGCCATAATCTCAGATGCAACTGTAATATCATATCCATCTTCTCTTGGTGTTCCGTCTGTTCTTCCGCCAAGTCCATCAACTACATTACGTAACTGACGATCATTCATGTCTACACATCTTCTCCATGTTACTTTTCTAGGATCAATTCCTAAAGCATTTCCCTGGAAAATATGGTTGTCAATCATAGCTGCCAATAAGTTGTTAGCTGCTCCAATTGCATGGAAATCACCTGTAAAATGAAGGTTAATGTCTTCCATTGGTACTACCTGTGCGTATCCGCCACCTGCAGCTCCACCTTTAACACCGAAAACCGGACCTAAAGAAGGCTCACGTAAAGCGACCATAACCTTTTTGCCAAGTGACTGCATACCATCTGCTAAACCTACAGTTGTAGTTGTTTTGCCTTCTCCTGCTGGTGTAGGATTGATAGCAGTAACCAGGATTAATTTTCCATCTGGTGCATCGGATTCTTTCAATAAGCTGTAGTCGATTTTAGCTTTATATTTTCCGTACTGTTCCAGATATTTGTCATCAATACCTGCCTTTTCTGCGATTTCTGTGATTGGTGACATAGTGCTCTCCTGAGCAATTTCAATGTCTGATTTGTAACCCATTGATGTTACCTCCTTTTTTTTCTTTCCCTATGCATTAACATCTATATAAAGCTTACGCTCTATATGCTTCTTCGTGTTGTATCACACGATCCATTAATATAAAGATACCAACAAATACAAATTATTGATAAGCTTTCAAAGTGCCTATGGTAATATCGCCTATAACAGCACGATCCTCTGCACTAAAAGAAATTGCAAAATTATCTGAAAAAAGTATCTGAGAAGAAGGTGGAAATTCATCGTCACCTTCCCACAAAATAAACTGTAGTTTCATACCATCTAAAAATTCCAATTCATAAGATGCATCACCCTTATCTAACTTCACGGCATTCATCTCTTCCATAGCTTTGGCAAACTTATCTATCTTATTACCAAAACCAAACGCAAGTCTCATAAGACACCGACCCTGAAACTGTTTAAAATACACTTCACCCCATGGCATCTCTCGATAAGTTAAAAACTTACCTGTAGAAAGCACCTTGCTTCCCTCGGTGAGATAGCGGGCAATTAGTATCTTTGCACTATGCATCTCCTCTAATGGATGATGTGCAAAGGAATCCTCTACATGCGTAATCTCATAGTCCGGATAGCTGATGTTATATAGACTACCCATGAATTTCAGCTGAAACGATTTGTTTTCCGCATCATAGGAAACGCCTGTCCTGTCACATACTTCCTGCGGATTGCATGACTGAAAAGCCTCCATATAATGCTCGTAAGGCATTCTTTCCTTACTGTCTTTTGCATATTCCATTATAATTCTCCCTCAAGCCTCTTATTTTAGTGTAACACTTGGAAATAATCCACTATCTGTGTGTGGAATAAAACAACAAGCTACAAATTCATCCATATAGGTAGGTACTGTGCTTAATTCCATGTAGGTCATATTCCGTGCAATTTCGTATGTTTTTCGCTCTGCTTGTGTAGATAAAAGCATAGAATAAGCACCAGAAAGAGAAGAATTACCAATATAGTGGAATTTTTCCAAAGGAATATCCGGGAACATACCTATTGTCACCGCATTCTTCATGTTAATTCCACTTCCGATTCCACCTGCTACATATACGTCATCGATCATATCCACAGTAAAGTCCAGGGCTGTAAGCATAGTCCGAATTGCTGAGAATATAGCACCTTTCGCACGTACAAAGTTATCAATATCAACTTCACTGATTTCAATATTTTTTACAGAAGCAGCGCTTTCAGCAAACACGAGGATATAACTTCCCATGCCATTCTCGTCATGAACTACACGCTTGCCTTCCCGTACAAATTTGCCCTTAGGATTAATGATTCCAGTTGTATACAGCTCACTTATCAAGTCAATGATTCCGGAACCGCACAAGCCAACAGCTTTCGTACCTTCTTCTCCAATGATTTCAAAAGTAGGTTCCATTGTTTCTTTATCAATAACACAAGCCTCAATAGCACCATCTGTAGCACGCATACCACAGCTGATATCTCCGCCTTCAAAAGCCGGTCCTGCTGAACAGGCGCAGCTCATCAGAAAATCACTGTTTCCAAAAACCAGCTCCCCATTGGTTCCCAAATCAATAAAAAGCGAGAACTCAGGACGATTCCAAATCATACTGGTTAAGGTACCCGCAGTAATATCTCCACCTACATAACTGCCTATATTAGGTGCTACTATAATATGAGCATCTGGATTAATGTCAATATTTACATCAGAAGCATAGAATGAATTTGTTTTATAAAATGCAGGAATATATGGCTCTTTACGAATAGGATCTGCATTAATTCCCATTAACAGATGATTCATCGTTGTATTACCTGCAACACACATTCTATATATGCTATTAGTAGAGATACCGATAGATTTGCACATTTGACGTACCAATGGATTGATGGTTCCTTTAATAACAGCATCCTGCAGACGCTCTTTTCCACCGGGTTTCGTAGATTCAATAATACGGTTGATTACATCCGCACCAAACTGAATCTGTCCGTTACCTTCTGAAGCTTTCGCAAGTACTTCTCCGGTAAACATATCTATAATTAAAGCTGAAACAGTTGTGGTTCCTATATCTATAGCAAGCCCACCTACTGTTACTTTTTCATTCAAAGTAAATAAATCATATACAAATACAGTCTTTGTCGCTCTGCGAATCAGAGCTTTCAGTTTAAAGTCTCCCTCTCTTAATTTGTCCGGAAGGATACGGATTACGTGGTATGGCAAAGTAATTAATACTTCATTTCCCACAATCTTTTTTAGAGCCAGCACGAATCTTTCATTATCCGGCATAGTATCGTCTAATGAAGGAACAGCCATTGAAACTTCAACAATCTCCAAACTGTTTTTTAATTCAATTCCGGCTTCCTGTATTGCCTTTTTTGCATCTTCAAATATCGCTACTTCATCAGCTGAACTTAAATCAGCTACTTTCATTCTGCTTTTATAAGCTGAGGCACTCTGTGGAACAAGGACTTCTATATCATCTATTATTTTACTTGTACAAGCCAATCTCCATCCTTCATCATACTCTTCTCTTGTAATATGACTGGTCTTTTTCGAGTCTAATTCTCCTGACAAAAGTTTAACTCGGCACTTTCCGCAAGCGGCATTTCCGGAACAAGGCGCATCGATAGCCACATTGGCATCTCTTGCTATATCTAACAGGTTTTCACCCTCTGATGCGAAAAAATGTACGTCACTTCCATCTTCAAACTTAAATGTAATTTTTGCCATAATCAGCTTACCTCATCCATGTATTTTTGTGTTAATAATATAGCAAAGCATTATAGTAAAAAATATGTCGTATCTGAATATATACTTAAAAATGATCCACCAGACCATTTTACGCATACATAGTAACCTATATGATAATAGCCTTCCAGCGGGCAACTACAATTTTCTATAGAAAGTGCAGCTGCCCGCATTAAGGCTATTTCATTATCTTACAGATCTAAGTAAGAGTCTGCGTATAAAGTATTATTTAAGAAAATATCACATGATTTGATTGTCTCCATTAATCTCAAATCACAAGGATTTACGATTGCAGAAGTGAAACCATTCATCATAGCCATAGCTACTAAAGCAGAGTCCATGATAGGTCTGATATTCTTAGGCATACCATTAGAGTTGTTTGATAATCCACCTGTAGAGTTTAATCCCATATCAGAGAACATTTTAATTGCTTCTAATACCTGCATCTGTTTGTCCTGCATTCCTTTAACTACTAAGAATAAAGGATCAAACCACAGATCTGTAGGTTCCATACCAAGCATCATACCACGCTCTAACATGTTCTGGCAGTGCATCATACGTTCGTCATTGTCTGCTGCAATACCTTCTGCTGAACAAAGTGCAATTACGATAGCATCGTTAGCTGCTGCTAAATCGATGTTCTCAATTCTTCCACCTGCATCTGCAGAGTTTACGATTGGTTTACCTTTTGAACGATTGTATACAGAAATACCAGCTTCAATAGCTTTCTTATTAGCTGTATCCAATGCTAACGGAACATTGTCACATTCAGACTGGATTAACTGAACAGCCCATTTCATTAATTCTTCGCCATCATTCTCAGCTGGTCCGATATTAACGTCCAGATAAGTAGCTCCGGCAGCAATCTGCTCTTTAGCTCTTTTTAAGATAGGCTCTGGATCACGAGTTGCCATTGCCTTATTGATGGAAGGTGAAATACAGTGAATTCTTTCACCGATGGTAATAAATTTTGCCATGTTAATTCTCCTTTTTCTTAAATATTATTTTTAAGCTGTTAAATCTTTTAAGAATTTAACTAACTGTACAGCTTCTCTTGGAGCAATGATGATTTCCCATCCTGGTAATTTAGCTTCCAAATCACCCTTTAATACAGCAACTTTACCTGGAATAACCAGTTTTCTGCTCTTAATCTTAGGTTCTACTTCTTCTGTGATGAATTTTGAGATTGATCCAGAAGACAATTTACCTGCAGCCCATGCTGTTAACACAGATAATCCACCTGCATCACTGATACATAAGTTACAAGGAACACCTGAACGCTCTAATTCGCCTGATACTACGTAATATGTAAGTGCAAAGTCTACAGTTGTAAGACAAACTGAATTCTCGTCACCACCGTTGATTGGGTAGATACCTGGTTCAACTTTCATTGGCTTCTGAGGATCAGTAAATACATTCTGTCTTAAGCCATAGATTGGTAATGCTTCTGCATAAGTCATCTCGCTCATGATTACGATTGAACCGTATTTCATAGTGAACAGAGATGCTAAAGCAGCCTGCATATAAGGATCCTTAGGAGCAAGTGCTGCTACGTTAACGATAGATGGGTAACCAAAGGTTCTGTCCTCGTCTTTAATAGCTGCTCTACGTACCTGAACTGCTGTTGCGAATGCTTCTTTAATAGATTTAACACCAGCGTCGATAATCAGGTTCTTGTTTCCTAATTTTTCTAATGCTGCTACTGTATCATAGATTTCATTGATGTCAGCACCTGTTACACCAAGTACAACACCAGCTTCTGTAGCTAATGCACTCATAGCTTCGTAATTAGAAGCATCTGCACCATTTAATACTGGTTTTGCATCTTTGCATACTTCCAAAGCTGCTTTAGCTACTTCTACATCTTTACATCCAAGGATTAAAGTTTTGCCAAGTTCTGCTGCTTTCTTTACAGTTGCAACATATTTGTCAGCTCCACTTTCAGCGTGATAATTTACGTTGAGCATTTCAACGTGCATTCTCTCACCGATACGTTCGTAATCTACTTTTTTAGCACCTTCTAATACATCATCAATCATTGCATCATCCATACCGGTGCAAACATTGACTGCATATCTTGTCTTGCTAACGAAAGTTTTTTCATGTCTGAAGAGAACAGTCTCTCCACCTAATGTATATTCTGCATCACCAGTTCCAACTTTGATAGTTTTCATTGGCGGAGCAGTTGCCTCTGACAGAGATGCTAAAGCGTCATCTGACATATGTGGGCATGCGCTGATGTCCATAGCACCCTGAGCAACTTTCATAGAGAAAGCCATACAGGTTGGACATCCACACTCCTTACAGTTCTTTTTTGGTGTCATTTTAAAAATCTGAATACCATTTAAAGCCATAATGTTTTATCCTCCTATCTGCTATTACACTAGCTCTTTAATCATATTTGCGATGGTCTTTACTGACTGTGGGTGTTTTAACAATACGGCATTAGATCCTGCAGCTAAACTTGCAGCAGCGGTCATAATTTCCATAGTAACTCCACGACGTTCCTGAGAACCCCATTCCGGCATATCAGCTTCAGAAGCCATAGCTTCTTTTACGCTCCATGCTTCGTCAGCAACTGGTGTAATAATAGGCATCTGGAGCATAGCATCATCCTGAGATAAAGCTGCACCTTTGATACGATCCATAGTAGATACAACATATTCATAACCATATCCAACAGCTGCTGAACCAACGTTCATAACGATGCTCTTTGCATCAACACCTAACTGTGTTGTTACAACGTTCAACTGTTTTGCAAGGTTAATATCAACTGCAGATTCAGCTCCCACTTTCTGTGAGTAAGCAAGTCCTGCTGCTGCGCCAACTGCTTTGTAGTTTTCTTCTCTTGCAGAAAGGATTAATACATTCTTTCCCTGAAGAGCTTCCGCTACTTTTGGTAATAATTCAGAATCTTTTTCTACATTCTTACATCCTTCAACAACTAAAGGAGTATCAATTGCTTCTCCAACTTCCTTAACGACTGCCAATAAATCTTCGATTGGTTTGTCCTCGCCATTGGGATCTCCACCTTCCAATTTCAAGCAAACAAAATCTGCACCTTCCATAGCAGCAGCTTTTTTAGCCATGTCTGCGAAAGATGCGCCTTCTCCATAATAAGCGAGCATTTCAGGTGTGGCACCTTCCAGTCCCATGTCAGAAATCTCTACACCAACCTTTGGTGCGTTGTCAATAGGGCCATCAAAAGTATAGAAAGGAAATACGCTTTCTCCTCCTAATTTAATTGCTTTGTCCCCACATCCGATTTCAACTGTGTTAATAGATGCATTAAACTTTTGTGGTTTTTGATTAAACGGCATTTTCGTGAGCCTCCTTATGAATTTTAATAATGCTGTGGAAACGCAAAATCACAGCATTTCTTGTTATGATTATACTACACAATTCTACTAATTGACAAGGTTATTGTTAAAATATTAACTTTTTTTTCGAGTTAATTTTACCTTATCAGCTATTCTGCCGGATTTACCGGCACAATAGCTTCATTTTTACATATTTAATGCTACATCATCGGCTCTAAATTCAACGCCGGATGACCCTTTTCAGTTAAGAATGCAACTAAAGTCTCAGGATCTTCTGCTATTGTCTCGTCGCCAATCATATCGGTAAAGTTTTCAATACCATACAATTCTTTTGCTGTCTCATTTAATCTGTCTGCAACTGTCTCTTTTAATTCTTTTGGCATCCAGACGATTCTTTCCACTCCGCCTTCTGCTTTCATGAATTTCTTAGATGAGATGAAATGTTTTCCATGGCCCATGAATCCTGGAGTCTGAACTCCACCGCCGGTCATAGACGCCAGCTCCGGGAAGGTCATTCCAAGAGGTGTCATACCGGAATATTCGCGGTTTGCAATAATTACGCCATTAGAAAATGGTTCAATACCACAGATACATTCAAAACATCCACAGGAAGTCATTGGATCCTGCATAATAGAATACAGTGTTACCTTCTCCAAAGCACCCTGAGAGAATTTCTTAACAGCCTCATTAACATCCTCGTAAGAACCTAAACTCTCATCGATTGGTTTTTCTTTTGTAATTACCTGACAAGGTCCTGCAGGATCCAGTTCATTGGTTGCTTTTGCATCAAGCCATGATACTGCACCGCAAAGTCCCAGTCTTTCTGGTGTAACTACGCATACATGAGACGGCGAAAATGCCTGGCAGAGAATACAGCTGTAATATACATCTACAGATTCATCTGTCAAATTGGAAAGTCTGTCATCACGTTTGTCAAAAGCAGGTATAGCCAGCTCATGGCGAAGTTTTGTACAATCTTCTGCATTGGTATAGATCTTAACCTGGCATTTATCAACTACTGCTTCAAACTCATTTTTAATCTTAGCATACAGAACTTCACCAATATGTTTTGCTCTAAATCCTGCAGCATAAGCATCTTTACTTACACGAACACGAATCATATCTCTCTGTCCGGTATGCATAATACCCTCGATACAGTTAATATAGCTGTGGAACTTGCGTTCAAATACAGGTTCAAAGTCAGACTGCATATTCTTACCTGCAACTTCTACTATATATCCAATGCTCTGTTTTGAACCAACTTCAAATTCATCAAAGTCAGGTCCAATCACTTCAATCTTATGATCTTCAATTTCTGATGCGTCTTTAGACTGTACCAATTCAAAACAATCTACACGGGAACCATCAAATTCCACCTGCATATCGCCGCGGCGGATAATCTCACCTTCAAATGCAGAAGCAAATGCAACCGGAATATCAATCTTAGTAATCTTAATCTTAATATTGCGCGCTTCTAATGAAGTAGCGTTAAATTTAGATACATCTGGCTGTGCAATTAAAGCACCTGGTACTTCCACAATATTCTCAGTCTCATTAGAAATAACCGGGAATCCTAATTTGATAGCACCTGCGCCTGCAGCCAGGATAACATCATCGATTGGTTTAAATGCATTCACAAATGCCGGAACTCTCTGTGAAGTATAGGTAAGTAATCCGCCAGCATCACCCGGTGTAACATTACCAAAGATTAATGCTGCTCTGATAGCAACAGAAACCACATGAATAACACTGGTCACATCATAACCTAAAGGAACAATACGAACACCATAACCCATGTTTAACCCCAGTTCTTTACACTGGTCGATAATTCCACCAACTAATGTTACTAAGATACCCTGTGCCTGATAACTTTTTACTAAATCCACGCCTTCCTGAGCAGTTGGTGCTGCACCAAGAATAACTGCAACTCCAGGGATGTCTCCGGTAACAAGTGGAACGCCCAGTTCACGAATAATAGCATCTGCGAGATGTCCATAACATGGTTCTTCATATGGAGTCGCACCATCGATATACTTCAGTGCTTCGATAAATTCTGCACAGAGAGCTGTTGCAACACCTGACATCAGAGCATCATCTAACTCATGATTTCTGGTCATCAAAGTCTTTACAACACCTAATGCTTCTTTTAATTCCTGAAGGGTTTTAACTTTTACTCCAGTCACTGCGTAATAACAAGGCAGACAGTAAGCTGTATTAGGAAATCCTACTGCTTTTTCAGCACCATGCTGAGCAATTGCCTGGTCAATGGCACCTTCTGTAAGGCCATAGACTGCGTCATTACCACTAAAAATTCTGTTGATTAACATGCCTTCATCTCCATTCTTTATATTGTTTTTATAACTGCAAATAAATCAAGCACCTGCTGTCTGCTTAGCAGGCGCTTGATTGTTTTGCTGATATACTTAATAAATTACTCGGAGAAGAGCTTTCACTCTTTTTCGCGTATGCATGAATAGCTAAACAACAATTACATCATTGGTTCCAGACCTAATGCCGGATGTCCTTTTTCAGTTAAGAATGCAACTAATGTCTCAGGATCTTCAGCGATAGTTTCATCACCGATCATATCTGTAAAGTTGTCAATTCCGTATAATTCTTTTGCAGTTTCATTTAATCTCTCTGCAACAGTCTCTTTTAATTCTTTTGGCATCCATACGATTCTTTCGATACCGCCTTCAGCTTTCATAAACTTCTTAGAAGAGATGAAATGTTTACCATGTCCCATGAATCCAGGAGTCTGAACTCCACCACCGGTCATAGATGCAAGCTCTGGGAACGTCATTCCAAGAGGAGTCATACCAGCGTATTCACGGTTAGCAATGATAACACCATTAGAGAATGGCTCGATACCGCAGATACATTCGAAACATCCACATGAAGTCATAGGATCCTGCATGATAGAGTAAAGAGTAACCTGCTCTAATGCACCCTGAGAGAACTTACGAACTGCTTCGTTAACATCTTCGTATGCACCAAGATTTTCATCAATTGGTTTTTCTTTTGTAATAACCTGACATGGTCCTGCTGGATCCAATTCGTTAGTAGCTTTAGCATCTAACCATGAAACAGCTCCGCAAAGTCCAAGTCTTTCAGGTGTTACTACACATACATGAGATGGTGAGAATGCCTGGCAAAGGATACAGCTGTAATATACATCAACAGATTCATCTGTCAGTGTAGAAAGTCTGTCATCACGTTTGTCAAATGATGGAATAGCCAACTCATGACGAAGTTTTGTACATTCTTCAGCGTCTGTATAAATCTTAACCTGACATTTATCTACTACTGCATCAAAGTCATTTTTGATTTTAGCGTATAATACTTCACCGATATCTTTTGCTCTGAATCCAGCTGCAAAAGCATCTTTGCTGATACGAACACGAATCATATCTCTCTGTCCGGTATGCATTACACCTTCGATACAGTTGATATAACTATGGAACTTACGCTCGAATACAGGTTCAAAGTCAGACTGCATATTCTTACCAGCTACTTCTACTACATATCCGATACTGTGTTTAGAACCAACTTCAAATGAATCGATATCTGGTCCGATTACTTCAATCTTGTGGTCTTCTACTTCAGAAGCTTCTCTGGTCTGTACTAACTCGAAACAGTCAACACGGGAACCATCAAATTCAACCTGCATATCGCCACGACGAATAATTTCACCTTCGAAAGCAGTTGCAAATGCAACAGGAATATCGATATTAGTGATTTTAATCTTAATTCCACGAGCTTCCAGAGAGATTGGGTTAAACTGAGTAACATCCTCAAATTTAATCAAACTCTTTGGTACGCTTGGTGTGTATTCCATATCATTTGTAACAACTGGGAAACCATAGTAAATAGCTCCAGCTCCACAAGCAACAGTTTTCTCATCCAGAGGCTGGAATGCATTAACAAATGCATTAATTCTCTCGAATGTATATTTCTGTAATCCTTCTTTATCTCCTGGTTTTACATTACCAAAGATTAAAGCTGCTCTTAAAGCAAGGGATACGATATGTACTACAGATGAAATATCTTCGCCCATTGGTACTACACGAACACCAAAACCGGTTTTGTAATCCATCTCTTTAATCTGTTTGATACATTCGCCTACCATGGCTACGAAGATACCCTGTGACTGATAGCTCTTTACCAGATCAACTGCAGCCTGGCTGCTTGGAGCTTTACCGATAATAACGGCAACACCCGGGATATCATTAGTAACAAGCGGAACACCTAATTCACGAATCTTTGCATCGTTGAAATGTCCTTCATATGGTAATTCATATGGCTGTGCACCATCAATATATTTTAATACTTCGATTACTTCTGCTGAAAGAGCAGTTGCAACACCGGATTTAAATCCACTGTCTAATCTTCTTTCTCTTGTCATCAATGTTTTGATGTAAGCAAGAGCTTCTTTTAATTCTTTTAAGTTGGAGATTTTCTCTCCTGTTTCTGCATAATAGCAAGGAAGGCTGTAGGCAGTTTCCGGGAATCCCACTGCTTTGTCTTCTCCAAATTTGGCAATGGCTTCATCACAGGCTTTCACTGCTTCCTCATACATAGAATCATTACCATTAAAAACGATATCAAATAATAACACTGTTATACCTCCTATCAAATTATTGATATTTGATCGATTTTTTCTTTGATTTCTTTAATCTCTGTTACAGCTTTATCGCTGAAATCGTAAGGGGATTTTCCCTGTCGATCCGCATCGATAACTTCTTCATTATAGTGAATAAACCCAAGTAAATCTTCTGCCGGAATCTTTGCTTTGACGAATTCTTCGTCTTCAGCACCTCTGACTTTGTTCGCTACCACACTGACTTTGCTTACGCCCAAGTCATGAGCCAGCCTTTTCACATTCTTATAGGTCTGAACACTTCTGGCACCTGGTTCAATTACAACGATAAATTGATCCATACCTTCTGTAGTTCCTCTTCCAAGATGTTCCAAACCAGCTTCCATGTCTAAGATAACCACATCATCACTGCGAAGTACCAGGTGATTAATGATTCTCTTTAGCATAACATGTTCAGGGCAGACGCATCCGCCTCCACCGGTTTCCACTGTTCCCATTGTCAAAAGTTTGACTCCGTTACAGGTTTTTGCATAAGCATCTGGAATATCATCCACCTTAGGATTGATCCGAAAGAATTTATTATCCGGTGATGCACCGGTTCTCTCTTCCACCAGTTTTCTCATTTTAGAAATCGGCACAATCGAGTCCAATGTATCTTCTTCAAATCCTAATGCAAGGCCAAGATTCGCATCCGGGTCCACATCAGCAGCCAATACACTTTTGCCTTCTGCTGCATAAAGGCGGGCTAATGTCGCTGCAAATGTTGTCTTACCAACTCCACCTTTTCCTGTTACTGCGATTTTCATGTCTATTCATTTCCTTTCAGTTTAGATACCTAATGCAGTTCTCTTCTCTTCGATTCTCTCGATCATTAAGTCACCTAATTTGTCAATATCTTTTTCTACAGTGTAAGAAGCTTCTACCCAGTCTTCTACTCCACCGTACAGTAAATCTTCCATCTGTGAAGAACCGGAAATCTGAGGTTCAACACCAAGGTATGTATCAATACCAGTAGCAACTACGTAGTTACCGATTGATACTGCTTTTTCTGACATCCACTCAGGAGCGCATCCAACTAATGGAAGCTCTGAGATGTTGCAGCCATAATCCATAGCTAAATCAGAAGCAAGTACCATCATACGGCTGATATCTACACAAGATCCCATATGAAGTACTGGTGGGATATCTGCTAATTCACAAACACGTTTCAAACCAGCTCCGCATAAGTTCTTAGCTTCTTTGTCCATCAGACCAGCTCTTGCAGCAGCCTGTGCTGAACATCCTGATAATACAAGGATAACATCATTTTCAATTAATTTTTTCATCAATCCGATATGTGCGCTGTCTGCACGTACTCTAGGGTTGTTACATCCTACCATAGCTACAGCTCCACGAAGGACACCAGATTTTACACAATCTACTAATGGCATCAAAGTACCGGTCTTGTCTACGAAAGAATTGGTAACAGTATCTAACTGTTTCTTGATAGCCTCTGTAGAATATCCAACAGTTGCTTTCTGTTTCAGCTGTGGAATATGTACTAATTCAGGTTTTCTGTTTTTGAAGTTCTCACATGCTAATTTAACGATTGCTTTCGCATTCTCTCCTGCAGTCTCTGCTGAGAATTTGATAAAGTCTGAATCTGGCATCTGAGCGATTTCAGAAGTTGTGATAAATTTGGTATGGAAACATTTGCTTAATGGGCCTAATGCAGGGAAGATACACTGTACGTCAACAACGATTGCTTCACAGGCACCTGTTAATACAACGTTTTCCTGCTGTAAGAAGTTACCAGCCATTGGAACACCACGACGCATTGCAACTTCATTAGAAGTACAGCAAACACCAGATACAGTGATTCCTTTTGCTCCCATTTCTTTAGCATAAGCAATAAGTTCAGGATCATCTGCATATTCACAGATCATCTCTGATAATGACGGGTCATGTCCATGAACGATAATGTTAACATTCTCTTCAACCATAACTCCCAAGTTAGCTTCTGTATCAATTGGCTTCGGAGTACCGAACATAACGTCTGAGAACTCTGTACCACACATAGATCCGCCCCATCCATCAGACAGACCGCAACGAAGTGCCTGGCGAACTAATGCTTCCGGTTTAGAAGAACATCCCATATGAGTCATATGCATAGCAGTAGAAACCTCACGGTCGATTGCTCTTGGCTCAATTCCAGCTGCATGCCACAGTTCCTGTGTATGCTTTGGTGCTCTTGCCAACCATCTCTGAATGCCAAATGGTTTACCATATTCTAATAATGCTAATTCTGACATCTCATGAGCTAAATCATAGATATCTTTTCCTTCTGTTTCTACGCCCCATTCCTGAGCGATACGAATCAGTTTCTCTGGATCTTTTACTTTGTAGTTTCCATCAGGACTTACTGTATGCAAAGTATGGCAGATCTCACGGCCATGATCAGAATGTGTTGCAGAACCACCAGCTGTAAATCTTAAGAAGTTACGGCCAGCGATACCATGTGCATCACATCCACAGATTCCTCTTGGAGCCTTTGGAGTAATACGGCAAGGTCCCATTGAACAGATTCTACAGCAGATACCCTGCTCACCAAATTTACAGTGCGGTGTCTGATTTTTTACACGGAACTGCCATGCGTCAGCACCAACTTTTGCTCCTGTCTCCAATAAACGTGCAGTAGCGGCTTCGAACTCTTCTACTGTTGTCAGTTTAAATTCACTCATTATAAACCTCCTTGTGTATTTTCTGATTGAATTTAATCGCGGGTGCTTGGTATCCCATCCACCCCCATGGGTTATTTTTCTTAAATTATATACCCCTTAAGATTTAAGGGGCTGCTTAAGGGCATGATTAGCTGCCCAGATGCATCTTATAAATGCAGATTGTCTACGATTTCTCGTAATGCTGCTTTGACAGGTGAATCATCCGGCAGCTCAACGGTAGGTTTACCATCACAGTCATATTCAAAAACTGTCTCGTCCTGAGGAACAACACCAAGCAAAGTCAGACCCTGCTTTTCGATTTCTTCTTTTGTACCCTCATTTAATACTCCACCTGGAGCACGGTTAACAATTAGTCCCATAGTCTGTGGCTTCATGCCGCATTCTTCAATTAACTTTGCAATTCTTCCTACAGCCTGCACGCCTCTTCTTGAACAGTCGCTGACTAAAACTGCTGTCTGCATACTCGGAAGAACGCCTCTGCTGATATGTTCCATACCAGCTTCGTTATCCACTACAATATATGGATAAGCATTCTGATATTTTGCAAGCTGAGCCTGAAGAAGACCATTGACATAACAGTAACAGCCTTTACCCTGTGTTCTTCCCATTACCAACAAATCGAAGTCATCGTCTTCCACCAATGCAGAGTTAAATTTAAATTCTGCATAATCAGCTTTCGTCATTCCTGACGGTATTTTGGAATTCTTATCCATTTCAGCTCTGGCAATATCTTCTCGTATATCCCCTAAGGTTGTCTCAACCTCTACGCCAAGTACTTCATTCAGATTTGAATTAGCATCTGCGTCTACGGCTAATACAGGTCCTTTCTTTAATTCTCCTAAATATTGAATAAGCAGACCACATAATGTAGTCTTACCAACACCGCCTTTACCGGCAACGGCAATCACATGTGCCATAATAATATCTCCTTGCTTTTTTTAATTCAGACAGGACATGATATCCTGTCTGTTTATGGTATATAGCTGTCAGCCTATACCATAGTACGCATTCCGGATCTTTCGATAATCTCAGATACGTCCTGATATTTATTCAATGCATACAGATGGATACCTTCGACACCAAGGGCACGATACTGATCGATCTGGTTGATTGTATATTCGATACCAGCTTCTTTGAAAGCTGCTTTCTTTCCTTCAACATCTGCATCAAATGGATCTTTCACAAATGGATTTGGGAAAATCCAGTTTTTAGAAATGATTTCACAAAGTTCACGAGGCATTACACAGCCATTACGTGACAGTGCCATATTGATAGTAGCTGCCTGATCAAGAATAGGCATAATTCCAACATCAACCGGCATGGTGATACCAGCCTGACGAATAGCGTCTAACCAGTATGCAAACTGATCCATATCCCAGCAAAGCTGAGTCATGATGTAATCTGCTCCATTATCCTGTTTCTGTTTTAATACTGCAATATCAGCTTCCAGACTGCGGCATGAGATATGTCCTTCTGGAGAACCTGCTACTGCGATTTCGATTTTGTCACCAAACTCTTTGCGGACAAATGCCACTAAATCAGTTGCATATTTGAAATCTCCGCCTGTTCCTGTCCATCCGAAAGGTAAATCACCGCGAAGTGCAAGCATGTGGTCTACACCATTGTCCAGATAGTTCTGAAGCTGTTCTTTGATTCCTTCACGTGTATTACCAATTACGGTAAAATGTGTTACAGGAGTTGTTCCTGCTTCTTTGATTAAATTACATACTTCCATGTTCTTACCAACGTTAGATCCGCCGGCACCATAAGTACAGGAAATGTAATCTGGTTTCCACTCGCAAAGATGTGCCAGTGTATCTGGAAGTTTTTCCATTCCTACATCTGTCTTTGGTGGGAATACCTCAAATGAAAATGCTGTTCTTTGTTTCATGATTTCTGTTAATTTCATGCTCAAATCCTCCACTCTATTATTTGCATGTTGCTTTATCTCAAAGGTTCACACCTTTAGATTCTAAATAACTCTATTCGCAATTTAATTTTACAATACTGTTTGCCAAATCCACTGAAATGATGGATCCTTTAACAACAGTTTCTTCACCAATGATGTCGTATATAGTAAGCTCATCGCCATTTACATCGATGCGGCTGACGTTTTTACAGATAACAGTTGTATCGTCCTGCTTGTATACAGTTGCTAAACACATATTATTTGTCCTCCTTCAACTGTTCTTTTACCAGGGTAAGTGCTAAACTCAAGCGCATATTTCCCTTCTGAAAGTCTGAAACTCCCTCTTCTATCTGCTTTGCAGCTTCATCCATACCTAATTTTTTCAGATTCTGTGCCATCTGGTCTAGCTCAGCCGCATGATGTTCGTTATGCGACAACATGTAGGATAAAAGTGCCACTGTTTCATTCTTACAATCGCCACCCTGACAGTTGCTGCAATCATGGCTGTGGGTATGTTCATGATTTTCCATATCCGCTCCATGAGCGTGTTCATGCACGTGAGTACTGCCATCATGAGTATGTTCATGGGTATGATGGGTATGCGTTGTCATGTTGCCATTTTCATCTTTGATTAAATGCATTCTATTTTCTTCCTTTCATACACAATGTACATAAAAAATTACATTGTGATAATATTTTGTCAATTTACTTTATTATAACTGACAGACGATTTATACGCAATAGATTTGTGTAAAAAATATGGAAAATTTCAATAAAATATTGATTGTTTTAGATGATTCCTATTTCATATTGACGAAAAACCGGTATTTGGAAAGTGACTGGCTCTTATTTCGTTAGAATTTTAACACTTTACTAAAGTAAAGCGTATCGTAGTATTTTTGTAACACTCTTTTTCTAGTTATTTCATATTTTTATGGTATACTAGGTAAGCTTGACTAGGTTATCATTCTGATCTCAGCAGGCATATTTACTTACTATAAGATTTTAGAAATGTATATTATGGAAGGATTGAGTCATATATGGCAGAAAATCAATGGATTACGTTAAATAATCAACAAAAAATGCCCTTGCTTGGGCTTGGTGTATACAAATCAGCAGATGGAGAGGTAGAAAGTGCCATCAAGACTGCAGTTGACTGTGGTTACCGTTTAATCGATACCGCCTCTGTATACAAGAACGAGGATGGTGTCGGTCGGGGTATTCGCAAATGTAGTGTCTCCCGCAGTGAATTATTCATCACAACAAAGGTATGGAACACTGCTCAGCGTATGGGTGATATAGAAGGCGCCTTTAACCGCAGTCTGGAACGTCTAAATCTGGATTATGTAGACTTATATCTGGTTCACTGGCCAGTTCCCGGATGTTACTTAAATACATGGAAAGAGCTGGAAAAGCTTTATGCTTCCGGAAGAGCAAAATCTATTGGAGTAAGCAATTTTAGCATACAGAATTTAGAAGATCTTTCACGAATCTCTGACATCGTACCTGTTGTTAATCAGATAGAATATCATCCTCTTTTTGTACAGGATGAACTGTTGGCTTATTGTCAGGAGCACAATATAGTGGTACAGGCCTATGCGCCTCTCGCACGGGGTGCTTATCTGACAAGAGAACCTATTATGATGCTGGCCAACAAATATGGAAAGACACCGGCACAGATTGGGCTTCGCTGGTCTGTTCAGAAAGGTGTTTCTGTTATTCCTAAATCTACGAAAGTGGACCGAATTATTGGCAATGGTCAGATATTCGATTTTGAATTAACTGAGAGTGAAATAGAATTATTAAATGGCATGAATGAAAACTTTAGAAGCGCAAGTATTCCCGAAGATATGTTATAGAATATTTTGAAGTAAAAAGCACACAGGAAAATGTATCTGTTTTCCTGTGTGCTTTTTTACATCATATATATTTTTGTATTTTTATTGATGTAATCTTATTTAACCTCATCAAGCAAGGTTTGTACTTATTACCAGTTTAAATTGTTGTTCTCAATTTTCTTATCACGAAGCATTAAGTCGTTTACTGCATCAAATGCAGGCTTATTTTCAAAAAGCACTTTATTGACTTCTGAAATAATAGGCAGCTCTATCTGGTATTTTTTGGCAAGTCCCATGGCTGCTTTTGCAGAATAGACGCCTTCTACTACCATTTTAACTTCATCCATAGCTTCCTGCATGGTTGCTCCTTTACCGATAAGGTATCCAGCTTTACGATTACGGCTGTGTACACTTTCACAGGTGACAATTAAATCCCCAATGCCCGAAAGTCCATATAGAGTCTCAGGTTTTGCACCCATAGCGATTGCTAATCTGGAAATTTCGGCAATTCCTCTGGTGATAAGAGCTGCTTTTAAATTGTCCCCATAGCCCAAACCATCTGCAGTACCTGCAGCCAAAGCAATGACATTCTTAAGTGCTGCTCCAAGTTCAATTCCCAGAATATCAGGGCTTGTATACACGCGAAATACCGGGCTCATGAACATATTCTGAATATATTCCGCAGTTTTTTTATCCTTTGCGCCCACAACACAAGTTGTTGGCAATCCACGCCCAACTTCTTCAGCATGGCTTGGACCTGATAAAACAGCAACATTGGCCTGCGGAATCTCCTGCTCAATAATCTCGCTCAAAGTCATAAGCGTCTTCTCTTCCACCCCTTTAGCAACATTCACGATTAACTGTCCTTCTTTTACATAGGAAGTCATACTATGTGCTGTGCTTCTGGTAAACGGAGACGGCACTGCCAACACAACAAGATCAGCATCAGATAATGCCAACTGCAAATCATCTGTGATTACCATATCATCCGGAAGATGAACTCCCGGTAATTTTGACTCATGCTCTCTTTTTTCATTAAGCATCTTTACTTCATCTGTGATTACGGAATACAGTAATACTTGATTTCCATTGTTGTATAACAGCAAGGAAAGAGCTGTACCCCAGCTTCCGGCACCTATTACACTTATTTTACTCATCCTTTTTCTCCTTCTCCTGTTTTTTCAACAGATATGTTTTATTTTCCGTTCCTTCCATCAGACGTTTGATATTCTGACGATGTTTCCAGAACGCAAGAATCGTAAGAAAAGCTGCGATGATATACATCTCATTCAAGTGGGCCTGACTCAGATGAAAGACACCCATCTGTCCAAAGATTACTACTTCAATCATGAATCCTACGTAAATCATCAAAGAACCCACTGATACATAATTTGTCAGCCCATACGCTATCACAAAAGTAAAAAACGCAAAAACAGTCATTAACCAGTTGATAGAACAAATCATTCCCGCTGTCGCAGCAATTCCCTTTCCACCTTTAAATTTGAGATAGAAAGGAAAATTATGTCCCAGTATAACACCACATGCTCCATATACCTGCAGCAGTTTTATCATATCTCCATAAGAATTATGAAATATAAGGTATATAAACACAGCGGCAAATATACATTTAAAACAATCTCCCAAGAAGGTTATGGCACCCGCCTTCTTTCCCAGTGTCCGAAGTGCATTGGTAGTTCCGGCATTGCCGCTTCCATATTCCCGGATGTCAATCCCATGGAGTCTTCCATAGAGATAAGAGGTCTGAAAAAGGCCAAACACATATCCAATGATCAGACAAATGAATCGAATTAACATAAGCCACATTACTCCTTATCTTTTCTCTCTCGAATAATGAACTTCAAAGAGGTTCCTTTAAAGCCAAATGAATCACGTATACGATTTTCAATATACCTCTGATAAGAAAAATGCATCAGCTGCTTGTCATTGACGAAGATAACAAATGTCGGCGGCTTCACACTAACCTGAGTAATATAATATAATTTTAAACGTTTTCCTTTATCAGAAGGTGGCTGCTGCAGCGCAACTGCTTCTGCCATAATTTCATTTAATACACCAGTCTGAACTCGAAGTGTCTGATTTTCAATTACCATCTGAATCGTATCAAAAATCTTGTTCATACGCTGACCCGTCTCTGCCGATATAAACATAAGCTCTGCATATGGCATATAAGAAAGAAATTCTCTTACTTTTGTAGTGTATTTATAAATAGTCTTATCATTTTTTTCAATAGCATCCCATTTATTCACTACGACAATAATGCCTTTTCCACGTTCATGGGCTATTCCGGCAATTTTAGTATCCTGGTCTGTAATCCCTTCAACCGCATCGATAACTACCATGACAACATCTGCACGGTCTACTGCTGCAACTGTACGAATGATACTATATCTTTCAAGTTCTTCTTTAATTTTACTTTTTCTTCGCAGTCCGGCAGTATCAATAAAGATATACTCCTGGTCTTTCCACATAATACTTGTATCAATAGCATCTCTGGTTGTACCAGCAATATCAGATACGATGACACGATTCTCACCTAACAGGCGATTTATAATAGAAGATTTTCCAACGTTTGGTTTTCCAACAATTGCAATTCTTGGAATGTCATCTTCTTCCTGATCCAATTCAATGTCTTCAAAATATTTGGTTACTTCATCCAGCATATCACCGATTCCCAGTTTGGAAGAAGCAGAAATCGGATGTGGTTCCCCAATGCCAAGATTATAGAACTCATATACATCCACCATATATTTTTCAAAATTATCGACTTTATTTACTACCAGAACAACCGGCTTGCCGCTTCTTCTAAGCATATCAGCCACTTTAGAATCCGAATCTACCAGCCCCTGTCTGACATCCACAAGGAAGACAATTACATCTGCTGTATCTATGGCAATCTGTGCCTGTTCTCTCATCTGCGATAATATAATGTCATGACTATCCGGTTCAATTCCTCCGGTATCAATCAAAGTAAAATTCATATTCAGCCAATTTACATCTGCGTAAATTCGGTCTCGGGTTACGCCCGGTGTATCTTTGACAATAGAGATGTTATCTCCTGCCAAAACATTAAATAAAGTGGATTTACCTACATTCGGTCTTCCCACAATTGCTACTATTGGTTTGCTCATATATCTGTCTCCTTCTATGTGTGCTTTCTTTCACATCTCCTAAAACTGCATCTACATAATCCTGTCCGCTGCTGTCAACAACCATGATAGATGTATGCAGGAATTCTTCTAATTCGTCCACCGTCACATCATCCAGAAATACCTCTTCGCCGCTGCGAAGCATATTGCATGGCAGCAAAAGCTGCTCCCCTAATTCCTGTCCTTCAAGCTGCTGCTTTAAGTCTGTGCCGGTAATCAATCCAGATACTGTAATCTGGGTTCCAAAGAATTGATTTTCTATGGGTATCACCTGTATATTTACTCCCGGAAACTTGTCCCGGATAGCTTTATTATACTTGTTTAAGCTCCCAGATGCAAGTTTTCCAGTTGCAATCGTAATTTTTCGAACCCGTTCATCGGATTTCTTATGGTTTAACGCTTCTGTAATCTCATCTTCTAACAAACGCAGCATCCCAACTCCATTTTCCAGCTGAAGATAGTTATCATAACGCTCCCTCTGAGGAAGATCCCGTTCAGCCAGCAGATACCATTCATCAGAGGCATGTATGAAATGAATATTGTACTCTGCCATAAGCTTATCCTGCCAGGCTTCAATTGTCTTAATCACTTGCACCGCATCTTCTTTTTGAAAAGCCTCCAGAGGATATAATCCCTCTCTGTATTTACTAAGCCCCACTGGCACAACCGATACACTTTTCAAATAGGGAAGATATTTCGATAGATCACGTATACTTTTTTCTAATTCTTCTCCATCATTTAGTCCTTTGCATAAGACAATCTGTCCATTCATCTCGATACCCGCTTCATAAAGCCTCTGCACCCTGGGAAAGATATCGCCTGCAAACCGGTTGTTGAGCATCTTTTTTCTTAATTCCGGATTTGTTGTATGAAAAGAGATATTAATAGGTGCCAGATGATAATGAATAATCCTGTCAATATCGTGATCACTCATATTAGTAAGGGTCACATAATTCCCCTGTAAAAAAGATAATCGCGAATCATCATCCTTAAAATACAGGGTCTTTCTCATGTTCGGCGGCATCTGGTCAATGAAGCAAAACACACAATGATTAGAGCAGGAGCGGTATTCATCCATCAGGCTGTTCTCAAATTCTATCCCCAGGTCTTCTTCAAATTCTTTTTCTATCTCTAACAGCCATTGTTCCCCATCCGGTTTTTCCACTAAAACTTCCAGATATTCATCATTTACAAGATAGTGGTAATCAAACACATCCTCTATAGGCTGATCATTAATACTGATAATCACATCCTTTGGTTCAATATCCATCTCCTGCGCAATGCTGTCAGGTAATACTGATTTTACAACATGTTTTATATTTTTCATTATTTTATCCTTATTTATTTTTTCTGCATTAAAGCTTTTCTTATCATAACAATTTTAAATTCTTTTGTAAACTCCTTGACTGGAAAATATCCAGATGATATAACTATTAGTGATGCAAATTACTCGAAACTATACTAACGGAGGTACTAAATGGCAAATTTAGATATATTGGAACAGTCTATTCCGGTTGCACCATTAAAAATCGCAGCATTACCAGGCAGTGAATCCTGGGCTCATGTAGTAAACCAAAAATTAGTAGAATACCGCCAGAATCTGAAAGACACACAGGCTAATGCTATGCACCTTTCCGGATTCAGCGCAGATTCTTACCTGATTGATATTGAATGCCCCCGCTTCGGTTCAGGGGAAGGCAAAGGAAAAATCAACGAATCCATTCGTGGTGTTGATTTATACATAATGGTAGACGTTACAAATTACAGTCTGACTTACACAGTCTGTGGTCACAAAAATCATATGTCTCCCGATAATTACTATCAGGATTTAAAACGTATCATCTCTGCTGCCACCGGAAAAGCACATCGAATCAATGTAATTATGCCTTTCCTATATGAAAGCAGACAGCATAAACGCTCAAAACGGGAATCTCTTGACTGTGCTTTTGCGCTACAGGAATTATCCAACATGGGTGTATCTAACATCATTACTTTTGACGCGCATGATCCAAGAGTACAGAATGCTATTCCGCTAAAAGGTTTTGACAACTTCATGCCAACCTATCAGTTCTTAAAAGCACTTCTGCAGGATGTTCCGGATTTAGCTATCAACAACGAAAACCTGATGATTATCAGCCCTGACGAGGGTGCTATGAACCGTGCCGTTTATTTTTCTAATATTCTCGGTGTGGATATGGGCATGTTCTATAAACGCAGAGATTACTCTACTGTAATCAATGGTAAAAATCCTATCGTTGCACATGAATTCCTTGGTGACTCTGTAGAGGGAAAAGACGTAATCGTTATTGATGATATGATTGCTTC
Source organism: Lachnospiraceae bacterium (assembly GCA_028696165.1). Lineage (GTDB taxonomy): Bacteria > Bacillota > Clostridia > Lachnospirales > Lachnospiraceae > JAQVHQ01. The sequence goes on along the minus strand of JAQVHQ010000003.1, from coordinate 42,508 downwards.
CGGAGAAAGCATGCTTGATGTCGCCAAACAGTTGAAAGAGCGCAAAGCCAAACGTGTATTTGTCTGCACCACCTTTGGTCTGTTTACCGAAGGCCTGGAAAAATTCGATGAGTATTATGAAAATGGTTACATTTCCAAAGTTATCACAACGAATTTAACTTATCGTTCTGAAGAACTGATTCATCGTCCTTATTACTTAGAAGCAGATATGACAAATTATCTGACCAGTATTCTGGACACTTTAAATCACGATGTATCCGTAGAGAAGGTTCAAAATACCACTGGCAAAATTAACGAATTACTTGCAAAGCATCGATAATAAGAACATTTTAGTATATTATAAAAGACAACCATACAGGGACTCATAAAGGTTATCCCTATATGGCTGTCTTTTATTTTATAGCGAGAAATGCTGCCAGATTTCCCCTTTTTCCTTTTAAGCCCCGATGTGAAAACAAGAGTTCTTTATTACAGCATGTACACAAATTTGGCATAGTAATATGCTCGCTACTGACACCAGCTTCCAAAAGTACCTGTCTGTTTGCTTCCCACAAATCCAGCTGGTATTTACCATTCTCTTTAGGATATAGAATTTTTGTACAATCATCAAAAGCGCGGTCAAATTCATCTGCCACATCCAGACTCACTTCATAGCAGTCCACACATATAGATGGACCTATGGCTGCTATAACCTCCTGAGGATCTGTTCCAAAAGCTTCACTCATAGCCTCCACCGTCTTCCTGCCCATCTTCCCGACAGTTCCTCTCCAACCGGAATGACTAAGGCCAATCGCTTTGTGTCTGGTATCCACAAAATAAAGCGGCACACAATCCGCATAGAAAGTAGCCAGGGTAAGTCCCGGAATATCAGTAATCATTCCATCCACATCAAAGAACTCTTTGGGCTTAGTAAGACCATTGCCTCTGTCTGATTCTGTAATCAGACGCACATTGGTAGTATGTGTCTGATCTGAACATACTACGCTGTCATAAGAGAATCCAATAGCATCCGCTGCCCGTTTATAGTTCTCATAGATACAGTCCTCATCATCTCCCCGGGTAAAGCTTAAATTCATACTTGAATAAATTCCCTGACTTACACCACCCAAACGGGTTGTAAATCCATGAACCACCATATCCGTCTCTTCAATCTGTGGGTAAGACAAATAGACAACACCTTTTTTATCATTTACCACAAGCTGCTTTTCCTGTGGATTTTTCCATTTAAATTCCATCATCTCATCCTCGATATTCAAATGCATTTTTCAACAATTCTATCTTCTCATCATCGATGGCCACAACATCAAATCGGCAGGCACTATTCTCCGGAATCTGATTTTTCAACATATAATAATCTGCAACCTTCGATATTTTAGCCTGCTTTTTATAATCCACCGCATACACAGCTCCGCCATACCGGGTTGATTTGCGGTATTTCACTTCCACAAAGACCAGATATCTGCCATCTCGTGCAATGATATCAATCTCACCTATCCTGCAGCGGAAATTACGTTCCAGAATTTCATAGCCCTGATTTTTAAGATATTCAGCAGCTTTTATCTCCTGATTTGTTCCAATGGCTCTTTTATTCATACTCATTCACAAAGTTCTTTATAAAAGTTCGTCTGTGTATTGGGGTTGGTCCGAATTCTTTCAATGCTGCAATATGTGCAGCTGAACCATATCCTTTATTTGATGCAAAAGAATATTCCGGCATAAGAGAATCATATTCCACCATCATCCGATCCCGGGTAACCTTAGCGACAATGCTTGCTGCTGCTATGGAAACGCTTTTAGCATCGCCTTTTATAATAGGTACCTGAGGAATCTCCACTTGCGGAATCGTCACTGCGTCATTAAGCAGGATACTTGGTTTCACAGACAAATTGCCGATAGCCTCTCTCATAGCTTCATACGTTGCCTGAAGTATATTAATCTCATCAATACGAGCCGGCGATATACATCCTAATCCCACAGCTACCGCCTGTTCCATAATCACATCATATAATTCATCCCGCTTTTTAGCTGTCAATTTTTTTGAATCATTTAAGTAAAGGATTTTACAGTCATGAGGTAATATAACTGCACCAGCCACAACCGGGCCGGCAAGCGGGCCACGACCTACCTCATCAATTCCGCAGATATACCCTAAATGTTCATATTCCCGCTCATAAACCTTCAGTGCTTCTGTACGCTCTATCTCTTTTTCCAGTTTAATTCGTGCTTTTTCTTGTCTTTCCAGTTCTTTTTTTGATGCCATATCTAATACTCCCAAACACTTATCTTGTACTATAGTTCTGGATATTCGATGGATATTCTTCCAATTTTTCCATTACGAAACTCTTCCAGCAAAATCTGGGAAGCTTTTACATAATTTACTTCATTACCCTTTAACAGACATTGCCGATTCAGAGCTATTCCTTTTAGTATCGCAACAGTATCTTCTGATTCTTCCACCTGATACCTCTGGTTTAATATACCTGGATATTTGTTTTTTAAAAGTTTAATTACTTCCAGTGCCAATTCCTCAACATTTAGGATTTCATCTTTGATTGAGCCAATCATAGCCAATTTTAATCCTACACTTTGATCTTCAAACTTGGGCCATAGAATACCCGGCGTATCTAAAAGTTCAACATTCTTATTCAAACGAATCCACTGTTTTCCCTTTGTCACACCTGGTTTATTGCCAGTCTTTGCGCATGCACGTCCAGCAAAGGCATTGATAAAAGTGGATTTTCCCACATTAGGAATTCCTACCACCATAGCACGAATAGGCTTATTCTTGATACCTCTTCGCAGATTACGTTCTATTTTTTCTTTACACGCTTCCAAAATAATATTGTAAATATTCTTTACGCCTCTTCCAGCCTTGGAATTAATGGCAAGGACATAATAGCCCTTCTGTTCAAAATATCTAGACCACTCTTGATTATACCGCTCATCTGCAAGATCTGATTTATTTAATAAAATCAACCGTGATTTATTCTTTCCAAGTTCGTCAATATCCGGATTCCGACTGCTAAGTGGAACTCTGGCATCTACCAGCTCTATTATAATGTCAATTAACTTAATGTCTTCCTGCATCATCCGTTTGGCTTTGGTCATATGCCCCGGATACCATTGATAATTCATCTTTACACCTATCCTTTTAAAAATCCAATCTGGTCAAACGGCCCACTGACAAACCATAGTTCACCTATGATATTCTCTGCTTTTACATTGCCAACATCACCAAATCGGCTGTCTTCACTATTGTTACGGTTGTCTCCCAGTACAAAATACTCATCTTTGCCCAGGGTAACACCTGCTTCTGCTAACCCGCCATTCGTCATAGTCGGAAAGCTCTTCTTCTCCATATAAGTCTTGCCGTTGATCATAATCTGACCTTCCTGGACAGTAATTGTCTCTCCTGGCAATCCTATGATTCTTTTAATATGTGTACTGGCATTCTCATCCTCACTATTACGGAATGCAATGATATCACCGCGCTTTGGAGAACTTATCTTATAAATTACGCGATTCACCAGAAAGGTTTCGCCGCCATTCACTGTCGGTTCCATAGAACTTTCCTGCATTGTTATAGAATGACAAAATCCCACCGCTACCAGCCATGCCAAAAGAATGACTACCGCAATCTGGACTACCCAGCCAAGGGTCTTTCGAACAAATTTATTATCAAAGATTGTTTTTCTCTTAATCTCTTCTTCATAGAAATCAAATTCATCTTCTGGATACATATTCTATACCTCATTATAAATGTCGAATAGTAACAAATAGGGACAATTAACAGTTGTAATTGTCCCCATGCTTTACTATCTAACTAATTCTTTAACCTTAGCTGCTTTACCAGTACGTGTTCTTAAGTAGTTTAATTTAGCTCTTCTTACTTTACCACGTCTTACAACTTCAACGTTTACTACGTTTGGTGAATGTAATGGCCATGTTTTTTCTACTCCAACACCGTTTGATAATTTACGTACAGTGAAGGTTTCACGAGTGCTTCCGCCCTGTTTCTTAAGAACAGTTCCTTCAAAAATCTGAATTCTTTCGCGGTTTCCCTCTTTGATTTTACCATGTACTCTTACAGTATCTCCTACTGCAAACTCTGGTACTTCTGCTTTCAACTGAGCAGCTTCAATGTTTTTGATAATTTCGTTCATTTTCTTATCTCCTTAATCTATTGGATGTTCTTAATACTTATCTGTAACAGAGGACCATCTTTTTCTCACAACGTTAATAATTATACTATAACTATTAACGATTTGCAAGTAATTTCTTTCATGATTCAGCAATATTTTTCTATATATCCAGTGCAGCATGGTAACCCCAATATACTGCATTTGTTATAGTGGATACTTTAGCTGCATCACCAATAACTGCTACATATGGTGCTGCATCCCGAAGTTTTTCAACTACATCTGTTCTGGAACGCTGACCCAGTGCACAGATTACACTGCCGCCCGGCACAAGCTGCTGCTTTCCTTCTTTATCTTCGCAGAAGATTCCTTCTTTTGTGACTTTCAGCCCTTTATACCCGGTATGAACAGTCACATATTTATCAATTTCTTTTAAAAGCAGCGGACGATGTCTTACATTGGCATCCGGAGCCAGTTCATCTCTCATCTCTACCAGATGTACTTTTTTTCCTTCCATACCAAGATGAATGGCACATTCGCATCCAGCCAGTCCACCGCCAAATACCACTACATCTTCTCCAACTTTCTCTTTTTCTTTATAGTAATTATTTACCACTACTACATTATCTCCGTCCAGTCCCGGGATTGGCGGAACCAGTGGTGTAGATCCAACAGCTATAATCAGTGCATCTGCACTTTCTTTTTCTGCATACTCAGAGGTAACTTCTGTATTCAGGCGAATCTGAACGCCTGCTTTCTTAGCAAGCAGCGCATAAGTACCACCCAATTCATACATCTCATGTTTAAATGGCAGTGCCTGCTCACTCTTTAAAATACCACCCACTTCATCAGACTTTTCGCATAAGATTACTTCATGTCCGCGAAGTGCTGCTGTGTAAGCCGCATATAAACCTCCAGGACCGCCGCCTGCTACTAATACTTTCTTTTTCACCGGTGCCGGCTGTACTTCTGTTCCGTCCATTTCCCGACCGATTACCGGATTGACCGTACATCTTCTGGTGGATGTTGCTGCACGCTCTGCCATGCAGGTAAAGCAGCGCAGACATCTTACGATTTCATTTTCTCTGTTTTCCATAACCTTACGGGGCAGGAATGGATCTGCCAGTAGTGCTCGTGCCATGTAGACAATATCTGCTTTTCCACTTGCGATGATTTCTTCCATCTGAGCCGGATCATTTAAGCCACCCAGCGTAGCTACCGGTATTGATACATGCTTTTTAATTTCTGCTGCCAGATATACATTACATCCATGTTCTTTAAACATAGATGGATGGGTATCTCCAAATCCTCTCTGATAGGTTCCTGCAGATACGTGAAGTAAATCAATATAAGGTTCAATCTCCTGAGCAATGCGAACACCTTCTGCCAAATCATACCCACCCTCAAAAAGCTCCGAACCGCTTAGACGAAATTCAATGGGAAATCTTGGGCCTACCGCTTCTCTTACCGCTTTAAGCACTTCGATTGCCAGACGGCATCTATTTTCCAAACTTCCACCATATTCATCAGTACGCTTATTAAAATATGGTGACAGAAACTGATTTAGCAGCCATCCATGTCCGCCATGAATCATAAGCATTTCAAATCCTGCACGTTTAGCCAGACCTGCCACTTCTTTATAAGAAGCTACGATGTCGGAAAGCATTTCTTTCGTCAAAGCTTTTACCTGTACACCATCTGCACGGACCGTATCAGATGGGCCCCACTGGTTCATCTCATGCTGCTTACTCTTATCTGTCATATAAGTTCCTGCAAACATTCCCGAATGGGATAACTCCAGACTGGGCATAGCACCATGTCTTCGAATGGCATCAGCCGTATAAGTTGCAGATGCCAAAGAATTCAGAATCGAGGTATCCAGATGATAGGCATGAGAACCGTCTGTCTTCGGGTGAACCATACATTCGCTGACAGTAACAGCTCCTGCCCCGCCTTTTCCTCTTAATTCGTAAAATGCTGTAGATTTCGGCCCAATGCATCCGTCATTTGTAATGTCTGTGCCGCCCATAGGCGCAGAGAACATACGGTTGCGAAATGTCACACCAGCTATGGTAATAGGTCTGCATAAATTTTCAAATTTGCGTTTCATCCTTGTTTCCTCCCAAATTATTATTGGCAATAAAAAGTTCTCTTAAATATTGTCCCTCTCTTCGATCCTGTAAAAAATCCATAAACTCCTTAACCTTATTAACATCGATTTTTTCTTCCCGGGCTTTCAGATGTACATACAATGCCCCTATCAGATTGGAATCATTAAAGAACTTACAGTTCGTAATATCCGGTATTGGCACATCATAGGGAAAGACGCTGCTTAATTTCTTAAGTTCTTCTTTAATCATCTGTAAAAACAGTGGCTGCGCACTGATTCCTCCACCGATTGCAATGCGGTCTGGATCCAGTATAAATTGATAATTGCTCAGCTGCACTGCCAGATTTCTTGCAAAAATTCGAATACAGTTCAACACTTCATGGTCACCACAATTAGCCATGGAAAATACTTTTTCTCCATCCAATTCTTTTGCCGAAATATTTTTCTTCTGTGCAACCAATCGGATAAGCGCCGGCACTCCATTGGTCATAGCCAATGTCTTATCTGAATTCATGCAGTCTTCGCTGTCAGTAAGTATATAGCTAAACTCACCTGCCATAAAATTTTTGCCCCGCATTACTTTACGGTCACAGATGACAGCACCCCCAACGGCAGTTCCACAAATAACCGCCACCGCATTAGTACAATCTGATAAAGATCCCCGCCATAATTCTGCAAGTGCAGCACACTTGGCATCATTTTCCACGGTAACAGGTACCTGACAATATTTCTCGAGAATTTCCACAAGATTAATACTTGAAATACATGGTATTGAACCTCCATTGTACATAAATCCAGTTTCACTGTCAATCATGCCGGCACTGCTGATACCAATTCCTTCAATATCTTCTGCATGTGCTTTATAGATGTCCACCAGCATATTAATAAAGGATTCCAGATTATCCTGTGCAGTTGGAATTTTATCTTTTTCATAAAAGCTGCAGTTTTCATCCATTACAGCATATTTTGTATACGTGCCGCCAATATCTATTGCTAAATATTTCATATGTCCTCCTTATTTATGCAAGGATTCTCCATTAGTGCCGATAACCTTCTTATACCAGAAAAAGCTCTTCTTTTTATAACGGTTTAATGTACCACTTCCATCATCGTTTCGGTCCACATAGATAAATCCGTATCTTTTTTTCAATTCAGCTGTGGAAGCGCTGACTAAATCTATGCATCCCCAGCTGGTGTAACCCATAACTTTCACTCCATCTTCAATGGCCTCTTCTACCTGAATCAAGTGATCTCTCATATATTCGATGCGATAATCATCCTCTACAGTAAGTGTACCATCTGTTCCTGTCACCAGTTCGTCCACCGCACCCAGCCCATTCTCCACCACAAAAAGCGGTTTATGATATCTGTCCCAGAAAGTGTTGAGCGCGTATCGAAGGCCCTTGGGATCAATCTGCCATCCCCATTCACTGGCTTTTAAGGTAGGATTTGGCACACCTGCGAAGAGATTTCCTTCCCCCTTTACATTCTTTGCAGCATCTGCGGTGGCACACACACTTACATAGTAACTAAAGGAAATAAAATCTACAGTATATTGTTTTAAAAGTTCTGCATCACCTGCTGCAAAATCCACTTTGATATTATGTTCACGCATGTATCGCTTCATATACCCCGGATATTCTCCACGGGCATGGATTTCCATAAACATATCATGCTTATGAGATTCTTCCATAGCTTCCAACACATCGGAAGGATCCGGCGACAGCGGATATACCGGCATACTTAAAATCATACAGCCAATCTGAAACTTCGGATTAATCTCATGCCCGATTTTTGTTGCCAGAGCACTTGCCACCATTTCGTGATGAATCGCCTGATATAGCTGTGACTCTGTCAAATCTTCCTTGGGTGTATGGATACCGCCGCTCATAAAGGGCGAATTTAAGATAGAATTTATCTCATTAAAAGTCAGCCAGTAGGTAACTTTATCTTGATATCGAGTAAAAATTGTTTTTACATAGTTCTCATAAAAGCCAATAAGTTCCCTGTTTAGCCATCCATTATAGTGTTCTGCCAGATATAACGGCGTCTCATAATGAGAAATGGTCACCAGCGGTTCGATGCCATATTTATGACACTCATCAAATAAATCATCGTAAAACTGCAGTCCTGCTTCATTTGGCACAGTTTCATCTCCCTTAGGGAAAATCCGGCTCCATGCAATGGATGTACGGAATACTTTAAATCCCATCTCTGCAAACAGTTTTATATCTTCTTTATATCTATGATAAAAATCAATGCCGATTAATTTCATATTGTCTTCGGTTGGCTTCTCTGTACGTGCCCCTTTGATGCCTCTTGGCATAACATCCTGAATAGATAAACCTTTACCGTCTTCCTTATATGCACCTTCACATTGATTGGCCGCTACTGCGCCGCCCCATAAGAAATTCTTTGGAAACATCTATTTACCTCCTGATTGATGAAGTTTTGTTTTGTTATATATAATATTGCCGCTTTTTCCATCTTCTCTTTGGAAACGCTCATTGCATTTTTTTGCAATATATGCTTTCATTCCCATAAATTCGAAAGGGAGATCATCCGCTTTTCCTGCTAATGCCTCGTCACAGACTGTAATCACATTCTCCATAATCTGTGTATCTGTCTCCATATCATGATGGGATAAAAATACCCTGGTATATTTTCCTTTTAAACGATTGTTGTTAAATATAACGTTCTCACGATAGATATCTAATGGTGCACTGTTTTCGTCAAATACAAATGTAGAATTATTACAGGCATCTCCCAGAATCAAAATACCCATTTCCCGAATCAAAAATACTACTGCACCGGGCGTATGTCCCGGGAATTCATAACAGTCCAGATGAAAATCTCCAATTTTAAAAGTATCGCCGTCCTGCAGATTTTCGAATTCTTTGTCTGGCTGTACCTTCGTATAATCTTCGTCTTTAAACTGCTGTGCGACATCTACTCCGGCACACCCCATCACATATCCTTTTCGTTCCTCGACAGAGCACTGACTTTGATATAAAGGAATATCCTTATGATTCATATAGACCTTCTCAAAATCAGGCGCACCCATAGCATGGTCAATATGTCCATGGGTTAAAAATAGAGTGACCGGTTTATCTGTCAAGGTTTCTACATAAGCCTTCAGATGTCCTACACCTACACAGCTGTCAATGAGTGCACAGGAATCTTCGCTCTCCAAAAGATACATCAGTTCTCCTGAAATGCTGCGTATCAAAGTAAGATTTTCGTTGATTTTTTCACTTGTATAATAATTCATATTCTTACTCCTCTTCTAATCTGGTTAATTCCATAGTCAGTTCCTCTACCATCTGTGGTGAAAATCCAAGGAAGGACATCCCTTCTAAAGTAGCCAGACTTTCATGAAGAAATTCCTCATCACCGCTTCCTAAAAAGTGCTGCAGCAATGGAGAAATGCGGTCAATAATCTCTAAGGCTTTTGGATTCTGCATCATGTCTTTAAATAATGTCTTTCTTGTATATAACGAACGTAAATCGGTAGTTGGTGTATAGTCATATTCATAAATTCCAGTTTTCACTTCTTCTACCTCGCCCTCATAGAACGGAAGACCAATAACAGCGCTGCATCCAAATGGAACTTCAATCAAAACATGTACTTTTCCATTTTTTCTTATTTCCCATTCTACACGATAAGTTCCGTATACGGATTCATAGGAAGTTTTCATGAATTTTAATTTCTGGTTCATAAGATGAGTAATCAGTGCTTTTTTAAATCCCGGTTCCAGTGGTTTTAATCCAGCCACATCGCGGTACAGGTATTCCACAACAGAACCGAAGGAATAGTGATTTAGAGAATTCATCATAGTACCGCTTATAAGTCCATTGTCCAATACAGAATTCCATCTCTCCCAGATTGTGGTTGCACCAAGATTGATGCAATGCATCCAGCCTGGATATCCATCCTGCAGTAAGAAATAAAATGCTTCCTCTTCCAGACCATTTTCTGCCATAACACGGCACATAATAGGTGCTCCTACAAAACCGCCTTTTAGTTTATAACAATCTTTATATAACCTGCTCTTTAACCCTTCTATGATTTTCTCTTTTGCTTTATAAATCCCACTGTAAAGAGCCACAATATATCCCGTCTGTGTATCAATACACAGTCTGCCTGTCTCTGAGAAATACTCCCTGATAACAGCTTCACGGATTTTCTCATACAAATCACGATAATAGACTTCGTCTTCAACAAACCCAAGAGCCTTTGCAGCATCCGCAGTTTTTTCTACTGACATGGCATAATAGCAGGAACCGATATAATAATCATCTGTTCCACCCTTCATACTCTGTTCTGTACGTCCATCTAATGCCAGCCAGTCTCCCAGCTGATTTCCAAAATCATAGAGATACTTCTGTCCTCTTGCCTTATCATCTTTTGTGATTTTATCAACCCAGTCTTTCATCATAGGATAATACATTTCCAATGCCGAACGGTCACCAAAGTGTTCAAACAATACAGTTGGAAGGAATGTTGCAATATCTCCCCATATGCTGCTGTAGATTGGTCCGCTTGGGTCCAACACCGGAATCACACCTGGAAGTATTCCATCAAACTTATTCTGCTCGGTTCTAAGGTCATGTATGAATTTGTTATAGAATGCTGCGGTATCCATATTATAGCTGGCTGTACCGGAAAACACCTGTGCATCTCCCGTCCATCCAAGTCTCTCATCTCTCTGTGGACAATCCGTAGGGAAATCAATCGAGTTAGACTTCTGTCCCCACATGGTATTGGAAAACAGCTGGTTTACGCCTTTATGTCCGGTTTCTATATGTCCGGTCACCTCCATCTGGGAATATAGCACTTTTCCAATGAAATCTTCTGCTTTTATATCTCCTTCCCATCCTGTTACTCTCACATATCGAAAACCAAAATAGGTAAACTGTGGTTTTACTATCTCTGCTCTTCCATCCGAAATATATACAAACTGTGATTTTGCAGAGCGGTAGTTTTCATTATAAAAATTACCATGCTGAAGGATTTCTCCAAAATCAAGAATAATTTTATTTCCCATTGGCTGATTTGACTTAAAAGCCACGTAGCCTGCAAAGTTTTGTCCAAAATCAAGCACTGTTTCCCCTGCCGATGTATGAATGATTTCTTTGACTGCAAGTTCTTCCATTTCTAACACCGGAAGGCTGTAACGAGGTATTAAACTTCCTTTAGCATCTGTCAACACGGCATTCTTAATTACATTATCTTTGCCATTCCATAGTAAATGATTAAGCACTTCCCCATCATACAAATCGCTGTTTTCTGTATCTGAACCATAATATTGCCAGGTTTCATCGGTTCCTATGGTTTTCACTGTTCCATCTTCATAGGTCAGTCGAATATCTGCAATCATTTGAAATCTATTGCCAAAATTTTCTGTTGGTCCACCGCCAAGTCCAAAACGTCCTTTATACCACCCATTTCCAAGGGATATCTCCAATTTATTTTCTGCTTTTTCATAACTGAGATCATCCGTGATATCATAAGTAAGATATTGAATTTCTTCATGGTAATTACTGTAGTAAGGTGTCAGCACTTCCTCTCCAACCTTTTTATTATTTAAAATAGCCGTAAAAAGTCCTAGCCCGGAAATATAGAGTCTGGCGGAAACTATTTTCTTTTCTGTTAAAAATGATTTTATAAACACAGGATGGAAAGTGTCAGCTTCTTCGGTAGTAATCCAGTTTCCTGACCATTCTTCTTCAATCTTTGCAGTCTCAAAGTAAGCAGTCTCACTAACTGCTGTTTCATCTAAATCTGTAATGACCGTCACACGAATATAGTATCTGGTACAGGGTTCCTGTTTTATATCAATGATTTCGCCAGTTTGAATCAGATTTTCATCCTCTTTTTGAAAAAGAATCGTTTTAAAATCGGAATCCTTTGACACTTCTATTTTTACATTTTTTTGATTTATTCCTTTAGTCTCTATAACTTTCCATGAAAGACTGATTTTTTCCATCAGATGACCAATTGGATTTTTGATTCCATTTATTTTTACATTTACAATTTTCATATAATTCCCATCACTTTCAATTCATTCTTATTCTACATTGCACACAAAGGGTATTGCTGGTATATCTGCACTATTGTACACATTTACTTTATAGTAATCACTCTGAGCAAATTCAATTCTGATTTTTTTCGATTTGTTTTCCATATTCTTTAATGATACTAATAATCGATTATTCTCAATGGTGAAATTTTCCTGATCATATAACACGTTATTAACATACAACATGTTTTCGCTTTCTTCTCTAAAATGTAAACCTGTTCCTGTATTATCAAAATGAATAATAATTATATCATCTACTCGTTCTGCTCTAACACCTACAGGTGCATCAGATAAAACTTTTTCTCCATAAGTATGTTCTCTGGCACATAACGCAAATCGTTCTCCCACTAGTTTTTTCTTTTTGGGATGAATATCATAGCGCAGTCCCACATCTGAGGTAGAAATCATATATACCTGTTCTTTTTCCAAGCTGACGGTTCTTTGTGCGTCTCTAATAATTGGGAAATCCGTTCCTAAGCATCCCATCCACTGTCCCAATGGCGCAAGTTGTGCCATTATAAACGGAATATCTTCACCAAAACTTTCACGCCAGCAATCAATCAAATCCGCGATCAATCCTTTGTAGGTTTCTGCGTGAATCACATCACTTTCACCTTGATACCATATAACACCTTTTATTTTAATATTTTTGATTGTTTCCAACATACATTCATACAACGCTCCTGGACGATTCTTCATATCCGGTCCCGCATGATTTTCCATTTCTTCCGGTATTTCTGCCATGATTTCTTCTTGTTTTTCATAAGATATTCCATATAATAATTCATCTGATATCACATCTGCAAATGGGTTTCCACGATCCATCATAGGATTTTTTCGACATAAATCTATCCATGTTTCAACAGATTGGTCACCACATTTCTGTCTAAATTCGTCAATCCATATCTTTCCATGTATTAATGCGGTTTTTTCAGGCATCCATGCTATACTTACTGAATCTCCGCGATTACACCCTATAATGCCAATTGGTACACTTAAATCTGCTTGAAGATTTTTTGCAAAATAGTATGCAGCTGCTGAATAATATTCTAAATTCTCTCGATTACATTCTCTCCAATAACCCATTCTGGAATAATCAAAATCCTCGTTCTGACCGACGTAGCATATTTCCGGAACATCATAGAACCGAATATTGCTGTTTTCACACAGATCAACTTCAGTTTTATAATCTGCATCATAGCGCATATAAAACTCCATATTAGATTGACCGCCTGCCAGCCATACATCCCCAATCCCGACATTCTCAATATTAATTTTCTCATCTTCTGATACTTTCACCATACTGGTACTTTCTACAGCTTTCATAGGTGGTAATACAGCACTCCATGATGTCCCTTCAACTGCTGCATATACATTTACACAATTAATTTTAACTTGTACTTTGGCATCCTTTTTGCAATATCCCCACACGGTAATCTGTTTATCCCGCTGCAATATCATATTATTTGAAAAAATTTGATTCACTTGTAATTTGGATTCCATATACTACCTCTCTTTATTGAAACTGCCCATTACAATTACTTGTAAAGGGCAATTTCAACTCACAATATTCTAGCTATCAGTTACTTTCCTTTTGCATCTTTTTTAAATCACTTTCGCAATGATAAAAGAACAGCATAATCACAAAAACAATGATTGATAATATGAATGGCAGCCAGCTATAAAGAAAGTTAATTGCTGCTGTAACTGCTTCCGGCTGTGCAATTCCTTGTGCATCCAATGCTCCGTCATACCCGGCTGCTGCTGTAACCCATCCGAATACTGCAGTTCCAAGTCCCAATCCAACCTTTTGTGCTGCGGATATACCAGCATTTCCCATACCAACTGTATCAATTCCGGTTTTCAGTTTTCCATAAGCAACAGTATCAGCAACCATTCCAAGCGCCATTCCTCCGGCCATACCACATCCACCGCCTTTTAATGCATTTAGTAAAACCATAATTACTGTATTTGATCCCGTATATAATCCAGATCCCAGGAATCCAAGTGCCATAACAGCCATACCTACTGTATAAACTTTACTTTTACCAACTTTCTTCATAAACAATGGTGTTGCAAACATAATTGCAAACTGTGCAACTGAGATAGCATTGGACATTAGGCTGTATTTCCCCATATCCTTCATCACATACTGACAGTAGAATACTGTACCAACAGAGAACATTATAATCACAAAAAAGATAATAAAGTTTGCAATTGTCATAAATACCCAGTATTTGTTAGTAAGCAGTGCTTTTACTGTTTCCATAGCATTACTGTCTTGTTTCTTTTCGTTCGATTCATCCGTTGTTTTCACGCTGTCTGTTACACGTTCTTTGGTACTAAATACACAGAACAAGGATACAATTACCATTGCCACACAATAGATTAACATCGTCATCGTAAATGCACGCTGTGTATACAATGTCTTCGTGCTATCAGTAAATTTAGTCAGCAGTACAACAAATGTTGAATTCACAAGTACATTTCCTAATGTCTGAAAAATCTGCTGTATATTTCCAAGGAATCCGCGCTCATATGAATTTCCAGTTATCAAAGAAATCATAGAATAATATGGAACAATCATACCTGTTAAGCATACTGCATTTACAATATTATACATAAGAAAAACATATACATATTGTGCCATTTGTGGAATATTGGTTGGTACATAAAACAGCAGCATAGTTGTAATTGCAAATGGAATACACATTCTTATTAACCATGAACGTCCTTTACCAAGTTTTGATTTTGTACGATCTACTAAACGTCCAACAATTAAATCTGAGACTCCATCAAGTAATTTTGATATTGCAAAAATAGATGCAACAACACCTGCATTTAATCCAACTGCTGATGTAAAGTAAATTGTAAGAAACGAACCAATAATTCCATTGATCATATTGAAAGCGAAACCGCCGCTGCCGTATCCAATTCGCTCTCCCCACCCTAACTTTGCATTAGGATCATTGTGTTTTGTCGCTAAACTAAACATTATATTTCTCCTTCTCTTTAGACAATTTTTATCTTCGAAACCGCATGCGTTTTTGGTATCTTTATAATATAATGTTTTGTTTAGACTTTATATCTTTAATTTGTTCTTTTTGTATTTTTCTTGTCATTCTTTTTAGGCATACTTTTCACGCTTAACTTAATGTTACATAAACCTTCTTATATTCTCTGTCCAAAATATTCCCTAGGAGCATAGAGCTCTCTATATTTTTTTGGCGAAAGCTGAAACTTCTCCCGAAAAAGTTTGCCCATATAACTTTGACTTGGAAAATTTACATACTCAGCAATATTAGAAATAGATTCATCTGAATATTTCAATAAGTTTGCTGCACGTTCCAATCTAACATCCACTATATAGTTCTGTAGCTGCTCACCTGTTTCCTGTTTAAACAAGCGTGAAAGATATGTTTCACTCAAACCCAACTGCTCTGCTATATCCGTGAGATAAAGCTTCTCTTTATAATGTTTTTCCACATACTCTTTGCATCGTTCCACATAACTGGAAGTCTTTCGACTCATCTTTCTTTGTACTTGATTCGTAAGTTCTTCCACTGCGTGATCCCGATATTTAATAGTCTGGGCAATATCCGTACACCCATCACTCTTTTGAATATAAAAGTCACTGATTTTATATGCAATAGAAGGAGAGATTCCTCCATCGATAGCAGCTCTGGTGCAAAGAGTGATAGCCACAATCGCTGCATTTTTCCAATGATTTAATTCCTTTGCTGATAGTTTGCCTAAATCAGCATCCATATTTCTTGAATAGGTCAGTGCATCTTCAGCACGACCCTCCCGGATGCTGTCCAAAAGTTTTCGTTCTTCAATATAGGTATGATGATATAGTTCCTCATCTCCTTCTTTTAAATCAAAAACAATTTTTTCCTGCTTATCTTCATCCTTTGTATCCTTTGCAAGATGATTTTCATATAACAACTCTGTATCCGAATATTCTACTTGAAGCAGTTCATTGGCAAGTGCTTCCACTATATCAAGTATCTCCGAAAGTGTGAATTTTTTCAAACGTTTTTCCAGTGTTTCATCCACTTTATATTTCCGATAAAATCTATGCAATTCTACACGATCCAGCATTCTAATACACATCGGTCCAATTAGGAATGTTTCTTTTTTACATCTCATACTGCCAAAAATCACTCCAAATGAATCTTGAAACAGGAATGGTATTTCCTGCTTTTTTGCACCTGAAATCAAAAGTTCCCGCAATTCTTCCGAATGATACAGGGGATTATGGTGTTCACTTTTCTCTATTTCAGGCAAATTATCCTCCTGAACTTCCATAATACCAATACCCCAAAGCCTTTCCAACCGCTCTAGTGTAAACTTCCTATTGTACATATACATCCGATCTCCTTAGTGCTAATTTTTAAAGTGACTCCAGGCACAGTTCAATCCTTCGACAACTGCACGATATGTCGCATATTTTTCTTCGTATACAGTCTTGTATTCCGGACGTGGTTCTATGGTTTTTGTAATAGATACTGTGTGCTTTATAGCCTCCTGATAATCTTTATATATTCCTGCTGCGATACCTGCAGCCATAGCTGCGCCTTGTGCACCAAGCTCTTTATCCTCAATTACATCAATGGGAATTTGAAGTGCATCTGCAAAAATCTGAACCCATACATCTGAATTTGCTGCGCCTCCCGAGAGGCAAATACTTTTTGGCTTTTCTCTGTTTTTCAGCAGTTTTTTCACATGGGTCACATGTGAAAAAACAATGCCTTCATATACTGCGCGAAGCATATATTTTTTATTGTGAAATGCCGTAAGACCTACAAAGGTACCTTTCGCTAATGGGCTCTCATTGGAACCATTAAGAAAAGGCAGAAAAATAACATTACAATCCTGAGGTTCTATGGATGCAGCCCACTCGTTGGTCAAATCATAAATAGAGCCGCCTTCTGCCTTTATCTCTTTTTGCTCAAAACTCATTATATTACGGATAAACCATTCCATATTGCCGGCAGATGTGGGACTGCTCTCCTCCACAAGATAATATCCCGGTATACAAAAGAAGGAGTTTAAATCAACTGTTCCATTTGTAACCGGCTCTTTTTTGATAAATTCATTAATGCTCCAGGTTCCTGCAATCATACACATCTGATTTTCATCAGACAAACCAGAGGCAATTCCGCAGGCATTCACATCGAACATACCTGCTGCAACCGGAATTCCTTCAGGAAGGAGTGTTTTTTTGCTTGCAGATTCCGTTATATGTCCGCAGACATCTGATGAATACCTCAGTGGCGGAAGTTTATCATAACATTCCTCCAGACCGAATAATTTCATTAATTCCTTATCATGCTGTTTACTTTTTAAATTTACCATATTAGACCCTGAACAGTCCGTATATTCGCTGTAGGCTTCTCCTGTTAACATATAACGGATATAATCCTTTACTGCAAAGATGTACTTTGTCTTTTCCAATATTTCCGGTTTGTTTTCCTTAAACCAGGCCAGAAGACTAACCGGCTGCACTGCTAATATCTCCTGGAAGGTCTTTTCATATACTTTTTTATTCGTTCCATCCTGATACCATTTTTCCACTTGTTCCCATGCACGTGCATCCGTTGATAATATACCATTATACGAAGGTTTCCCTTCAGAATCAATCATATAAAGACCTTTTCCATGTCCCGAAAAGGACACCCCTGCAATTTCTTTAGGATTGATTTCACTTTTTTCAATTACCTGTCGGATTGCGGATGCATTCACTTCCCACAGTTCATTCATATCGCGTTCTGTAAATCCCGGTTTTGGTGTTATTGTTATAGTCGGCACGCTAACAACCTCCACCTGATTTCCTTCTTCGTCAAATAATGCCGCTTTTGAGAATGTTCCTCCGTTATCAATTCCCATTAAATATTTCATATTTCATCCTTTCGACTTGATTTATTTTCATAAATTATTTTCTAATGTTTTTAATAGCGACTTCCTGCATATGAATCTGTTTAGTCGAAAGTTCTTATCGGTCCTATTCCCTCTGCATTTCCGTACAATATTTACACAAAAAAGTTTTTTATATTTAAACTATACGCACAAAAGGTTTCTTTGTCAATTCAATCTGTTTGTGATATATTCCGGGGCAGTGCACTTTTTGACAGTATTTATGACAAAAAGCGTTCAAACAGAACGTGCTTTTCTATATAAAAAAAACAATCACAATGACATTTATGTTTGTCAAAGTAATTGCTTTTTAAACTACATATTTTTTTCATTCATGCAAATTTCATTCTTCCGTTACATTCTCATCGGATATGGCTTGATTTGCAGCTATTTGTTCTATATATTTTTTATCTTTTTTATCTAATGGCGCTTTTTCCAAAAGATCCGGTCTGCGAAGAAATGTTCTCTCCAGAGACTGTTCATGTCTCCATTGAGCGATTTTTTCATGATGTCCTGACAGCAGTACCTCGGGCACCCGCTTGTCTTTCCACACTTCCGGTCTGGAATACTGCGGATGTTCTAACAATGAATTCTGAAAAGATTCGTATTCTGCCGAATCCTCGTTATTTAACACTCCAGGAATCAATCTGGAGATAGTATCCATCATAACCATAGCAGGAAGTTCCCCACCAGTTAAGACATAATCTCCTATGGAAACATAATCTGTCACAATTTCTTCTAACACTCTCTCATCAATACCTTCATAATGACCACACAAGAAAACAAGATTCTGCTCTTTTGCCAAATCCTGTGCAATTTTCTGTGAAAAAGTCCTACCCTGAGGTGTCAGATAGATAACCCTCGGCTTCTTTTCCATTTTTTTCTCTAAGGCACAATACGCATCATAAATAGGCTGTGCCTGCATCACCATTCCTGCACCACCGCCGTATGGGTAGTCATCCACCTTATGATGCTTATTCGTCGAATAATCACGGATATTCACAGCTTCTAAGGATAATAAGCCCTGCTCTATAGCCCGGCCTATAATGCTTGTATTCATGCCCTGTTCTATCATTTCTGGAAAAAGTGTTAATACATGATAATTCATCTCATACTCCTATATCAGACCATCCATCAGGTGAATCGTCATTGTTCTCTTATCCATATCTATATTTTTAATACACTGTTTGATAGCCGGAAGAAGCACTTCACTTCCTTCTGTACGTGTCACCACATACACGTCATTGGCACCGGTTTCCATCACATCCGTCAACTTGCCAAATTCCGTTCCGTCTTCTAATATTACTTTAAGGTCCATCAAATCAGCCACATAATATTCATCTTCATCTAAAGGAACAGCATGATCCCTGGTTACAAGCAGATTCATTCCTTTATATTTTTCAACATCGTTGATATTGTCAATTCCTTCGAACTTTACAATCGCAAATTGTTTAAAATAGCGAACGCTCTGAATCTTTAAAAGTAATTCTTCTTTTCCTGTATCTAAATATACTTCTTCTATTTCAGAAAACCGTTTTACGTCCTCTGTTGTAGGAAATACTTTTACTTCACCTTTTAATCCGTGCGTACTGCTGATTACACCAATTCTAAATTTATCATCACTCATCATTTCGTCTCCTTGCGGTTTCTTGTAAAACTTATATCACTCAACATGTATGCATAGCAACGAAAACGCCCTCTATAATAGAGAGCGTTCTGCCAATTATTGAATTATTTCAACAACGACTTTTTTATCACTTTTTGAAGATGCTGCTTTGACAACTGCACGAATTGCCTTAGCAATACGTCCCTGTCTGCCAATTACTTTTCCCATATCTGAAGGAGCTACTTTTAGTTCCACTAATACAGAATCACCATCAACAGTTTCTGTCACAACAACTTCATCCGGATTTTCAACAAGAGACTTTGCAATTACTTCAACTAAATCTTTCATTACACACCTCCGTGTATCCTACTTTTCGATGCCGGCGATTTTGAAGATTTTACCAACCATCTCTGTAGGCTGTGCACCATTTGCCAACCATTTTTTAGCTGCTTCTTCGTCCACTTTGTATACACTTGGGTCACAAGTTGGATCATAGGTTCCGATTTCTTCGATAAATTTACCATCTCTTGGGGATCTGGAATCTGCAACTACGATTCTATAGAAAGGAGCCTTTTTCTGTCCCATTCTTTTTAATCTGATTTTTACTGCCATGTTCAATTCACCTCCTGTAATATTTTGAAATTCTATATGCTTAAAAAGGAAGTTTAAATCCTCCTCTTTTGCCACTTTTACCGCCCATCAAACCGGGCATCTGTTTCATCATCTTTTTAGACTGTTCAAACTGTTTTACCAGTCTGTTTACTTCGCTGATATCTACTCCTGCTCCATTAGCAATCCTTTTCTTTCGCGATACATTCAGGATATCCGGATTCGCACGTTCTTCCAATGTCATGGAATAAATAATGGATTCCTTCTTGGCAAGTTCTTTTTCATCTACCATGCCTTCGATGTCCTTCATCTTACCACTCATGCCAGGTATCATATTCAATACACTGGATATGCCGCCCATGTTACGCATCTGATTCATACTTTCCAGATAATCATCAAAACCGAATTCGGCTTTTTTGAACTTCTGTTCCATGGCTTTTGCTTTTTCCTCGTCGATGTTTGCCTGCGCTTTTTCAATCAAGCTCATCACATCGCCCATGCCTAAGATTCTAGATGCCATACGGTCTGGATAGAACTGTTCTAAATCTGACAATTTTTCACCCATACCAACATATAAAATAGGCTTTCCGGTCACTGCACGAATAGATAATGCTGCTCCGCCTCTGGCATCGCCGTCTAACTTCGTGAGAATGACTCCATCTATTCCAATCTGATTATTGAAGGTTTCTGATACATTGACTGCATCCTGTCCGGTCATGGCATCAACAACCAATACGGTCTGATCTACATGAACATTTTCCTTAATTTCTACCAGTTCTCCCATCATATCTTCATCAATATGAAGTCGGCCGGCAGTGTCAATAATCATGACATTGAAATTATTACTTTTTGCGTGTTCTACTGCTGCTTTTGCGATATCCACAGGTTTTAATTTATCTCCCATGGCGAACACTTCTACGCCTTGCTTTTCACCATTCACCTGCAGCTGGGTTATCGCTGCTGGACGATAGACATCACATGCTACCAGCAATGGTTTCTTTCCTTTTGCTTTAAGCTTTCCTGCAATCTTCGCGGTTGTGGTGGTTTTACCAGCACCCTGAAGTCCTGCCATCATCAGTATCGTAAGCTCATTACCCGGCTTGATTGCAAGCTCTGTAGTTTCGCTTCCCATAAGATTAACCAGTTCTTCATTTACAATCTTAATAACCATTTGACCTGGATTCAAACCGTTCATAACATCCTGTCCTACAGCACGTTCCTGAACTGTCTTAGTGAATTGCTTCACAACTTTGAAGTTTACATCGGCCTCTAACAAAGCCATCTTAACTTCTTTTAAAGCAGTTTTTACATCTGCTTCGGTCAGTCTTCCCTTGCTTCGAAGATTCTTAAAGACGTTTTGTAATTTTTCAGTTAATCCTTCAAATGCCATATTTACAACTCCTCTAGAATTTCATTAGATATCTGTTCAATCTGTTTCAACAAGGTCTGTTCTTCTAATTTCTCGTATTGTCTGGTAAGTTCATGAATGGAATGAACTTTTTCGCGAATGCTTACGAACTTTTCTACCAGATGTAGTTTTTCTTCATATTCATTCAATGTCTTGCTGCATCTCTTTATCATGTCATGTACGCCCTGTCGGCTGATACCCTGTTCTTTAGCTACTTCACTGAGTGAGTAGTCATTCAGGATGACGTCTTCGTATATATTCTGCTGATGCTCTGTAAGTAATTCACCGTAAAAATCATACAGCAAAGTCTGTTCTACTATTTTCTCCATTTCAATCACCTTAGCTATCATACATGACTTCGCATTTGTTGTCAAGTGTTTTTTCTTGACAAGTTTTTATTTTTTAAACATATCCGCATCCACTGCGTTCCGGACCTTCCTTTCCTGACATATAATGTCCGCTGAATTCCTGGTTAATATCTCTCAATTCTTTTTCTCCATTGATATAAGCCTCATACATATCGGCCAGTCGAGCGCTGCATCCGTCGCAGGACACATCAATATTTCCAAGTGCTTCCTCTACAATTTTCTTTCGTTCTTCACGCGTTGTATCTTTTATCAAATACCCAGCCATCTTTATTCTTCTCCTTATAAATTTTATTTCTGTACTTTAGCTATCTGATTTTCATTTTTCGATTTCTTATAATTTCGTTATGATTTTCTCTACCAGTCTCCCATTCACAGGCAGAAAGAATCCCGCAACAGGACCAACCAGAAAGGCACAGATGATAGTACCAATCCCTATAACACCGCCAAACAGGAAGCCTACCAACACAAAAGAAAAATCAACAACAATTCTTACTATACCAAACTGCTTATGAATTTTATCGCTAATCACCACTGCTACCAGGTCGTTCGGTCCTGTTCCGGCATCCGATTTAATTACAATTGTCATACCATATGCCAGAATCACACAGCCCAACGCAAGAATTACTATTTTCACAGGCAAAGCAGCCTGTTCCAATTTTAATCCATCAAGCAGCATCGTAAAGAAGTCTATAATCGGTCCGCCACATATCATGCATAATAAGGTCCCAATTTTTATGTAACTACGATCCACGAACAACAAAACCATAATAATCAGGAAACAGACTGTAATATGAATTCTTCCATGAGTTAAAAATCCCCATCCGGTAACTTTAGAAAGACTTCTATAGATGCCCTGAACTAAAACATTAAATGGATCCGCACCCAAATCTGCCATCAAAAAAAAAGTTACTCCCAAATGTGCAATTGTTAATCCTACTAATAAGACAGCAATTCTCACCAATAATTCTTTATATTTTTTCATACCCTACCCTCATATTGTTACATAGATTTATTTTCTAAATATGTAATTTAATAGTTCTGTATACTGAAATCCACTCATAAGAGTTCAGCTATATGAACATACTGTAGGCTCCTTATATCCAGTCAAAATTTCCACCAGTCACAGCCAGACTTAAAAGTGCATCCATCTTTTCCACGTCATCACCCTCTACAACCTGGAGTAACTTTGCAGTTTCCTTTATTGCAGGCATCTCTTCATCCGGGCCAATCTCCATATCGGGAGTTTCTCCACAGGAAGGGCAAACCAAAGCCGGTCCTATCTGAAGCGATAAAAACCGATCGCCACATTCACTGCATTCATAATATCCACATCTTGTTGTTCCATCAGGTACATAATACATTTTAACATCTCCCATTTTCTTGATTTTATTTTCTTGATTCCGAATTCTTGATTTTATATTTTTTGATTTTATTCTTGTTTTCATATTTTGATTAGCTTATCTTCTATTGCTTAATTTGAAAAAGCCTCTCCATTTCCATATGTGGATGATCTTTATCCGCATTATATATTCCCACACGATGAATATCTCCACACCGATCCGAGAACATCGGAAATATAAATCCCCATTCAGGCAATCCCGGAGTATACTCCTCCACAAGAGGACAAACTGCTCCAATCATATATTCAAAAACCTCTTCGGATTCCCATAACCGCTCCTTATCAGAAGCCTTCGCCGGAATATCATAGATATCATGAAACACATACACCGCATACTCCTTATGCGAAACATATGTCTCCGCAATAATCTCATAAAAAGTATCCATAAGCGCATCATTCTTCAGCTCACAAGCCTTCATTCCCAAGAGCAGCTGCCATAAACTGCCTTTTTCTTCACCACTTTCAGAAAACTTAAATTCCTTCAAATTCACATTCGTATCAGCAAAGGGAATAGACTTCGCAATGTTTAAATTAGTCTGTTTTTCACTTGCCGATAACTTCAGAAAATTAACATTAAACGTTCCATCCACATATCCCTCATCATCCATATAACTCCCGGCAATCCTCTTAATAGAAGACCTGCTTACAGTCATACGTCTTGTTAATTCTAACATATCCTCTCTGTTAATCATTTCAAGTCAGTCCTCATTTTTATTCTTTATTTTTTATTCTTTGTTTTTCATTCTTTGTTTTTCATTCTTTGTTTTTCATTCTTTATCGCTTATTCTCCACGCCTGCCCACCAGGAAAAAGATATAATTGTAAATACCAAAACAATCATAAATATAATCACTGCCGTCAAAGCTCCAGTCCCATCCTGCTGAAAAGACTTAATCTGCACATAAAACGTAAACAAAGCAATTTCCAGTTCAACCCAATACACCATCGAAAAAATCTTCCTATAAACTACAATACGATTTCTCTCCTCCACCCTAAAAGGCATATTCCAAGACTCCGGACGCACAAAGTGAGAAACTAAGCTGACAATAGACAACGAAAAAATCATAAGCAGTGGAAGCACAAACAAACTTCCAGGTGAACCATACCTATCCGGCATACCATCCAAAGCAAAATGAACCGCAATACTATCCGGCAAAGTCAGAACTCCGTAAACAGCAATCCACACGCATCCCAGCATAATACCCCATGCAGCCACCTCTAAAACCACATGCATTTTAGTCCTGATTTTTTTACTGCCATCACTCATTCCCATATACCAGTGATACACCTCACTATCGCTCTAATAATATTTTTAAGTATACCACATTTCCTCAGTTATCGTAAACTATACATTATATCCTTTACTACCGTTGCTGCTCTTTACTGCTCTTTACTGCTCCTACCTGCCATTTACCTGCTATTTACCTTCAATTCATCTTTACCAATCACTCCCTATATCTATACTATTATGAAAAAGTAAACATAGAGAAACATTAGTCATAAGCAAACTTCAACCAGCGATTCCAGCAAGTAAATTTAATTAAATACACATATCAAAACAGCTAATGTTGTGATTTGACACGTATTTTAGTTAGAAGAATACGTATCAAATCGGCTTATGCTGTGATTTGACACGTATTTTAGCTG
Organism: Lachnospiraceae bacterium; assembly: GCA_028696165.1. Lineage (GTDB taxonomy): Bacteria > Bacillota > Clostridia > Lachnospirales > Lachnospiraceae > JAQVHQ01. Next base: position 17,221 of record JAQVHQ010000003.1, on the reverse strand, counting down.
GGAGAATACGTATCAAAACAGCTAATATTATGATTTGACACGTATTTTAGCTGGAAGAATACGTATCAAATTGGCTTATGTTGTGATTTGACACGTATTTTAGCTAGAAGAATACGTATCAAATTGGCTTATGTTGTGATTTGACACGTATTTTAGCTAGAAGAATACGTATCAAATCGACATATATTGTGATTTGACACGTATTTTAATCTATTGAATACGTATCAAAGCAGAAAATTTTAAGATTTGATACGTAACATAATCAGATAAATACGTATCAAAAAGATAACTCACAATATTGGATACGTAATTCAATAAAGATTAGAGAGTTTAAAAATATTTGCTTACAATTTAGAGTATATAAAAGATATTCGAAATCAGCCAATAGGCAACAAGTGAAAAAGGCAAGACGTTCACGGGCACCCGTCTTGATTCCCCTCATATTCCATTGATATTCACCATGAATTTTTCTTAGAATATACCCAAAAAGGACATTGCACCCGCAACATCCTTTCAGCATAACAAATCCTATTAAATCCAGCAAACAGAAAATCTACCACAACTGCTGATAAATCTTCATCACATCTTCCTTCGTAACTTCCCGAGGATTCGTCGGTGTACAGCCATCCGCTAAAGCAGCATCTGCCATAACACTAACCTTACTCATATACTCGTCCACAGTAATCGTCCCGATTTCCGAAATCCTGGTAGGAATCTTCATCTCTTTTAACATAAATTCAATCCAGTTCACCAGCGATCTGACACTCATAACCTTGTTATAACTGGACAACCCAAGAATATGAGCCAAAGTAGAATATCTCTTCACACATGGATGATACTCTTTCTGGCTGCGGCTTCCCATGTTAATACCTGTATTAAACTCAATAATATGAGGAAGCAGCATAGCATTTGCACGACCATGAGGAATATGAAACTGAGCTCCTAATTGGTGCGCCATACCATGATTTAATCCAAGTGATGCAGAATTAAAAGAAAGTCCTGCCAGGCAGGATGCCACATGCATCTTCTGTCTTGCATGAGTATCATTGCCATCTAAATAAGCTCTAAGAAGGAAAACACCACAGATTTCCACTGCCTTTTCCGAAAGAGCTGCCGAAAACTCATTATGATTTGTACTCACATAAGCTTCCATCGCATGAGTAAGAACATCCATTCCCGTATCAGCTGTAATAGATGGAGGTACACTTTTCACAAGTTCTGCATCTAAAATTGCTTCGTCAGGAGTCAAAGATTCTGCAACCAAAGGATATTTAATCTGCGCCTGCGTATCATTAACTACAGCAAACGAAGTTACTTCTGAACCCGTTCCGCTTGTGGTTGGAATTGCAATTAATCCTACATCTGCATAATGACTAATTTTCAGTGAAAATTCACGAATAGATTTGGAAGAATCTATAGCAGAGCCTCCCCCTACAGCCACGATTGCCTCTGGCTGATATTCCAGAAATTTCTTTACACCTACAATAATTTTCTCAACAGGCGCATCAGGTACCACGTCAAAAAAGATGTCAAATTCAATACCTGCTTTTTTCAGTGGATTCGTAATCATACTAATCATAGGACCTTTTGCAATAAATGGATCTGTAATAACCAGTACACGTTTATATGGAATCTCACTCAAGCGATCCAGTGCATTATCTCCAAAAAATATCTTTGTCTTAATATCAAAACTCTTCATACTGCTCGTTCTCCCCTAATCCTCTGGGTAGAGGCATTCTATTCCATGATTTTTAAAGGTCTCCATCCAAATCTCATCTGGTCTTTGATCCGTTACAACCACATCAATATCCTTAAAATCTCCAGCTTTAGAAAAAGAAATAGTTCCAAACTTCGAATTATCAATAGCAAGAACTCTTTTCTTTGCACACTGAATCATAACCTGTTTTGCCTGAGAAAATTGTTCATTCGAATCAGTAAATCCCTTATTCAATTCAAAACCTTTACACGAAAAGAAACAAGTATCTACATTATAAGAACTCAACCCCTGCACAGCCAGTGGTCCTACCAGTGCAAGATATCCTTCTTTTAAGGTTCCTCCTGAGGAAATAATTGTCCATTCAGATACATCAGATAATTCAATCATCACCTCAATCGAATTAGTAATAACTGTTAAACGCTCTTTTAACTTGATTGCTTTAGCAATAAATACAGCCGTTGTACTGGCATCCAGCATAATGTGATCACCATCATGGATAAGACTGGCCACGATTTCTCCAATTTTCTGTTTACCGGATACATTTCTGTTTTTTCTCACGTTAAAAGGCATATCTATACTGGTGCTCTCATTAATGATAGCACCACCATAGCTTTTAATAGCAAGACCATCCCGGTCTAACTTATCTAAATCTCTACGAATTGTTTCTTCTGACACGTTGTAAAGCTGACTTAGCTCACTAACCACTACACGTTTATCTTCCTGTAGTTTTTCTAATATGAGATTTCTTCGTTCAAGTGCTAACATACAACCTGCCCCCTTCCTGCTATTACAGAATGGATTGAATCATCTGTTTGTCCGGATGTGCAATAACCGAAGAATCTAAGAACATGCCTCTTGGCTGAATAGAAGCTTTTGCTTTCTCTATAGCAGCAGAAACTGCTGAAACTTCACCTGTAATCAGCATATAAGATTTTCCGCACATACCTTTGGCAATACGAAGTTCAATCAAATCTACAATAGCTGTTTTTGCAGCTACGTCTGCAGCTACAATAATCGAAGCCGCATCATAAGTTTCTAATATTCCAAGTGCGCTGACACTTTCTATATTGGTTGCACCATAGATTGCAGGGAATATATCTTCATGAGGATTACCCAACACAAAGTTATCAATCATCTGCTCTGGATACTGAGCCTCCGCTGCATCTACAGCTGCTTTTACAGCACTTAAGTCGCCTGTTACGATTGCAATGTATTTTCCAGGACATACTGTCTGCGCTTCAATGATGTCTACTTCAGCGGTTTTAACCATAGTATCTGCTGCGGTTATACCGGAAGAAACGGTTTTAAATTCAATCATTCCGATTGCTTTACTCATTTAAGTCCACGTCCTTTCTAATTCATTCTTTGAATCTTTATATATCTGTCAGTTACTTCAACTACTTTGCCACTGATAGAAGCATGAATTGCTACACTTAAACCATTACCTGGTTTTGCAATCATCTGACCTTCTTCTACCACATCTCCAACAGCTGTTATGGCTGCTGCCGGAGCACCAATATGCTGGCTAAGAAGTATTTTAACAGTACTCATAGGAACAACCGTATCATTAAGCGGTGCATCCGTATTATACTTTGTCAGGCCTAATCTTGCTTCGAGACGTTCTTCCGGAGCTTTTCTAAACTCACGAATCTCATCTCTTACCGGAGCCGGAACAACACCCTGCGGTGGTTTCACTCCAGCTTTGCGAAGGCCCATCTTATAATCTGCCATCAAAGAACGAGGTGCAAGTCCTTGTGGACATGAGTACATCTCGCATAAGCCACAGGAACTGCAGAACATAGTATTAATAAATACATTGGTATTCTGAAAATCCTGATTTGATGCACTTCTCATAAATTTGTGTGGCTCGATTGGATGTCCCAGCGCATGTCTTGGACATAAATCAGTACACATCTGACACTGACAACAGATGGAGGCTGCACGATTTAAATCGATGGAAGCTTTTCTCTGCTTTTTCTGTATAATTAAATGATCCTTTGGTAATACCAAAATTGCATTCGTTGTCTTGGTTACCGGTTGATCTGCCAAACCAATATTACCCATCATAGGTCCGCCTACAAAGTAAACCGGATCCTTGGTAGTTGTAACACCAGCCAGATTAACCACATCCTGAATGGTACATCCCAAAGGTACACGAACTGTAACTGGTTTTGAGACTTCTGCCACTACAGACACTACTTTATCTGTAACAGGATGATTTAACTCCAAAGCACGATATGCATTATAAACAGTCTCTACATTAAATACCGCAACTCCGGTTTCAATAGGAAGTCCTCCCGGACGAACCACTTTTCTGGTTGCTTCATATATCATGACAACTTCATCACCCATTGGATAGACACCATCTAATAAGTGTATACGAACCTTAGGGAATTCTCCTACGCACTGCTGCAGCGCAGCAATTGTTGCCTTATATTCTTTTTTAATACAAATGATTGCTTCCTTCGCATCTACTACATCGGCAATCATACTGAATGTTTTTGTAATTTCATAAGCATGCTGTTCCAACAGCTGTCTATGTAATTTTAACAATGGTTCGCACTCAGCACAGTTAAGTAAAATGGTCTCAGCTCTTTCATCCAACTTAGCATATGTTGGAAATCCGGCACCACCTGCTCCTACGATACCATTTTCCTGCAAAATTTTGCTTAATTCTTTAATCTCCATGCTATAACTCCAATCCTGCACCATCATCTACGATTCCAACTATTGCAGCATCAACAGGTGCAGTTTCTAAACCACACCCAATTCTTGCCGCACTGCCTTGCGCAACCAATACAATCTCGCCGATACCAGCGCCGATATTGTCTATAGCGACAAACTGATCCGTATGTGATTTCATCTTCTCAACTGGTTCTACTATCATAAACTTGTTGCCAACTAAATTATCACATTTTCTAGTAGAAACTATACTACCTACAACTTTTCCTACAATCATGTCTACCTCCATTGTCTGCGCAATCACACAACCGGATGGGCAGCGTCTGATAAAGGACTTTATTATTTAATAATAGTCACTGTATCACCTGTTGCAATTTTACTTGCATTTGCTTCATCCGTATCGATATGCATTTCTAAAGTAAATGTATCGTGAACACGAATCTTAACATGATTAAAGATTGTTCCTCTCTCATTATCCGCTTTCACTGATACGATGTCTCCATCATGAACTCCTGCAGCCTGTGCATCCTGTGGTGACATATGTATATGTCTCATGGCTACAATACAGCCTTCTTCAAGGTAAATTGCACCTTTGGGTCCGACTATAGCAATTGGTGCCGAACCTGCCACATTTCCTGATTCACGAATCGGAGCTTTTACTCCAAGTTTAATTGCATCGGTAGATGATACTTCTACCTGAGATGCCGAACGAACCGGACCAAGGATTCGCACATTTTCAATGGCACGCAATTTTAAACCTACGATGGTCACTGTTTCATTGGACGCAAACTGTCCGCCCATCAATTCTTTTTTCTTGGTCAACTGATATCCAGGACCAAATAATGCTTCCACATGCTCCTGGGTCAGATGTATATGTCTGGCAGAGACGCCGATGGGAACCAGATATCCTTTTGTAGGAGCATCATTTTTCGCCATAGCTTCCATAACCATTCTTGTAATTAATTCAATGTTTTTCGTTTCCAAGTTGACACCTACTCTTTCTTCGTGAGTTTGCCCTTTCATAAGAGTGGCAAATCATTATATCCGGTCTCCGAAGAGGCCGGATGCAATGAAGGAATGAATCGCCTGATTATTTTAATTTAGGTAAAATCATCTCTACGTCAGTATGTGGTCTTGGGATTACGTGTGTAGCAACTAATTCGCCTAATCTGCTTGCGCTGCTAGCTCCTGATTCAACAGCTGATTTAACAGCTCCTACATCTCCACGTACCATAACAGTTACTAATCCAGAACCGATTCTTTCTGTTCCAACTAAAGTAACATTAGCTGCTTTACACATAGCATCTGCTGCTTCTACAGCTGCTACTAAACCTCTTGTTTCAACCATTCCTAATGCTTCCTGTGCCATTCTTTTTTCCTCCTTTTTCACTACTGTGTTAGAATTACCATTACTATTTGAACTGCTGTTTGTATCATTTTTTACAACTGCTGCTGTCTCTGCTTTTTTTGATGCTGCGGTTGTCTTTCTGGCTGCCGGTGCAGCTTTCTTCGCAGCCGCTGCTGTTTTTTTAACTGCTGGTGCAGCTTTTGCAGGGGTACTTGCTTTCGCAGTTGTCTTCTTTACTTCTGCCATCTTTTGGTCCTCCAAAAATATTCAGCCTGGGTAACTGTATAAGTACTTGACTTGTGTTCAGCCAGGCTATTATTTAAACCGGCTGGCACTTTTTTCAATCAATCGTACTATCTCCTCATGGGGATTTGCAATTACACCATATGATACAGGTTTCTTGATTGCTTTGCCTTGTGCCACTTCAACAGCTTCCGTCACAGCGGAAACGTCTCCCTGTATAACCAGCGTAACCAATCTTCCACCTAATTTCCTCTCCCAGGTAGCAAGTTCCACATCTGCAGTCTTTAACATTATATCTAAAGCGTTTACAGCTGCAACCACTCCGGGGATTTCAATAAAGCCATATGATTTTCCCATGAAAATACTCCTTTGCTATTAGATGGTCGGAAGAATTTTCTCCACGTCGCTGTGTGGTCTTGGAATTACATGTGTAGCAACTAATTCACCTAATCTGCTTGCTGCAACGGATCCGCTTTCAACAGCAGCTTTAACAGCTCCTACATCCCCACGTACCATAACAGTTACTAATCCAGAACCGATTTTTTCAGTACCAACTAAAGTAACTTCAGCTGCTTTTGTCATTGCGTCTGCAGCTTCGATTGCTGCGGTAAGTCCTCTTGTTTCGATCATTCCTAATGCTTCCTGTGCCATTTTATAAATCCTCCATAGATTTTCTTTTTCTTTGTCAGCTTTTAACAACTATCTTTCCTTCATCATACCATGAATCAGTTCTTATCAAAAGCATTTAATTTTAACATTTTCTCCGTATCCTCTGTCGGATGCGGGATAATATAATGCTGAACAACTCCCGTACGGGATTCTGCCATAGCAATTCCTGCTTCCATAGCTGCTTCAACTGCAGCTACGCTTCCTCGAAATTTAATGCATACCAGAAGAGGAACCGGAAGTGAATCTGCATTGGCAGGCTTATTCTTATCAAAATTTTCCAAGCGTACATCAGCCGCTTTGCATCCGGCATCTGCTGCCATAAATGCAGTCGCAAGTCCGAATACTTCTAAGATTCCTACAGCTTCACCCATATGGAACTCCTTCTATTATTTATTAATAATTGCAATCTTAAGACCTGTCATAGCCAGGTTCTTCTGATGTGCTTCATTAATCTGCTCTAATGGATAAGTATCAGATACTAATTCCTTCAAAGGAAGTCCAATTCCAAGAGCTCTCTTAATGAAATCAAAAGTAGTTGCATAATCTCTTAATGTATATACCCATGAACCAACTGTTGTGATTTCTTTTGAGCAGATATCAAAATGAGGATTAATAGTAGCATCTCCACCATTGATGAAGAATCCTAATTCGCAAAGTCCTCCACCGTTGCGGATGAATTTGTAAATATTAGAATGTGCCATTGGATTACCGGTACACTGGAATGCAAAATCTGCAAGGTGTCCGCCAAATGCATCTTTTACTCCACCAGCTAATGCTTCGATACCCTTGAAATCTTTAAAGTTAACAGAAGTTTCAGCTCCCATTCTCTTAGCGAATGCAAGTCTCTGTTCATTACCATCAACAGCTACGATATTCTCGATACCCATTGTTCTAAGTACTGCGATACAAATCAGACCGATTGGGCCACATCCCTGAACAGCAACTCTGCTGTTAAAGCGAAGGATACCTGTTGTTTTAGCTCTCTCTACTGCATGAATCAGTACTGCACATGGCTCAATTAAAATTCTTGAAGTCAAATCAAGATCACTTACATTAAAGAAAGTAGATCCTAATCCACCACGAATTAAAATATAATCTGAAAGCCATCCGTTCAAATGTACATCATCATCTGGTAACAATCCGTATACATCAGCTGCTCCTACGTTCTGTTTGTTTAAGTCATACATGGTAATATCAGGATCATCTGCAAAAATCATACAGGTAACAACTTTGTCTCCAAGCTTTACTGGTTTTCCAGCACTGTCTTTGGTTACGTTTTTACCCATTTTTACGATTTCTCCAGTTCCTTCATGTCCCAGTGCAACTGGAATCAGACTGAATGGGTCTCTTTTGAATTCGTGCGCATCTGTTCCACAGATACCACAGCCTTCAACTTTAACTAAAATATCATCATCTCCAACGGCTGGCATTGGAAATTCTTTAATCTCATAATGCTCTAACTCTGTCAGCATTGCCACATGTGCTGTTGCAGGGATTGCCCCGCCTGCTGATGTGCCTGCTGCCGGAGCAGAAGCTGCCGGTGCCTGTCCGGTCATACCAGAAAGTACCTGCTTTACTATCTCTTCAATATTAACTGAATTCATATCCATTTCTTATCTTCCTCCTATCGAATACACAAGCTATCCTGCATTACGCATCTTCTTCTCTTAGTAAAAGTGCTTGCGCTGGTTAATCCTTCACCGGTTCTGCTTGCGATGGTGAAAGTACAGATACTCTCTCCGCCAAAACCTAACGCAGCATAGGATGGGCCATTTTTAACCAGGATTGCTGTATCAATTGCTCTTGCATATGTAGTGATACGGTCAACATTCTTGGAATGAATATGAGCTGAGTGACGGTTTCCATGCTCTAACCATACTGCTTTTTCCACAGCATCGCTGAAATCTTTTGCACGAACAATACCAAGTATTGGCATCATAAGTTCTGTTGCAATTAATGGATGCTCTTTTTCACCTTCGAATGTAATACAGCGAATATTGTCCGGAACATCAATGCCAATCATGGAGAGAAGTACTTTTGCGCTTCTTCCGACACATTTACGATTCAAACGTCCATTAGCCAGTACAACTGATATTAACTTCTCCTGCTCTTCCTTATTGATCACATAACAGCCCTGTTCTGTAACCATATAGTGAAGCAGTTCATCTGCAATACTATCAATTGCCACGATTTCCTTTTCTGCAATACAAGGAAGATTGTTATCGAATGTACATCCGTTTACAATATCCTGCGCTGCTTTACGGATATCAGCTGTCTCATCTACTAATGCCGGTGGATTACCTGCACCAGCACCGATGCCTCTCTTGCCAGAGGATAATACAGCTGTTACAACACCAGGACCTCCTGTTGCTGCAATCAATGGAATATCTTTGTGTTTCATCATTACATTGCTGGTATCTAAAGTAGGATTTTCCACTGTACAGGCCACATTATCAGGTCCTCCAGCTTCGATAGATGCTTCATTTACCAGATTAATTGCGAAAATAGAAGTTTTAATAGCTGCCGGATGTGGATTAAATACTACGGTATTGCCGCCTGCAATCATCCCCATGGCATTGCATAAAACAGTTTCACTTGGATTTGTACATGGTGTAATCGCACCAATTACTCCAAATGGTCCCATCTCCACTAAAGTAAGTCCTCTGTCTCCTGAAAGAGCTTCTGTCTTAATATCTTCTGTTCCCGGAACTTTTTCAGCTACAAGATGATGTTTTAAAATCTTATCGCCTACATTGCCCATTCCGGTTTCATCAACACCCATACGGGCCATAATTTCTGCGTTTTCTTTAGTTTTGCGTCGAATGATGCTGATGATTTTTTCTCTCTGATCCATAGACATTCTACGAACCGTCTGCTGAGCTTTTTTTGCCGCTGCAATTGCATCATTCATGTCCGTAAACACACCGTGTTTCCCTGAGGAAGCATCTGCAATCTGCATTTTCGCCATAACTTCTTGTACAATATCCTGTACCAGACTTTCATTTATAGGCACGAGATTACCTCCTTTGATTTACGTCTATGAATTATTTAATTCCCAGCTGTTCCATAACCTTCTTAGTAATAGAAGCAATTAATTCCGGATCAGATGCACTCTGGGTATTATCAGAATGAGCAACAGCACATCCGCCACAATTATGGCAGTTTAATGTACCTTTGTTCTGGCACAGATCTGCTGGATGTTTTCCAGGTAATCCCATCTGTCTTCTGATTTCATATAATTTCTGAATCTGGTCTTTATCAAATTCCTTAGGACCGCCAAGCATTTTTGATTTGTATAATAATTCTGCGTAGAATTCAACAGATTCCATTTTGTGATATGCTGCTAATAAATCTGTAGACCAGGTTAATGCTCCATGGCTCTCTAATAATACTGCATCAAAATATGGAAGATATTTTTCAACATTATCAGGAATTTCCATTGTTGAAGGTGTACCGTATTCAGCAATCGGAACACAGCCTAAAGCGATAACTGCTTCCGGCATGATTGGCTGAGTCAGTGGAATACCTGCAATTGCAAAACTGGTTGCAAATGTTGGATGTGCATGAACTACAGCTCCTACATCAGGTCTTTTAGCATATACACGCATATGCATCTTAATTTCTGAAGATGGTCTGAATCCCGGGTTAGCCTGAAGTACTTTACCTTCTTTATCTACTTTACAGATATATTCTGGTGTCATAAATCCTTTTGATACTCCTGTTGGTGTGCAAAGGAATTCATTGTCATTTAATTTTACTGAGATATTACCATCATTTGCAGCAACCATGTTACGGTCGTAGATTCTCTTTCCAATGTCACAGATCTGTTTTTTAATTTCAAATTCGTTAAGCATACTTTCATTTCCTCCTTGGATACTTTGAATTTCGTTGTTTCTGTTGATATTATATCGTGTATCACGGTATAAGTCAACCACTTCCCACACTTTTTTGTTGTTTTTTGTGGGTTTTTCCGCTGATAAAATGTTGTTTTTGTTGTTTTCATTTTTTCTCGCGAAACCACATCTTTTTTAAACGTTTATAGTTCTTAGCTATCCGCCTATCTGACAATTCAGACTGCTGTGCCGCATTACTGCTGCCTTTAGTCTTTCCATATGTTCATTCTCGGGTGGAAGGATTCCATTTAATAAATATTTTCTGTTCAGTCCGTCGTATTTATCCTGCCCCAGTCTGTGGTAAGGAAGCAGGTGAATCTTATCCACCCCTGGCAGGGAATCTGCAAACCGGGCAATCTGTCTGATTTCTTCCTCTGTATCATTGAATGTAGGGATTACCGGAACTCTGATAACCAGTCTGGTCATTCCTGATGCAGCCACTTTTCTGGCATTTTCAAGCATTAAGTCATTAGGCTTTCCTGTAAACATCTGATGCTTTTCCCTGTTCATATGTTTGATATCCATCAGATATACATCCAGATATGGTAAAACCTTCTCTATCGATGCATAGGGTGCACATGCCATACTTTCCATAGCTGTGTTAATACCGCTTTTTTTTGCTGCTTTCAGCAAATCTCTGGCAAATTCAGGTTGAAGTAAACTCTCTCCTCCCGAAAGTGTCAAACCGCCTCCGGATCTTCTATAATACGGCCGGTCCTTCTCCACAGTTTCCATGACTTCTTCTACGGTCACGTCCCGCCCAATCACTTTTGCCTTTCCCTGAACCATCATCGTCTGAATATCATACGACTGAGATTCCGGATTGCAGCACCATTGGCATCGAAGAACACACCCCTTTAAAAAGACAATGGTTCGAATCCCCGGTCCATCATGAATAGAATAGCGCTGGATATCGAAAATTCTTCCTTTCGTTGTTAAATAGTCCATGGTGATTCCTTTCTATATATAGAAGTAACTATTTTATATAACCGTGTTTTTGTTAGAATCCCTGTTCTGTTCTTCGAATGATATCATCCTGCAATGACTTTGATAACGTGGTAAACAATGCACTATATCCTGCCACACGAACCACCAGATGTTTATACTGTTCCGGATTCTTCTGAGCATCCAGCAATGTATTTCTGTCTACTACATTAAACTGCATATGACTTCCTTTCTGGTCAAAATAAGTTCGTACCAGATTTACAAAGTTCTCTAATCCCTGTTCTCCGCTTAATGCCGATGGATGGAACTTCTGATTAAATAATGTGCCATTAGACGCAATGCCATGATCTAATTTTGATACGGAATTAGCTGCCGCAGTTGGTCCATTTACATCTTTGCCTGCAGATGGTGATACTCCGTCTGCAACCGGTGTATGTGCCAAACGACCATCCGGTGTTGCTCCTGTCTGAGCTCCCAGCGGGACATTAGCTGACACAGGATATAAGCCAGCCTGATAAGTACCGCCTCTTGGATTTTTGAATGTTTCCAGTGGTTTCGTATAAGTATAGGCTACATCCCTTGCAAATAAATCCACAGATTCTATATCATTACCATATTTGGGGACATTCTCAATCTCATCCAGTAACTGTTGATATTTTCGCTTATCTTCTTCTGAAACTTTTAAATTCATAATCTCACGAACAACTGCTGCGATTTCTTCTTCACTAAGAGTTCGGCCTGTGCTTTGAAGACTTCTGATAATATCCACTGCCATCTCAGATGCTGAAATTTCGTCAAATCCCTGTCCATAATTATTTTCAAGAGCCTTCTTATAATCATCTAAGGTTACTTTTTTTTCTTCGAATACCAGTTTCTTTATCGCATAAAGTGAATCTGTCACATTTGCTATTCCAAAGCCTTGCGGACCTGTAAAGTTATAAACAGCACCGCCCTCCTGAACTGTTCTTCCACGTTTCATACAATCATCGACCATACATGACAAAAATGGAAGTGGGCAGCGCTCTTTATGGGCTATATCAATAGCATTATCCGAATTCACAAGCAATGCAATCTGATAATTCATCTGTTTTTTATATGCATCATAAAATTCTTCAAATGAATGCATCTGGCTTACTTCTCCTGTAGCCACACTGATTTGCTCACCTTTATCTACCCCATTTGAAAATACCAGTTCCAACGGACGACACATATTAAAAAATGCTGCGTCATGCCACCCTTCTGTTTTTCCAGCTTTCTGAGGTTCCACACATCCGATGATATTATAATCTCTGGCATCCTCTAAGGTAAGTCCACGATTCATAAGAGACGGGATAATCACTTCATCATTATAGTAAGCTGGCTGACCCAAACCAGTTCTTGTCAATTCTGCTGCTTTTAACAGAAATTCATGAGGCGAACCATTCCATACACGAACGGAGAAAGAAGGCTGCGGTAAAAACACATGTTTAGAAGCCTGAATGCACATAAACGACAAATCATTGGTTGCATCCACACCATCCTTATTCTGACCTCCTGCAATCAGATTCTGGAAAAGGCTGTACCCCGCAAACCCTTCCGCAGAAGCCGCATCACGACATTTGTTCAAATCATTTAATTTTACCCAGATGCAATCCATCAGTTCCTGTGCAAATTCTCTGGTCATATCACCCTTAAGAACACACTTTTCATAATATGGATACATATACTGGTCAAAGCGTCCAGGAGAAATGGAATGTCCGCTGGACTCTAGCTGAAGAAGCTGCTGTACAAACCAGAAACTCTGACAGGCCTGCCAGAAACATCCGGCACCTTCCGCAGGTACTCTTCTGCAGTTTTTCGCTATCTGGATTAGTTCTTCTTTTCTCTTTGCATCGTTTTCCTTTTGAGCCATGGAATCTGCCAATACCGCATAGCGGTTAGCATATGTAATCGCCGCATCACAACTTATGATAACTGCCTCCAGGAAATGGGTTCTGGTTGCATAATCAGCATCACCCGGGCTGCATAATGCCAAATAATCTTCCGCTTCTTTCTTAATCCCTTCAAATCCAACTGCCAAGACCTTATCATACTGGACAGTCACATGCCCTACACCATTATAGAAATAATTCCCCGGTGTGAAGATATTATGATCTATAGAACGAATTGCTTCCGGAGCCATATACGCCGTTGCTAATTCACTGGTAGTTTTTCCCTTCCAGTATTTGTGAACCTGGCGCAGTGCCTCTTTTGTATTCTCAGCGATATAAAAAGGATCTGCACTTCTTTTTTCCACCGTATCAAACTCTGCTTCCAGCCATTCAAATGAAAATTCCGGATAAGTCTGACATCCTCTCGGCGCAATGGTCGAACTTCCTACAATTAATTCCTCATCGCGTATTATAATAGGAATCTGCTCCATCACGTGGGCAAATGCTTTTGCGCGCCGAATAATCATCGGTTCATTTTCCGTCTGCATATATGATTCTGTGAGCAAAACTGCTCTGGAGGCTTCAATCTCTGGCATCTTCTCATATAAATGCTCTATCAGACGTGGAATACGCTCTGGTTTTGGGATATCCGCAGTTTGAAACTTTTTCATGTATACTCCTTTCCGGACAAACTTTATACAAGTATGCCTAGTACAATTGATTTTATTATAATATCAAAGCGTCATAATGTCAATGCAGTAGACGTTGTTTTATTACCATTTCATGTTTTATCATTGTTGTTTCATGTGGTATTTCCATTTTTTAACTTTCTTCCAGTGGTTTGGTCTGTGGTTTTCATTGACTTTTTATACTATATACTTTAATATAAGATATAAGAATTATTTTCAAGCTAAGATATACTTGAAATTCACAGGAGGTAGACTTTTGTTAGCATTAGACTTACATACACATACCATTGCAAGTGGACATGGGACAACAGACACTATCCTTGATTTAGCTGCTTCTGCATCCAAAAAGGGATTATCAATCCTTGGCATCACAGACCATGGTCCCGGCACCCGTGCTTCCGGAACTTCTTCTTACTTTCGAAGTTTGTATATGGCCCCTAAGAAACGATTTGGTGTTCATATGATGTATGGGGTGGAATTAAACATTCTGGATACCCGGGGCACATTTGATTTGGATGAATGGACACTTTCGCTGTTGGATTATGCTATAGCCAGTATGCATCCTCAAAATTTCACATCACATGGAATTGAGGGAAATACGAAAGCTTATCTTTGCGCCATGAAAAATCCTCATGTTCGTATTATTGGTCACTGTGATGATATAAAGTACCCTGTGGATTATCAGGCACTGGTTCGCGGTGCCATGGAAAATCATGTGTTTCTTGAATTAAATAATGCATCACTTAATCCGGAAGGTTATCGGGGTGATACCCGTGCTAATAATGAGGAAATCTTAAAATACTGCAGGCAATATCAATACCCTGTTCTTCTTTCCAGCGACAGCCATGGTGCTCATGATGTAGGCAGTACCACTTATATAGATGAATTTCTTTCACACACAGATTTTCCGGAAGAATTAATTCTAAACAGAAGCATTTCCCGATTTAAGCACTACTGGTATTAATATATTTTATCTGGTATTTTTAAATCAGACAATTCAACTATACAATTACATAAAAAAGGAGTTTTCTTATGCATCGAAAAAGAATTTATATTTTATTTTCCATGCTTTTTATTCTTCTCCTGCTGACAGGATGTGGTGGCAATGACAGTGCATCTAAAGTTTCAGCCAGCACCAATGATAAGAATAGTACCAATAATGAAGACAGTGCAAAAGAAACTTCCACTGGACCTATACGTGATAATACGCCAAAAGTTTTAGTCCCGGCTGCGGATGGAACAACCGTATATAATGCAGATAACTGTTCTATTGATGCATCCCATGCGCAGGAAGGCTATATCATGGCCTGCTATACCGGGTCTGCCGCCTCTGCAAAACTACAGATTACCGGTACAAGCGGTACCACTTATACCTATACACTTCATGGCGACTACGAAGCTTTTCCTTTAACAGATTCCAGTGGTATGTATACCTTCAAAGCATTGGAGAATATACAGGGAGATACCTATGCAATTTTGTTATCTCAGGATACAGACATTACCATAAGCAATGAATTCGGCCCCTATCTGTACCCTAATCAGTTTGTCAGTTTTAATGCTGATTCCGAGGCAGTTTCATTGGGAGCGGATTTAGCCAAAGACACTCACTCAGATTTAGATGTGGTTACTAACATTTTCAATTACGTAACTGAGAATATCACTTATGATACTGACAAAGCTCAGACTGTCGAAAGCGGCTATGTTCCTGATATCGACGAAATTCTCAAACTGAAGACAGGTATTTGTTTTGATTACGCATCTGTTATGACATCTATGCTTCGTTCACAGAATATTCCAACCCGTATGGAATTTGGATATGTAGGTGAGATCTATCATGCGTGGATTAGTGTCCGCATTGATGATGTGGGCTGGGTGGATGGTATCATTCAGTTTGACGGAACTTCATGGTCTCTGATGGATCCCACTTTAGTTGCCAGTAACGGCGAGAATAACAGTGTCAAAGAATTTATTGGCGATGGAAGCAATTATACAACCAAATATGTTTATTAACGGAGGTTTTTCATGGAAGGTACAAAGAAAAATAAATTAAGCAATTTGCAAATCGAATATTTCTGTGAGCAGATGTCCATGATTTTAAGATCCGGCATCTCGCCTTTAGAAGGTATTACAATTATGAAGGATGATTCTGAATCTGAGGAGGATAAATCATTCTACCAGCAGCTTCAGGAAAACCTGGAAGAAACCGGTTTTTTATATGATGCCCTGGACAGCTGCAATATGTTTCCTAATTATGTCATTCAGATGGTTCGTCTTGGAGAAACTACCGGAAGCATGGATGACGTCATGGATTCGCTTGCTGCCTTCTATCGTCAGCGTGAAGCAATCTCTGTAAATATCCGCAATGCTGTCTCCTATCCAATTCTGATGATTACTATGATGTTCTTTGTCATGATTGTCATGATGACTCAGGTACTTCCTATTTTCGAAAAAGTATTAAATCAATTAGGCAGTGAGATGACCGGCTTTTCCAAAGGTCTTCTTTCTTTAGGTACTGCTATCAATCATTATGCCTTCGCATTTATTGTCTTAGTGATTGTGTTAGTTCTGGTTGCATTCTATTTTTTCAAAACACAAAAAGGGCGCCAGCAATTTACCAAATTAAGCGGAAAGCTTTATTTTACCAAAGGCATACAGGAACGCACTGCAGCAGCTCGCTTTGCAAACGGTATGGCACTAACTATTCGAAGTGGTTTAGATGTAGATACCAGTTTTTCCCTTCTTTATGATATGACTGAATCTCCTGCTTTTCAGAAGAAATTAGACGATTGCAAATCTTACATGGATGAGGGCTGTACTTTTCAGGAAGCCATATCAAAAGCACATGTTTTTAGAGGAATTCAAAGCCGTATGCTCGCAATTGGATCTACTACAGGTAATGAGGAACAGGTGTTAGACACCATTTCCACCCAATATGAAGAAGAGATTGATGAGAATTTATCACGAATCATTTCCATCGTCGAACCAACTCTTGTTATCATCCTCGTATTATATAGTAGTAGTGTTTATAGTCCCTCTCCAAGGACTGTATGCTATACTTTTGGAGATACTGTGGATTGGTTTTTTTCTCCTACCACTCGATGGTTATAGAAAGGCTCCAACCACAG
>JAQVHQ010000080.1 GCA_028696165.1 Lachnospiraceae bacterium | reverse complement strand
ATACTGTTATACATAGAGAACACCTTTCTTTGTCACCGTATTGGTTTAGTCGCTTAATACTTTATCACAAAGTTGGTGTTCTCTTTTTATTTATTTTCCATTATCCGAATAAAATTTTACGCTAGCGCAGAAAGAAAGCAAACAAACCCACATATGTGAATCTATTTGCCTTCTCTTCATCTATTAATATTGATATCTGTTTTTTCTTACAGACTATATGTATACTGTCCATCAGCTTCTACACCATAGAAATCTGCAAAAGACAGATGGAATACGTCTTTTCCATTTTCCGGCAGTGCTATCTGATTCTTGATTAAATATTGATAAATTCCGGAATAGTCCATGTCTCCCTGAAGAGTGATACTGTCTAACTTACCAGCTCTTATAATGGCCTTTTTATATTCTTTGGAATCTTCGCAAACCACCACTTTATCGCCCTCCTGCACTTGTCCTCTCCCCAGGGACAGAGTTGCCAGGCCATAGAAATTAATTGTGTTTTTCATAGCATAGGTATCCAGATACTGTGTCTTTATCCCGCACATATTATATCCGGCTGTTTGTCCCTGCTTCTGAGCATTAGGCCAGATTCCGGAACGTCCGGTTACATCTCCGGCTGCATAGACACCAGACGCGGAAGTTTCCATATATTCATTAACTTCTATGAAACGTTCTGCCTGTATCCCACTTTCTTCTACACAGGCAATAGCCGGGCGTACACCAGCTGCCACTATGATGACATCACAAGCTATCTTCGTACCATCATCAAGTATGACCGCTTCAATATTGTTATCCTTATCTAAGACTGTTTCTGAAGCTTTTCTTCCCAGATAAAACTTACATCCCGCTTCTTCAAACAAATCCTGATATGCCTTAGCAGCAGTATCATCCAGCTGAATCGGAAGAATTCTTTCTGCCATTTCCACAACAGTGACATCCAGTTTTCTCTCCAATAACGCATAAGCTGCATCTAATCCAACCAGTCCGGAACCAACTACCAGGACTTTAGCATTTTCTTTTATGGCATTGCAGATATTCTGAGCATCAGACAGATGACGCAGACCAAACACATTATCTGCAGTACGAAAATCTCCCACTGGAGGCATGAAACTATTTGCACCAGTTGCTATCAACAGTTTATCATAAGCGATTCTCTGATCTTGTAGATAAACTTCCTTTTCTTTGGTATCTACCCTGGTCACAATAGTATCCTTAATCCAGTATATATTATTTTTCTCAAAGAAATCTTCACCAGCGAAATTCAAACCATCTTCTGTACGCTCACCGCTGATAAAACGATGAAGCATACAACGGGAATGTACATAGTTATCCTGAGATATCATAACAATATCTGCATCCGCCTCGCATGCACGGATAGTTTTTGCTGCAGTGATTCCCGCGGCACCGACTCCAATTATTACATATCTCATATGCTACACCTCCTCCACATGAATGGCCTGTTTCGGACAGGCAGCAACACAGCTTGGGCTTCCCCCTGCATCCTTACAGAAATCACATTTGATAATCTTTTTTCTTTCCAGAGTATCCGGTTTTAATGTACCATACGGGCAATTCATGACACACATAAAGCAGGATCCGCACTTTTCTTCATTATATAATACTAATCCTGTCTCTAAATCTTTATAAAGCGCACCACTCATACAGGACATCACGCACTCTGGCTGAGCGCAATGACGGCAGAATAGCGGTTTATAACCGCCCTTGGAGTCCTTTACAATATGATTGCGGCTTTCATTGGCGGGATTGGTTAAATCTAAAT
This sequence comes from Lachnospiraceae bacterium, assembly GCA_028696165.1. Taxonomy (GTDB): domain Bacteria; phylum Bacillota; class Clostridia; order Lachnospirales; family Lachnospiraceae; genus JAQVHQ01. Next base: position 9,603 of record JAQVHQ010000080.1, on the reverse strand, counting down.
CGTAGATAGTTCCCGCATCTGTCCGGTGCGCCTGCATACAGGCTACCGTACAGTTTTTACAGCCGTCACACAAATCGGCTTCTATGATAATTCTTCTCATATGGGATGTACCCCCTTATCCATTTCTTATCTATGCATAATCCGTTTCTCTGCTTACTTGATGAGGTTAAATGTTCAATCCAGCACGTCTGTCCATAATAATATTTTCCAGAATCTCAGCTGTATCTTTCGCATCAGGATTAATAATTACATGTCCTCCCGTCAACTGTTTCATATCCTCTGTCAGAACTTTCACTGCAACCGGACTGCCTGTCACATATGGCGGCTGTCCTAAATGTAATGGAAGTCCAAGAGCCAGACCAAATGCTCCATCTGCCAACGCCTGTTCCTCTAACCACTGTGCTGCTGAAAGAGCCAGTGGAAGCTGTGGAATATCAATTCCGAGTTCAGCTGCCAGTTCTGTAGCAACAATTTCCAAGCGGCCTATTGCCAGACATGGACCAAAGTTTAATACTGGAGGAATGTTTAATTTCTCGCAAACTGCTCGAAGTTTAGGACCTGCAAGCTGAGCTGCTTCCGGAGTCATAAGTCCACAGTTTTCAATACCTCCTGAAGAACATCCGGCAGTAAGCACCAGGATATCTTTTGCAATCAATTCCTTCGTCAATTCCACTGTAAGCACGTCATGTCCGCCTGCAGTAAGATTAGAACAGCCAACCACTCCTACGATACCCTTGATATCACCAGATACAATCAAGTCAATCAATGGTTTCCAGTTGCCACCCAAGAATTCTTTCAGAGAAACTTCACTGACACCGGTAAGTGTATTGTCATTTCCATGTTCCGGGAAAAGATGCTGCTGTACTTTCGGTCTTCTCTCTTTATAAGCCTCTACAATTTTATCAATAATCACTTCACTCTGCGCTGCTCTTTGCATAAAGTCAAATGGCATAAGCTCTGCATTTGCCTTCTTAGCCACATCATCCAGACAGATCTGTTTGATCATCAGTTCATCACAGATTGGCTCGATTCCCGGAAGTGTACAGTTAAACTCAGATAATACTGCATCAATCGCACCTGTTTCCAAAATAGCTTCACTGGTGTAATTGTTACCTGCATGTCCATCAAATACTTCTGTGTAATGGCTTCCGCGGAGCTGTAAATCCTGTCCAACACAGGTACATCCAACCAGTTTAAATCCTTTCGCACCAACGGCTTTTGCTTTTGCAATGGCTTCTTCAGATACCAGACGTTCCTGCAAATCCACAAAAATCGTATGCTGATGTCCGGTAATCATAATGTTAATATAATCCGGATCAATTACGCGAAGTCCAACCGGTGCCAGACGAAGTTCCGGCTCACCCAACAATACATCATTCAACAGATTGGTAAGTGTAAGTCCATACATACCAGTAGAAATACCAAGTCTCAAGCAATCCACCAGCATATCTACAGGGTCAGAGTTTAAGTTGGTAGAACATTTTACCACACCCTTGAACACTTCAGATTTTGCTCCGCCAGGCAGAATTCCAAGCTCTTCCCATTTTTTGAGGCGGGGTGCATATCCCATCTTCTGAACCAATTCCATTTTCTCATATTCCGGTTTGTATAAATCCTGTAAAACTGCATCTGCAACTTTCTCAGCCAGAACATAATCATCCGCCTCTGTAATCTCAAATAATTCACCCAGACGATGAAGTGCACGAATACCTTTCAGCTCTCCTTTTGTCTTTGCTGTATCCTTGAGATTGCGAGCAGTATTCTCAACTATATGAATATAACATCCGCTTCCTGACGCAACAGCTCTTAAGAAATTGCGAGTTACAATAGTATCTGCATTAGCTCCGCAGATTCCTCTTGGCGCATTTGGCGTAATACGGCATGGACCGTTAGAACACAGACGGCAACAGACACCCTGTAAACCAAATCCACACTTAGTACTCTGAGATTCCACTCTATGATGAGAAGTCTCTAACGGCAGCTCCTTGATAAAACCTTCCAACGGCTTATCTGCACTCTTACATGTGTTGCATCCAAAACATTGATTCATAATGATACCTCCTGAAAATGTGATTGTTATATGTTAGATTAATAATTCTGTTTATACTATACTTTTTTAGTATAGTTTATGTTAAATAAAAATCAAATTGTAAATCAAATGCTATCAACTACTGCAAAGATTACCTGCTTTCTAAAATCCCTGCTTAGTAACTATTCATCTTAATTAACTATTCATCACCTCAAGCAGTGACCTGGACTTCAACTCATCTACCATCAGCTTCTGCAATCTGCAAAACTCTTTATGCACCATACAAGGCTGCTCCTTCGTATTCCGCGAACAAGAACTATGGTTTCCTGTACACTCAGTAATCAAAAGCTTCTGATCAACAGCCTGGAATACATCATACATAGTAAGCTGATTTAAAGGGACAGCTAACTGATATCCACCATTCACACCCCGGTGGCTCTCAATAATCCCCGCTTTGTCCAAACGCCTTGCCAGTTTATAAGTAATCTGAGTTGTAATGTCTTCTTTCTCCGCGATTTCCGCCACATTCACCAAACCTCCTCCAGACAAAGCCCGGAGAATTCGAATCGCATAATCGCATTCTCTTGTTAATAACATAATTTACCTCTTGATTATTTTTTATCAATATATCATACTGTACAATTATTGTCAAGTATTTATCAATCTTAAAATTCATCTTCTTAATATTGATCCGCTTAAAACTTATCCTCTCAAAATCCGCATTCAAATACATCTAGAAATACTTATCGCAAGACAAAAAAAGAAAGCCATTTCCATAAACTCCCGGAAACAGCCTTCAATTCCTAGTTACCGCCACAGCCATGCTTATCTTCACCACAACTATGAGAACCACAATCATGTCCCTCTTCATGGTGATGATGACTGCACATAGTATTCGGATCATACTGCAAATTATCAGCCAAAAGAGCCATCACATTAGCATCGGCATCTCCACTTGCACCAGGATACAAAGTAATTCCAATCTCAGCCAAAGCATTTCTGGCACCACCGCCAATACCGCCGCAAATCAAAGTATCCACACCATGCCCTTTTAAAAATCCAGCCAAAGCGCCATGACCGCTGCCAACAGCACTGACAACTTCCGAAGACTTAATCACACCACCATCTACCTCATACATCTTAAAATTCTCACAATGACCAAAATGCTGAAAAATCTGTCCTGCTTCGTAAGTAACTGCAATTTTCATAACCATACCTCCAAATTCATTTAATAAAACCAGTATATCTCCATTTCTGACATATGTCAATATTCTATCCTTTATTACATTTTTCTTCCCATTTAGATTTCTGGCAACTTTCTTACGTTTCTCCTATTTCTTACCCATCCTCACCACCAGACTCCCCCACAAAAGTTCCTGGCATTAAACTCCTGCCAAATCCCTTCAAATCCGCCACCCACAAATCCAGCACCTAACCAACCTCCCTCCACAAGCCCCGCGCCATTCATGGCGCGAGCCCTCACTGCCAACTCAAAATCTCAACAAAGCCACACCTCAGCTCCACCCCTCTACCACCACAACCAGCCTAGACATTTCCTTCGCCTGGCTGGCACAATGGGCATTCGATTTGTTGATATATCATGAGCTGATAAGAAGCTTAGTGCAAGAGAGAGTCGATTTCATGGGCGAGAGGTGTTTACCCAAACACCTCTCGAAGGCCCCCTGAAGTGGGTATGCATCAGCATACACACTGAATGGGCCTGATCCCATGAAATCGACTCTCTCTTACACTTAGCTTTCTTACAGCGAAATGATCCTATCAACAAACTCGAAGCCCATTGTGCCAGCCAGACGAAGGAAATGTCTAGGCGTCCCCCTTCCCAACCACTCCCCCCTCTAAACCACCGACAACTTCCGCACCGTCATATAATAAGCCACCGCAAGCGGCACACAAGCCCCAATCCAAGCCAAAGGATTCGCCATACAAGCCCCCGCAAACCCCAGCGGTCCCACCAAAATCAAAGCACCAAAAGCCCTCATCAAAAGCTCCATAATCCCAGCAATCGTCGGCACCAACCCATTTCCCAATCCCTGCAGTGTGAATCGGTAAATAAACAAAAGTGCCAGCACCGGATACCACACCCCATTAATAGACAAATAAATCTTTGCCAATTTCAAAACTTCCAACTCTCCATTCCCTACAAAAACAGCAGCCAGATTACTTCCCGCAAACACATTCACAAATCCCATGAGAATACTAAACCCAACCGACATAAAGATGCACTGCCAGACCCCCTTCTTAATACGCTCCACCTTTCCAGCCCCATAATTTTGTGCTGAATAAGTAGCCATTGCCTGACCAAAGGAATTCATGGGCATAGTAGCTATCGCATCAATCTTTTGTGATGCTGTATAAGCCGCTACAGACACAGCGCCCAAACCATTTAAAGCCACCTGCAAAATCAAAGCACCAATTGCAATGATTGACATTTGAAACGCCATAGGAAACGCAGTATTAAGATGATTACCTATTTCCAATTTATTAATTTTAAAATGTTCTCTCCTTACCCACAACGCCGGCATCTTCTTCATTATATAGATAAAGCAAAAAATTCCTGACAGCAGCTGAGAAAAAATAGTAGCAACCCCCGCACCTGCCACGCCCATGTCAAAAACAACGATCAAAACCAAATCCAATACAATATTAATGCAACATGCAAAAATCAAGAAATAAAGCGGTGTCCTGCTGTCCCCCAAAGCACGCATCATATTAGAGGTCAGATTAAATAATACGGATGCTGAAAGTCCCAAAAAAATAATACGAAGATAAGAAACTGCATCCTCAAGTATCTCCGCCGGTGTGTTCAAAAGTTCCAGAACCGGACGCGTGCAAATTACCGCAATAATCGTCAGGACAATAGCTACAATTACGCTGAGCACAATACTAACCGCAAAGCTTCTCTTCACGCCTTCCTCATCCTGCCCGCCGAATTTCTGTGCCGTTATAATCGATAATCCCGAAGTAAATCCCATAACAAATCCCAGGATAAAGAATGTGATACTACCCGTACATCCCACAGCCGCCAAAGCATTTACGCCTATAGTTCTCCCTACGATAACCGTATCTGCCATACTATAAAACTGCTGGAATATGTTACCAACAATCAGCGGCAACGCAAACATAAGAATCAGTTTTGCCGGGTTACCAGATGTCATACTTTTTGTCATTTCACTACACTCCATTTAGTCAGATTGTAACTGAAACTTGTTATCAGTTACTCTACATCACATTATAAGGTTCACTGTGAAAAGTGGAATGTAATTTCTTGTACTTTACCTGTCATATATTGTATACTTCTTATATAACATTTACCTGCAAAAATCCAAAGGAGATTTTATAACATGTGCGATTTTTCTTATGATTTAACTTACAATGATCTCAATCCCAAATTTCTTTTTTCCTGTATACAGCATCAAGTTCAGGAAGAAGAAAATTACCATTGTCATGACTTTATTGAACTGGCCATAATATTAAAAGGGAAAGGTTCTTACCTCATAGATAATAAGCTGTATCCCGTAACAGAAGGAAGTGTCATCATATTCAATCCTGGTATGTATCACAAAAGCATTCCAGATACAGAGCATGGTCATACAATTACCGCCTGTTATCTTGCATTTACTAATGTGGATTTTATAAACTGCCCGAAAGGACATTTTCCTTTATTTGCAGATTATCAAATCATGGTTACTCTCCCAGAGGTATTTCAGAAGGAGCTATCGCATCTCTGCGGTAACATTGCTCTGGAACTTAAGTCCTGCGAAGAAGGACGATACTTTATGTTAAAGTCATACTTAATCCAGACAATCTGTCTGCTTTGGCGCTACCAAAAACAGGTTCAGGAAGAATCGCGTGCCCAGGAAAGCAGTGATGGTTACGAGTTTAAATCCATCAGCAAAAACTACATTATCCAGCAAATCATGAAATATATGGAAGAACATTACCAGGAGAAAATTTCTCTTGATAAGATTGCCGCCAATATGTACTTAAGTTCCTTTTACATTTCCAAACTGTTTAAAAGTGAAACCGGAGATACCCCCATTAACTATCTAATCAGTCTGCGCATGAAAAAAGCCCGGACTCTTCTGGACAAGAATCCGGACGCTTCTATACAATCGGTATCTGCTTCTGTGGGATATGAAGATGCATATCACTTCAGCAAGCTGTTCAAAAAATATTACGGGTTGTCCCCTCTATATTACAAAGATAGAATCACACATTAGTACATCCTGAACAACAAGTATCACATCTTCTGCCGTCACAGTCATTGTGATGGCAGTTTTTTCCCGGACAGGACGCTGCTTTGGGACATAATTCGTATACACCACCTTGAATACTGAGTCCTTTTCCATTTACAACGACATCTGCCAGTTTTTTTCTCGCTCCATCATAGATAGCCTGCACTGTTGTACGGGCAACATTCATCTGCTCCGCACATTCCTCCTGGGAATATCCCAGATGATCAATCAACCGAATGGTCTCATATTCATCAAGAGTCATCTCAATATTCTCTGTTTTTTGGGGATTCACGGGAACAAATCCCCTCATCTGCGGAATCTCACAGATGCGTCTTTTCTTTGCCGGACGTGCCATGTGCTACCTCTTTCTTCAGTTGTGCTTTTATATATTTAAAAAACACTTATAAACACATTATAAAAGATAACTGATAAAAATCAACTTATATCTCTATAGTATTATGTAATAGTTTCTATTTGACTTTCCCGATTTTCAAAATCAATTTTTCTATATATTCTGGTTTTTCTTCAAGTGCTTCTGCAATCTGTAATACAGTCTGTCCTTTTTTTAATTTCTTCTCTACTAATTCTAATATAGTTTCTTCTTTTCCTTCGATTTTCCCTTCAATTTTTCCCAGATTTTTCAAATCCTCTAACGCTTTACACACATCAAACACCTCCTGCTCCTTCGCTTCATATTTATACTTCATAATGCCATCTGATTTTGTAATTGCTTGTATAGTCAAGCAATTCTCTTCTGAAACTGTTTGAAACAACGTTTCATGTTCTTTAATATATCTCATTAATGCTTCTGCATTTTTTTGATATTTTATAAATCCCAATACTATTTTTAAATCATCACTATACGCTTCCAAATTTTGAATTTTGTTTATTTCCAAAAGATTTATATGATAATCAAAAAATATATTCTGATATGGTTTTAATGAATCGGGAATATTTAACATATCATGGAGAGTTACCGGCCCATCCCATTCCTCGCTTCCATAATATAACACAAGTGTGACTGTTGGAATCAATTTATCATTTTTACCAAACCTGCTTAACCATTCTGCACCTGCTAAATCCTTATTTTTCTCATGTCGTTTAACAATAATTTTTCTCTGCTTTTCATAAGCACGTATATCATACACCGCACATCGAAGTGGCATAGCATAATGAATATTGGTTTGATTTTCAATTGCTAAAATCGCAAAAATAATACTATTATCATAATACATTTTTACAATATCTCTTGTTTTTGTTCCCCTATTAGGTATGCGACTGACACTGTCCATTTCTTTTAGTTTGTCTGGATTTAGAACTGGAGTTCCCTGAAACAGCCCCTGATTTACCATATCTGCAAATCGTACAGGATCTGCTAAATATTCATTAATAGCTTCATCTGATTTTCCCATATATTCTCTTCCTTTCTTAGACGTAAGAAAGAAGACAATACTTTTCTTTATATTATAAAAGAAGGTTCATAAAAATCAACCAATATTTCTTCTTTCTTCCATTATTAAATTACATTGTTTGAAATATCTGGCTGATAATAGCCGGAACTTTTGATTATTGCGAAGTGAATACTTCGTTTTGATAAATTAATCTATAACAAATGCTAACATATTAACCGAAACAAGTCAATTTCATTTTTGCAATTTAGTTTTAATTTAGTTTTTAAATTTGAACAAACAAATAAAAGCGGATTCCAATGTCCGCTCTTATCTTACATTCTCTGACAACATAAGCTGCAAGAAGAAGGTATCTTCCATAGTTTCTATTTTCATACTTCCATGATATTTATCAACCACAGCTTGCACAATCTTAAGTCCTAATCCATGAGTCAGTTTATCCTGCTTTACTGTCTTCATCCCCGTTTCTATGTATGATGGATTGATACTATTTTTCATTTCCAGTGTTAATTTCCCGTCTGCATATTTTCCTTTCATCCAAATATAGGCATCATCTTTCCGCTCCAGACGTTCGCAGCCTTCTATGGCATTATCAAATATATTACACAGAATACTTAGAATATCCATTTCTGGAATTATTCCACACTGAAATTCTTCCATATGAATCTCAACCGGTATACCCTGTTCCTGACTTTTTAACACTTTATTATGAATCATGGTGTCCAATATTGCATTCCTGCAGTAGACTTTTGTTTCCAGTTCCTGATATTGTCTGCGGAGCGTATCCGTGTACGTCAAAATATCATCCTGCTCTGCGATATGCTCTAATCGCTGACTGTAGTCTAGAATTTCATCCCGAAACTGTCTGGTCATCTCTATTTGCCTTTGCAGTGAATGATAATGTTCCTCCATCAGATTCTGCTGAATCTTTGCATAGGCTTTCCTTCGCTCTTCTTCCTCTTTTTTATACTGAATTCCAAACCATAGGAAACCAAAAGTAAATAAAATACAGCTCAATAATGGATACAAAAGGGCATTTATTAGAATAGATGTCGAACCGATATAACCAAACAGATTTGAAATTGGAGCACTGAACATAAACAAAACAGCACAAACCCATAAGGGTTTATTATTGCTTTTGATATTCAATTTTCTGTATCTATACAACCATCGACGCGTAAGCAGCCAAAGAACTATTAAGCTTGCCAACCCGGAAAAAACAGCTGTCAAAGCACCTAACACATATGGATTCCGTGCCGTTCTTTCGATATAACTGTACAGCCCGTCTCTGACCATCACACCAAATACAGCTGTCAGACTACCCAGTACATCCGATAGCAAAAAAGCCATAATCGTTTTTATAAAAGGACTTCCAAATACATATTTTAATATAATACAAAGCATGATAATTGCTAAAATACTAATCCAGTAATTTGTAACAAAAAACCAGGTTGCCGCCCCGTATTCATAACCAATTACCACTCGAAAGATAACTCGAAAAGTAATCCACTGGAATATATACCAGGACACAAACCAGATTGTTTTTTTATTTTTTTTAATAAGTGTAAAGAAAAATGTACACTGTGCAATCAGCCCCACAATCAGCGGGGGCATTACTGATATTAACATCTGCCATAGACTCTCAGGTTCTCCCATATGTCAATCCTCTTATTATAACTGTGCTCTTGACCAAAAAGCAAACGCTTCCCTCACATGATCTGCATAATTTCTGCTGATAGGAATCACTTTTCCTGAGTATAACACAAATTCTGTCCGTTTATAACTTGAGTTTCCGCAAAATGTAATTAAAAAATGAATATATCCTTCCAAAGTACCAATCTATCGAATTTTTGAGTTATTCAGAGTGACAGTGACTGGAGTAGTGGCACTTTAATAAGCCCCGTCGGAA
>JAQVHQ010000079.1 GCA_028696165.1 Lachnospiraceae bacterium | reverse complement strand
TTGTTTTCCTGATTCAAATCTCAACCGTTTTCACATGCCTTTTCTTAACTAAACAGATTTTTCAGAGGCTTGTAACCTGTGAGATACCTTTCCTAACAGACGAAATGCTTATCTAAATGACATTGATTTTATTGATAGAGAACAAAAAAAGAAAAGAGAGCTTGGGGCTCTCTTTTCTTTTATGAGGGGGGAGATAGTGAGTGGTTAATCAACTATCCATACGTAGTATACCGAGAAATTGTGACCATTATGTGTTTATAAAATAAAGAAATTCGAAAAAATATTAAGAAATTCTTTTATTGTATATATTGGTCTTCGCGGAACATCGCTGCCAGCATGCGGACAATCTCATCCTGAGAGAAGCGGCTGCTGTCGATACAGAGATTATACTGACTCATATCCAGCCACTTTTCATCGGTAAAATACTCATAGTAACTGCGTCGGTCCTTGTCTACTTTTTTAATCATAGCACGAGCACTCTTTTCGGTACGATCCAGTCTGGCCATAACAGTTTTAACCCTTTCCTCATACGGAGCATGAATAAATACACTGATACAGCGATCGCCCAGAATCTGATTCGCGCATCGGCCGATGATGACACAGTCTTCTTTATTAGCCAGAGATTCAATGACTTCACTCTGGGTACGGAAAAGTACATCATTGAAAGGATCAAAACGAAACTGTGGATTCATCTGATAGGGATCATTTACAGGATAACGCCAGGGACTGGCTCTTTTTTCATCTACTTTCAGAAGTTCTTCATAAGGGATATCATTTTGTTCACTTGTGATTTTTAGAAGTTCTTTATCATAGTAGTGGATGCCTAATTCCTCTGCTAAAGCCTTACCGATCAGCCGGCCATTACTTCCATACGTTCGATTAATAGTTATAATCTTTCTTGACATAATATAAACCCCCTTTTCAATAGTTTTTATTTGTCTTTATTATAACAGAATTATCTGAATAAAAGTAGATAATATAGCAAATTATTACATTATTTCAGAGAAATGAATAATAAATAATCATGGTGTATCAAGCAAATAAGAATATCTGATTTACCGTTATTTCTCATTTAGGGGATGCGTATGATTTCCTGAATAGTCTTGCGGGGTATATAGGAAGTCATATTAGTTTTTTGCCTCAGTTCGTTTCCTTTTGATGTAAATTAAATGTGAAATGTGGCATATAGGAGACCATTTACGACCTATGCCTCGAGGAAAGCCGGTTTGCGAGGCAGAAATCAAATTTTGTTGGATATATGCCTCGAGAGATTTGTTATAATGTATAATGTACCCTATACAGTGGACATGAAGAATTCTTATTTTATACCCAATTTGAAAACAATAAGATATTATGCCATCCAAGATAAAACTTCCGGCGGCTTGCAGAGCGGCTCAGATATATTATGTATTATGCCAGCATAGCTGATGAAACGACGACGTTTCACTTAGCAACGCAGCAAGTACGCCAGGATGTACTTGAACAAGGAGAGAAAATGTATGAAAAACTGTATGAATTTATATATGGTGTAAAAGGAAATAGCATGGTAAAATAAAACTAAATTCACGCTATAAAACGGAGGAAAAGAATGAAATTTATATCATGGAATGTCAATGGTCTGCGCGCCTGTGTGGGCAAGAATTTTATGGAATTTTTCCAGGAGATAGATGCAGATGTGTTCTGTCTGCAGGAGACAAAACTTCAGGAAGGACAGATTAACTTAGATCTGCCGGGATATCATCAGTATTGGAATTATGCGGTGAAAAAGGGATATTCGGGAACTGCTATTTTTACAAAGATAGAGCCGCTGTCTGTGGCATATGGTATAGGAATAGAGGAACATGATCAGGAAGGTCGTGTTATCACTCTTGAATTCGAAGATTACTATTTTATCACGGTCTATACGCCTAATTCGCAGAATGAGCTTGCACGTCTGGATTATCGTATGAAGTGGGAAGAGGATTTTCTTGCCTATATGAAAAAACTGGAAGAAAAGAAACCTGTAGTATTTTGCGGAGATCTTAATGTGGCTCACAAAGAAATCGATTTGAAAAATCCTAAGACGAATAGAAAAAATGCAGGATTTACGGATGAAGAACGTGGCAAGATGACAGAATTACTCAGTCAGGGATTTATCGATACCTTCCGTTATTTCTACCCTGACCAGGAACAGATTTACTCCTGGTGGTCTTACCGATTCAAAGCGAGAGAGAAAAATGCCGGATGGAGAATTGACTACTTTATCGTATCTGAATGTCTGAAAAGTCGCCTGGAAGATGCAAAGATTCATACAGAAATATTAGGTTCAGATCATTGTCCGGTAGAATTGGATATGAATTGATGCATAGTGGACAATATATGAGGATAAACTATATATAAAGAAATCTTTGGTCTAAAATATGAGACGAAGATGGAAGAAGACAGCTCTTTTTGTGTTGAGTGCTATAGGTATACCAATTTTGATTACCTGTTGTTTTCAACGCCAAAAAGGGCTTATTTTTTCAAAAGAAAAGTGTATAGAAGAGTATCTTCCGGCTATGTTGTATTTATCTATAAATCAGTCTTACGAAATAGAAGTATTGAAAGCGCAGGCGGTTCTTATAAGAACCAATTGCTATCGTGTACATAATGCTTCCGATGAGTTTTTCAAAAAAGCGGAAGAGTTTTACAAAAGAAATATAACCAATATAGAGGTGCAGCGTCAGTTAGACTGGCTGGAACATCTGATTCAAACTACAGATGAAAAGGTCTTGATGTTTAGAGGAAATCTATGCTCAGCAGCCTATCATAAGGTCAGCGCCGGGAAAACGCGAAACGGTGAGGAAACCATGATGAATGAGGAATTTGCATATCTAAGCAGTGTGGACAGCAGTCTGGATACGAATTCAGCAGATTATATAGACAGCTTTTCTTTTAATAAGGAGACCTTTGTTATTTGCTTAAATGAATCCTATCCACAGGCGCATATAACACGGGAAGCATTGGAAAGTCAGATAAAGATTCTCTCAACAGATGAAGTGGGGTATGTCCTCCGAATGCAGGTGGGAGATGTGGAAGTAGGAGGAGAAGAATTTCGTCTTAAATTAAATCTGAATTCCAGTTGTTTTACAGTGGAAAATTATGAGAATGAGATAGTATTTGTGTGTAAAGGTGTGGGGCATGGACTGGGAATGAGCCAGTATGGGGCAAATCTGCTTGCTAAAGAGGGCTATATGTATGAAGAAATATTAAAATATTATTTTCCAAAGGCAATTATTGAATAACTTTGTATATTCTGGAAAACCTATAAGGGAATCCATAAGAAATAGGTAGAGGTGAAGAATATGACAAAGAAAGAAAAAACAATTCGATTAAGCATGAGCATTGCCCTTTTGGTAGTTGCAGTATTGACCGTGCTGACAGTATACCAGTCTAAGGGATATACGAAAGATCAGAATATGGCAAAGACAGAAGAAAATCAGCAGGAAGAAGCAAAGAAAGACACAAATCAATCTGTGGATTCAGAAGAAGATACGCAGGATGTACAGGAAGAAAGCACCGATGTCTCTACCAGTGATGTAGAGGCGGTGAAGGAAAGTCAGGATACAGAGGAAGTAAATACAGGCGCACAGGATGCTAAATCAGAAGAAGACGGTGACTCCAACTTACAGACAGAAACAGAACAAGATACAACGGAGACAGCCCAGACAACGGTAGAACCAACGCTTGATTTTACAGAAGAGACATTGCTTCAATGGCCGGTCAGTGGGAGCGTGTTGATGGATTACAGCATGGATAAAGCAGTTTATTTTTCTACATTAGATGAGTATAAATACAATCCCGCCCTGATTATTAGTGCACAGATTGAGGAACCGGTGGCAGCAGTGGCGAACAGCAAAGTACTTTCTATCGAAGAAAATGCGGAAACCGGTAACACACTGACCATGGACATGGGAAATGGATATTATGCAATATATGGACAGCTAAAAGATATATCGGTTACTGAAAATCAGATTGTTGCAGCAGGGACACAGATTGGAACTATCAGTGAACCGACAAAATACTATACAAAAGAAGGGCTGAATCTGTATTTTGCCATGACAAAAGATGATACAAATATCGATCCGATAGTATATCTTCCCTAACTAAGATGCCTATAAAATAAAGATTGCCTGTAAATAAAGCTTAAAAATTAAGATAGAGAATTATCACAAAAATGGGAAAATAGCGTATAATAGGATATGAAAAGTTCGCAGTCGAAGAGATTACATGCTTTTCAATCTTTAGATAAGATACAAGTCAGGTCGATTGCTTTATATATGCGGTTTTATGGTTTATCCCGGTGATTTGCCATAGAACCGATACATATATCATATATAAGATAAAGTTGAGGTTGAAGATGAATTATACATATATAGTTAAATGCAAAGATAACACTTTGTATACAGGTTGGACGAATGATTTAGAAAAACGGATGCAGGTGCATAATCAGGGAAAAGGCGCAAAATATACAAAGTCCCGAAGGCCGGTATCGCTGGTGTATTATGAAGAATTTAAGACAAAAGAAGAAGCTATGAGCAGAGAATATCATATAAAACGTATGACGAGAGCCCAGAAAGAGGATTTAATCTTGAGCGCAGATAGACAGTTATTTTGTAAAGAATAAAGAGAAGGCTTCACCCGCTTATTTAGCAGATGAGGCCTTCTCTTTATATGTTAAGGAAATCCTTAGACTTAAGTTTATTACAGCGGCATGGCAGATACAAAGAAATACATCATAATGAAATGACACATACTTCCCAACATGACAAAAATATGAAATATCTCATGGGAACCAAAATTCTTATGCTTAGAATCAAATAACGGAACTTTCAATGCATAGATAATACCACCTACTGTATAGATGATACCACCAGCCAGCAGCCATCCAAATGCTGCGTGGGAAAGGGCATTGAAAATCTGGCCAAATGCCAGGACACATAACCAGCCCATGGCGATGTAAAGTACAGAAGAAAACCATTTCGGACAGGTAATCCAGCAGGCTTTTATTACAATTCCAATAATGGCAACAGTCCAAACCAGAGCACATAAGATAATGCCGGTTTTGCCATGCAGAACGATTAGGCAAATAGGGGTATAACTTCCTGCAATCAGAATAAATATCATCATATGGTCTAATTTACGGAGACGGCGGTTTACCTTCTCATTGATATCCAGTGAATGGTAGATTGTGCTGGCGGCGTAAAGAAGAATCATACTTAGTATGAAGATTCCCAATGCAATCAGGTGCAGAGTATCAGGTTCTCTGGCTGCTTTTATCAGAAGCGGCGCAACTCCTAAGACTGTCAGTAAAAATGCTATGCCATGTGTAATGGCGCTTCCAGGCTCTTTTAACTTAAATTTCATAAAAACATCTCCTAACTTTAACACGTAGTATTCAATACTACGTCTTGATATTATAATATTACACCTTGAGAAGAAAAAATGCAAGGTCATTATAATATTTTCTCATTGTTTTTTGATAAATACAAATTTTTGCTTTTATAAATATAAGATAAAATTGACCAATAAAAGAAAAGTATGCTACTATAAGAAACAGAGAGAAGAGGAGAGATGCCATATGAAGAAAGTATATGTTATAGGACATAGAAATCCGGACACGGATTCTATAGTATCAGCTATCGCCTATGCGGACATTAAAAATAGAACATCAAATAATACAAAATATGTAGCAAAACGTGCCGGACAGATTAATGAAGAGACAGAATATGTGCTGGAACGTTTTCATCAGGATGCGCCGGGATACCTGTCTGATGTGGGAACACAGGTGAAAGATATGGAGATTCATAAGACTCCGGATGCTGATTTGAGCATTTCCATAAAAAAGGCATGGTCACTTATGAAAGAGAGTGGGGCTGTTACCCTGCCAATTACCGATAAAGATCATAAATTGGAAGGTCTTATCACGGTCAGTGATATCGCCAAATATTATATGGATGCAGTAGATAAAAATATTATGTCTGTTGCAAGAACACAGTATCGCAGTATGGCGCGTACTTTAGAGGGTAAAATTCTTGTGGGTAATGAGCATGGATATTTTATCAGAGGAAAGGTACTGATAGGAGCTGCCAATACAGAATTGATGCGTCAGCATATTGAGGATGATGATTTAATCATCGTAGGAGACAGAGTGGAAGGACAGCGCGTGGCTATTGAGTGTAATGCCAGCTGTATCGTAGTATGTCTCAATGCAGAGGTGACTCAGGAAATTCGTGATTTGGCAAAGAAAAAAAGCTGTGTAGTTATTACCACACCTTACGATACATACACAGTTGCCCGTGTGATTAATCAGAGTATACCGGTTAAGTTCTTGATGAAAACGACCGGTCTGGTAACATTTACGACAGATGAATTTACAGATGTGATTAAGGATACCATGGGAAAATACCGTCATCGTGATTTTCCTATTGTAGATAAAAAGGGACATTATATAGGAACTATTTCCAGACGAAACTTGATTAATATAGAGAAGAAATCGCTTATATTAGTAGATCATAATGAAGAATCTCAAGCCGTGGATAATATAAAAGAAGCGGAAATTCTGGAAATTATCGACCATCACAGACTTGGTTCTTTGGAGACTATCCAGCCTGTATTCTTCCGGAATCAGCCGGTTGGATGTACCGCTACCATTCTCTATCAGATATATCAGGAGAGAGACCTGGAAATCAGTCAGTCTATCGCTGGACTGCTGTGTGCAGCGATCATCTCCGATACACTGATGTTTCGTTCACCGACCTGTACTAAATTTGATCAGGAAGCTGCTTATGACCTGGCACAGATTGCAGGGATTGAGATAGAGGAATTTGCTTCAGAGATGTTCAAAGCGGGAAGTAATCTGAGTGATAAACAGCCAGAAGAAATCTTTTACCAGGATTTCAAGAAATTTATTAATGGTGATGTTGCTTTTGGTGTAGGGCAGATTAATTCCATGAACAGTGATGAACTGGAAGAGATTGAAAACAGAATCCGTCCAATTATGGAGACAGAATGCGGTAAGCATGGTATATCTATGGTGTTCTTCATGTTGACAAATATTATTGGGGAATCAACGGAATTATTATGTTATGGTGGGGATTGCAAGAAAATGGTAGAAGAGGCTTTCAACGTAAATGTAGTCAATGACAGCTGTTACCTGCCGGGGGTAGTTTCCAGAAAGAAACAGTTGATTCCGGCATTTATGAGTGCATTGCAGAATAATTGAAAAGATAGATTTGCTGGAAAATGAAGTATATCAGTGGTTATGAAAGGAAAGATAAATGGCAAAATTAGAATGGAAACCAGGTAATATGCTCTATCCGCTGCCGGTTGTTATGATTTCAGTAACGGATAAGGAAGGACAGGATAATATTATAACGGTAGCATGGGCGGGAACCATATGTACGAATCCACCTATGGTCAGCATCTCTGTCAGACCTGAAAGATATTCTCATAGGATGATAGAAGAATCTTCGGAATTTGTCATTAATCTTACTACAGAGGATTTGGCTTATGCGACAGATTATTGCGGGGTACGTTCTGGAAAAGACGTGGACAAATTTCAGGTTTTGAATCTTCATAAAGAGAAAGCTACTTATGTGAAAGCACCTATGATTCAGGAATCGCCAGTGAATCTGGAATGCAGAGTAAAAAATAAAATGGAGCTTGGTTCTCATGACTGCTATATAGCAGAAGTTCTGGCAGTGCATGTGGATGATAAGTATATGGATGAACGCGGCAAATTCGAGTTATCAAAGGCAAAGCCTATTGTTTATTCCCATGGTGAATATTATGGTATTGGTGAATTGCTGGGAACTTTTGGCTATAGTGTAAAGAAAAAGAAATAGATGTTATGGCTAAAGCAGGCTTCCGCGTTTCACAGCATCCTTTCCATATTTAGAACGTATTTTATCGAGGGCAGCGTCAAGCTGCTCTTGTTTTTTGTTATTAGATAAATCAGAAAAATCTATATCAAAAAGGCTTAACTGTATCGGTTCCGTATCATCGATTAACTTGGATGTTCGTATGCCAAGCAGACGAATGGGCGTAAAATCCCACAGTGAATCAAAGAGTTCACAGGCATGTTGGTAAATTATTTCATTTGCATTGGTTGGAGTATGCAACTGCATCTGATGCGAGACACTAACAAAAGTATGATACTTAATTTCTACGCAGACAGACTGAGCATACTGATTTGATTTACGAAGTCGTTGTCCTACCTTTTCGGAAAGCTGCCGCAGGATAAGATAGGCATCGTCCGCTTGCGTAATATCCTGTGATAATGTGGTTGAATTACCGATCCCTTTTGCCTGAAATGGTGCACTTTCCACAGGTGAATCATCGATACCGTTGGCGTATTCCCACAGAAGTGTTCCATGACTTTTTAAATGGGAGGCCAGAGTGTCCGGATTTGCATTGGCTAGGTCGCCGATGGTATTGATTTCCAATTTATGCAGCACTTCAACAGAAGATTTTCCTGCCATGAACAGTTCTGAGACAGGCAGCGGCCACATCTTGCCGGGAATTTCATCAGGAAAAAGTGTATGTATCCTGTTCGGCTTTTCAAAATCGGAAGCCATCTTGGCCAAAAGTTTGTTGCAGGAAATGCCGACATTTACCGTAAATCCCATGGTCTGATAGATGGTATCCTTGATAATCCGGGCAGCAGCTATGGGAGATTCGTATAGATGTGCGATACCGGTAAAATCCATGTAGCATTCATCAATACTGACCTGCTCGATGTCTGGAGTGATAGACTTCAGGTATTCCATAAGTCTGTGGCTGTATTCACTGTACATGGCATGGTTCGAGGGTTCTATATGAAGTGTTGGACACTTTTTCAGAGCATTTACGATAGGCTCTGCAGTTTGTATTTTATACTTTTTAGCAGGTACAGATTTTGCTAAAACGATACCATGACGAGACTTCTGGTCACCACCGATGATGGAAGGAATCGTGCGGATATCCAGGGCAGATGGGTCCTGATGCAGGTGCTCCACTGCGCTCCAGCTTAAGAATGCGGAATTTACATCTATATGAAAAATAATTCGTTCCATGGGGAGGCCTCCTTTACCTGATTTTCTTTTATTATAATAGAAATATATCCAAATGAAAATAAGAGATATCATGAAATGGGGAAAAGCTGTTTTAATTACTCTTAAGATAAAGCTTTTGACGGATTGCAAATATGAATTTAGGTGGCGAGAGTAGAAAAAATATGCTAGAATGTACGAAAGTCTGAATATATCTGAGATTTTCAGACTGTAAGGCATAGGAAAGAAAATGTCAGTTCAGGACATTTAGTTTAATTTTACAAGAGGATGAAAAGTTATGAAAAATATAGTATTAATTGGTATGCCGGGAGTAGGCAAAAGTACAATTGGAGTTATTCTTGCTAAAGTGAAGGGATTTCATTTTGTAGATGCGGATATTGTGATCCAGGAGCAGGAAGGAAAGCTTTTAAAAGATATCATAGAAGAGAAGGGTGTGGATGGTTTTATCCAAGTAGAAAATAGGGTAAATGCAAGTCTTGATGTGGAAAAATCTGTTATTGCCACCGGTGGAAGTGTGATTTATGGAAAAGAAGCAATGGAGCATCTGAAAGAAATCGGTACGGTTATTTACCTGAAATTAGATTACGAACCGCTGACAAAACGGTTGGGAAATCTCAAGGGAAGAGGTGTAGTCTTAAGGGAAGGACAGGATCTGAAAGCTTTATATGAAGAACGAACGGTTCTTTATGAGAAATACGCAGATATGATAATTGATGAAGAAAATAAAACAATAGAGGAAACTTTACAGACAATTATAGATAAATTAGATTAATTACAGAATTGAATTTCGTAAATATGAAGGAAAATATAAGAAAATATTAATTTATATTTACAAAAACAGCGGTTTAGTATAGGATATAGATATATGTGAATTTTGAATTAATGATAAAACAGTAACGCATATAGAAAGTATATTGAGGTGAATTTATGGAACAGTATATTATCAAGGGCGGCAATCCATTAGTTGGAGAAGTGGAAATCGGTGGCGCTAAGAATGCTGCGCTGGCAATCCTTGCAGCCGCTATCATGACAGATGAAACTGTTTGTCTTGATAATCTGCCAGACGTGAATGACATAAATGTATTACTTGAAGCCATTTCCTGTATCGGAGCACAGGTGGAACGTGTGGATCGTCATACAGCAAAAATCAATGGATCGACGATTGAAGATGTAAGTGTTGATTATGAATACATTAAGAAAATCAGAGCTTCCTACTATTTGTTAGGTGCTTTATTAGGAAAATATAAAAAGGCGGAAGTACCGCTTCCAGGAGGGTGCAATATCGGAAGCAGACCGATAGATCAGCATTTAAAAGGATTTCGTGCATTGGGCGCGAAGGTAGATATCAGACATGGTGCAATTATTGCTCAGGCTGAAAATCTGCATGGAGCACACATATTCCTGGATATGGTATCAGTGGGTGCTACAATTAATATCATGATGGCGGCTTCTATGGCAGAGGGACGTACCATCATTGAAAATGCAGCAAAAGAGCCTCACGTAGTTGATGTGGCTAACTTCTTAAATAGTATGGGTGCTAACATTAAAGGTGCCGGTACAGACGTAGTCAGAATTCGTGGTGTGGAATCTCTTCATAAATCCACATACTCTATCGTTCCTGATATGATTGAGGCTGGTACATTCATGTGTGCAGCAGCAGCAACGAAGGGCGATATCATGGTGAAGAATGTTATTCCGAAGCATTTGGAAGCCATTACTGCAAAACTTGAAGAAATCGGTTGTGAAGTGGAAGAGTTTGATGATGCTGTTCGTGTAGTGGCATCTAAGAGACTTACCAGAACACATGTAAAGACATTACCATATCCTGGATATCCTACAGATATGCAGCCACAGATAGGTGTTACACTTGCATTGGCTGAAGGTACAAGTATTGTCACAGAGAGCATTTTCGAGAATCGATTTAAATATGTTGATGAATTATCCAGAATGGGTGCAAATATTAAGGTTGAGGGTAATACTGCTATCATTGATGGTGTTGGTGGCCTTACCGGTGCCCGCATTAGTTCTCCGGATTTGAGAGCTGGTGCTGCTTTGGTAATCGCTGGATTGGCAGCAGAAGGTATTACCATTGTGGATGATATCGTTTATATCCAGAGAGGGTATGAAGATTTTGAAGGTAAGCTGAGTAATCTGGGTGCCGAGATGGAGAAAGTTACTTCGGAGAAAGAGATACAGAAGTTTAAGTTACGGGTGGGATGATTTTATCCTGAGTATGGAAGTGAATATGAGGCAGTCTATTGGCTATGAGAAGTAGCTGGTGGGCTGCTTTTTTGATTGCTTATGAAAATACTGGAGAATAAAATTAGAGAGAGGAATTGGCATAAGGGATTGTGGAAGATGGACGCAGAGGCCCGCAGATGATAAGTCTGCGGGCCTCTGCTGAGTGTAGTTGGAAATATGTTGCTGTTTAATGTATTTTATTTAGTGTCTGCTGATTAAACAGTTTGCGGCTCAAAATCAGCAGGTGTATTCTATCAGTCCCAAAATCCAAATCAAGACAAAATGTATTCGTGCCTGAATCTTAAAAAGATTCGTCACAAATACAGAT
>JAQVHQ010000026.1 GCA_028696165.1 Lachnospiraceae bacterium | reverse complement strand
TACTGTTATACATAGAGAACACCTTTCTTTGTCACCGTATTGGTTTAGTCGCTTAATACTTTATCACAAAGTTGGTGTTCTCTTTTTATTTATTTTCCATTATCCGAATAAAATTTTACGCTAGCACCCATAAATACCAAAAACCTGACAAAATTTTCAATTTTGCAGGTTTTTGTTTGCTTTCTTAATCTATAATTTTAAACTCAATCCATTAATACTCAATTCTTTCATTCCGGTATAACAGTTCTTCACCATCTGTTCCCTGCATGCTCATATCAGCAAATATCTGGTCTGTATACTTATCTATCTCTTCGCGGTTTTCCCCCACGATATAACACCGTGCAGCGTATGGACGAACAAATTCCTGTATCTGCTCTCCCTCTTCATAGAACAACCAACCTTCTTTCACAAAAGGCTGCTGCATACATGCTTTGGCTCCGCTCAAATCTTTAATAACTTTCTCTCGTCCCTGAAAATACAACACCGCACTGCAGGTAGTAAAGAAAGGATTATGAGCCTCTAGTTCTTCTGTCAGCTGCTTAGTATCATACACAGAGTCCAAAATCAGCTGTTCCACAGACAAACCACTGCAGTATTCAATAAGTTCATGTTCATATCCTAAAAATCGTGCTGCTACTTCGCATACCTGAATAGCCTCTCCCGGTTTCCAGAAAAACTGCATAGACAGTTCCCCGTCCTTTTGTCCTGTTTCAGCCAGCACTTTCTCCAGGATTTCTTTTGCCTCCGGATAGACCTGATTTATCAGGCATGAAGGATAGACATTTCTGGTACTTATAGGAATCGAATTGCCTTCTACCGGTGTCTTTTCCCTGTCTGCTATGCTTAAAATATACAGTTTTCCATCTTTCACCCATGACATCAGGTTAAATTCATATCCATCATGATATTCTTCTACCAGGATTTCTTTTCTGTCTGAAGATGCACAAGAATCGTCGTAATATTCCCGTATCTCCTGAATAGAATTTAACACATAGATTCCTCTGGAACCATATTTATCTACTGGTTTTACTACTACCGGGAAATGAAACTCAGACAATTGGGCGTCCGCAAAATTCTTCTGTAAAGTTGTAAACCTGGGAGTTCCGATATTAAGCTTCTGAAACATTTTCTTCATAACATCTTTATCACGATACCAGGGCAACTGTTTCGGGGTAAGATAACAAGGGATATCTGCCGCAGCCGCAATCTTGACCATGCACTCTAAAAGCAGGTCGGAAAATGCAGTCACAATACCGTCCACCTGTTCCTCTTTGCACACCTTTGCAACAGCATCTATATCACGCACATCTATATGGTATGCTTTATCTGCACAGGCTTTTGCAGGGCCATCCTCATTCCCATCGCATACGATTGTATATATATTACGTTCTTTTGCCATCTGCACAAGCTGAACGAATTCTCCTAATGAGCCTAAAATCATTAATCTATTTTTCATACTTCCATAACCTCAACACTTCTTCTGCCACAATCTGCATCTCCTGCTTCCCATATCTCTGATCACAAGGCAGTGCCAGAATATTGGCCGCACAATCATATTCTGCAGTTTCCTGTGCACAATCCTTCAACACATTATTCCAGTACGTAGGTACATAAATTTTCTTTTCCGCAAGTTTCTTTCTCATTGCCATACCATTTTTCATATAAAATGGATAGCATAGAGGTCCCTCCGGATTCAGAAATTGTCTGCCATTAGCTTCCCCCAAAAGACTGTCCAGTGTGTTGAAATTACTCTGCCTTTGTTTTCTGATTCCCTCATAGTCAATACCTCTCAACAGATTATGAGTCAGCTCTGACATCCACTTTGGCTCTTCTTCATGATAATGTGCTGCATTATCCAGCATCTGCTGATAATAGGTGCTGCCGTCCTTCTCATAGCGTCCCAGAATATGAGTCAGCCGCGAAGCAGAATAATCCGTGTCCAGCTTAATCGTTGGCTCAAGTTCTGTAGAAAGATACGCACCATCTGACAATCCAAAAAACTTTCTGCAGGAATACAGCGTATCCACACCTTTAAGCGGTTTCTGAAAGAATCCATGCACATGGTCCACTATGACTCTTCCATATTTTTCTTTCATTTCCAGAATCTGTTCATCTGTGAGCTGACCGTAATAATTTACCAGATACAGGTACTCTGCTTCACGGAGAGAAGTTAATCCTACCGGTCTCATATTCTCATCTGTATGATAAAAACGAATTCCGTAATTATGCCTTTTACAGGCATCTATTACGGAATCACATAAAAAATATGGTAAATAAACAGAATCTGCCTTCCGAAGTCTAAGGAGATAAAGCAAAGCTGTTCTTCCTAAGTTCATAGGAAGCAGTTCCGGATAATACTCCTCACCCTTCAGATTTTCCATTTCAAAATATCCACCGATTTCTCTCATTATCTAAATGTCCTTTTTTCGAATAGTATAATTTGGCATCTTTCGCGCTTCTTCCAAAATATTCATAAGGTACTGTCCAATAACACCCACTGCCAGAAGTGTTATGCCTGAATACATGGTGACTAAGACAACCAGCGTAGTCCAGCCTTGTACCGGACTGCCAAAGCAAAAGTACTTAACCATATAATAAATAGCTAATATCATACTAACCAGAAAACTGACAATTCCAATATCTCGAACTACAATTAGAGGGAACGCTGAATTGGATAGTATATCATACACCAGATCATGGGCAAGCCTGCTGAAGCTATATCCACTTTTTCCATATTTTCTGGCGTCATGGCTCACTTCCACATTGATAATTCGATTGGAAGTCTGTACCAGCAGATTTCCGATCTGAGGCAGATGTACATCCATACCGAGTATGGCATCCACGATAAATCGGCGAATCAGACGAAAACTGGTTATTTCCAGATTTGGATCCTTCTTTAGCATCTTAGACGTAGCATATACAGATACTTTTGTTCCCAATCTGCGAATTATATTATGTTTTCTTCCTTTATATTTTGCAATAATAACATCTACATCATCACGCTCATTCATGACCGCAACAAGCTTCGGAATCTCTTCCGGCGGATGTTGTAAATCATCATCCATGGTAATAATAAAATCCCCTTTTGCAAAAGAGAATCCACATAAAAGAGCTGGATGCTGTCCAAAGTTTTTAGCCATCTGAACAATCTTCACTCTGTCGTCTTTTTCTTTTAGCTGTTCCATCTTTTCATAAGAACCATCTTTGGAGCCATCATCCACAAGAATCAGTTCAAAATCCTGATGAATTGTATTATCAAATACTGCACTGACTCTGTCATACAGTTCCTGTAATGTTGGTTCTGAATTGTATACCGGTACTACTACTGAATATAAACTCATTTGTATTTCCTTTCTTTTTGCGCTTCAAAAGAAAAAGCTCCAAGATTTCCTCCCGAAGCTTTTTCTCCATTGATGGAATTTCGAATAATCTACTCTCCCAATCCGTCCTTAATTGCTTTTACTACGGTTGCCAAAGCTTGTTCTTCATCTTCGCCTTCACACACCAGTTCTATCTCATCACCGCATTTTACGCAGGCTCCTAATACACTCAATACACTTTTTGCATTTGCAGTTCCATCCCGAAAAGTGAACGTAATTAATGATTTGAATTGCATGGATTCTTTACACAGAATACCTGCAGGTCTCAAATGAAGTCCGGTTGGATTTTTAATTGTAACTTTTTCACTTACCATATCATTTTTTCTCCCTATTCGCTAGTTGATTCTACTACATTTGATGCTGTATTGTCAACCGTTTTTTCCAGTACCAGTCCTACGGTCACATTCTCTACCAGCTCATATCCAGTTGGGAGCTGTATGGTTACCGGCACATCTATCTCGCCTTCCGTCTGTCCATTCAAGTCGATTGTTGCTATTATCTGATCTGTAGACAGATTACTAAGTTCTGCTTCAATACCTTTAATTCGAATAGACAGTTTCTCATTCTTAAATCGAACACTGTCGCCGCCTGGCTTATTATTCACCATAATGTTACTTGTCTGTATCTGGAATTCCTGACTTCCCACAGGGAGTATATTGGCTCTGATAATAACTGATGAGCTTACTTCTTCAGGAAGAATCACATCATCCGGCAGATATTCCGTGATATCTATCTTCACTTCTTTATCTTTCGATTCGCCTGCTACATCCATCACACTCCTTGGAATTGAAAGTACATTGCCTTCTGATTCTAACTGCGCCAATGCCTCCGCAGAACCAGCTAAGGATATAACTGATGGTGTAGTGGTAACTTCCGATACCTGATATCCACTGGCCGGTCTTCCGGAATAGTCCGCTGATATGGAAATTTCACTTACTACTTTCCAGAGTACAACCTGTACATCCACTATGGCATCTGAAATACTGTATCGCAAATACTGTGTTTCAGAATCAGGCATTGTGTCCTGGTTCTTATCAATAATCTTAAGCGGTGCCGATAGTACACTGTCACTATCCATATCTGACACATCAACCTGAGCCACCACATTATCAATCTTATTAATCGTAGATTCCGGTCCTGTAATAGTAATACGCTCCGGATCTACATTCAATTCTCCTACTTCATACCCTCTGGCCGGACGTGTATCACCTTCACTGGCAGAAATAATGAAATCTGCACTGGTCATATTCTCAATATTGATAGCCATTGCCTGTGTACGAGGTGTTATTCTGGTTACTTCTGAGTTAGAACAGGTAACCGTAATGGGAACCATAATAGGATCTGTATCCATATTGATAATCTGTGTCAGGTCCGCCTGCGCAGTGAAATCATCTGCGTCTAGTTTTTCCACAATAGAACGTTTTCCTGTTACGCTTACGGATATTTCATCCCTACCTTCTGTTACACTATAGCTTTTTCCCATTTCTTCTATATAATTACCATTTAATACTTTGATGGTAACTCCATCTATAGTTCTGGTAGTTATGGGATTATCTACATTTACCACTATAAACCAAACCAGAATAGCTAATACTATAGACATGATTTTCAGGCTGAGATTATCTGTTAGATGTTTCTTCATTTTTGTCTCTTCCTTTCCACAGTCTGAATTTTACGGTTTCTGCAGGTTTATCTTTCTGAAGAGCATAAAGCTGTTCCCTCAATTCACTGGTAGAAAGTCCAGTTTTCAATTCACTTCTGTATGCTGTGGACACGCGTCCGGTTTCCTCAGACACGATAATTGTAAGTGAATCACTCACTTCACTGATCCCAAGGCCGGCTCTATGTCTGGTTCCCAGTTTTTTACTCAAATTTGTACTTTCTGACAACGGAAGATAGCAGGTCGCAGCCACAATACGGTTATCTCTCACCAATACCGCACCATCATGCAGGGGAGTATTGTGTTCAAAGATATTAATCAACAGCTGGCTGGTTAATATGGAATCCAGCGGTATTCCAGTGTTTTCATATTCCTTTAAGACAATATCCTGTTCTAATACAATCAATGCTCCGGTCTTCACTTCAGCCATTTCAAAACTGGCACGAACTAATTCTGAAATTGTCTTATCATCAAAACGCTGCTTTTCTTCTTTTCCGGAAGGTATAATTGATGTCACAAAATTTTTCTGTCCCAGAGATTCCAGCACTTTACGAAGTTCCGGCTGAAAGATTACAATTACTGCAATCAATGCAAATGTTGCCAGATTCTGTGTGATCCAAAGGATCGTATCCATGCCTAAAATCTGCGCTATCAGTACAAATGCCAGAACGACCAAGATACCTTTGATCAGTGAATACGCTCTTGTACTCTTCACCCATACGAAGAAGTAGTATAAAAATACAGCGATAATTGCAATCTGTACAATGTCAATAATACGAATCTGAGGAAATGACATCTTCTCCAAAAAACTCAATACTGTATCTAATAATCCACTCACTTCCTCACATCCTTTCTTTTTTCATTTTCAGGTAATGTTTCTGTCCCAACTAGAAATTTTTTAAATTATCTTCCAGCTTACTTTCAAAGTCCACATACTCAAAACCCTGGTCTTTTTTGTAATCATCCACATCGAATCCGTCTTCTTTCTTTTCAGGATTTTGATCAGATACCTCAGGCATCTCCTGGGTACCCGTAAGCGGTTTTGTCGTTTTTGTATTTTTATTATCTGTATCTACGGCTCTCTCTACTGCCGGAACATATCTTTTCTTTCCATTTTTCTTTGTTTTTGCAGAAGTAATCTTCGGGACTGCCTTTACGTAATAGTAATACTCATCATCTTCAAACTGAATATTCTGGCTTTTTCGATAGTCCACATGAAACAAAAAGAATTTAGCAAAGAAAGCAAACACACAACTTCCTGCTGCACTGACTAAAACAGTTGGCAGCGACATACTCACATCCATAAATAAACTGCCGCCACACATAAGAAGTATGTAAATTACTGCACCTGCCACAATAGCAATACTCCATGAGAAGTTCGTAGATGATCTGCGAATCACATAAACTGCCAGAAGAATAACCACACAGGTTATCATGGCCAGATACATCTCTGTATTCTGCATAACGCCTGTAACCAACAGCTGTAACTTAGCCGGTACATCTGCAATTTC
This sequence comes from Lachnospiraceae bacterium, assembly GCA_028696165.1. Lineage (GTDB taxonomy): Bacteria > Bacillota > Clostridia > Lachnospirales > Lachnospiraceae > JAQVHQ01. The sequence goes on along the minus strand of JAQVHQ010000026.1, from coordinate 39,184 downwards.
TGTAAATTTCAATGCCTCACCCTGCACACTGACAAAGTGGATAAAATAATATACTACCGTACCACACGCTACTGCCAATGCCGCTGCCGGTCCTGCTACCAGACCCATAATCAATGGAATCACACTTGGAAATTGCGCTCCAAATGCCAGTGGCATAAGCACCAGTGCAATATTGGCTTTTCCGCAAAATCGAAGTGCAAGTATGCCCATAAGCATAATCACAATAATCGCAAATCCTGCGGTTTCGTATCCCAGCAGAAAACAATGGCCTATTACCAAAAGCCCGGAGAACACAGTAATTGTTGTCCATGGCATAATGGCACAAATCAGACTTAACAACAACACAATAAATATGTTATTTAGAAGTCCAAAATATCCCAATGTATGATTAATACAGCTAAATGAAAACAGTGCAAATGCAAATTTAATGACCGGAAGCAAATAATTACTGCTCTTTGCATATAAACCTGCCAGTTTTTCCTTAAATTCTATCAGTATATCCATTACCGTCCCTCCCTTTTACGTCTGCCGCCTGTTGTCTTTCTTTCTTCATCCGCATACAACTTTGACAGATTTTTCAGCTGCACAGTGTAGTTGCGTACACTATTGGATGCTCTGCGGTATACAGATGCACGGTACACATATATAATTAATGAATATACACCTAACAATATGATATATCCCATGATTATCAAGGCGCCTATAGCTACATAATTAAAATTATAAAGATTCTCTATTACATATTCCAAGTTAGAACCTATTATTAATGTAAGAATCAACACATAGGCAAAACTTATTAAAAAGAAATTCTTGATTAGCGCAACTCCGATGAAATCTCTTCTGGAATAACGGCTGACCGGAATCATACGACTTCCTTCACCTTCTTCGTAACGCGTAAGCTGTGTCATGAGATGAATTCTTCTATTATTTATCATAATATCTATCCTCTCCACTTTGTACTATCTTTATTATTTTACCATAAATCCTATACATGGGAAAGTTTTTTTTCATTTGCTATTTTCTTTATGCTTCCCCATATCCTATACAGACTGTGATGAAGTAGACTTCCTGCGCACCTGCCTGTTTCAGTAATCTTGTAATTGCATCTATTGTACTCCCTGTAGTATAGATGTCATCCAGAATCAATATTCTTTTGAATGGAATTTGTGTTCTTGTTATAGTAAATGCATGCTGAAGATTATGACGGCGTTCTTCTGGATTAAGTTTTTTCTGAGCTTTCGTGTATTCTGTCCGTTCTACAAGTGTTGTATCCATGGGGATTCCGGTTGCTTTCTCAAGTAATTCGCCCAGCATTTCTGCCTGGTTAAAACCTCTCATTCTTCGACGTTTTTTATGAATTGGAACAGGGATAATCAGCTGGGGATTCCAGCGCAAGATATAAGGAGCTGCATATTTTTTTATACAGAAAGCATAGAATTTGCCATATTCCTGGCGGCCATGGTATTTCCAAAGGACTATAGATTGCTGCATCAATTGATTGTAAGCAAAAATTCCAATTCCCTGCGTATATTCGTGAGAGTGATTTTTGCAATCCCGGCAGTACTCTGTCTCCCTGTTCCTTAAAGGTTTCCCGCAGCTTTTACATCGCGGTTCCACTACCAGCGGAAGTTTTTTCAAGCATTCAGGACATGCCAGTTGTGTCCGTTTTCCCACTATCTCATGACAGACCGGACATCTGGGGGGATACAATATATCACCTATTATCTTTGACATATTATTTGACATTTTTCTTCACTTCCTTTATTTTGCTGTATTTTCTTTTGAAAGAAATTTATGTTTTTTATTTATGGGATATATTTTACCGATATTGGTCAGGAATGCCTCAGCAATTATATTTCTGAGGCATTTGTATGTGATACTTGTGAATTGTTTATATACTATTATCTGTTATATTTCCCAGATTCGCTCTGCCAAAGATGTGTAACGGCGATTCTGATTTTCATGTTCTACCATCTGATTGAAGGTTTCTTCACTTCCTACTATGGTCACGCATTTTCTGGCCCTGGTTACTGCTGTGTAAAGCAGATTTCTATTTAAGAGCATACGCGGTCCCCCAAGCAGCGGAAGAATTACTGCCGGATATTCACTTCCCTGTGATTTATGTATGGTTACAGCATATGCAAGTTCCAATTCATCCAGCTGTTTAAAGGAATACTCTGCAACTCTGCCTTCATCATACTCTATCTCCAAAGTCTCTGCATACGTATTAATTTCCCGAATAATTCCCATGTCGCCGTTAAATACACCGACACCCCTCTCCGTAGGAATTCCGTATTTTCCTCGAACTTCCCATTCCAACTGGTAATTATTTTTTATCTGCATAACTTTATCACCTTCACGGAAGAGACCACTGCCAAATTCCCGTTCTGCTTTCTGAGAATCTGCAGGATTTAAATACCTTTGTAATATTATATTCAGATTTTCCACACCAAGAATCCCCTTACGCATAGGAGTCAGTACTTGTATGTCAAAGGGCTGTGCATCCACATATCCTGGCAGTTTTTCCTGAATAAGTGCCACTAATACACGAAGAATGATGTTGGCGTCGTAGCGTTTCAGGAAAAAGAAATCGCGGCTCTTATTATCTAAGATTATAGGCTCTCCCTGATTGATGCGGTGGGCATTTACTACGATATCACTCTCTGATGCCTGACGGAATATCTTCGTCAATTTTACAACCGGAAATGTATCTGAACGAATGATATCTTCCAATATTTTTCCTGGTCCAACACTAGGGAGCTGATCCACATCTCCCACGAGAATCAGTCGTGTTCCTACTACAACCGCTGCTAACAGCGCATGCACCAAATGAATATCTACCATGGACATCTCATCTATGATAATCACATCAGCCTCCAATGGGTTTTCCTGGTTTCGTTCAAAATGTACACTGCTTGAAGATTCTTCTACTCCGCCGGAAAATTCCAGCAAACGATGTATGGTCTTAGCCTCATAGCCTGTTGCTTCTGTCATTCTCTTCGCAGCTCGCCCCGTAGGTGCCGCCAGCATAATGTCTAAACCTTCCAATTCAAAATAATGCAAAATAGCATTGATGGTTGTAGTTTTACCGGTACCCGGTCCTCCGGTAATTACCATAACACCATTTTCCACAGCGCCTACAACTGCCTGACGCTGAAGTTCATCTAATTCCGTATGTGTTTCCTGCTCAATGCGCTGCAAAGTTCTTCGAATCCGTTCTGTATCCTCATGAGTAGATACATTTAACTCACACAGCATTCTGGCTGTATCCAGTTCCAGATGATAATACGATGAAGCATATACAAAAACCTGCTCTGTATCCGGTTTTTCATCAAAATATGCATTCCAGCCAGAATCAATATCTGCCTGTATTTCATTTGTTGACTGTTCAATATTCGCTGCATGTATGCTGCTCTCCGAATTATTGAAAGTTTTTAATACAAGTTTCCGGTCAATCGCCATATCCATCAGGTGCTTTTCCATATATTGTGCTTCCACGCCCAGCAGCTGTGAGGTGCGGCGCAGCAGTACATCTTTCGGAAGATAAATATGTCCCTCCTGAGCGGCTCCCAGAAGTACATATAAGATACCGCTTCGAATTCGGTAATCAGAATCCGTGTGTATGCCAATTCGTCCTGCAATTTCATCTGCGATTTTAAAACCGATTCCTTCTACATCTTCTGCCATACGATATGGATTTTCTCTGAGAATCTGATACATCGCTTGTCCATATTTATGATAAATCTTCACTCCCAGAGCAACGGAGATGCCATATTGCTGAAGAAAAATCATCGCTTTACGCATATCGGATTTTTCTTCCACCTGCTGAGCGATTTCCCTCGCCTTACGCTCACTGATTCCTTTGATTTCTGCCAGACGTTCCGGCTCTTCATCCATGATTCTCAGCGTATCTTCTCCAAACCGACGCACTATACGTGCCGCCAAAGCAACACCAAGACCTTTGATTGCTCCAGAACCCAGATATCGTTCCATGGCAAGCGCATCCTGCGGAATCTTAGTTTCGTAGGACTCAATCTTAAACTGCTGTCCATAGGACACATGCTCTGTGTAACTGCCCTTAGCCTCTATGGTTTCGCCTTCACTGATATACTGAAAAAAGCCTACGCAAGTAAGCTCTTCTCCATCCACAATCATTGAAAGTACTGTATATCCATTATCCTCATTTCGAAATATAATATGATTAATATATCCTTCTACTGTATCCTGCATCTTATTGTCCTAACTTTGCTATGGTCTCCGCATATCTTCCAGTTCCCACTGCTACTGCAATCGCTGGGTTTTCTGCGGTTGCTGTGCTGATACCGGTACGTTCTTCAATGACCTCTTCAAGACCATTTAATAATGCACCGCCTCCAGTTAATATGATTCCCCGCTCTGCTACATCTGCGGCAAGTTCAGGTGGTGTCTTCTCCAACACTCCGTGGACTGCCTCTACGATTTTAGTAGTAGCATCTTTAAATGCCTCTCTGATTTCCTCTGAAGACAAAGTAACTTTCTTTGGAAGCCCCGTGATAACATTTCGTCCGGTTACTTCCATGGTCTCTACACCTGCACGCTTATATGCGGTTCCAATACGAATCTTAATGTCTTCTGCTGTACGTTCACCGATAAACAGATTATGATGTCGTCTGCAGTAACGCACTATGGCTTCATCAAAGTCATCACCTGCCACTTTGATAGAGTCAGAAACAACCGTTCCCCCCAATGAGATGACTGCAATATCCGTAGTTCCTCCACCTATATCCACAATCATATTCCCGCATGGTTTGGTAATATCAATACCTGCTCCAATCGCTGCTGCTACAGGTTCTTCAATAATAGCCACTTCTCTGGCTCCCGCCTGATAAGTTGCCTCCTTTACTGCACGTTTTTCTACTTCTGTCACTCCGCTTGGAACACATACAGAAATACGTGGCTTACGAAATGCTTTTTTACCCATTGCTTTCTGAATGAAATGCTTGAGCATCTTCTCTGTAATCGTATAATCTGAAATAACTCCCTGACGAAGTGGACGCACAGCAACAATATTACCCGGTGTACGGCCAATCATCTGACGTGCTTCCTCGCCTATTGCGCGGACTTTATCTGTATCTTTATCATAAGCCACTACTGATGGCTCCTTTAATACAATGCCTTTTCCTTTAGCATACACCAGTATATATGATGTACCTAAATCAATTCCCATTTCTAATGCCATGGAATTCCCCTTTCGAACTTCTCTTACTTCTTTCCTATTATAAACAAAGGTTTGGGAAATGAAAAGGGGTTTGGGGATTTTTTTTCTTTTTGGGGGTGAGGTGGGGAAAGGACGCTAAAGGACGCCACGGCAGTTGGGGGTTGGGCGGAGCAGGGGCCCCCGCCTACTTCAAGTATTTCGCAATATATTTCCCTGTATATGACACCGGATTCTTCGCTATCTTCTCTGGGGTTCCGGTGGCAATAATCTGTCCGCCTTTATCTCCGCCCTCTGGGCCTATGTCGATGATATAGTCTGCTGTTTTGATTACATCCAGATTGTGTTCGATGATTACCACTGTATTACCGCCTTCAGCCAGTCGCTGCAGGATTTCTGTCAGCTTGTGAACATCTGCAAAATGTAGTCCTGTTGTGGGCTCATCCAGAATGTAAATTGTCTTACCGGTACTTCTTCGGCTAAGTTCTGTTGCCAGTTTTATTCTCTGGGCTTCTCCACCGGATAATGTGGTGGATGGCTGTCCCAGACGAATGTAGGATAATCCCACATCATATAGTGTCTGGATTTTGCGATAGATAGAAGGAACGTTTTCAAAGAAAGTAAGTGCCTCTTCTACAGTCATATCAAGCACATCATAGATACTCTTGCCTTTGTACAACACGTCTAATGTTTCTCGATTGTATCGTTTTCCATGACACACTTCACAAGGAACATAGACATCCGGCAGGAAATGCATCTCGATTTTTAAAATCCCATCACCTGAGCAGGCCTCGCAACGTCCGCCTTTTACATTAAAACTAAATCTTCCCTTTTTATAACCTTTTGCTTTTGCATCACTGGTAGATGCAAACAGATCGCGAATCTGGTCAAATACACCTGTGTAAGTTGCTGGATTCGAACGAGGGGTCCGACCAATTGGTGACTGGTCAATATCAATAACTTTATCTAATTGTTCAATCCCCTCAATGGCTTTGCATTTTCCCGCAATCACATGAGCACGGTTTAACTTTCTTGCAAGGGTCTTATAGAGCACTTCATTTACCAGAGAACTCTTTCCTGAACCTGACACTCCCGTAACACAGGTTACGATTCCCAACGGTATATCTACATTGACCTTCTTTAAATTATTTACCTCGGCCTGTTTGATTTTCAGATATCCCGTAGGTTTTTTACGAGTCTTTGGTACCGGTATGCTCATACGACCGCTAAGGTATGCTCCTGTTATGGATTCTTCACAGTTCATAATATCTTCGGCAGTTCCAATTGCCACCAGTTTTCCACCATGTTCTCCTGCACCGGGACCGATATCCACAACACAGTCTGCTTCCAGCATCGTATCTTCATCGTGTTCTACTACAATTACAGAATTTCCCAAATCACGAAGACGCTTTAATGTTTTTAAAAGTTTATCATTATCTCTCTGATGAAGTCCGATACTTGGCTCATCCAGGATATATGCGACGCCTACTAAACCGGAACCAATCTGCGTTGCCAGACGAATACGCTGAGCTTCCCCGCCGGACAGACTTGCTGTTCCTCTGGACAGTGTCAGATATTCCAGGCCTACATCCATGAGGAAGTTAATACGCGCTTTTATTTCCTTTAATACCTGTTCTCCAATTAAAAGCTGCTGCTCACTAAGCTGAATTTCGTTAAAGAACTTCTGTAGTCTCTCTATGGAAAGGGATGTCACTTCATATATATTTTTATCACCTACTGTCACAGCCAGTGATTCTGGTTTCAGACGCTGTCCGTGGCAATCAGGACATGGGGTAATTCGCATAAATGTCTCGTATTCCTGTTTCGTATAGTCAGAATTTGTCTCACGGTAGCGACGTTCTACATTTTTAATCAGACCTTCGAAGGCTACATCGTAAATGCCTTCTCCTCGCATGCCTTTATAATAAACCTTAACTTCTTTACCATTTGTTCCATATATAAGTACATCTTTAATTTTCTGTGGATAATCCTGAAATGGTGTATCCAGACTAAACTTATATTCTTTGGCAAGCGCATCGAGAATTGCTCTCGTATAACTCTTCTTATCTGTACAGGACTGCCATCCCATTACCGTAATGGCCCCATCTGCGATGCTTACCGATGGGTCAGGAATCATTAATTCCGGATCAAACTCCATCTTATATCCCAATCCGAAACAGCTTGGGCAGGCACCAAATGGATTATTAAAAGAAAAGCTGCGTGGTTCAATCTCATCAATGCTGATTCCGCAATCCGGGCAGGAAAAACTCTGGCTGAAATTCATAATATTTCCATCCATGGTATCCACCATGAGCAATCCATCAGATAATCCCATAACAGTTTCTATCGAATCTGTAAGACGTTTCTGTATACCAGCTTTAACAACCAGACGGTCTACAACGATTTCTATATTATGCTTAATATTCTTATCTAACGTAATTGTCTCTGTTAATTCATATAGATTTCCATCAACTAATACACGGACAAATCCGCTTTTTTTCGCACGTTCTAAGACCTTCTCATGACGGCCTTTTCTTCCGCGTACTACCGGGGCTAACAACTGGATCTTTGTACGTTCTGGCATATTCATAATGATATCTACCATCTGGTCAACTGTCTGCTTCTTTATCTCTTTTCCGCACTTTGGACAATGCGGAATACCAATTCTCGCATACAGCAAACGAAGATAATCATAAATTTCTGTAACAGTTCCTACAGTAGAACGTGGATTTCTGTTCGTTGACTTCTGATCTATAGAAATGGCCGGCGAAAGCCCTTCTATACTTTCTACATTTGGTTTCTCCATCTGTCCAAGAAATTGACGCGCGTAGGATGACAGAGATTCCATATATCTTCTCTGACCTTCCGCATAAATGGTATCAAATGCCAACGAACTCTTTCCCGAACCACTAAGTCCGGTAAGCACTACTAATTCATCCCTTGGAATATCCACATCCAGGTTTTTCAGGTTATTCTCATTGGCTCCTCTGATTTTTATAAACTGTTTTTTATCATGTTTGTCTGACATTGTAAAACTCCTCTTAATCTATCTTTATGTGTTTCTTCTTTATGTGTTTCTTCTTGCAGTATACTACATCAAGCGGTCTTTTGCAAACATTTGTTCTCTTTTCTCACCTTTTTCTTCTTATTCTTGAAACAAGGTAATTGCTCCTATCACTCGTCATCAAACAGGAATTCTGCCATAGCATAATTACTCACCGATATCCCCCGCTCCGTCAGCCAGACTCTATGCTCATCATATTCCAAAAGTCCATCCCTGGTCAGTTTCTCCAGTTGCCTACCATACACGGTCTTAATATCGTCACCAAACTTCTCCTGAAATTTTTTCACCGACACTCCTGCAGTCTTTCGAAGTCCCAGGAACATAAATTCTTCCATCTGCTCACGCTCCATAAGAACTTCCTGATTTATTCGTATTTTTTCTGGTTCATTCGCATAGGATAAGTATGCTAAAATATCACGGGTATTATTCCAGCGCTGCTCATCTATCAAGGAAGCTGCGCCTAATCCCAGTCCCAGATATTCTTCTCTATCCCAATATCCGAGATTGTGGCGACATGAGTAACCTGGTCTGGCAAAATTAGAAATTTCGTATTGCTGATAGTCTTGTTTTTTTAGATAGTTCTTAGTTTCTTCATACATTTCCCGTTCCAAGTCTTCCGAGAACTCATAATCCATCTCATAAAATGGGGTTCCTTCCTCGATTATCAGGCTGTATGCTGAGATATGTTCTGGTTTTAAAGCCGTTATCGTCTGAAGAGTCTCTTTCCAGCGGTCCATGGTCTGGTTGGGAACTGCCATAATCAAATCAATATTTATATTTTGAAATCCTGCCTGTCTGGCCATATGATAGCTTTCCTCAAACTCTTTAAATGTATGAATTCTTCCTAAAAGTTTCAATTCATCCTCATGAATAGACTGTAGTCCAAAACTGATTCGATTGATTCCGCAAGTTCTGTATGCTTCTAATTTTTCCCTGGTTATGGTTCCCGGGTTTGCTTCTATGGTTATTTCTGCATCTTCTCTCAGTTTGAATTTTTCATGAATGCCTTCCATGATTCGCTTCATCTGCTGCGGTTCCAGTATCGAAGGAGTTCCGCCACCGATAAAGATACTGGTAACTTCCTTCTTTTCTTTTACCGCTGTAATTTCTTTTAAAAGTGCCTGTACATATTCTTCCCGCTGTTTTGCCTCTCCATTCCATGAGAGAAAATCACAGTAATTACATTTTTGTTTGCAAAACGGAATGTGTATATATAATTCCATTACACCCTCTCTTTCCCGACATGTAAGATACTCTGCAATCCGCCCGAGGCTTTATCTACTTTCAAGATAAAAACTGCCCGCCAGCATTGTCGACTGCAACACTGATGGACAGTTCTAATCACGTCTTACTCATCATCTAATTTCAACACACTCATGAAGGCTTTCTGCGGAATTTCCACATTACCTACCTGGCGCATACGCTTCTTTCCTTCTTTCTGTTTCTCCAGAAGTTTTCTCTTACGTGAAATATCACCACCGTAACATTTTGCAAGTACATCTTTGCGCATTGCTTTTACAGTCTCCCGGGCAATTACTTTACTGCCAATAGCTGCCTGAATCGGAATTTCGAACAACTGTCTTGGTATCTCTTTCTTTAACTTTTCACACATTTTTCTTCCACGTTCATATGCTGTTCCTGAAAATACAATGAAGGACAGCGCATCGACTTCTTCTTTATTTACCAGAATATCTAATTTTACCAGCTCACTTCTCTGGTATCCAAGCATCTCATAATCAAAAGAAGCATATCCTCTGGAACGTGATTTCAGTGCATCGAAGAAATCATATATAATCTCATTCAATGGTAAATGATAAGTCAGCAGCGCTCTTGTAGTCTCCATATATTCCATACCCTGATATTCACCGCGTCGTTCCTGACACAAGTCCATAATTGGACCGATAAACTCTGTGGTAACCATAATCTCTGCTTTTACCATAGGTTCTTCCATATAATCAATCTCTGCAGGATCCGGAAGATTGGATGGATTAGTCAATTCTATAATATCTCCATTCGTCTTGTGAACTTTATAAATAACACTTGGTGCCGTGGTAATCAAATCCAGATTATATTCTCTCTCTAAACGCTCCTGAATAATTTCCAAATGAAGCAGACCTAAGAATCCACAGCGGAAACCAAATCCCAAAGCAATGGATGTTTCCGGTTCATAAAATAAGGAAGCATCATTTAACTGCAATTTTTCCAATGCATCACGAAGATCCGGATACTTCGCTCCATCAGCCGGATAGAGTCCACAGTAAACCATCGGATTTACTTTCTTATATCCCGGAAGCGGCTCTGCGCATGGGTTGGTATCATCTGTTATGGTATCACCCACACGGGTATCTGCTACATTTTTGATACTGGCAGTGATGTAACCAACCATTCCTGCAGTCAGTTCTTCGCATGGGATAAACTGTCCTGCACCGAAATATCCTACCTCTACAGCTTCTTCCACCGCACCGGTTGCCATCATACGAAGTGCTGTTCCACGTCTCACACTTCCTTCTTTGATTCGGCAGAAGATAATTACGCCCTTATAAGAATCGTATACAGAATCAAAAATCAATGCCTGCAGCGGTGCATTCACATCACCCACTGGCGCAGGAATCTTCTTTACAATCGCTTCTAAGACTTCTTCAACATTCTGTCCTGTTTTGGCAGAAATACGCGGTGCATCCTGTGCTTCGATTCCGATAACATCTTCAATCTCTTCCACAACGCGATCTGGATCCGCACTTGGAAGATCAATTTTATTAATAACAGGCATAACATCCAGATCATGATCCAAGGCCAGATAAACATTGGCAAGGGTCTGCGCTTCAATACCCTGCGCAGCATCCACCACAAGTATTGCTCCATCACAGGCAGCCAGACTTCGAGACACCTCGTAATTAAAATCCACATGTCCCGGGGTATCGATGAGATTGAAAATGTATTCTTCTCCGTCTTGGGCTTTATAGACAATACGTACAGACTGTGCCTTAATAGTAATGCCTCTTTCCCTCTCTAAATCCATGTTATCCAAAACCTGTGACTGCATCTCACGGCTTGTCAAAAGGCCTGTCTTTTCAATAATTCGGTCTGCCAGGGTGGATTTGCCATGGTCAATATGTGCTATAATACAAAAATTTCTTATTTTACTTTGTTCTATCAATGCTATTGCTCCTTCGTATCAAATCTTATCAAACAGATTCTACCTGTATCTTCGATAATATCGTAATAATATTACCGGAATCCACATGGGATATTCGAAGCAAGTATACCACATAGACAGGGTTTTGTCATGCTCCATTTAACACTTTGTGCAGGATATCCGCAAAGGGTTCCATGGCATTTTTCGCTTCCTGGAAGGTATTCGTCTGTGCGCCGCATTCCAATAGAAGAGATTTAGGGCGAAAATGCAAATTATAGCGATAACCTTTTAGATAGGTGGTGCGGACAAATTCAGGATAATACTGGTCTGCCTGCAGCTCTAAACGAAAGGAAAATGCTAAGTTCTCGGCTATGTAAGGGTTAGGCAGAGAATCAAGATTACCTGAATTGACCGTGTAACTCAATCCATTAAAAAACATAATCTGTGCTGTAGGTTTTCCATTAATATCAGTAACTAAATGGCGTGATTCATCCACACCATCCCGATGCAGGTCAATAATGATTTCTATACTTGGATTTTCTGCCAATATCTGTTCCAATGCTTCTCCTGCATAATTATATGCATGATTGCGATCCAACTGCCCTGTCTCTACATCAAACGCCTGGGTCACGTGAATCACCTGATAGCCATACTGTTCTCTTAGAATCTGTGTGAGATAATCTCCTACACCTATGACACCGGTGGATGGATCTCCTTCCACAGAATCTATATAGTTTTCCGAACCATGTGTGTGATAAATCAATACTTGTGGTGCCTGGTTATCCTGATGTAAGGTCAAATCAACATTCATAAACTGTTCAAGATTAATCAGCGAATCATTTACTGCTGTATTGGCATCTACTGTAAAAAACTGATTTTTTAAAACTTCAAAGCTTTGTAGTTCTTCCATGGCAATCTGAGCTGCCGGTATCGTAGCCTCAGTTACATACACTTGTCCGGTATTCCCACCTGGTTTTTCTGATTCTTCTGAATTATCTCCCTGTAAACTTTCTTCTGGTTTTTCGTTTTCGATGCTGTCTCCTCCCGGGTTTTCTCCGTTTGGCATTTCTGAATCATTTTCCAAATTATCATTTGACTGGGTACCATGTCCTTCTTCCATATTCCCAGCCTGATTCTCCTGCAAAATGGTATCTCCCTGATTTTCAGCTAATACCTGAGCTGCTATAGCATTGGCATGAGCTTCTACGATTAGTTGTGCAGTGCCAATATCCTCGTTTATCGCCAATATTTCTTTATCTGTGCCTCCCAGAATTCCAAGGTATATACTTGCCACCTGAGCGACATTCTCTTCCCAATTATGATTTGGACTTCCCTCGAATTGATATGACAGATACATATCTGCAGCAAGATTGGCGGCATTGGCATATACGGAACCTGTCAGATATTTCTTCTGGGTGATTACATATTTTTCCAAACCATCTCCTATCCATAATATAACCACAGCCCCAACAGCTACTAATATTCCAAATCGCAAATTGTCTTTCCATCTTTTATTCATATTTTTCCAAGCCTCCTTCTACCGTTATATGTCCGACTTAAAAAAAATATGAACTTGGAACCAGTAAACTCAGACAGTCAATGCAAGCTTAATAGCATTTGCCAGTACGAGGCTGACTCTTGCTATTACTTCATCCACATCCTTTGGTGTCACAAACATGGTATGAAGGCCCGGTGAGAGTAGTTCATCCAAAAACTCCGCCTTTTCTTTTTCCTCCAGGACTTGAAGCATATGCTCAAGTGCATCATGAACAATCGTCGCTGCATCCACTACGGTGGGAACACCAATCCCAATAACCGGAACGCCAAGACTATCCTCGTGTATTCCATTTCGGTGATTTCCCACCCCAGATCCAGGATTGATTCCCGTATCCGTAACCTGAATGGTACGACTTAACCTTTTCATACTTCTGGCCGCCAGGGCATCTATGACAATAACTGCATCCGGCTTTGTTTCCTGCACTACGCCTCGTATTATTTCCAGAGATTCCATCCCTGTCTGTGCCATAACACCCGGAATCAAACCGCTCATCAGTGTCATATGGGGATTTTCCATGCTCTCTCTGCCGTACTCTCTGACAATATGTCTGCTCATTTTCAAATTTTCTACCACCATGGGGCCCAATGCATCTGGTGTCACATTATGATTTCCTAATCCTACCACCATGATTTCCATATCTTTCTGAGCTGGCAGCAGCTTACGAATCTCCATGGCCAAAGCCTGAGCAATCTCCTGAAGATGGGTTTCTTCCGGCATAGATAAGTTCGGAGATTCTAAAGTAATGTACGTACCTATTGGTTTTCCCATTGCCCGAGCTCCATTCTCTGTCTCAATTTTTACCATAGTAGTCTGGATTTCTGCATCTTCCTTTGTATACTTCTCCACAACCACTCCACGCACTTCTACATGCTTCTGATGAAAACTTTCCTGATTTTCCAATGCCAAGTCTGTTCGAACCGTAAATCCACCCGCCATTTGCTTCTACCTCCGACACATTTTCATTCATATACATTTGAGAAATCATAAGACTTATCACTCTGTTGGATTTGACTTCTTTTATTTAGGGTTTACACAATCCCGAAAAATATACACGCTTAAAATTGGTTCTCTGTATCTTTACGCAAGCATAGCAACGCAAAAAAAGAACAGCTACTGACGGGATAGCTGTCCTTTGTAAATTCTATAATATAAAGTTGATTAAGCCATTTCGTTAACGATTTTTGCTAAACGAGATACTTTTCTAGCAGCATTGTTCTTGTGATATACACCTTTAGAAGCAGCTTTGCTGATTGTAGCAGTAGCTTCTGTTAATGCTGTAGCAGCAGCGGCTGTATCTTTTGCTTCAACAGCAGCCTCTACTTTCTTTATACTTGTTTTAACTGCAGATCTTACAGATTTGTTTCTAGCAGCTTTAGTTCTGTTAACTAATACTCTTTTCTTAGCAGATTTAATGTTTGCCAATTTGATTACCTCCCATGAATACTGTTTATTCTCTAATTTTAATTTGTTTTATAAGTATCGTAACATATTTACTCAGACACGGGCGAATAAATATGAATTACACACTTGATTATCATATAATAAATTGCGAAGGTTGTCAATGATTTTTTCTTGATTTTTCTTGGTTTTTTTTGGAAATGGGGATTGGAGAGACGGACGCAGGAGGGCAGACAGAGGGAAGGGGCTCGAACGGGGGCAACGCTTCGGCGAACTATCTGTTAACTGCGACTAAGATGCTCGGGGTGAGGCCCTCGCACCTAAGTCTCCGTAAACAGAGGATTTCGCCTACGCTAAGAACGCCCCACTGATTGTTCGATTCCCCTTCCCTCTGTCTGCCCTCCTGCTGTTTACTGGCTGGGTAACTTGATTCATGGTGTAAAATACTGTCCAGAAGAAATCGGCGGGGGCTGGCGCCGCCGATTATGTGGTCGATACCGGAAGTACTTGCCTTTATCTTTTCACTCTCCCCATCTGTCCTTATTGTTGAGTAACCTTACGGAAGTCACCTGACTGTCTTCGAAAGCCAGCAGCGGTGCCAGAGGTGCAGAGAGGGTGAAACAATTGGTGAGCGCCTTTAGCTGAGATGAAATCCTCTGTTTACGGAGACTTAGGTGCGAGGGTCTCATCCCGAGCATCTTAGTCGTAGTTAACAGATAGTTCATCGAAGCGTTGCTCACGTTTCACACTCCCTGCACCTCTGGCATCGCTGCGTCCCCCTTACCAATCACAGTCACCCCATCTGACTATACTTAACAATAAGCAGCTCCACACTCAACCTGTCTGTCAGGCGTCCTGTTTTTACCTGCTCTTCTGCGTCCACAAAATCTTCTACTGCCTGTCTCAGTTCTTCTATGGAATATTTTCGGCTGTAATTGCAATAATTACGCACTATGAAGCTTTGCATTCCCATTTTTTTTGCTATCTGCTGTTGATCGTAGCCTTGACCTAACAGAGTTTTGGCCAGAAGCATCTGCTGGTATTGTCTGGCCAATAGGAACAGAATCCGCATTGGGGGTTCTTTAAGTGCCAGTAAATCATAGTATAAATCCAATGCTTTTTTCTGCTGTTTTTCGGACACAGCTCTTATCATGTCAAATATCTGGTTTGTGACCTGTCCTGAAGTGACTTCTTCTATATCTTCATGAGTGATTATCTCTCGACCCATGGTATAATCCATCAATTTCTGGGCTTCGTTTAAGATGTTGCTCATATCGGTCCCGGTTTGCATCAGAAAAAATTCCATGTCTTTCTGAGTGATCTTTTTTCCATCTTTTGCAAATATTCCTGCCACCCATTTGGCAAGGGTTTTTTCGTCCTGTTTTTTGAATTCTACTGCTCTGCCGGTTTTTGTGACATTTTTATATAATTTATTTCTTTTATCTACTTCACTCTCTACAAACAAAAGAACCAGATATTCAGGAAGATCTGTGACATAGTCTGCTATTTGCGGGCTGGCACTTTTGAAGTATCCACTGTCTTCAACCAGTACTACTCTTTTGTCTGCGAAAAAGGGCATCGTCTGTCCCAAATCAATAATCTCTGCCTCGGAAGTTCCTTTTCCGGAAAATCTGGATATATTCATGGAATCATCCTCGGGAATCAGAGCTTTGCACAGTTTATCACGGTAGAACTGCTTTAGATATTCTTCTTCGCCATATAATAAATATACATTTTTGTAATTTCCAGTCTTTATATCTTCTATTAAACTTTTCATGTACTACTCCTTTTCCACAAAGTAAAAGCGGATATTTTCAATCCGCTTCGCCTGATACTGTTAATTTACTATTTTTCATTCTATATTTAACATTCCGGTGACAATCCATGAATTTCTGATTCTCTCACATGTTTAAACAGGCAGATTGCTCCCTGATAAAATGCTTCAAGATCATATGATGGCTCTTCCTGTTGTTCCATGGTTCCATTAGGATCTACTACACGGATAACTCCCGAAAGTTCGATTGTTTCATTCTTAAAAGGAAAAGAAAAATCCACTTTATCCTCATAAGAATATTTAGGTTCCCCAATTTTAGAATTCATAAGTGCTTCCTCCGTTTTTTTCTTAAAGTTTTTTCATGCAGTAATGTTGTATTTTCTCATATAATATTCGCCCATCCACAGGTTTTGCAAGGTGTTCATTCATGCCTGCTTCCAGCGAAAGTTTCACATCCTCTTCAAAAGCATTGGCACTCACTGCCAGAATAGGGATACTGCCTGCATCCGCTCTGTCCAGGGTGCGGATTGTTCGGGTTGCCTCAAGGCCATCCATTTCAGGCATTCGAATATCCATCAGTATTATATGATAATAGCCAATCTCACTTTTCGCAAAACTATCCACACCTATTCTTCCATTATCTGCCATGTCTACCTTACACTTCATACGCTCTAACATTCTTCTTGTGATATCCTGATTCATGGGATTATCCTCACATATGAGCACACGTATTCCTGACAAATCATAGGAAGGCCTGGTCTTTAGCTCTCGCTTCTTGCGTTCCTGACGATTATATTCTGTTGTTAAAGTAACTGTAAAAGTAGTTCCTTTCCCCTGTTCACTGACACATTGAATCTCTCCGCCCATAAGGTCAACCAATTCTTTACAGATTGCCAGTCCATTTCCACACCCTTCATATGGAGAAGTAATATTCTTATCCTCCTGAGCAAATTTTTGGAATAGCTGATTCTCCATAAATTCTTTGCTCATGCCAATACCGGTATCTGCAACTGTAAATTTCAATGTTGCCAGATTGCCTTCTTTTGCAATCACTTCCGAAGTCATGGTAACTTTCCCGCCTTCCGGAGTGAATTTCACTGCATTATACAGAATATTAAATAGTATCTGCTGCAGGCGCATTCCGTCCAGCTGGTAATTGTCTTTTGCACCATTTACCATCTTATAGGTAAATCTAATGTGTTTCTCATCTGCCATGGGCTGGATCATCTTCACAATGATATGCATATACTCTGCGGCATTTATTTCCGATTTTTCCAAAGTAATTTTCCCGGTTTCCATCCTTTGTACATCCAGAATATCTTTAATAATTCCCAGCAGATACTCGGAAGCCTGATGTATGGAATTCATATTGTCCATCAGCACTTCTTTCCTGGTTTCCCCTTCTTCTGCATTCTGAATCGTAAGTGCTGCATATCCATCAATTGCGTTCAGAGGAGTACGCAGTTCGTGACTCATCCTTGACAGGAAATCTGTCTTTGTCTTATTGGCTATGACAAGATCATTAATATACTTTCTCTTGGTTCTCAAGTATATGGATAAACCGATAATTATCGCTGATAAAATGATGACTCCTACCAGCAATTCATCCTTCACTTCATAGAAGCGATCCTCGAAATTATATGTTTCATAGGATATATTCAAGTTAGAAGCAATCATATCTGACATCCTGTCCGGTGATATCTGACTGATTGATTTTTCGAATATGGACATAATCTCCAAATCAGACTGCTGGGTAGCACCCAGAGCAATCCCTGACAGGATTCGGATATTTTCCCATTCCAGCATATCCTGAAATCTTGCATTCTTTGATTCGTAATTATATTCCCAGCTATTTAGGAAGGTTACATCTGCCTTACCCTTCTCGACTGCACTCAGGCAATCTTTTCTATTATTATAATACTCGATATCTGCTGCCGGAAAATTACTGTGAATATAATTTTCCAGATAGGTTCTATCACGGGTCAAAGCAACCACTGCACTGGTATCCGAAGTAAACTGGAACTTTGGCATCGTTACTGCGACTGTTGTATAATCTGTGATACTATTTGACATGAGATAATTATCAGCATTTTCAGAGGAATATCGCAGGTCTTTTATGCCAATTACAAAGTCAACCGTCCCATCATCCATGTAGCTGTATAATTTATTACTATCCTCTATGGGTTTTATCTCGATGTTAAGTCCTGACACAGAAGCTATTTCCTTCAAGATATCAACATAGATGCCCACACAATTCCCATTGGAATCAATTCCAGACATAGGGAGACGATCCCCATAGACTCCAAAAACTATTTTCTCTGAGCTTTTGATCTTCTCATTTTCTTCTTTTGTAAAAGATACGGTATTATAGCCTTTCAGTACTTTCTGGTACATATCGGATACTACATCAGGGGTATTTACCATGGAAATGCTCATTCCAGTGTTTATTTCCTGCAATAATTCCTGATTATCAACCGTAGTGCAAAAGTGAAATGGCACTTGATCTAATACTGCCACAAGTTTCCCGCCCGGAACCGTATTCAATGTACTAAATGCAATCAAATCTACTTGACCATCCATCAAGGCATCAATCTTATCCTGAGTAGAATTCAGCGAAACCGCCTCATAAGAAAATTCATGCTCTTTTGCATACTCATCTAAAATCGTGCTGTTACCCCCTATAGACAAGCCTACCTTTTTGTTATTAAACCCTGTATAGTCCTCATAATATATATCTGCATCATCTCTGGCAAAGAGGCCAATCTGCTGATAGCCACCGATATATTCAGAAAAAGCTAATTTTCCTTCGCTGTTTTCATCCTCTCCTACCGGAAACATCAAATCTACTTTACCATCATACAGATTCTGCAGACTTTCATTATAGGAGCCTTCTACATATTCTAATGTCCAGCTGTTATTCCATGCTAACTGCTGCAGATAGGGCAGGCAGATACCTGCTATATCTCCGGCATCGTCCAGATACAGTGCATCATTCATACCACAAGCGACCCGCACTATTTTATTCTGAACTTCCTCTGCCATAACCGGCTTTACCGATAGTGTCAGCGTACATACGGTCAATACCATTGCAATTATAATTCCACCCAGTCTTTTTTGATACTCTTCTTTCATATACTTTGGCCCTGCTTTCGTATCAGTTTTGCCAATGTCTCAAAAAGCTTATTCGGCACTATTGATTTCGATAAATATTCCTTCACTTATTTTCTCCATTTCTGTATGCTGACTTACATTATCCATACTGTGTCAGAAAATTATTCTGGCTTTTGAAGTTATATAAATAAGTATAATACAATTTAAATGGAATTACTATATTCCAGTGGATAGTATTTTCATTTCTTTTTTTGATTCTATATATGTGCGCAAAAGCTGCAGCACGCAATCAACCATTACCTTCTTTTCATCGTTTTTCACCAAATAATAGATAACTCTATCCGTGGGACCATCTGCCAGATTATAGATACGTACACCCTTTTCCTTCAACTTTTCTCCCACAGACCAGGGAACGATTGCCCAGTTTTCATCTGTCAAAAATTCTTCCATCAATGACATCTGATCCAGAAACACATTGGGATAAACACTTTCATCAAATCTCTGACTATGCCAGGAATCATATTCCTGATTCCAGGGCAGGCGCACTTCATTTTCCGGGGGCAGATTTTTCGAGCTAGCGTACTCCTTTTTTGTATCCAGCTTATAATTACATGCCAGTACAAATGGTTCAGAGAACAACGGAATCGTCTGAACTGTTCTGGAATACATGGGATTTGAAATAAATGCAAGATCTACCATACCACTTTCCACATATTCATATGCTTCCTGTGAATGATATAGATGAAATTCCAGATTGTACCTTTTTTCTTTCAAGAAAGAATGAAATACCTCCGGCAATACATAAGTACTCACACTTCCTATTGATGCCATTTTTAAGAGCGGTCTCTGATTCAAATTGCGGATTGCATTGGTATCGTCCCAAAGACACATCCATTTTTCTGCTATTGGGAAAAAGGCCTTTCCTTCCTCTGTCAGTTGAATCTCGTGCATACCTCTTTGCCGTATCAGCAGCGCATATCCCAGTTCACTTTCCAATGCTTTTAATCTTCGGCTCAGCGCTGGCTGTGTTATGAACAGTTCCTTGGCTGATGATGAAATGCTTCCACATCTCACAATAGATAAAAAAGCTTCTATTTCTAATGAAGTCATGAGTTTCCTCCTTGGATAATATAAATAACTATGCATATATTATATCATATATATGCATTATCTTTTCATGCATTTTTCTTGTATAATCAGTTGGAAACGCAGGAGATTACCTGCGATATAGAAAGAGGATACATAGATGAAGCAAGTTGCACTACTAAATGGAAATATAAAAAAAGAACTTATGATTCTGGCTCTGCCTCTGCTTGTTGGAAATATATTACAGCAATTCTATAATACTATTGATGCTTTTATCATCGGAAGATACCTTGGTGTATCAGCTTTTGCAGCTATCGGTTTATCCGGTACTGTCATGAATATGTTTATTTTCGTTCTTAATGGTTTTTGTGTGGGGATATCTATGCTTTTTGCACAATATTACGGTATGAAAAACGAGAAAAAATTTCGTCAGGAATTTGCTCTTTCCTTATGGATGGGACTGAGTATTACTCTATTACTGAGCTTCTTTTCCCTGCTATTTCTAAAATCGCTGCTTAAAATCATGCAAACACCTGACGAAGTACGCCAATATGCCATCTCCTATCTCACTATTATACTAGGAGGCCTCTTCGCTGCTTATCTTTATAATTTATTTTCTAATGTCCTTCGTGCCGTAGGCGATACGACTGCTTCACTTCTTTTTCTTTTTATTTCGATTGTCCTGAATACGTCTTTAGATATCGTCTTCATCGCATATCTGCATATGCAGATTGCAGGTGCAGCATATGCCACAGTAATCGCTCAGCTTTTTTCTTCCCTTTGCTGCTATATCTATCTGTACAGGAAATACCCCTTATTACTATGTCATAAAGAAGATTTTTCTTTGCAGATTTCTCTTTTGAAACAGACGCTTGGGTATGGAATGGTATCAGCACTTCACCAATCCAGTCTTTATATCGGAAAGATGCTGGTACAGGGCACAGTCAACACTCTGGGAACCTCTGTTATCGCATCTTATACTGCGACTATGCGTATAGAAGGCATCGTAAATGCTTTCAGTGACAGCGGTTCTCAATCTATCTCTATTTTAATCGCACAAAACTGGGGCTCGGGTAATAAAAAAAGAGTTCGGGATGGTCTGCGCCATGGGCTCGTGCTTGAGATTATATGCGGAACAGTTCTGTCTGTAGTTATGTTCTTATTATCACCCCTTTGTATGCGATTTCTGGTGGGAGCAGATGATATGGACATCCTGCAGCCAGGCATTTCCTATCTGAGGGTAATTTCTATTTTTTATATACTTTGCTATATTGGCAATGCCTTCGTTGGATTTTTCCGTGGTGTTGGGAAAATAGATATTCCTTTTATCGCAACTACAATTCAGATTACTATCCGTGTTGTCCTTTCCTATCTTATGATAGACAAACTAGGGCTTTCTGCTGTCGCCGTGGCATGCGGAATTGGTTGGGTTTGTGTTGTTTTCGTACATGGATTTAGTTATTATCGATACCAGCAAAAATCAAAACTTACCTAAGCTTCTTTCCACACGTTCTGCAATGGCAGGAATCACAACCGCACTGATAATGCAGGCCATACCAATCATATCCCCCAAAAACACTTTCTGTCCAAACAGAATCATCGACCATATCAAAATCGCAAGAACCTCGATACTGCACAATGCACTTGCTGTAATACTTCCCACATAGAGTACTCCCTTTAAAAACGTTCCAAATGGAATCAAAGTTCCAAATATTACAATGATTCCTAAACAAAGAGAACTCATTCCCGTCAATTGAAAAGAACTCCAATCCTTATAAGACAAAACAGCAATTAGAATACCGCCCAAAAACATTCCCCATCCGTTTAAAACCGGAGTCCCCCACTTTGCAACCATTTCCTTGGAAAATACAGTGTACAGTGCGAGACAAAGCGCAGACGTCAATCCCCACCCCAATGCTTCCCCTGTAATTGCAAGGGAATCCATATGACCATGGGTCGCAATAAAGAACGTTCCTATAATCGCCAGACAGATACGAAATCCTTCCATTCCTGTCGGATGCCTGTGCTGCTGTCTTGTTACAATAAACAATACAATGATTGGATACACATACTGTAAAATACTCGCAGTCGAAGAATTAGCCGCCTCCACCGCTGCAAAGAAAGTATACTGCACTCCTGCCGTGCCAATTACTGTAAATAGTATCAAACTGATCACATCACACTTACTGTGGAAAATCCGGTACACTCCAGAATCTTTCGAAATAACATCATATATTAACAATAAAACACCTGACAGCAGCATGCGAAGTGCTACTACCTGTCCGGTTGTGAAATATCCCTTCATAAATACATATTGAACTGTCACTCCGCTGACGCCCCACAAAAGCGCACTCATAATGACTAACCAGGTTCCTCTTTTTTCTCTGCTCATCTTTCTTTTCCATCTTTCTAAAACTTTTGTCGATTCTCACTATATCACACTTCAATTTCTTTGGAAAGACCGATATTCTCTATACTCCGCCTCTTATATCTTTGTTTTTAAGCTTATTTTTTACAAATATCATTTATTGCAAATATCCCTTCGCCGAAATTTTCCTGCCATCCGTTTGCACCCTTATTGCGCCCTGTTCTGCTGTCCTATACAACTTACAGCCGATATCCTGCAATCTGGCAATTGTCTCAAAACCTGGATGCCCATAGCGATTCGATTCGCCATAAGAAAGCACTCCAATTTCCGGTTTCACCGCTTCAAGAAAGTCTTCCCCTGTGGAATAATTGGATCCATGATGTGCCACCTTGAGATAATCGCAGTCCTTTGCATACTCTGTCACAATCTCTTCTCCCTCTCCTTCCAAATCTCCGGTAAACAATCCTGTAAAGTCCTTATATTCCACCTGCAGCGTCAAGGAACCTTCATTTGTATTATCTAAATAGGCTTCTCCATTGGGATGAAGGACTGTTATCTGTAAATCAGACTTTCCTCTGCCCTCTACTATCTGATTTCCCCTGGACAAGTATATTACGCGAATACCACTCTTCTCAGCCAATAATTTTAATCTGTCCATGTCCTCCCCCGCTTCTTCCCATCTTGGCAATATAAGATACTGAACCTTTAATGATGTCTGATGAGTATTTATCAATTCCAAAAATTCCTCCAATCCATTCATGTGATCACTGTCTGGATGCGTCAATATCATATAATCAAGAACCTGCACACCCTGACTTTTAAGAAATGGAAGAATTCGATATTTCCCCACTTTTGACTCACTGCTGCTTCCTCCATCTATCAGCAATTTTGTTCCCTGTCTTGTCTCCAAATAACTGCAATCCCCCTGTCCTACATTTAAATTTACGATCGTTAATCCCGCCTTCGGATGATAAAGCACCAGTATCAGACAGATTATGTAGCCGCCCAAAACCTTCTTTCCCCACTTTCCAGCCAAATATAGAAGCAATAAAAACACAAGATAGTATCCAACTATCAAAGTCTTTTTCGGACTTCCTAATATCAAGGTGGACCATGGAAGCTTCTGTATGAACTTAGTAATCAGGATATACATCTTGAGTAATATAACCGCAGGCAGCACCAGTAGTTTCCCTGCCGTTAACGAGCAAAGCGAAACGACTATTCCCACAAGCCCAAACAGCAAAACCAGACTTAAAGATGGTAATATCAGTAAGTTGGCAAAGAAGCCGTACGTCGGGATTTCACCATAAAAACATAGTATAAGCGGCAATGTCATTAATTGAATAGAAATGTAACTGGCCCAGGCTTTTTTTATCTTTCCATTTTTTTTCGTTGTTTTTGCTTCCCGCCTATTTGCACTATCAGTTATTTTTTCCATCATCGGCTGTACAAGTCCCACTCCCAGCACAGCCATCACAGACAGCCAGAAACCGCTATACCCCAAATAAGCCGGATTCTTTCCAAGAAGCAACAGCACACTGAATGCGAGGGCAGTCAGCAAATCATAAGTTCTCCCGATTCTTCTGCCTACCACCTGAGTCAGGAACATAATAAATGCACGTATAGTAGAAGCACTGGCGCCTGTAAGAATCGTATAACTCACCAACACAAATCCACTTACACCTGCTGCCAATCCATTGGTACTGCCCATGCGTTTCATAAGTTCATAAAGCCCCATACCCAGCAAACTCAAGTGAAGTCCGGAGATGACAAGCACATGGGACACAGAAGCCAGTTGAAAAGCACTTAAAGTTTCCTGTCCAATTTCATTCTTCATTCCCAGTATCATCGCTTCCATAAGTGCCCCTTCTTCTTCCGGCATAATAGCCCGAATCTGGTTAGCAAATGTCAATTGCAGTCGCCGAAGCCATTCCTGATATACTAAAATATCCGATTTCAGAACGGATATATCAGAAGCCTGCATACGGTAATTAATCTGAAATGTCCGATAATAACTTTTTATGTCAAACTCACCTGGATTAGAAGCTCTAGAAAATTCCCGCAAAATACCCCTGGCCTCGAGTTTATTTCCAATGGAATAATATGTAGTTGTAGGTACTTCTATCATCACACGATTTAAATATAGTAATTGGGATTGTTGTTTCAGATATGTATTCTTAAGATAAATCAGATTTTTTTGATTTTTAACCTCACCCTTATAGACATAACCGGTGAGTAATACTGTTTCCTTTGCCTTTGCATTTTGACTGGCTATCCGGCTGGCCTCAGAAGATATTCCATCTTCCTTCCAGCTGCCGGATAACCATACAAAAAGCAGGAAACAGATGCATAACAGACACAAGGGTCTTTTAGTCATCTGCATCCGCCCCCTTTATGAAAGAACGGTCTTTCTGAAATAATTGATTCAGACTGAGATCATCTGCCAGGTCTTGATTCACATCTCCATTAATTGCAATTTGCACTGACTGCACATGGCAATTATCTACAATGGAATTGACCAGCGAATATACTGTTAATTTTGCATTATTAGGTGTCAGATTGTCCTTGAATTTAGAATCGAAATTAACATAACAGATATTATCTGCTATTGTGACACTTAATATACTGGTATCCGCCGGCATGGTTGAACGCATAGTCTCCTCTGTAGTTCCTTTCAGAAGCTGTTCAACTACAACTCTTTCTATGGGAACATTGCTGCTGTAATATACCTTCTTTTCTACTGGTACTAACTGCGTAGCGTCTGCGGTTTCAAAATACAGTGTCAGATTGGAATATACATAGGAATTTATTTCTTTTCCGGAATTCTCCACAAAATCGTTTATTCCCATACTGCCTGTAATATTTCCGCTGGAATCTGTTAACTCCTGCCCATTAACCAGAAAAATCACCGATTCTACTTCGCTCATCTGACAAAATGTCTTTACCACACCTGCTCTTACCAGAATCTCTCTTGCCTTTTCCATCTTACTGTAAGTATCAGAAAAATCTATCGTCAAAGTAGTATCCTGCAAATTCAGACTATTGATAGTCACATCCTCCGGAAGAAGACGCTGTCCATCATTTACAGGAATTTCCTGCAGCTGACTAGCAAGTTCATCTCTTACTTTTTCTGAATCCTCTGTATCCGGTTTGTAATTTCTGGTTTTCAATGTCATACCGGAATTATTTAAATAGTAAATAGCATATTGTGCTTCTTCCTGATGTGACTGACCGGCGCACCCGCCAAGTCCCATCAGGAACCCTATACACAGGAGTACAAGTAATCCCATGTAAGACTGATTCTTCTTCATGTGATTCTTCCTCCTTATACTATGTGATTAATGGGAATACGCACAGAAAATGTAGTGCCTTCCCCTTCTTCACTATATACTTTGATTGCTCCATGATGCATCACGATTGCATTTCTTGTAATGGATAATCCGAGGCCGCTTCCTCCAATTTCGGTGGAATGAGATTTATCCACGCGGTAGAACCTTTCAAATATATGATCTATAGATTCTTTCGGAATACCCATACCGGAATCCGCAACAGTTACATAGAAATACTTATGATCCGCATTCAGTGATACACGTACCCATCCATTATCCTTATTGTATTTGATTCCATTTTCAACAAGATTTGATATGGCAAGTGTAAGCTTCACCTCATCCACCTGGGCATTGACCGGGCGGAAACTCTCCAGAATTAATTCGATATTACGCTTTGCCGCAATAGGACGAAGACGTTTTAAAATCAATTCCAACAGGTCATTAATGTTCATCTTCTCTATATGCATATCGGAAGCTTTCTTATCCAGCTTTACCAGCGCAAGAAGATCGGTAATGATTTTATTCTCTCTGTCAATCTCATCTGTGATATCCTGCATAAATTCCTGATACAGTTCGATAGGTACATTATCCTGTCCAACTAAAGAATCTGCCAATACCTTCATGGATGTCAGCGGAGTTTTTAATTCATGAGATACGTTAGATACAAATTCCTGTCGGGAATCATCCAGGCTCTTAACCCTGGTAAGCATTTTATTGAACGCATCTGTGATTAATTCTGTCTCCGTATAATCCCGGACAGATATATTTTCATCCAGATATCCATCTGTCAGGTCTTCTATCGATTTCGTAACCCGGGCAAACGGTTTTACTAAGATTCCAGCCAGGATATAACCAAAGATTAAAACCAGCACAATGATCACGGTCAGCAGACGAAATCCCTTTTGCTCCAGGATATCTAAGCTGGCTACTATTTCATTAGTAGATATGCTGATAAGCATAACTCCATATATATCTCTTGTCTCCGTATCCTGAATCGGTACTGTCATCTCGATATAATTATTCCTGCGGTCATACTGACTGGTTGATTCCCCTTTAAAACATTGAATAACTTCCTGTGAAATAATCGTTTTCCCTTTTTCCAGATCATAAGTATCCTTGATAATCTCATAGTCCTTATTGATAATCAAAATACGTCCGGAATAAACATTAGACAACAGGGCAAATTCCCCATTAATGACTTCAGAACTGGTATCTTCCAGATAATTCTGTCTGACCAGCTGATTACATAAAATGTCACACTGGGTCTTAACCGTGCTGCTTCTAAGCGAAACCGCACGGTCTTCATAACTGTCTAAGATACCTTTTTCAATAATGACACTTGGTACAATACCAATGATTACAAGAATAATCAGGATGCGAAAGCGGAGACTTTTAAAAAACTTATAATTCTTCCCCTTCAAAATGTTCCTTCACTCCTCTTATCCCTGAAAATAGTAACCTACACCCCACTTGGTATGTACGTATCTAGGTTCACTTGGATTTATCTCTATTTTTTCACGCAATCTACGAATATGTACATCCACGGTTCTTACATCTCCCGGATACTCATATCCCCAGACAATATTAAGCAGATTCTCTCTGCTGTATACCTTGTTCGGATTAAATACCAAAAGTTCTAATACATCGAATTCTTTCGCAGTCAGATTCACTTCCCGTCCTGCAATAAAAACTCTGCGGCTCTCACAATCCAGCTGTAAATCTCCGCTGGTAACGATTTTAGCTTTCTCTTCCGGAACTTCCTGCTTTACGGTACGTCGCATGATTGCCTTAATACGTGCTTTCACTTCCAGAATGTTAAATGGTTTGGTAATATAGTCATCTGCCCCATATTCCAATCCCAGGATTTTATCCATATCCTCACCCTTAGCTGTAAGCATAACGATAGGGACATTGGAAAATTCACGAATCTGCTGACACACCTGAAGCCCGTCAAGCTTTGGAAGCATCAAATCCAGCAATATGATATCATACTCTGTCTCCTTTGCAAGTTCTAATGCTTCTTCACCATCATAGGCGCAATCTACTTTCATATCGTCCTGTTCTAAGCTGAAACGAATTCCTTTTACTATTAATTTTTCATCATCTACAACAAGTACTCTCTTACTCATTCTTTTCTCCTCTATAATCAATCCACTGTAATTTGCTCTTTTATCTTACTAAACAATCCTTCTGCAATTCCATTGACATTCATAATGTCCTCTATTTTTGTAAATAAACCCTGTTCTTCACGATAAGATACTATGGCAGCTGCTTTTGCTTCTCCCACACCATTTAATGTCATCAGCGTGTCTGCATCTGCAGTATTTATATTGACCAAACCTCCAGCTGCACCTGTATTACTGCTTTTGGTCACTGCTGTATCCGTACCATCTGGTGCCTGATTTGGTGTCTGGCTTCCCGCCTGTCCATTCCTTACTTCTTCCTCTGTATAAATCGTAACCTGCTGTCCATCCATCAGCTCCTGAGCCTGATTAACAGCCTTTACATCTGCAGTCTCTAAGAGACCGCCTGCCTGTTCAATCAGCTGGTAAATACGGTCATGAGTATGCATTTCGTATACTCCGGGATTTACTACTGCTCCGCATACATACACAAAAATCGTGTCCGCAGAATCAGTTTTTCCCTTGGATGTGCTTTGACCATTCCCGGATTCTATTGGTTTTTTCTCTGATACATCGGATACTGCATCTTCCGTTTTTTCCTCTTCAGATGTTTTATCTGTTGTCTTATCTTCTGTTATTTTCTGTTGTTGGGTTGTTTGGGATTGTTCTGTTGTTTCTAATACTATCTCGGGTGTATCTGACATACATCCAGACAATAAGATAGCAGTTATCATAATCGTAAAAACGAATTTTTTTACTTTCATGTGTACATCTCCTCTATAACTATTTGTTATAAAGTCCCTCATGCACAACTACTCTTTATTGTAACGAATTCTTCAAATGATTACAATAGGAGATTTATATTTATTTACTGAAAATAATAATTCCTATAACAGCCACAGCTACCCCTGCCAATTTTCTTAGAGAAAATGCCTGTGGCTCTACCTGGAAAAAGCCAAACACTTCAATCATATAAGAAATGAAAATCTGTGCAATTACAATAAGCATAGCAGATTTTGCCGGTCCAAGAGCCGCAATGCTCTTAATGACTGTTACCGTAATAAATGTACCAAGCACACCGCCCAGCAGCATATACTTGTATTCAACCTGAAAAAGGGCCGCGGGTGATTCAAACCCTTTCACTGCCCACATGATAAGGCAGACGGCAAATGCACTTAACTGAACCCAGCCTGTGGATATCCACAGGCTGGTATTTTTCGTTATTTCTGTATTAAATATTCCCTGAACACTCATGAGTGCACCGGATAATAAAGCAATTAAGATTCCTAACATATGGTTGATTCCCCTTTCTATTACACTTTCAAATATATCTTGGTAATTTTAGGGTATCCAATTTTAGGAATCTTAATCTACTACTTTTCGCAAAAAGGTCTAAGCCTGATTCGCATTACTCATAGATAAAAGTTTTGCTTTCAAATCATTTTCCATACGACGAAGTTCAACTTCTGCTTCCGCACGTTTCTGACGGCCTTCCTTCTGGATATTCTGTACTTCGTCTAAAGTAGAAATCAGAGATTCATTGGTCTGCTTTAAGGTCTCCATATCTACGATGCCACGTTCAGCCTGTTTTGCTGTCTCAACAGTTGCAATTTTTAATTTCTCTGCATTCTTCTTTAACAGTTCATTGGTCATATCCGTAACTTCCTGCTGTGCCTTTGCAGCTTCATTAGAATGAGCGATACCAAGTGCTAATACCATCTGGCTCTTCCACAGTGGAATGGTATTTACAATAGTAGACTGAATCTTCTCAGACATTACTGTGTCATTATTCTGAATCATGCGAATCTGTGGAGCTGTCTGAATTGATACCATTCTGGTCAAATCAAGATCATGAAGTTTTTTCTCAAAACGATCAATCACACCCTGGAGATCATTTACAGCCTGCGCATCTTCCGGGAGCTGGCTCGCCTGTGCTTTGGCCTGAAGTTTAGCAAGATCATTTTCTTTTACTTCTTTTAATTTCATCTTTCCTGCCATGATGTACATAGTCAGTTCTTTGTAGTAAGACAGATTCAGTTTATACATCTGATCTAATACAGAGATATCTTTTAACAGAGTAATCTGATGATTTTCCAGCGAAGTTACTATCTTGTTCACGTTAGTCTCAGCCTGATTGTATTTTAACTTCATGTCCTCGATTTTGTTTGCTGTCTTCTTGAATAATCCAAGAAAACCTTTCTGCTCTTCGTCTGTATCAAAGCCTTTTAATTCTTTTACCACGTCAGCAAGCATATCTCCCACTTCACCCAGATCTTTAGACTTTACATTATCCAGGGCTTTTTCTGAAAATCCCGCCATTTTCTGCTGAGTTCCGGCACCATACTGTAAAATCACAGAAGTATTGCTCAGATCAATCTGCTCTGCAAACTGGGAAACCTGCGCCTGTTCTTCTTTAGACAATCCACTATCTTCCATTTCTTTTTCAATAGTGACCGGTTCCGCTGTTTTGGTTTCTGTCGGAAGCTGGTCTGCTGCTTTTGGTTCCTCAAAGAGAGGATTCAGGGTTAAAGTTGGGGCTTCCATCGTTAAAGTTGGTGCCTCGGTTGTCAAGTTTGCTGCTTCCATTGCTAAGGTTTTCTCATCTGCCATGGTAAATACTCCTCCTGGTTTTCTACTGTATAGTTTTTCAGTTGTATTGCTTCCTGCCTCATACACCTTAATGCATAATGACTTTTCTTTCCCAATTTTACAAATTATTCTTTTGATTATTCTTTACAAAATCCGGATTGGTCAGCCCTTCCTGGGCAAACATCGTATGAAGTACTGATATGTCGGAAGACACATCCATCGCCTCATCCTCAAACAGACTGTTATATAGATTTCCAAATGCCATATTAATAGTATCTATAGTTTTTTCTATCTCTGCTTTCGATTTAAGTATATTATCCGCCTGAATCGGCTGGCTGTCAAACTCTTCATAAGCTTTTACCAGTTTCTGGGTGGTAGGAAGATAATAATCCATAAATTTACGAATTTCAGGAAACTGTTCCGGCTTCTCGTTTACTCTGTCAAATATTTTGTCTGTCACTAATTCCAGAGTATCTAACTTTCTTGAGATTTCTTCTCCTAAAATCCTATCGTTAGCACTGCGGATATCGGCCACAAAAGCTCTCCCCTTGGCAACTGCATCCCGAACTTCCCTGGTCTTCGCATCCATATGAAGTTCTGCTTCAATCTGAGCCTGTTTTTGAGCCTCTAATTTCTGCACATTAGCTGCTGTCTCCATATATTGACGATAAGTCTCTGTATCGCCCATAAAATACGTATTATCCCGGTTCAGATGCCCATCTGGAAAGACTCCCTGAGATATCAGCTTTTCGAAATCCTTTGTGACAATTTTGCTGTTTAATGTGGTTTTTTGTGCCAGTTCTTTGATTTCACAATATTTGCGTTCTCCGAATACTGCCAGATATTTCATCAGACGTTTCCTTCGGGCATTTATCTTCTGTCCTGCTGCAAACATGCCCCAGAATCCAGCCGAAAGAACTGATAATATTCCTGTGGATATTCCAACTCCTAAAAACCCTTCGCCTGTGATTCCAGATACGATACTCCCAAAAATTGCAGTTCCGACTGCAACCAGTAGAAAAGTTCCACCTATTGCTCCGCCAAATCCCATTAACAAGACAGATTTTGTCTTGCCTACAGGCTGTACATTCACTGGGAATCCTACTGCTGTTGTCGGATTCTGGGTGCGTGTTGTCGTCCACTGTGTACTTACTGTCCTGGATTGCTGCCGATTATAGGTCATATTTCCCTGATTCGCTGTACGCCCATTTCCCACATTCTGTCCGGTATTTGGGCCGCCAGGATTGCCTGTATTCTGGTTATTTCCAGACGCCGAAAAGGCAGAAGCATTTTTTGCTGCTTCTGCACCCTTCTGTAAGCCCTTACGAGCTTCCTCCAATGCCCTGTTAACCGTGGCACTGATATTTTTATTTAACTCATCATAGTTCATGTTTCCCACTGCATCGGAAACAAGATTTTTTATCTGGTTCCCCAGATTGGAATAATCTTTATCATTCATATTTTTTTAAACTACGCTCCAATTTCGTCATCATCTCATCAATATCTCCTTTAGTTATAACAAGAGGTGGGACAAAACGCAAGACATTACTTCCTGCGGAGATAATTAACAGTCCATTTTCAATGGCTGTATTGACAATCTGGCCTACTGTTACACCATCGCCTTCAATTTCAAGCCCCTGCATCAGACCTTTTCCACGTCTGCATTTAATAAAGCTGTATTTGGAAACCAGCTCGTCCAGTCTTCTCTCCAGATACGGAGCAATCTCCTGTACATGTTCTACGATTTTTTCTTCTTTATAGATATCGAATACTTTACTTACTGCTGCGCAGGCAAATGGATTACCGCCATAGGTTGTACCATGATCTCCCGCAACTAAAGAGGCTTTCGCTGTCTTTTCATTTAACACAAATGCTCCAACTGGCACTCCACAGCCCAATGCTTTCGCACAGGTCATAACATCCGGTTTCACACCGTAATGCATCCATGAGAATAATTCTCCTGTTCGTCCCATACCACACTGAATTTCATCAAATATAAGAAGAATATCTTTCTCATCACAGATCTGACGAATTCCTGTCATAAATTCCTGTGTTGCCGGATAGATTCCACCTTCACCCTGAACAGGCTCGAAGATAATAGCACAAGTCTTATCTGTAATCTGTGCTTTTACACTTTCCAAATCATTGAAGTCTGCAAATTTCACTCCGCCGATTAATGGCTGGAAAGCCTCCTGATAATGTGGATTGCCGGTAATGGAAAGTGCACCTAAACTTCTTCCGTGGAAAGAATGATTCATGGCAATCATCTCATGATCGGTATGTCCATCTCTGGTAAATGCATATTTTCTTGCAACCTTGATTGCACCTTCAATGGCTTCTGTACCACTGTTTGTAAAGAATGCCTTATCCATACCACTGGCTTCTACCAGTTTCTTAGCCGCCTCTATGGATGGAATATTGTAATACAAGTTCGATGTATGGATAATCTTATCAATTTGATTTTTCAGAGCATTGTTATAACCTGGATGGTTATAGCCCAATGCAAATACTGCGATACCTGCTGCAAAGTCAAGATACTCTTTTTGGTCTGCATCATACAGATGTACGCCGTCCCCGTTTTCCAACACAATCTGGAACCGGTTATATGTATGCAGGATATATTGTTCTGCCTGCTCAATGTACTCATTTGTTGTCATCATAATACCTTCTTTCATTATCACCTATAATTGCTGTACCAATTCCCTTGTTCGTAAAGAACTCAAGTAACAGACAGTGCTCAATACGTCCGTCAAGGATATGAACTCTGGCCACACCATTTTCAATAGCATCGATGCAATTTTGAATCTTAGGAAGCATACCGCCGCCTACATTGCCGCTCTTTAAAAATTCCTTTGCTTCTGGAATAGACAGTTCCGAAATCAGAGAGGATGGATCCAATGGATCTGCATATACGCCCTCGATATCTGTCAGGAATGCAAGTTTTTCTGCTCCTACCGCTGTTGCAATCGCACAGGCTGCATCATCCGCATTGATATTGTAAGAATTAAAATCTTCTCCCAGACCAATAGGACAGATGACCGGAACAAAATCATTTTCGATAAGGGTATCGATTAACTCTGTATTTACCTCAGTAACCTCACCTACAAAGCCAATGTCCTTACCATTAGAAGTTTTCTTCCTGACTTTCATGGTGTAACCATCTTTGCCGCTGATTCCTGCAGCTCTTACACCATTGCTCTCCATATATTGTACCAGACCTTTGTTTACTTTGTTAAGTACCATTTCTGCTACTTCCATAGTTTTTGCATCTGTTACACGAAGTCCGTTGACAAATTCAGGCTCCTGACCGGATAAACGAACCCATTTGCTGATTTCCTTGCCTCCGCCATGTACGATAATCGGTTTAAATCCGACCAGTTTCAATAAAGCTACATCTGTGATAACGCTTTTCTTTAACTGGTTATCTGTCATAGCACTTCCGCCGTATTTTACTACGATTTTCTTGCCATTAAATTCTCTGATATAAGGCAGTGCTTCAATCAATACCTCTGCTTTATGCAGCCACAATTCCATGTTATCCATAATATTTCTCCCTTCCGTATTATCCCCTCTGTGTTCTGCTCATCTAAAGTGTCAGCACACAAACTATGAACGATAATCGGCATTAATTTTTATATAATCATAAGTCAAATCACAGCCCCAGGCTGTAGCAGAAGCATCTCCCATCTTCACATCTGCAATGGCAGTAACGGCATCCTCAGAAAGAATCTTGGTTGCCTCTTCTTCACTGTATCCGGTAGCAATTCCGTCTTGAATAATCTGAATCTTACCCGCTTCACTCTCGAAGAATAAGTCTACCTTCTCCGGATCAAACTGTGCTCCTGAATATCCCATAGCACACAGGATTCGTCCCCAGTTTGCATCATGTCCATAAATAGCTGCCTTCGTCAGACTGGAAGTAACGATTGATTTGCTTAAAATAACTGCCTGTTCCTTAGATTCCGCACCGATAACTTTCACTTCAAAAAGTGCTGTTGCACCTTCTCCATCTCCAGCAATTGCTTTCGCCAGATAGGTATTTACTTCATCTAATGCCTGACAGAAAGCTTCAAAATCCGCATTTTTCTCCGTGATTTCTGCGTTACCAGCTTTCCCGTTTGCTAATAATAAAACTGTATCATTCGTTGAGGTATCTCCATCCACGGACACCATATTAAATGTATCCTGAATACTTGCGCTTAAAGCTTCCTGAAGCATCTTCTTGCTGATTGCAGCATCTGTAGTCACAAATCCCAGCATCGTACACATATTTGGATGAATCATACCGGAACCTTTACAACATCCGCCAACAACAACTTCTTTTCCACCTAATTCCAGTGAAACAGCAATTTCCTTCTTCTTTGTATCTGTTGTCATAATAGCCGTTGCAGCCAAAGTACCAGCCTCCAGGGAAGCCTCCAGCTTTGGTGCCATAGCCGTCACACCTGCGCTTAACTTTTCCATAGGAAGCTGCTGTCCGATAACACCAGTAGATGCCACCAGTACTGCGTCCTTAGAAATATCTAACGCTTTTGCTGCAGCCTGAGCAGTTTCATCACAATATCCATAACCTTCCGCCCCCGTGCAGGCATTCGCAACACCACTGTTACACACAATCGCCTGAGCCGAAGGCATATCATACACAATATGCTGATCCCACTTAACCGGAGCAGCCTTCACAACATTCGTAGTAAATGTACCTGCAGCCACACAAGGCACATCACTATAAATCAAAGCCATATCCATAGAACCATTTTTCTTAATTCCAGCCGCCATACCCGTAGCCATAAACCCCTGCGCAGCAGTAACACCACCATCTATTTTTTTCATAATAAAAACTCCTTCTTTCATTTTCATAATTTCATTTTCCACCTCAACCGCATACCAGCCACACCCCGTCCAGCCACTCCAGACGCAAGTCTTTCCCGTCTCCCCAAATCCTACGGGAACATAGGCACCATCAACAATCCTTCCGCCTCATCAAATCCAAACATCAGATTCATATTCTGCACAGCCTGTCCTGCTGCACCTTTCACGATATTATCCAAAGCACCCATCATAACAACTCTCCTGGTTCGAGGATCCACTACAAAGTTAATATCCACGTAATTACTTCCCTCTACCCATTTTGTCTGCGGGCACAATCCCTTCTCCAAAACTCTGACAAAACGCTCCTGCGTATAATATTTCTCATAAGCAGCACGAATCTGTTCTTCTGTCACGCCTTCTTTTAAAGAAGCATATGCCGTTACCAGAATACCTCTATTCATAGGAACCAGATGCGGAGTAAAGTTTAATACAATCGGTTCACCCGCTGCATATCCTAACTGTTCCTCGATTTCCGGTGTATGTCTATGGGTGGTAACACCATAAGCTTTGATATTTTCATTTACTTCACAATATAAATTATCAACTTTTGCACTTCTTCCTGCTCCCGAAGTTCCTGATTTCGCATCAATTATAATAGTAGACGGGTCAATCAGTCCTTCTTTAACTAATGGATAAATCGTAAGAATAGAACAAGTAGTATAACATCCCGGATTGGCTACAATTCTTGCCTTCTTTACTTTATCTCTGTTGATTTCACATAATCCATAAACTGCTTCTTCTATAAACTGAGGCGATTTATGCTCTAATTTATACCATTCTTCATATACTTTCACATCCTTAATACGGAAATCCGCGCTCAGGTCAATCACCTTCGCTTTTGAGAGAATTTCTTCATTTACCAGTGAAGCACATAATCCCTGATGAGTCGCTGTAAAGATGACGTCCACCTGATTGGCAAGTTCCTCCATATTATCGTCCATGCATTTTGCATCTACAATCTGGAACATATTCTGATATACATCTGCATATTTCTTATCCACATAACTTCTTGAACCATACCATACAATATCCACATCCTTATGTCCCATTAAAATACGAACAATCTCAGATCCCGCATAACCGGTTGCGCCAATAATACCTACTTTTATCATAATATCTCCTTTTTACATAATCGTTTACATACATACTTATTATCATATTACAACTTTTCACCGAAGTAAAGAGAAGGCATCTAATTTTTCCCAGAAAGCTTATCTTCCTATCTCTTACTTTTCTCTTCTTAACGTTGCATAATTATACATCTAAAATGCATATTATGCAACATGTTTTTGAAATTTCCTTGATTTTCTCTTATTTTTCTCTTGCATATTATTCCAACATGCTGTATATTAATCTCTAGCAAGTGAAATGTACAAATAAAATATACGGAGGATATATATTATGAAAGAAAAAGTAGTTTTAGCTTATTCAGGCGGATTAGACACTACCGCCATCATCCCATGGTTAAAAGAAAACTTTGATTACGATGTAGTCTGCTGCTGTATCGACTGTGGCCAGGGTAGTGAATTGGATGGTCTCGAGGAAAGAGCTAAATTATCCGGAGCATCCAAATTATACATTGAAAATATCATCGACGAATTCTGTGATGATTTTATCATGCCTTGCGTACAGGCAGGTGCTGTATATGAAAATAAATATCTCTTAGGAACTTCTATGGCACGTCCCGGAATTGCTAAAAAATTAGTTGAGATTGCCCGCAAAGAAGGCGCTGTTGCCATCTGCCACGGTGCAACCGGTAAGGGAAATGACCAGATTCGTTTTGAACTTGGTATCAAAGCTTTAGCTCCTGACATCAAAGTAATCGCTCCTTGGCGAATGACAGATGTATGGACCATGCAGTCTCGTGAAGACGAAATTGACTACTGTAAAGCACACGGCATTGATCTTCCATTCTCAGCAGATTCCAGCTACAGCCGTGACCGTAACTTATGGCACATCAGCCATGAAGGTCTTGAGTTAGAAGATCCTGCTAATGAGCCAAACTATGAACACTTATTAGTTCTTGGTGTATCTCCTGAGAAAGCACCAGACGAAGGCGAATATGTTACCATGACATTTGAAAAAGGTGTCCCTAAAACTTTAAATGGTAAATCCATGAAAGTTTCTGAGATTATCACTGAATTAAATGCATTAGGCGGCAAACATGGTGTAGGTATCGTAGATATCGTAGAAAACCGTGTTGTAGGTATGAAATCCCGTGGCGTATACGAAACTCCAGGCGGAACTATTCTTATGGAAGCACACAAACAGTTAGAAGAGCTAGTATTAGACCGTGCTACTATGGAAGTTAAAAAAGACATGGGCAACAAACTTGCTCAGGTTGTTTACGAAGGTAAATGGTTCACACCTCTTCGTGAAGCAATCCAGGCTTTCGTAGAATCCACTCAGGAATATGTAACCGGCGAAGTAAAATTCAAACTTTACAAAGGCAATATCATCAAGGCTGGTACTACTTCTCCTTACAGTCTGTACAGTGAGTCTCTGGCTTCCTTTACAACTGGTGAGTTATACGATCATCATGACGCAGAAGGATTCATCACTTTATTCGGACTTCCATTAAAAGTTCGTGCTATGAAGATGGCTGAATTAGAGAAGAATAACACCAAATAAAATCATATTACGAATAGAAGCTCCAATTTATCCCTTCAGATTTAAAATCTGTTGGGAAGAATTGGAGCTTTTTGACATTTTATCAAAGTATCGCTTTTGATTGAGGTACAATTAGCAAATGTGAAATCACATTGGTAATCAGACTGTGTAAAAATGTGCCTATCCTGTACTGAACGCTTATTGATGGTTAAGACAACAAAAACGTGGCTATTAAAGAAGGTCAGCCAGAATATTGGACATAAAACCAGTTTTCCCGTGTCCACTGCATGAGTACTTTTTAAGGATTGTATCAAGTCGCCAAGGCATATACAATTCAAATCACACGTAGTGCCCCGCTTGTGGCTAATATAAGGATTGTGATTCATATACACAGGGCATATACAGCTCAATTTACACGTAATGCCTCGCTTGTGGCTAATATAAGGATTGTGGTACATATACACAGGGCATATACAGCTCATTTTACACGTAGTGCCTCGCTTGTGGCTAATATAAGGATTGTGGTTCATATACACAGGGCATATACAGCTCATTTTACACGTAGTGCCCCGCTTGTGGCTAATATAAGGATTGTGATTCATATACACAGGGCATATACAGCCACAATTACACGTAATGCCTCGTTTTAAGATTGATATCGGG
This sequence comes from Lachnospiraceae bacterium, assembly GCA_028696165.1. Taxonomy (GTDB): domain Bacteria; phylum Bacillota; class Clostridia; order Lachnospirales; family Lachnospiraceae; genus JAQVHQ01. The sequence continues at coordinate 312 of JAQVHQ010000026.1, read as the reverse complement.
GCAAGTTGGAAAAAAGAGCTTATATATGCCCCGTTTGCTTATATTATAATGTACCCTATACAGTGGACATGAAGAATTCTTATTTTATACCCAATTTTATGCTAGAACCTTTTTCATGGACAACACTTTTTGTATTTATACCTAAAAAGAGTAGTTCATTCTGGACAAACCCTTTTTTACACAACCAGATTGTCCATATATGTTTGAGGTTGGCCAATACTGTGATATATTTATATTAACATTATTGGAGGTACATCATGTCCACAACAAGGAAATTCACAGAAGACGAAATAACGATTCTTCAAGCAAACC
>JAQVHQ010000025.1 GCA_028696165.1 Lachnospiraceae bacterium | reverse complement strand
TATTTGTGACGAATCTTTTTAAGATTCAGGCACGAATACATTTTGTCTTGATTTGGATTTTGGGACTGATAGAATACACCTGCTGATTTTGAGCCGCAAACTGTTTAATCAGCAGACACTATATAGAAATTGTTGTGAATTCTTATTTATCAGAACGATATTTGGTCAGCAATTTGTTGATTCGGTCAACCGGGTCTAACAGATGACTGATAGATACATCATGATTTAAGGTATCAATAATCAGTGCAATATATTTGCTGAGATCACAGTTAATATAGTAAGGACGTTCCAGTAATTCTGGTGTCTGATAAACTAAATTAGTTGTAAGCACACGGTTGAAAATACCTTCTTCGAATGCCTTGTCAAATTTCTCCATACCATTGGTGAACAAACCAAAAGTGGAACACATGAAGATTTTATTGGCACCATTTTCTTTCAACAGAGCGGCAACTTCTAACATGCTGTCACCGGAAGAAATCATATCATCGATGATAATCATATCTTTACCCTTTACGTCTGCCCCTAAGAATTCGTGAGCAACGATAGGATTGCGTCCATCGATAATAGTAGAATAATCTCTTCTCTTGTAGAACATACCCATATCTACACCGAGAACATTAGCGATGTAGATAGCTCTTCCCATACCGCCTTCGTCAGGACTGATAACCATGAGGTGTTCATTGTCTAATTTTAAATCAGGCTCTTTGCGCAGCAGCCCTTTGATAAACTGATAAGCAGGCTGTACTGTCTCAAATCCATGCAGCGGAATAGCATTTTGGACACGGGCATCATGAGCATCAAAGGTAATGATGTTCTCTACACCCATATCAACTAATTCCTGCAGTGCATTGGCACAGTCCAGGGATTCTCTGTTGGAGCGTTTATGCTGGCGGCTTTCATATAAGAATGGCATGATGACATTGATACGTCTTGCTTTTCCGCCTACAGCGGCAATAATTCTTTTTAAATCAGCGTAGTGATCATCTGGAGACATGTGATTGATTTCTCCGCGAAGAGAGTAGGTCATGCTGTAGTTACATACATCCAGCAGGATGAATATATCATCTCCACGGACAGACTGTTTGATAACACCTTTAGCTTCTCCTGAACCAAATCTTGGAACTGCGGATTCAATAAGGAAACTGTCGCGTTCGTATCCGTCGAACGCAAGGGTTCCCTTGGATTCGTGTTCGCGCTCTTTTCTCCACTGAACCAGATAGTTGTTTACTTTTTCGCCGACTGTTTTGCAGCTGTCCATGGCGATAATTCCGAGTCTTCCTACCGGAAGGGTGTTGAGAGTTGGGGTGTTCTTCTGTTCCATTATTTTTTTCCTCCTAAAAGACGTTTCTGAATACGAATGTCCTCACCGATTAATTTCAGCATAGAATAGTTGCTGCTGATACGGGAGAAGATACGCTCCGAATAACGTTCAATAAAGTTATCTATGGTTAAATTAGTAGATATAATTGTTGGCTTCTTTCGCTGAATTCGTTCATTTACGCACAAAAACAACTGGGATGCAACAAAACTATTAGTAAGCTCTGTTCCCAGATCATCGATGATTAGTAAATCGCAGTCAAAGATATAAGCATTGGACTCATCATCCTTTTCCCGCGAAAAAGCACTTTTGGCCAACTCTTCAAATAAATCATATGCAGAAAAATAGATGACACAATGGGAAGAATCAATCAGTTCCTTTGCAATGCAATGGGAAAGAAAGGTTTTACCTACACCTGTATCGCCATAAAAGAAGATGTTGTCAAAAGTAATATCAAAATTAGCTACGAATTGTTTTGCAATGCCGAGCGCGTGCTTTGCGGTATCTAAAGCAGTCTGCCCAGTAGCCTCGTTTACTATTCTATCAGAATAATAGTCAAAAGAAAATAGTTTAAAGTTCTCTTTTTCAAGTAATTCTTTCATGTTTGATTGTGCATAAAGTAGATTTATAGTCGCTTTTTTAAAACATGTGCACTTTTCACTGCCTACATATCCAGTATCCTGACAGATAGGGCATGTGTAATGCATCTCAAGATAATCAGAAGGAAATCCGTGTTCTTTTAGTAAATCCTGACGTTCTTTGCTCAACTTTTTGATTGCCGCAGGCAAATCAAAAGAATTGGGCTGTTCAAACAGTAAATCTTTTGCTTTCTTTAGACTAAGTGAAGCAATATCCTGATCAATTGCTTCAAGCCGGGGAATAGCAGCGTAAGCCTCCTGTATATGTTCATCCTGAAGATGCTTATTCTGGAACTGTCTATGATTATATTCCTTCATAATGATATCGTATTGCGCATTTTTTAATGCCATGCTGGTACCTCGTTTCCTATTTGCGGTTCAATAGCTGCTTTTCAAGTGCATCTACATCGTAAGTGCGCTGATGGAAATTATTAAAAGAATTGCCGTTTTGCGGACGATTCTGTGTGGTCTTCTGTTGTTTCGCACGGGCAGATGCCTGCTTATGTGCTTCATCTAATTCATTGATGTCAGCCAGATGATGTACATGACTCTGATTCCACTTGCTTAAGATACCATCTGCATACTGAAAACTGGGCTGATTCGTCTGTTGAATCGTACGTGTGCAGGCTTCCTGGATAATATCCATAGTAAACCCATATTCCTTTAACCAGACATCCATCATCTTGATTTCGGGCTCAATCGGATCCCGGTTGCGGATGCCTAAGGCTTTCATAATATTGTAATACTGACCGCTGTGAAGGTTCGAAGCTTCCTTGGCCATGGCAACGGTAGTGATGCCGTCCTGATGCCATGCAAAAGCAACAGATTCAATATAGCGGATACCTTTCTTTCCTTTAGTTACACAGTATTCAATCAGATATTCAATCAAATCAAAAGAAAAATCAAGTTCATCATAGAAGTATAAGATACGTTCAGCTTCTGTGGGAGATAAGGTTTTTCCAAGATACTGCTGTGCAATAAATAAAAGCTGTTTTACCTCTGGATTTGATTTTAACTGAGATACTTTGGATGCAGTCAGTGTCTTTTTAGGCTGCTTTGCAGTCTGCGGTTCCATTACAGCATCAGCTGATGCAATGTTTACAGCAGGACTATGAGCAGGGGCTGCAGGTGAAGCTGCTTCACCAGGTATGGTAACCGGAGCCTCGATTGGATTTGCAGCAGGTGCAGTTGAACGAATACGTTCAGAACTTCTATGTAATAAAACAAAATCAATACTGCTGATATTATTCTCCGAATCATGATGCAGTTTTAAGATTCCCACGCGTTCCCAGTAGAGCAGGGCACGGACGATATCATTTTCTGTACAGCATAGAGAATCAGCAGCAGCGTCCAGTAAAAAGGAAGAAGTGCTTTTATTCAGGTTTCTCAGCAGATATAAATAGATTTTTACAAATTCACCATTTGCCTGAGGCATATAGTGGTCGATAAAATCATTGGAAATTATAGTAATGTTCCCTTCATAGGGACTTTTTAATTTAATTGGACTCATGTGTATATCACTCCTGTTTCTGTGGAAAATACATAGTTTTCCTAAGACTATGTGCATTATAGCACAGAGTTTTCGGAATGCAAATAGCCCGTATTTTCTCATAAGAGGATTGTGGATAATGTGGATAGTGTGGATAGTGTGGAAAAAATAGGGAAATAATAATTATGAGCAACTAAAAATGCTGAAAAAACAAGAAAAATAAAGAAAAATGTAAAATGCAGGTGTCATTTTATGTAAACAGAATTATACACAAAAAAATCCACATATTTATACACTAAAATTGTGTATAAATATGTGGATAGTGTGGATAACTATTCTCCAAGAAGCTTTTCACCGATATTTACAACGTCTCCGGCCCCCATAGTTATCAACAAATCACCGTTGATACAATTTTCTAATAAAAAATTTTCAATCTGGTCAAATGTTGGGAAATAGTAACATTCTGTTCCTAATTCCTGAATGGCTTTCTGCAAATCCTCAGAGGAGATACCGATGGTGTTCTTCTCGCGTGCAGCATAGATGTCGGCAAGAACAACTTTATCTGCCAATGTCAATGCGCGGGCAAATTCCGGCAAGAGTGCTTTTGTTCTTGTATAGGTGTGCGGTTGGAAGACACACCAGGTTGTTTTGTGCGGATAATTTTTCGCAGCGGTTAAAGTTGCTTCAATCTCTGTAGGATGATGGGCGTAATCATCGATAATTGTGATGCCGCCAACCTTGCCTTTGTACTGGAAACGACGGTCTGTTCCTGTAAAGCTAAGCAGTCCTTCCTGAATTACAGAAATGTCAATATTCAGTTTACGGCTAAGTGCAATGGTTGCCAGTGCATTGGACACATTGTGAATACCAGGAACCTTCAGTGAAAACGTTCCGATTTTTTCTCCTTTATAGCAGCAGTCAAACGTTGCATGCCCAAGTTCGTCATAAGTGATATCCTTAGCAGTATAGTCAGCTTCATGCTCTAAACCATAGGTAAGTACTTCACAGGTAAGTCCCTCTGTTACAGTTTCATAGGCAGGAGTGTCGCTGTTAATGATGAGAGTTCCATCATCTGGCAGCAGCTGCGCAAAACGGCGGAAGGAATGACGAATATCATCTATGTCTTTGAAAAAGTCCAGATGGTCAGCGTCCATGTTTAGTATGATACTGATTTTGGGAAAGAAACTTAAGAAACTGTTGGTGTATTCACAGGCTTCTGTGATGAAGGTCTCGGATTGCCCTACACGGATATTACCGTGAATAGATGGGAGAATTCCGCCCACACTGATTGTCGGGTCTGCATTGGCATGCAGAAGAATGTGTGAAGCCATAGATGTTGTAGTGGTCTTTCCATGTGTTCCGGATACGGCAATAGGGGTCTCATAATTCTGCATAATCTGTCCTAAAAGTTCAGCACGGGTCAGCATAGGAATCTGATTTTCCTTAGCCTGTTTAAATTCAGGGTTGTCCGGATGAATAGCAGCGGTATAAACTACCAGATCAATTCCTTCTTTTATATTAGAAGCTCTTTGTCCATAATACAAAATGGCCCCGAGAGATTCTAAATGTCTGGTGAGGTCGCTTTCCTTAGCATCAGAGCCGGAGATTTTAAAGTCTTCCTGCAAGAGAATCTCTGCAAGACCGCTCATACTGATACCGCCGATACCGATGAAATGAATATGTATAGGTTTTTGAAAATCGATAGTATACATAAGTAACTCCTTTGAATGGTTTTTTCGGAAAATATCCTAGCACTATTATACTCGCTGAAGGTAAAAATGAAAAGGATTTTTGATACTTGTACAAAATAACTAAAGGTAATGGGAGATATTACCTGAATTTAACATAATACGACAAAAAACGCAGGATATAATAAAATTATTAGGTTAAATGTGATAAAAAGTCGAAAAAAACAGGCTAAAAAATTGGAAAAGATGTTCACTAATTGTTCATAGTATGTTATAATTTGTCTATCATATATGACAAGAGGTGAGTGCATGATTAAGAAAGAGATGATAGCGATGCTGTTAGCAGGAGGCCAGGGAAGCAGACTTGGTGTGCTGACAGAGAAAGTCGCGAAACCAGCAGTTTCATTTGGAGGCAAATATCGAATTATCGATTTTCCATTAAGTAACTGTATTAACTCCGGTATCGACACAGTCGGAGTATTGACCCAATATCAACCTTTACGTCTGAATACGCACATTGGAATAGGAATTCCGTGGGATTTAGATAGAAATGTGGGAGGCGTATCTGTTTTACCGCCTTATGAAAAAAGCGGAAACAGCGAATGGTACACTGGTACCGCCAATGCAATCTATCAGAATCTGGAATACATGGAGCAGTATAACCCGGAATATGTGTTAATCCTCTCAGGAGACCATATTTATAAAATGGATTATGAAGTAATGCTTGATTTCCATAAAGCGAATAAATCTGATGTTACCATTGCAGTAATGCCAGTACCAATGGAAGAAGCCAGCCGTTTCGGAATCATGATTACGGACGAGAATGGCCAGATTACCGAATTTGAAGAAAAACCTGAAAAACCAAGAAGCAACCTGGCATCTATGGGTATTTATATCTTTAGCTGGCCAGTACTCAAAGAAGCATTAGTTGCACTAAAAGATCAATCAAACTGTGACTTTGGTAAACATATCCTTCCGCATATCCTTGATAAAGGAGGCCGTTTATTTGCTTATGAATTTAACGGATATTGGAAAGATGTTGGAACATTAGGCTCCTACTGGGAAGCTAATATGGAATTGATTGATATCGTCCCTGAATTTAACCTCTATGAGGAATTCTGGAAGATTTATACAAAGGGAGATACCATCCCGCCTCAGTATGTAGCTCCTGAAGCGTCCATTGAACGCAGTATCATAGGAGAGGCATGTGAGATTTATGGAGAAGTACATAATTCGGTTATCGGACCGGATGTACGTATTGAAAAAGGTGCAGTGATAAGAGATTCCATCATTATGCAGCATTCCACAATTGGCGCAAATGCCATCATTGACAAGGCAGTAGTGGCAGAAGGCGTTACTATTGGTGACAATGTGGAATTAGGTGTTGGTGAGGAAGCTCCAAATGTATACAAACCAGGCATTTATTCCTTTGGTTTAGTTACCATAGGAGAAAATGCAGTGATTCCTTCCAATGTAAAAGTAGGCAAAAATACAGCCATAGTAGGAGTTACCACTTCGGATGATTATCCGGGAGGTATCTTAGAGAGCGGCGGTGTAATACTAGATAAAAAGGAAGGTGAAAAATCATGAGAGCACTGGGAATTATTTTAGCAGGTGGTAATAACAACAAGATGCGTGAGCTGTCCAATCGTCGTGCCGTTGCAGCTATGCCAATCGCAGGATGTTTTCGCAGCATCGATTTTTCACTGAGTAATATGACCAATTCTCATATTCAGAAAGTTGCAGTATTGACTCAGTACAATGCAAAATCCTTAAATGAACATTTAAGTTCTTCAAAATGGTGGGATTTTGGACGTAAACAAGGTGGGCTGTATGTATTTACTCCTACCGTTACTTCGGATAACAGCTGGTGGTTTAGAGGAACCGAGGATGCTATTTACCGAAACCTTGATTTTTTAAAAAGCAGTCATGAGCCATATGTCGTAATAGCTTCCGGAGATGGCGTATATAAGCTGGATTACAATAAAGTTTTGGAATATCATATTGCAAAACGAGCAGATGTAACAGTTGTATGTACAGAGTGCCCAGAGGAAGATACCACCCGTTTTGGTGTGATTAAGATGAATGAAGATTGCAGAATCGAATCTTTTGAAGAGAAACCTATGGCTACCAGTTCGAATACGATTTCTACAGGCATCTATGTATTGAGAAGACGCCAGTTAATCGAACTGATTGAGAAATGCGCACAGGAAGACCGTTTTGATTTTGTAAAAGATATTTTAATTCGTTACAAGAATTTGAAGAGAATCTACGGTTACAAGATTAATTCTTACTGGAGTAATATTTCGACTGCAGAATCTTATTACAAGACCAACATGGATTTCTTAAAACCGGAAGTCCGCGATTATTTCTTCAGACAGTATCCGGGAGTTTATTCTAAGATTGATGATTTGCCACCGGCTAAATATAATCCGGGAAGCAATGTAAGCAACAGTTTAATTTCCAGTGGATGCATTATCAATGGACAGGTTGAGAATTCTGTGCTGTTTAAGAAGGTATTTGTTGGTAATAACTGCGTAATTAAGAATTCTATTATATTAAATGATGTTTATCTAGGGGATAATACACATATTGAAAATTGTATTGTAGAGAGCCGTGATACAATACGGGCTAATTCATATCATTGCGGAGAAGATGGTATTAAAATCGTTGTGGAGAAGAACGAAAGATACGTAATTTAGAGAACCAGGTGAGGGTATTTCACTTAATGAAATGATTACTAGAATTGATTCTGCAAAATGAGAGGTCATTTTCAGATGAGGCATAGGAAGGGGCAAAACTATGAATATTACAGATGTTAGAGTACGTAAGGTTGCAAAAGAAGGCAAGATGAAAGCGGTAGTTTCCATTACGATTGATGAAGAATTCGTAGTGCATGATATTAAGGTAATTGAGGGCGAAAAAGGCCTGTTTATCGCGATGCCAAGCAGAAAGGCTGCTGATGGTGAATACAGAGATATCGCACATCCAATCAACTCTTCTACCAGGGAGCGCATCCAGAAAATTATATTGGAAAAATATGAAGATGCACTGTTAGAGGAAGAAGCACAAACACCTGTTGAATGATAATTTTGTGAGAAATATACAAAAGAAAAAGGTTTTTATTGGGGAATCTCCTCAAGAATTTGTAAAAGTTCTTGAGGAGAATTTTTTTGACCACAAGATATAGTGTGCTATATTAAGCAAAACCACAATCTTTAATACAAAAATGCGACAAAATATTACACGAATGTTACGAATGGTTAAAAAATACTTTCAAAACGATTTAAGATGTGTTATACTTGCTCTACACGGTAAGTGTGGAGAGGTGTAAGATGATGAAAAAAATAAGAAAGACATTCAGTGTGATATTAGCAGTGGTTCTTATCTGCATGTCCATTGTTCCATGTTTAGCGAGTACACAAGATAAAATTAATGAGGCTGAACAGGCGAAGCAGAAAGCAGAAAGCAGTTTGAATGCAGCGAATGGTCAGATTGATACTTTGACAACAAAGAAAAGTGAGTTAGAGTCGTATCTGTCTGATTTGAATGACCAGTTATCAGAATTATCAGATACTCTGGCAGATTTACAGCAGCAGGAGATTGAGAAACAGGCAGATTTAGAACGCCTTCAGGCCAGTTTAGAGAGAGCGAAAGCTCAGGAGGCTCAGCAGTATGAAGATATGAAACTTCGTATACAGTATATGTATGAGAAATCTAATTCTTCTTACATAGAGATTCTTCTGTCTGCAGAAAACTTTTCAGACTTTCTTAATAAGGCAGATGCAATTACTCAGCTGTCAGATTATGACAGACAAAAATTAGAAGATTACCGTGAGACAAAAGAGTTGATTGCCGATCAGGAAGCCCAGGCAGAGGCTGATAAGAAAGCTTTAGAAGAGCTTACCATTCAGCAGCAGGCTAAGCAGGCGGAGATTGAACAGGTAGTTGAAACTACGGATGAAAAAATTGTAGAGTACAAAGCTCAGATTACAGATGCTGAATCAGAGGCATCGGCATATCTGAAGGAGATAGCGGCTCAGAAAGCCAGCATTAACAAGCTGGTAGCACAGAAGGAAAAGGAAGAGGCAGAAGCGAAAGCAGCAGCAGAAGCTGCGGCAGCTCAGGAAGCGGCTCAGGCTCAGGCAGCAGCCCAGGCTAAGCAGGATCAGGAAGCGGCAGCGCAGGCTCAGGCAGCACAGAATAGTGCGTCTGGTTCTTCAAGTCAGAGTAGTTCTTCAAGCCAAAGCAGTTCTTCAAGCCAGAGTGGTTCCTCAAGTTCAGGAAGTTCTTCGGGACAGAGCAGTTCTTCTGCTTCGAATAGTTCTTCAAGTTCAGGAAGCTCTTCAAACCAGAGTAGTACAAGTACTCCAAGTGCACCGAGCAGTTCTTCAAGTTCCGGTGGAACATATCTTGGAAAGTTTAAACTGACAGCTTACTGTCCATGTGCGAAATGTTGTGGACGAGCTAATCAGCCGACAGCAAGTGGTGCGATGCCATCTGCTGGTCATACAGTTGCTATGGCAGGTGTACCTTTTGGAACTAAGCTTCGTATTAATGGTACTGTGTATACTGTCGAGGACAGAGGCACTTCTTATGGGCATGTGGATATCTTTATGACATCCCATCAGGCTTGTTTGAATTTTGGACTGCAGTATGCAGATGTTTATCAGGTTAGCTAGACTACATAGTTGGTAATATAAAAGACAAGAACATTGAGGATGATGTTCTTGTCTTTTTTTGCGTTGCCATGCATGCGTAAAATGGTCCGGTGGACCATTTTTAAGTGTTGGGGGAGGGGCGCAGGAGAGAAGCCACTTATGCGAAATATTGGGTGAAAATGAGTGCTATTTAAAGAATCTTATCCATTGAAGGCTTATGGAGAATTGTTCTGTTTAAAAACATAATTATACTTTTGGTAGATGTTTTTGGGGTTTTGTGCTAGAGGGAAAAAGTTAGAATATTAGGCGTTTAGCGGAATGAGATTTTGTTGACAAATATGTGCAGCTATTGTATTATTTGAATAGTACAATGATACAAAGGGGGGTTATTTATGGAACCTTTAATTGAGGTTTTGGATTTGAGTAAGATTTATAATCCTGGAGAGAATGAGGTTCGGGCTTTGGATGGTGTTTCCTTGGAGATTATGGAAGGGGAGTTTGTAGCTATTATTGGACATTCGGGTTCGGGGAAATCTACATTGATGAATATGCTTGGGTGTCTGGATAAGCCGACCAGTGGGGAGTATTTTCTGCATGGACAGGATGTTTCCGGGATGACGGAGAATCAGTTGTCGGATATTCGAAATCAGGAGATTGGATTTATCTTCCAGGGGTTTAATTTGATTGCGAATCTGGATGCTTTGGAGAATGTGGAGCTTCCTTTGATTTATAGAGGCATTGATAAGCGCAAAAGGCGGGAACTGGCTGCAGAGGCTTTGAAAATGGTGGGGTTGGAATCACGTATGAAGCATAAGCCTTCGGAGATGTCTGGCGGGCAGCAGCAGAGGGTAGCTATTGCCCGGGCGATTGCGGCAAAACCGCCGGTAATTCTGGCTGATGAGCCGACGGGTAATCTGGACTCGAAGTCTACGCAGGAGATTATGGAGATTCTGTTTAAACTTTATGAGGATGGCCGGACTGTTATCATCATTACACATGATGACGAGATTGCGCAGCGGGCTAAGCGCGTGGTGCGTATTAAGGATGGACAGATAGAAGCGGATTATATGAATGAAGATTTGGATGACAGAGAAGAAAATTCAGAATTTTGAAAAGAAGTTGAACGGTTTGAAGCAGATTAAATATAGAAATATGTATACGAAAGCTAAAAGTATGTTGAAAAGAGAAAGTACGTATCAAAATATCAAAACATGAAATATGATACGTAAAAAAGAAGAGAAAGTACGTATCAAAATGTCAAAACATGAAATATGATACGTAAAAAAGAAGAGAAAGTACGTGTCAAAATGTCAAAACATAAAATATGATACGTAAAAAAGAAGAGAAAGTACGTGCCAAAATGTCAAAATATGAAATTTGACACGTAAAAAAGAAGAGAAAGTACGTGTCAAAACAGCAAAAATGAAATTTAGCACGTAAAGGTGCTGAGAAAATGTCAGTATTGGAGCTTGTTCATATAGAAGAATAGTAATAGTCAAAACAAAAATGTTCATAGAAAAAGATATAGGAACAGAAGGAGGGCAGATGTAATGATACAACAGGAAAATGGTGTGGGAAAATTAGAAAAGAAAGAGCTAAATAAAGAAAAGGTTAGTAAGAAAGAGAAGAAAAAGTTACCGAATTGGGTTCTGGGCGTTATTATTGGTGTGATTGTATTGATTGCTGTAGTAGGGACTTTGCTTACTAAAGGAGGCGGTGCAGCCAAGACGGCTGGTGGAACTTCAATGCATGTAGTGCAGGCACAAAAAGGTGATGTGAAGGAAGTCTTGAACGCTTCCGGTATGATTCAAAGTGATCTGGTGCAGATTGTGTATTCTCCTGTCAATGCGACGGTGCAGGAAAGTTTATTAAAATCAGGACAGCCAGTATCTAAAGGCGCAAAATTGATTACTTTTGATGTGACAGACTTAGAGAAGAATAACACAGAATCCCAGCTAAATAAGAAAAGCACAGAATATACCAATCAGGCAACAATTGATTCGACGAATCAGAGCAACAGCCAGGCGGCTACTGCGGCAAATAAAGCAAATCAACAGGCTGCTAATTCTTATAATATTGCGGTGAATCAATATAATGCTGTTGCTAATACTATTCCACAGCTTCAAGCTGCTGCAAATGCAGAAGAACAGAGCAATGCTGTGACTGTTCAGACCCTGGCTCAGATGCAGCCACAATTAGATGAATTGGATGCAAAGATTAAAGAAAAGACTGCTGAGAAAGAAGTGATACAGAGAAATCTGGATAATTATCAGGCATATCAGGATGATGGTGGTTTGGAGACGCAAGCACAGCTTTTATCCCGGGTAAATGCTTTGACACAGGAGATTACGGTGACATTGCCAAATGAGAGAAGTGTATTGGAAGAACAGATGTCCCAATATGCGGTGGCCACCAGCGCTCAGGAAGCTTTGGCAGCAGCGAATGCTCAGCTGACAGAATTAAAAAATCAGGTGGATTCACTTGGGGCTAATTTAAACAGTGCGTCTGCAGATACAACCGGTTTGACACAAGGACAGCTGGGAAGTATGGAAGTTAGTGAACAGCTGGCGGAACTTAGTGCTATGACAGCCGCGCAGCTGGTGGAAAAGGGCAAAGAAGGGATCTCCGCTGATTTTGATGGCGTAGTGTCCGAGGTTCAGGTTCAGAAGGGAACCATGGTCACACAGGGTAGTCCGCTCTTTACGTTATCCAGTAATACTCAGGTCAGCGTTAAGATGGAGGTATCCACCAATGACTACGACAAGCTTGAAAAAGGGAAAAAAGCAGATATCAAATTAGGAAACAAAAATTATACCGGAACAGTTTCTGAGATTGATAAAATCGCAAGCACGAACGAAAAAGGAAACTCTGTAATTTATGCTTATATCAAGATTGATAATCCGGATGCTGATGTGTGTATCGGTGTAAGTGCAAAGGTGACATTAACAGCAGCGGAAGTAAAGGGTGCAGTCACTGTACCAAGTGAAGTAATCAATATTTCTTCTGAAGGTGAATTCGTCTATCAGATAAAGGACGGAAAAATTGTGAAAGTTCCCGTTTCTGTTGGAGTGACATCAGACAATATAGTAGAAATTGCAGATGGTTTAAAAATAGGAGATGAAGTGGTATCAGAGGCAGGTATGGATATTACGGAAGGAATGACAGCAACAGCTATTACAGAAACGGAATAAAACATATAGACAGACACAAGTCATTATGAGAGAGGGGGTATGAAGGTGGGAAGATTTGGAGAATATGTGAAGATGGCCGTGGATAATATCCGCAGCAATAAAGGGCGTTCTTTCCTGACTATGCTGGGAATTATCATTGGAATCGCGTCGGTTATTACCGTGGTATCCGTAGGTATGGGAGTAAAGAAAAATGTACAGGACGAGACCAGCGCAGCACCAAAGGCCATAACTATTAATGCAGCGTTGGATGATACCCCGATGGAGATTATTACCATGGAGGATATGCAGGCAGTGAAAGATTCGCTGGGCAGCAGGCTAAAAGGTGTAGTAGTGAATGGCGGACTTTCTGGAGTTATGTCAACCAGCAAAGGAAACTTTGATACATATGTGACATTGACTACGCCGGATGAAGAATTTGGACCATACACCAATGCCATTATTAAAGGTGCTTATTTTACGGAAAATGATATGCAGAATGGTGCTATGGCAGGCGTTCTGGATAAAGAAGGCGCTTTGGCACTATTTGGGACTACAGATGTCATTAATATGGAAGTGGAAATAACAGTGGATAATGCTATTGAGAATGTAAAAATTGTGGGTGTGACCGATGTTCCGGCAGAGGATTTGGAACTGAATAAGCAGATGTATGAAATGCTTGGCGTGGAACCAACAATTTACCTATATATGCCTTATACCGTGTCTGGAGAGTTAGGACAGCCCATGGAGGAGTTTTCGTCACTGATATTGTATCCAAGCGATCCGGAAGAAGGGAATGCAGTGAGTAAAATTGCTATACGAACGCTTACCAGCCGACATTTAGGTGAGGGTGATAATCTGTTCCAGAAGCAAAGAGAGATGAATCTGTCCGCATATATGGGAACGGCATTAAATACAGTAACGGCATTTATAGCATTAGTTGCAGGTATCTCACTGCTGGTTGGCGGAATCGGAGTTATGAATATCATGCTGGTATCTGTTACAGAGAGAACCAGGGAAATCGGTATTCGAAAAGCTCTGGGAGCCAGAACTTCCTCTATAATTGCACAATTTTTGTGTGAATCCGCAATTATTTCAGGAATTGGTGGTATAATTGGAATATTGATTGGCATTGCATTATCGCTGGCGATATCAGTGGTCAGTACCAGTGTGGATTCACAGGTATCGTGGCAGGTGGTAGTGATTGCCACGGCCTTTTCCTGTGGTGTGGGAATTGTGTTCGGAATATATCCGGCAAGAAAAGCGGCAAAGATGAGTCCAATAGAGGCACTTAGGAGAATGTAGAAAAATCAAGAAAGTAAATATAATAATCCGTAAAATGAGTACAATGGGAAAAGAAATGCAAACGAAATGCAAACGAAAAAAGAAAGAATGAGGGTAGCATGATGTTTAAACCAACAAAATTATTAAAAGTAGTATCGATTCTGATGATTATCTTTGGAGTGCTTGGGGTTCTGAGTGTGGTTGGTTCGGTAGTCCTGATAAAAAATCTTGCCGCAAGTGGAACTGCAATGCCAACAGAAGTTATGGAGGCACTTTCGCCTATAAGCATAGGAATAAGCGTGTTATTAGCTTTGGTTGAGGTGGTATTAGGTATCTTAGGCGTGGCAGGAAAGGCTTTAAAAGCAGCAATAGTTGGAACCGTAGCGATGTTTCTGATCCATGTCTTTGATATTGTTTATGTTACAATTACATCTGGTTTTACTGCAACGTCTATTCTGGGATTTCTGATTCCAGTACTGTATGCATGGGGACTATACCAGTCAATAGAAACAAGGAGTATATAGAAATGAAATATGATTTTGACTCTATATTAGATCGTAAAGGGAAGGATGCCCTGGCCATAGATGGTGTGGGTGCTATGGATGGTTTTGCACCAGGTACTCCTAAAGAAGGATTTGACATTATCCCTATGTGGGTAGCGGACATGAATTTCCCGGTACTTCCTACTATTCAGGAAGCAATGATTACACGCATTAAGCATCCGGCTTTTGGATATTTTACTCTGTCGGAGGAGTATTATCAGTCGATTATTAACTGGCAGTCGAAGAGAAATAGTGTGGCTGGATTAGAAAAGAAACATATAGGATATGAAAATGGAGTTCTGGGTGGTGTGATTTCCACTATAGAAACATTTTCAAGTCCGGGAGACTGCATTTTGGTTCATTCCCCGACCTATATTGGATTTACCAATAGTATTGAGAATAGTGGCAGGAAAATTATTCACAGTGATTTGAATCAGGATTCAGAAGGCATATGGCGGATGGACTTTGAAGATATGGAGGCAAAGATAAAGGCTAATAAGATTCACACAGCAGTCTTTTGCAGCCCGCATAATCCGGCAGGCAGGGTATGGGAACAAGAAGAGATAGCACAGGCGATGGAAGTGTATAGACGGAATGACTGTGTGGTCATATCGGATGAAATTTGGAGTGATATCATTCTGGATGGGCATCAACATATCCCTACGCAGTCGGTCAGCGCAGATGCGAGAAATCGTACAGTGGCGCTGTATGCACCATCGAAGACGTTTAACCTGGCGGGGCTGGTTGGCTCTTATCACATTATTTATAATGATTATCTGCGAGATCGGGTGGAAGCACAGTCTGGGAAATCTCATTACAACTCGGTTAACGTTCTGAGTATGCATGCATTAATCGGGGCATATAGACCGGAAGGCTATCAGTGGGTAGATGAGCTTTGCCAGGTGATTGGCAGGAATGTAGAGTATGCTTATGAGCATATTATAAAGACATATGAGGGCGTTTCCTTAGCTCGCCCAGAGGGTACGTATATGCTTTATCTGGATTGCAAAGGTTATTGCAAGAAGCATGAGATATCACTGGATGAACTTTTACGTGCAGGATGGGATGTAGGTGTAGCATGGCAGGACGGAAGACCATTCCATAGACCATATGCAATTCGCGTGAATCTTGCACTTCCATATGAGAGAGTAGTCGAGGCTTTTAGAAGGCTGGATAAGTATGTGTTTCTTTAAAAAATAAAATATGTAAAATAAGAAAAGCACTCCATACAAAATGGAGTGCTTTTCTTATTTTACATAGCCAAAAGCCCAATAATCTCAATGGCTTTCGTGCCCCTGCCAAGGAATCGAAGCGACGGGATTCGAACCCACGACCTCTGCGTCCCGAACGCAGCGCTCTACCAAACTGAGCCACGCTTCGTGAAACATTACTATTATATAAGTAATGACGCATTCTGTCAAATACTTTTTCTGAGATTTCGCAATGTGATTTTGTGTATAAAAAAGAAATTCGAAAAAGGTTTCTGCAAAATGCACAAAAAACATATATCAAAACTGTAGCAATTACTGAAATAAAAAAACTACATTGACAAATCAACGCAAATAATCAATAATATAATTACTTTAATAAAACGATTTATAAAAGAAGTGCAAAGCAATTATCACAGTCACAGATAGGAGAAGAAGATGGAAAAAGACACTAACATTAAGGTACCTTTTATCAGCAAACTTGCTTATGGAATGGGAGATGTAGGATGTAATTTCAGCTGGATGTTCGTAGGGAATTTCCTGATGATATTTTACACAGACGTATTTGGAATCGGAATGGGGGCAGTCGCAGCTTTAATGCTGTTTTCCAGATTCTGGGATGCTATTAATGATCCCATCGTAGGTGGACTGACAGACAGAACGAAGTCGAGGTGGGGAAGATATCGTCCATGGCTTTTGATTGCAGCGCCGCTTACCGGGGTTGTACTGATGATTAGCTTCTGGGCACATCCTGACTGGTCATATACAGGCAAGATTGTTTATATGTGTATTACGTACTGTGTATTAGTATTTGGATATACCTGCGTAAATATTCCTTATGGAACCTTATGTGGTGCCATGACACAGAATATTGAAGAAAGAGCTCAGATTAATACGTTTAGATCGGTTAGTGCTATGATTGCTATTGGAGTAATTAATATTATTACGCTCCCTCTGATTTCGTTTCTGGGACAGGGAAGTGATAAGAGAGGTTATCTCTTAGTTGCAGTTATATACGGTATTATTTTTGCAGCATGTCATATCTTCTGCTTTGCAAAGACAAAAGAAGTAGTCACAATTCCGGAAAAAGAAAAAATTCCAATGAAGACGCAGATTGCTGCCGTTGTGCAGAACCGCCCGTATCTGCTGGCACTTCTCGGACAGTTTTTATTTGGGCTGACGCTATATGGAAGGAATGCAGATGCCTTGTATTATTTCAAATATGTAGAAGGCAGTGATGCACTGTTTACCACATATTCCATGGTAATCATCATTCCAAGTATTATAGGTGCCGCGACATTTCCAATGATTTTTAAGTGGACGAATAACAAGGGAAGAGCAGCGTCTATACTGGCTATGGGAACGGGGATTTGTATGTTGGCTTTATACCTTTTCAGTCCGGTGAAGACTCCGATTCCTTTTTACATATGTTCAGGACTTACCCAATTCTTCTTCTCCGGATTTAACACCGCGATTTATGCAATTATTCCTGATTGTGTGGAATACGGTGAATGGAAGACTGGCGTTCGAAATGATGGCTTTCAATATGCATTTATTTCTCTTGGAAATAAAATCGGTATGGCAATTGGAACTGCAGTATTAGCAGCAGTACTGGGTGGCGCCGGCTATGTGGCGAATGTGGAACAAAACCAGACGGTGCTTGCAATTATGAAACATGCATTTACGACAATTCCAGGTGTACTTTGGGTGGTAACTGCAGTTGTATTATTCTTTTACAGATTGAACAAAAAGTCATATAATAAAATTGTAGCCGAGATTAATGAGAGAAAATCAGCAAAATAAGGAGGATGGTATACATGAAGGAATATGTAAAGGGCGTTCAGCATATAGGATTGCCAGTGAAGGATTATGATGCTTCCTGTGCATTTTACAAGAAACTTGATTTTTCCTGTGTATATGAGACAAAGCAGCCAAACGAAGGGAAAGTAGGATTCTTTCAATTGGGGAATTTGATGATGGAAATCTATGAGGCAGAGGAAACAGCCGGCATAGATGGTGCGATTGACCATATTGCGCTGGACTGCGCGGATATTGAGGCTGCATATGAGGAAGCAGGCTGTAAGAATCTGCCGATTCTGACTGATGGAATTATGGAACTCCCATATTGGGACAAGGGAATCAAGTATTTCCATGTGGAGGGTCCGGATGGAGAGAAGATTGAATTTTGTCAGAAATTGTGATGACTTGATAGATAAAAATTACCGGAATCAGTACCCTAACCACGGAAGCGGTGAAATCCTGTGGAAAATCTAATAGAAAAATAGTATTGAGAATGGCGTGTTACATATTATGTGAGACGCTATTTTTTAATGTTTCATACTTTAAAGAGGCAAAAGACACAAGCAGTAAATGATATCATATAAAAATAGGAAAAATGAACATTCCATTTATTTTGCTGTGTTCGATTTTACGATTGTAATAGCTGTAATGGCTGTGGTACTGTAGAATAAAAAAACTTGTATCCTTAAGTAAGAAAGCAGGGTAAAGCTAATATGAAAAAATGGATAAAACAAAGTATGAAAGACTTACCGATATTTCAGAAAATGTTTATGCTGTGCATGCTGGTTACAGTGTCAATTTCTCTTTTATCGGGAGGAATTACATACGCAATTTCATCAGAAATAATTTTGGATAAGACGATTGCCCAGACAGAGGAGACGATTAATCAGCTTTCAGAAAATTACGACTCTTTTATGGAGATAATAACCAATCGTGTGGATTATATAGCTTTTAATCCCACAGTTCAGGATGAATTGATTAATGGAAAGCCAGAGGAGACAGAAGAAGGTTATTACAGTGGCAGCCGGGTTGTAAAGCGTCTGCTGGTACAGATGTTTAAGAGCAATCAGATGGAAGATATAGAGATATATGGGGAAAATGGAAAAAACTACTTTTGCTCTATACGTGGGACGGATGAACCAATATTGAAAAATGAAACCGAATTAAAAGAAATAGCAGCGGAAAATATTGGCGCAGTAACATATATAAACGATATATCTGCAAGCGGATGTCTTCAAGTGGTAAAACAAATAAAAGATAATCTGGCTATGGAACCTATAGGAATGTTAAGAACTGGTATTCGCTTATCTGCACTGGAACGTATTCAGAAGAATGTTAATTTTGCATCCTCTGGTACAATCCTTCTTTTGGATGAACAAAATCAGACTATTATAGGGGATGAATCAGAACTTACACTGCAGGCATCTGGTCTTTTTAATAAATGGAATGATTCTTTTCAATACGAGATAGATGGTTCACAGTATCAGATTGTGTATCAGGTATCCGATTACACCGGATTTAAGACTATTGGGATTCTTCCGGCAGATGAGATCTCTTATGCTATAAAACCTGTGAAGAAGGCCATGCTTATTACTTTGATATCGGGTATTTTACTTAGTATCGCTCTGTCTGCGTTTATGGCACGTTTTATAGGAAAGCCAATTGAAAAGACAGTATTTGCGTTGAGGGATGTGTCTAAAGGTGATTTCAAAGTACGACTTCAAGATGATCGAAAAGATGAGTTCGGGGAAATTAATAGAGAGTTTAATTATACGATAGAACGCATGGAATATCTATTAGAAGAAATAGCGCAAAGCCGTATGCTTAATAAGGAAATGGAAGTGAAAGCGCTTCAGGCCCAGATTAATCCTCATTTTTTATATAATGCCCTGGATACCATAAACTGGATGGCAAGAAAAGAAGATAAAGAAGAAATCTGTGACATGATAAGTGCGGTAAGCAACCTGTT
Organism: Lachnospiraceae bacterium; assembly: GCA_028696165.1. Taxonomy (GTDB): domain Bacteria; phylum Bacillota; class Clostridia; order Lachnospirales; family Lachnospiraceae; genus JAQVHQ01. The sequence continues at coordinate 28,621 of JAQVHQ010000025.1, read as the reverse complement.
GAGAACAAGTATAAGCAATAAAGAAAATCTATTTACCGTTGAGAAAGAGTTAAACTATGTGAAGGATTATATATATATTCAACAGACGCGTTATCGCTCTCGTTTTGAGACTATATTCGAAATAGAAGAACAGATGAAATCTCAATTACTTCCTAAATTAACTATACAGCCATTAGTGGAGAATGCAATTGTTCACAGTGTGGAAATCAGCAAAGCAAAAACAGTTTTGAGTATAAAAGCATACCATGAGAAGCATGACGCCTGGATAGAAATCAGGGATAATGGAGTGGGAATGCCGAAAGAAACAGCAGACAATTTGTTAAAACCGCCAAAAGATAAAGTGGATGTAAAAGCTGCTCATACCGGACTGGGAGTATACGCAGTACATCAGCGTCTGCAGTATATGTTTGGAGAAGAATATGGACTTAAAACAAAATCCAGGGAAGGTGTGGGAACCTGCATTACGATTCATTTTCCATATGAAGTGGATGAAATTAAATTGCGGGAGCGTGCGAATACATTTTTAAAATAATGTGATGATGAGGAGAAGGAAAGATGGAACTTAAAGTGATGATCCTTGATGATGAAGAGATTATATTAGATGGTCTTTGCCATTTTCCATGGAATGATTATGGATGCGTGGTAGTTGCAACGGCAGATAATGGGGATAAAGGATTGGAATTAATAGCTTCATGTATACCAGATATCATTTTAAGTGATATCAAGATGCCGGGAATAGATGGATTGGAGTTTGCTGAGAAGGCAAAGCATTTATGTCCGGGTGTGAAGATTATATTGCTGACGGGGTACGATAATTTTGATTTTGCCAAACAGGCAATACATATAGGTGTGTCTGATTATCTGTTGAAACCGGTAAACTTCAGGGAAATGCATGTGGCCGTAGGAAAAGTATGTGGTGAAATCAGAGAAAAAAGAAAAAATCAAAAGGATTATGCAGAACTTCGTAAGAAATACCAAAAGACTATCCCTACGGTGCGAAAAAAGGTGATTTCTGATTTAATGTATGGAAGATTTAATGATATAGAAGAAATGAAAAAACGTATGGAACATTTGCATATCTTTGTGGAGCAATATGTAATTATATATGCCGCAATTCGAAAAAGTAAGAACTCAAAAAAAACGGAATTAGAGCCTAATTTATTTGATTTCGTTGTGGGCAATATCTGCGAGGAAATATTAAAGCAGACAGGGCAGCAGGTATACCATGAATTTGACAACCTAGGATATTGCTTTATAGTTACCTTTCCATCTAATATGGAAGCAAAGGACTGTGAGAATAAGTGCGAACAGGCTTGCGAAGAAATACAGCAAAAGCTAAATGATGTATTAGGTGTGGATATGTCGATGGGAATTAGTCAGTTAGGAGACAATGAATTCCGCATGAATCACGCTTATGAACAAGCGATGGATGCATGCGAGCAAGGGGCTTATCTGGGAGAAGGGGCAGGAATTCTGACTTATGCGGATGTGTCTGGCATTGAGTTGCCTGTCTGGCAGGTGTCAGATGGACAGAAGAAACGATTGCTGTCAGAACTATTACAGGGGAACTTAGAGACTGCCAAGAAGTTTGTTTTGGAGATATTTCAATCTTGTCCGGATATTGAAGTTATGAGATATAGTGCTATGGAATTATTGCTCTTATGTACACAACATTTATCAAAAAAGCAATTTATGAATCCAGAAAAGAAAAACACAGTATATATATCCGAGTCTATAAGAAAAATATATGATGCCCATGTACAAAATGAAATATTAAGTATATTAAAAAATACGGTAGTACTGTTGGCAGAGAAAAATAAAGATGAAAAGATAAGCTGGAATCAGAGGAGCGCTGAGAAAATAAAGGAATATATACAGGAACATTTTACAGAAGATTTATCTTTAGATACACTGGTGGACAACTTTAAACTCAGTAAAACATATATTAATCGATTATTAAAAAATTACGGCGGAAAAAGTTTCCTTGAGATCTTGCTGGATTATCGGATGGTAAAGGCAGAAACACTTATTACAGAAGGACAATATAAAGTATATGAGATAGCCGAACAGGTGGGATATCATGATCAAAGTTATTTCATCCGGGTATTTAAAAAAAAATATGGTGTAACCCCAAATTCCTACAAACGGATTTAAATGGAAAAAATGAACACACTTTGAGATGGAGTGTGTTCATTTTTCTTAAATAAAGTGTGAGAATGTCCTATTTATACCAGAAATTCATATGTTTAATTTGAGAGTATATTTGTATAATTTAATCATCAGAAAAACGTTGATGCATCAATCTGAAGCAACTAAACAGGAGGAAGAATAATGAGAAGAAAAAAATTATTGGCCATGGTACTGGCTGGAGTTATGGCAGTATCGGGCTTGTTGACCGGATGCGGAAGCATGGCAAGTACAGCTACTACAGACAGCGGCAGTGCAACGGGAGAACGTAAAAAGATAACGGTATTGCTTCGTGCAAGTGAAACATCTGCAAAATATATTATGCTGAAAAAGTTATTAACAGACTTTAGTGAGGAAAAAGGATTAGAAGAGCCTGAATTTGAATTGGTTAGTGGAGATGCTGATTATGTGACAAAATTGCAGTTGTATATCAACAGCAATTCTCTTCCGGATATTTATGGATGTGCAAACGGTGCACTCTCATCCGCAGCTAAAGATATCGATGCGATTGTAAATGTAGGGGATGAATTGGAACGAATCGGAATGAAAGAAGACATGAATGCGGCAGTTTACGATTTCTTTAAAGATGCGGATGATGACAATGTTTATTTATTCCCGGAAAGCCTGAACTGTGAATTCTTTTTTTACAGAACAGACATATTTGAAAAATATAATCTGCAGGCACCTGCAACTTGGGATGAATTTCTGGATGTATGCCAGACATTAAAAGAGAATGATGAAGTTCCATTAATTGTAGCTGGAAAGGAAAATTGGCAGTTGATGAGATATCTGTCGTTCGCGCCTTGGAGAACTTCTAAGGATGGATTTATTAAGGGATATATGGATGGAACAGAGACATTTACAGATAACGGTGCTGCACAGGTTGGAACGAATCTGCTGTATACATTGGGAAGTCAGAATTATTTCCAGGGTGGATTCTTAAGCACAGACTATACTGCAGCAACAGACCTGTTTTTTGGAGGAACCGGAGCTATGTGGTATAGCGGTTCTGGACAGATTGCACAGGCAAGCGAGATGTATAGTGAAGGCAAACTTGGATTCTTTGCAGTTCCAGATGTTGCTGGGGAAGAAAATATGGATACAAATGTACCGATTCATGGTGGATTTGGAACCGCTTTCAATGCACAGACCTATGATGAGACTATGCAGGAATGTTTCCAGTACATATGCGAAAACTATTCGGATGCATGTTACAACGAAGCAAAAGTATTCTCACCATTTAACGATGAGATGCCTGAAGGTTTGGATCAGTTATTCTATGATTTACAGCCGCTTTTTGAAACTGCAACAGATGCTTGGGTATCATGGGATGATAAACTGGATTCAGCTACTCTCACAAGCTTAGTAGATGAACAGCAGAAACTGGCACAGGGAAGTGAGACACCGGAAGACTTTGCAAAAGCAGCAGACTCTTTCATAACGAAGTAGTGTATCTGTTCGGACATGTATAGATACAGTTCGTTATCTTGACTGTATGATGTTAGATGTTACACCGAATCAGGAAAACCGATTCGGTGTAGTGTTTTCTTAGGACAGAAAAAGAAAGGAAGAGGATTATGCAAAAAGCATTCGGAAGAAAGAAAGTGTTGCTGATGTTTTTGCTCCCAGCCTTGGTGATTTATGTACTTTTCGTAGTGGTTTCGGTGGTATGGGCAGGCTTCTATAGCTTCTTTGACTGGAGCGGAGTGGGTGAAAAGACGTTTATCGGCATACAAAATTATCTTCAACTGGCGAAAGATGCAACTTTTTGGGCGACGGTTGGACATACGCTGATTTATACTGTTATCTGCGTAGTTATACAGGTGCTCTGCGGACTTCTATTTGCAATTTTTTTGTCGAGAGTCACAAAAGGAAGAGCAATACTACAGACATTGTATTATGTACCAGTTGTTATTTCATCAGTGGCCATTTGTCAGATTTTCAGTAAATTATTATCCGTAACACCAACAGGAGTCATTAATGCTGTTTTCAGTGTGTTTAATCCAAGTATGGCAACTATGGAGTGGATATCAAATTCTCATGTAGCTTTGTATGTAGCGGCATTTGTGGAAGGATATAAATATCTTGGTTTATATATGGTTATATTTTATGCGGCTTTGATTGGTGTGCCAAAGGATTTGGAAGAGGCAGCAATTGTAGATGGAGCGAATGTGGCGCAGCAATACTGGAATGTCAAGATACCTTATATTAAACCAGTTATTATATCGAACTGTATCCTGGTATTGAATGGTTCACTAAGATCTTTTGATATCTCATATTTGCTTACATCAGGTGGGCCGGGAAATGCTTCTGAGTTAATGTCTACTTACATGTATAAACAGGCATTCTCCAGTATGAAATATGGATATGGAAGTTCTATTGCTATGGCAATTGTAGTGATCTGTATGATCGTTGGATTTGCATTTAGACGTGTATCAGAAAGGGGAGATACAGCATGAGTCAGACTGTAAAGAAGAGAATATTTACCGTTGTGAAAATACTGGTTGGTGCTTTGCTGTTGGTGATACAGGTATATCCTATATTCTATGTAATTACTTCTAGTATGAAAACAACGGATGATTTCAGGCAGCTGGCTTCCTATGCACTGCCAAGCCACTTTAATATTGATAATTACATAAAGGTATTTACTACCAGTTCTATGGTGACTTATTTTAAAAACAGCATCATTATTACAGTAGGTGTATTGGTTCCGCTTTTGATAATCAGCTTCATGGCTGGTTTTGCATTGAGTAAGATTAAATTCCGGGGAAATAAAAAGATTTTAAATTTCCTTATGCTGGGATTGATGCTTCCGTTTCAGGTTGCGCTGATTCCATTGTTTACTATTTTTAATAATATGGGCATCTTGAATACTTATCCGGCAGTTATTCTGCCTCAAATTGCTTTTTCTTTATCTTATTCCATTCAGCTATTTTATTCCTTTAGCAAGTTCCTTCCGGATGAGATTATTGAGGCGGCAATTATCGATGGATGCACACCATTTCGTACTTTTATAAGGATAGTAATACCAATGTCTACGAACTCATTGCTTACAGTGGCGACTATGCAGGGTGTATTCACCTGGAACGATTTTATCAATGCATATACTTTTACAAAGTCAACAACAATGAAAACCGTTACATTGGGGTTGAATGATTTTGTGGGATTCATGGGAACAACTGATTGGGGCGCTACTTTTGCCGCGATTACTATAACTGTACTGCCGACTTTTATATTCTATTTCATAACAAGCAAGTCTATGTTGAGTGGATTAACTGCAGGGGCAGTGAAGGGATAACAACGAAAACACATAAAGAAAGAGAGAATAAATAGATGACAAAATTATATTATCAATTTCCAAAAACCTGGTTCGGTGATTGTATGCCATTTGGCAAAGATGATAAGTTTTTCCTGTTTCATCAGCGGGATAACAGAAAACCGGGGCCTTTCGGGGAACCTTTTGGATGGGATTTAGCAACTACTTCGGATTTTGTGAATTATGAGGACTGTGGAGTGGCTATTCCAAGAGGAACAGACGAGGAACAGGATCAATTCATATTTGCTGGCAGTGTATTTGAAGGAGAAGGTCAATACCATGCGTTTTATACTGGATATAACCGTGACTATCCGCAGCAGGGAAAGGCATCGCAGGTACTTATGCATGCAGTCTCTGATGATTTGTATCACTGGACAAAAACTCAGGAAGCTTTAACCTTCTATCCGCAGGACGGATATGATCCAGACGATTGGAGAGATCCGTGGGTTATACGTGATGAAGAAAAGGATGAGTATCTTTTAATCTTAGGAGCTAGAAAAAAAGGACCTAAGACACAGCAGACAGGAAGAACTGTTAAATTTGTATCTAAAGATTTGAAAAACTGGGAATTTCAGGGTGACTTCTGGGCACCGGATTTGTATACAATGCATGAAATGCCGGATTTATTTAAAATAGGAGACTGGTGGTACCACATTGTTACTGAATATAGTGACCGCAGTAAGATGATTTATCGTATGAGCAAAAGTTTAGAAGGACCTTGGATTGCACCCCAAGACGATGCATTTGATGGAAGAGCTTATTATGCAGGAAGAACTTTTGCCTTAAATGGGCAAAGAATTTTGTTTGGATGGGTTCCTACAAAAGAAGAATGTGATGATAAGAAAAATTTTGAGTGGGCAGGTACTTTCGTTGCACATGAAGTATGTCAGAGAGCAGATGGTACTTTGGGAGTAAAGATTCCGGATACCGTATGGAATGCGTTTTGCAATCGCAGGTTAATTTCAGATTTTACTATAGGAGAAATGGGGAAAAAATGCGAGAAGATTGTTGAAAACGTATGTAAAGATTTGTATTCCTTTGAAGCAGATGTTTGTTTTTCTGAAGGTACCAGAACTTTTGGCATACGAGTGAAAGAAAATGAAGAGAACCAGCAAGCATACCAGTATATGTTCCATGTTGCAGAAAATAGATATGTGTTTGAGAAAAATCCAAACTGGCCATGGTTTGACTGCATGAATATCGGGTTGGAAAGACCTATTACGCTTACAGCAGGTACATCCTATCATGTTCAGTTGATTGTAGATGACACGATATCGACTTTGTATGTGAATGGTGTAGCTTTAAATGCCCGCATGTACACACAACCAGGTGATGCTCTGAGTCTGTTTGTAACGGGAGGAAAACTGGAAGTCAGCAATTGTTCTATTGCTCATGATATTAAGAAATAATGTGTGAGTGGAATATTAAAGCAATAAAAACCAGAGATTTTATCTTATTTTACATAAGATAAGTCTCTGGTTTTTGAGTTGCTATGCCGTCAGACTGCTATCATGCAAGTCAAGAAATTGTTGAATATCCGGAAATAAGAAGACAATAAATTTTTTGAGAAAAAGCTGTTTTACAAAAAGACTGCAAATATATTTCGCGGAAAGATGGGAAGAAAAGGGGATTAATAAATTGTTTCAGTGCGAGCAGATAAAGTAATATTTAATCAATCTTAATAATTATATAAACAAAATCCAAATAAATATATGGTTTCATAGAGATATAGAAAAGAAAGGCTGTGAGACCAATATGAAGATGGAAAAAAGTATTAATTATAATAGTATATGGCAGTCAGTGGATGCAGTGAACTATTATTGCTTCCTGTTTGTGGCTGCAAGTGTCGGTGGCTGGTGCATGGAAGTTCTCTTTCGCAGTATAGTACATCATCAATTGACGATACCTGGTTTCTTGTTGGGCCCGTATTGTCCAATATATGGAATGGGAATGCTTCTCGTTATGTTCTTATGCGATCCGAAACATAAGGTGACCAGTTATTTTAAAATCGTTATCTTGACTTCATTGTTGGAATATGTTATTTCATTTATATCAGAAAATTTATTTGGCAGACTGTTATGGGACTATTCAGGATTACCGTTAAGCATCGGAACAAGAGTAAGTCTGGTGTTTTCATTGGCCTGGGGGCTGTTGGGAATGGGATTTTTATTGCTGGTAGAACCAAGAATGAGCGAATTGTATAAAAAGAATCGTGAAAGATCCATCAATTTATCAGTTGTATTTCTTATAATGATATGTATGGATATGATTGCCTGCGTGATTATGCAGCTTATATGAGAAATCAGGTTCTGGCATAGAAAGTCTCAGGTATGGCTAAATATAAAAAAACGATAGTGTGATAATAGGAAGGAAGTGGAGGAACGAGATGAAAGAGTATGAAGTATTGGTTGAGAGAATCAATCCATGCGGAGGCGCAAAACACAGTACAAAAGAGTTTATCGAAGTAGAGACGGACAGCCCTGCGGCTTATGTAAAAGAAAACGGTCAGTTTCCAATTATGGAGAGTCTGGTAGACACAGCAGGAGATACCGTTATTGTAACCGGCGATGGAAATGGTTACCTTGTAAGATATACATTTACAGAGTAAGTAACAAAAGAACTGTTTTATCACAGCATGCAGTAAGTTGTGATAGGACAGTTCTTTTGTTCTTTTTTGCCAGGTGCGGGCATATACATAGGAATAATTACATAAACAGGGCATTGTATGGAGTATAGAAGATTTGTTGCATATATAGTGGAAACTTCGGGAGAAAAGAAAGGCGCTAACAAAGGATTTATTAAAGTTGAGCAAAAAGACAAAATCTGGCATATGCAGTTTCAGGTGAAAAACCTGGCAAAAAATACACATCTGTTATGGATTTATGGGCTGGTACGCAAGGATGATAAGGTCTTAAGAAAGATGCTTGGACAAAAAACAGTATCAGATGGTATATGCAGTATGACCTACATAGGATATGAATATGAAGATAATACCTGGTCCCATGCAGATATTGGCGGTCTGCTTTTTATTACAGATACGGGGGAATGGATGCAGAGCTTATGGTCGGATGAAGCCTGGAATGTGAAAGAACTTCTGGAAAATTCGCAGAAGGAACACAAAGACGGTGGTGGAAGTCAGGATAGTGAAAAACAGGAACATGAAAGTCAGCCAAAACAGGAGAAGAATCAGGACTTAAAAGAACAGCAAGAATATGATGGGCAAAGGGAAAAAGAAGAATCGTTGACACATAAAGAGCAGAATACATCAAGAGAACAGGATGAACAGGAAACGGTAAGATCGGCCGAGATTCTATGGTCGAGAGAAAACGGGTTCATAGAAGACAGAGAAGCAAACGGAAAAGGTAAGGGCGAAATCAATACAAAAATAGAAAACCAAACAGAAAACCAAACAGAAAACCAAACAGAATACCAGGCAAAAACAAAATTGAGACCGGAACCAAAAACAGAAGAACAACTGAAATGGGATAGCATGCAGGAAATTTGGAGTCGAATAAAAGAACGGTTTGCATCCTCAACACCAAACCGTGACAGCGTGCTGGGTGAGTGCATAAGAATAACACCGGACGATTTAATATATCTTCGAAATCAAGGCTGGCAGATCGGGAATAACGGATTTATCCTATATGGATATGGCATGTATCAACACCTGATATTTTGTAAAAACACAGAAAAACAGGAATTTCTCTTAGGGGTCCCAGGAAGACTTGGCGTGGAAGAACAATTTATGGCATCCATGTTTGGTTTCCGCCATTATAAGAGAACCGGAGCGGATGAAGAGGGAGAAGAACCCATGGGCTATTGGTATCGCAGCGTTCCAAGCTGGAAATAACCAGTGTACGAAATGAAAAAAATGCGGTACACTGTTCACATAAAGAAAAGTATGTATTACATCGGCACAAAACAGGAAATATAAAAAGCGGATGAGAAATTACTATAACAAGAACAGGGGTATACAGATAAAATGAAAATACATGGATATAGCAAATTAACACTACTGGATTATCCGGGCACGATTGGGGCAACCTTATTTACAGGCGGCTGCAATTTTCGCTGCCCCTTTTGCCAAAACGGTGGACTAGTTCTAAGCCCGGAAGAGGAACCTATAATTCCGGAAGAAGAAATCTTTGCGTTTCTAAAAAAACGACAGGGTCTCTTAGAAGGCGTCTGCATCACCGGAGGAGAACCTACCTTGCAGCCAGATCTCCCGGAATTTATAACAAAAATACGAGCCCTTGGCTATCGAATCAAATTAGACACCAATGGTTATCGCCCCCGGGTATTAAAACAATTGATAAAAGAAGGCTTAATAGACATGGCAGCCATGGATATAAAAAGTTCCAAAACCCAGTATCATAAAGTGGCCAATATAGGAAACTTTGATCTGTCACGTATTGAAGAATCCGTAGACTTTCTAAAAGAAAATCACATACCATATGAATTTAGAACTACCATAGTAAAAGAATTACATACCACAGAAGTCATAGAAGACATCGGACAATGGCTGAGGGGAAGCCAGGCCTATTACCTGCAGGAATACAAAGATTCCGACCAGGTCATAATACCGGGTTTCACACCATGCACCAAAGAAGAAATGATAAATTTCCAGACAATACTAAAAAAATATATAGACAGAGTAGAAATCAGAGGAATCGATTGATGATAAAACCAGACGAAACAATAAAAGAATCCCAATCCAAAGAACAGACAGACCTTATAAAAAAAGAAGAAAATGAAAACTCTAAACCGATAACCAAAGTAGAAAAGATGCTGACAGCAGAAAAGACGATATCATCAGAAAAGGTGATGCCATTAGAAGAACCAATGTCAGAAGAAGAACGAACACAACACGAATTCTATATGCGTCATGCCATCAAACAGGCAAAAAAAGCCTACCAGCTAGAAGAAGTTCCCATAGGATGTGTCATAGTATATGAAGGAAAAATCATAGCCCGGGGCTACAATCGAAGAAACACAGACAAAAACACCCTCTCCCACGCCGAACTAAATGCCATCCGCAAAGCCAGCAAAAAACTAGGCGACTGGCGCTTAGAAGGATGTACCCTATACGTAACCCTGGAACCCTGCCAAATGTGCGCCGGCGCCATAGTCCAGGCCCGGGTATCCCAGGTAATCATAGGAAGCATGAACCCCAAAGCCGGCTGTGCCGGCTCCATCCTAAACCTGTTAGAAAATTCACAATTCAACCACCAGGTAAAGACCCACCGCGGAATCCTGGAAACCGAGTGCTCCCAAATGCTCTCCACCTTCTTCAAAGAACTCCGCCAAAAGAAAAAACAACTAAAAATCCTAAAAAAGTAAAATTAAGACAATAGATTCAAAAAAATAACGAAAAAAACCAAAAAAAGTTTACTAAAACCAAAAAAATGTTTTCCACCTCCCTCCCCCCCCGTGGATTGTCAACTATACCACCAGTTCCATCGAAAACCAGCCGCCACCCCGGGCACGTATGCTTTTGCGAACATCAAAGTGGGCGCCCTTAGCTTGGACGAAATCCTCTGTTTACGCAGACTTAGGAGCGAGAGCCATCTCGAGCTCCTTAGTCGTAGTTAACAGATAGTTCGCCCAAGCGTTGCCCACAGTTCGCAAAAGCATACGTGCCCGGGGTGGCGGCGTCCTCCCTGAGAATCCTCCCTGAAAAAATACAATTGACAATCCCCCCCCAATCCGCTATAATTAAAGTCCGTGCAGCCGGGGAGTTAGCGGTGCTCTGTACCTGCAATCCGCTATAGCAGGGGTGATGCCAATCTGAGGCTCGTTCCTTGTGGAGCTGCCTTCTGTAAGTGGCGATGACGCTTGGGTCTCGCGCAACAGGAACTCATGAACCGTGTCAGGGCAGGAATGCAGCAGCACTAAGTGAGAGCTTCTGTGTGCCGTGAGGCAGCCTGGGCTGAGTTAACTGCAGGAGTAACGTCTATGAGGGCCTGTCGAGGTGCGGCGCACGGATAAAAAAAGTACTTGAAATTTCATGGCATATATGATATATTCGATTCAGACGAGGAAGTCAATCATTGATTGATTTCCTTTTTTTATTATATTGCATGAATTTACGCAAAGATGCGCCTGTATACAGGTGCTTTTTTCTTTTTTGCAGTCATTTATTCGAAGTGAGCTGCCAGCGCAGCGAACTATCTAACCTGCCAGCAGGTTTTCTGATGATAGAATCCGGATTACCGGTTCTATATACAACTGAAAGGAGCCGGTTTTCTGTCAATGGGGACAGGTCCTTTGTTCATCCGCTTATGCGGACCGGCTCCCTAAAAAATCCTGTTCCCAATATTATAAAAAAGCATTCGTAAGCACCTTGTGTGTACGGAATGCTTTTTTTATTACATAGGAAATTGCTTTCTGTTTTACTTGAGAGGCATTCAAAATAATGCTATAATCAATCTGTTAAGGTGCAAGCAGATTAATTTGAATACAAATTTTTGCACCAAATGGGGAATAGCGTATCACAATACGGATTTTTACCTGTAGAGAATAATACGAAAGGCGGAATCAGATTATGTTAAGAATTGGAATGTTAACAAGTGGTGGAGATTGTCAGGCCTTAAATGCGACCATGCGAGGAGTTGTCAAGGGATTAAGCAACAGTGTAGAGGAATTGGAAGTTTATGGATTTGATGATGGATATAAAGGATTAATTTACGGAAATTATAGAATGTTATCTTCAAAAGATTTTTCTGGAATTTTAACAAGAGGCGGTACAATACTGGGATCTTCCAGACAGCCATTTAAATTAATGCGTGTGCCGGATGAAAAGGGATTAGATAAAGTCGAGGCTATGAAGCAGACTTATTACAAACTTCGTCTGGACTGTCTCGTTATTCTTGGAGGTAATGGAACTCAGAAAACTGCTAATCTCTTAAGAGAAGAAGGATTAAATGTTATACATCTTCCTAAGACCATTGATAATGATATCTGGGGAACGGATATGACTTTTGGTTTCCAGAGTGCAGTTAATATTGCTACAGAAGCTATTGACCAGATCCATACAACTGCATCTTCTCATGGACGTGTATTTATCGTAGAAGTTATGGGACATAAAGTTGGATGGCTGACACTTCATGCAGGTATTGCCGGTGGTGCGGACATTATTCTGATTCCTGAGATTCCATATGATATTGAGAAAGTAATCAGCGCTATTGATAAGAGAGCAAAAGCAGGTAAGAGATTTACGATTCTTGCAGTGGCAGAAGGTGCTATATCAAAGGAAGACGCAGAATTATCCAAGAAGGAATTAAAGAAAAAGCTAGAAGAAAATGCAAAAAAATGGCCATCTGTGTCTTATCAGATTGCTGAAAAAATCAAAGAAAAGACAGATCTTGATATTCGTGTAACTGTACCGGGACATACACAGCGTGGTGGAAGCCCATGTGCTTATGACCGTGTATTATCCACAAGATTAGGTTCTTATGCAGCAAAATTGATTATTGAAGGCGATTTTGGATACATGGTTGCCATTGTAAATGATAAATGCAAGAAAGTTCCGTTGGAGGAAGCAGCAGGTAAATTAAAATCTGTAACTCCAAAGGATCAGACTGTAGAAGCAGCTAAGAGAATTGGTATCAGCTTCGGCGATTAATGGAGTGCTATGTAAATAGCTGGAAGAGGTGTGATTTATGAGCTACATGGCTCTGTATCGAAAATTTCGTCCCGACTCATTTGAAGACGTAAAGGGTCAGGATCATATCGTTACAACTTTTAAAAATCAAATAAAAGCCAATCGAATTGGTCATGCTTACCTGTTCTGCGGAACCCGCGGAACAGGTAAAACTACCGTTGCCAAGATTTTGGCAAAGGCGGTAAACTGTGAACATCCGGTGGATGGAAATCCCTGTAATGAGTGTGAAACCTGCAGAAGCATACAGGCGCAGACATCCATGAATGTGATTGAAATCGATGCGGCATCTAATAACGGTGTGGATAATATCCGTGAAATCCGGGAAGAAGTTGCATATCGTCCTACTCAGGGAAAATATAAGGTTTACATTATAGATGAGGTTCATATGTTATCTACAGGAGCATTTAATGCACTGCTGAAGACATTGGAAGAACCTCCTTCTTATGTAATATTCATTCTGGCGACAACAGAGGCGAATAAGATTCCTGTTACAATTCTTTCACGTTGTCAAAGATATGATTTTAAGAGAATTACCGTGGATACCATCAGTGCGAGAATGCAGGACTTGATGAATCAGGAACAGGTTGAAGTGGAAGAAAAAGCAATTCGCTATGTGGCAAAAGCAGCGGATGGTTCCATGCGTGACGCACTCAGCCTTCTAGACCAGTGTATTGCATTTTACTTAGGACAGGTACTGACTTATGATAAAGTACTGGAAGTGCTGGGGGCTGTGGATACTGAGGTGTTCAGTGAACTGCTGAGAAAAATAGTTTCGGGGCAGGTGGCAGCCAGTATCAGCTTGTTGGAAGAGATGATTTTACAGGGAAAAGAACTGGGACAGTTTGTATCAGATTTTACATGGTATTTGAGAAATCTCTTGCTGGCTAAGACATCTGAGAATATCGAGGATGTTATTGACGTGTCGACAGAAACCATTCAGAGGATGCTGGAAGAACGGGAAATCATTGACAACGATACGCTTATGCGTTATATTCGAATTCTGTCAGATTTGTCTGGACAGCTTCGCTATGCGACACAGAAGAGAGTATTGGTGGAGATAGCACTAATAAAGTTATGTCAACCACAGATGGAAAGCAATATAGATTCCGTTCTTGATCGTATGCGTGTGATGGAACGGGAGCTGGAAACTTTAAAAGAGCAGGGAATAGCCATGCCGGCTGCCGCAGTTCAAACTACGACAGCATCGGTTAAGCCGGTTGTAAAAGAAGAAAAGCAGCAGAAACCGCCGGAAAAAGCAGCGCCTGAAGATTTACAAAGAATCAAGACAGATTGGAAGGCGATTGTTGCGCAGACCAGCGGAATGTTCAAGTCCATGCTCTCAGGGGCGGTTCCAAAGTATAATGGAAATACAGGAGAACCCAAATTGTACGTAGAGTTTGCTACACCGCTTGCCCAACATTATCTGGATCATCCGGATGGGAAAGAAGAACTCAGCCAGATTATACAGAATCGGTTTGGAAAACGTGTGGAAATCGAGATGGTTATAAAAAATCAATCGGACAATATGGGGCAGGCATTGGCTGATATCAGTGTGGAAGATATTATAAAGAATGAAATTCATATGGATGTTGTAATCGAAGATGAAAATTAAAGAAGTTTAATGAATGAGATAAAACAGGAGGAAGAAAAGATATGGCAAAACGCGGAGGTTTTGGCGGTGGCATGGGAATGCCTGGTAATATGAACAACCTGATGAAACAGGCACAGAAGATGCAAAAGCAGATGGAAGAAAATCAGAAAGCATTAGAAGAAAAAGAATTTACTGCAACAGCAGGCGGCGGAGCTGTAGAGATTACAGTTTCCGGTAAAAAAGAAGTTACAAAAGTTAAATTGGCAGAAGAAGCTGTAGATCCAGATGATATCGAGATGTTGGAAGATTTGATTATGGCAGCGACGAACGAAGCTCTTCGCAAGATGGAAGAGGAAAGCAGCGCAGCGATGTCTAAAATCACCGGTGGTTTAGGCGGCCTTGGCGGAGGTTTACCTTTCTAAGATGGATTATTACAGCAGCCATATAAGTAAATTAATAGAACAACTGTCCAAACTCCCGGGAGTAGGCGCAAAGACTGCACAGAGATTAGCATTCCATATACTGAATATGCCGAAAGAGCAGGTAGAACAGCTTGCTTCTTCCATAGTAGGAGCAAAGGAAAATGTCAGATACTGTAAACAGTGTTTTACTTTGACTGACAAAGAACTTTGCCCTATCTGCAGTAATCCAAAGAGAGATCCAAAGATTATTATGGTAGTGGAAAATACAAGAGATTTGGCAGCTTATGAAAAGACCGGAAAGTATGAAGGCGTATATCATGTACTTCACGGAGCTATTTCACCAATGCTGGGAATTGGACCGGATGAGATAAAGTTAAAAGAACTGATGCAGCGTCTGCAGGGGGACGTGGAAGAAGTTATCATTGCAACGAATTCCAGCTTGGAAGGTGAGACTACCGCTATGTATATCAGCAAGTTGATTAAACCGTCGGGTATCAAGGTGACACGAATTGCCAGTGGAGTACCGGTGGGCGGAGATCTGGAATATATTGATGAAGTTACCCTGCTTCGTGCCCTCGAGGGAAGAACGGAGTTGTAAGATGAGTAAAAAGAAAGCAACATCCACGGAGGTTGCCCGGGAGGCAGGCGTCTCTCAGGCAACCGTTTCTATGGTGCTGAATAAGAAGTATAATGTATCTTTTTCTAAAGAAACCATTGCCCGGGTGGAAGCTGCTGCGAAAAAGCTAAATTATAATGTGCCAAAGCAGCGGACCAGAAAGAGCAATATTCATGGGAAACTGATTGTGGTAGTATGCCCTACATTGACAAACCCTTATTACGTGACACTTCTTCAGGGAATTGAAGAGGTGGCGAAAGAAAAGGGATTTAATGTGTTTGTGTGTAATACCCAGAGAAATCTGGAGATAGAAGAGCGGCTGTTAAAGACTATTCAGGGAGTGCAGCCGCTTGGAATCATCTATACATGTAATCCGAGTAAGATTTATATGGAGAAGATTTCGGAAATTTCAAGAGAGATTCCTATGGTTATTATTAACAACCGGGAGACTATTCTAGAGGTGAATGCAGTTGCGCTGAATAACCGGAAACCGGGTATTCTTATGGCACGCCATTTGCTGGAACTTGGTCATAAGAAGGTTGCATTCATCTCGCCGCCACTGACTGACCGACAGCAGCAGCGTTCTAAAAGGGTGGAAGGCTTCGTGAATGAATTCAAGAATGCAGGGCTGGCAGATGGTGTCCTGGTACGTTCTGCAGACCCTGACAGCGAAGAAGCGATTCCTAATGTAAATTCTGAATACAACATAGGGTATCAATTAACCAAAGAATTACTTAAGGAGCATCTTGAAGTGACTGCTATTGCCGGACTGAATGACATGATTGCCTTCGGGGTGATGGATGCATTGGCAGAGGAAAAGTACAAAGTTCCAGGGGATATTTCTGTAATCGGCTGCGACAATACCCTATTTTCCGGTATGCGTCAGGTATCTTTAACAACCATTGAACATTTTGTACCATTAAAGGGAAGAGATGCCGGAGAAATTGTACTGAAACTTATAGCAGAACGTAAAGAATGGAAACTGGAAGAACGCCCCAGAAGTATCTATCATATCGAGTATGAGCCTAAATTGATTGTACGTCGTTCTACTGGATATGCGAGAACGAAAAAATAAATGATAATCGGAAATTATTAATAATAATTTTAACGCACTACATCCTGAAAATGCAGAATCTATACAATGAAAAATAAAATCAATGTAAAATATTGGGTTAGTTATATTAATAAAAATGCAATTATTAGTAATGGAATTTATTAATAAAATCCCGGTCTATTGACCGAAAACCTTTGTATTGTTATACTGAAACTATCAAAAATCCAGGAGGAAGAAAAAATGAAATTTTTTGTAGACACAGCAAAGGTAGAAGATATTAAGAAAGCAAACGATATGGGAGTAATCTGTGGAGTAACAACCAATCCTTCTCTGATTGCAAAAGAAGGAAGAGACTTCGTAGAAGTAATCAAAGAAATCACCTCTATCGTTGATGGACCTATCAGTGGAGAAGTAAAAGCAACTACTACAGATGCAGAAGGCATGATCGCAGAAGGTAGAGAAATCGCTAAGATTCATCCAAACATGATCGTTAAGATTCCTATGACTGTAGAAGGCTTAAAAGCAGTTAAAGTATTAGCTTCAGAAGGAATTAAGACAAACGTTACCTTGATCTTCTCTGCAAACCAGGCTCTTTTAGCAGCCAGAGCAGGCGCTACTTATGTATCTCCATTCTTAGGACGTTTAGATGATATCTCTGTTCGCGGCGTGGATTTAATCCGTGAAATCGCTGACATCTTTGCAGTGGCTGGAATTGATACCGAAATTATCGCTGCAAGTGTACGTAACCCAATTCATGTAACTGACTGTGCATTAGCAGGTGCAGACATTGCAACTGTACCATACAGTGTTATCGAGCAGATGACAAAACATCCATTAACAGATGCAGGTATCGAAAAATTCCAGGCAGACTACAAAGCTGTATTTGGAGAGTAATCGAAAGAATCAATGATTTGACGTGCATAGAGTAAATGCATGGAATGCGTGAAAATAAAAAACAAGGAGAAACAACATGAATAAATTGGAATTACAGAAAACAGCCAATGAAATTCGCAAGGGTATTGTGACTGCTGTTCATTCAGCAAAAGCAGGACATCCGGGTGGATCTTTATCAGCAGCTGATTTATTTACTTATTTATATTTTGAAGAAATGAATATTGATCCAAAGGACCCTAAGAAGGCGGACAGAGATCGCTTTGTATTATCTAAAGGTCATACTGCTCCAGGTTTATATTCTACTCTGGCTCAGAGAGGCTATTTCCCAGTTGAAGATTTAGTAACTCTTCGTCATATTGGTTCTTATCTTCAGGGACATCCGGATATGAAACATATTCCAGGTGTTGATATGTCCAGCGGTTCACTGGGACAGGGAATCTCAGCAGCTGTAGGTATGGCTTTATCTGCTAAGATGTCCGGAGAAGATTATCGTGTATATACACTTCTTGGAGATGGTGAAATCCAGGAGGGACAGGTATGGGAAGCTTCTATGTTCGCAGGTCATAGAAAGCTTGACAATCTTGTAGTGATCGTTGATAACAATGGTTTGCAGATTGACGGAGCAATTGATGATGTATGCTCTCCTTATCCAATTGATAAAAAATTCGAAGCGTTTAATTTCCATGTAATTAATGTGGCAGATGGTAATGATTTTGACCAGCTGGCAGCAGCGTTTGCAGAAGCAAAAGCGACCAAAGGAATGCCAACAGCAATCATCATGAAGACTGTGAAAGGAAAAGGCGTTTCTTTCATGGAGAATAATGTAGCATGGCACGGAGCAGCTCCAAACGATGAACAGTATGCAGTAGCAATGGAAGATTTGAAGAAAGTAGGTGAAGCACTATGTCAGAAGTAAAGAAAATTGCAACAAGAGAAAGTTATGGTAATGCCCTGGTTGAATTAGGACAGGAACATGAGAACCTTGTAGTATTAGACGCTGACTTAGCAGCTGCTACAAAAACCGGAACTTTCAAGAAAGCTTTTCCAGACAGACATATTGACTGCGGTATCGCAGAGTGTAATATGATGGGAATCGCTGCAGGATTATCTACTACCGGTAAAGTTCCATTTGCAAGTACTTTTGCTATGTTTGCAGCAGGACGTGCTTTTGAGCAGGTTCGTAACTCTATCGGATATCCACATCTGAACGTGAAGATCGGAGCAACTCATGCAGGAATCTCTGTAGGAGAAGATGGAGCAACCCATCAGTGTAATGAAGATATTGCATTAATGAGAAGCATCCCGGGAATGGTTGTTATCAACCCATCGGATGATGTGGAAGCAAAAGCTGCAGTAAAAGCTGCTTATGAATATGAAGGACCTGTATATCTGCGTTTTGGCAGACTTGCAGCACCTGTCATTAATGACAATGCAGATTACAAATTCGAAATCGGAAAAGGTGTTACTCTTCGCGAAGGAAAAGACCTTACTATCGTAGCAACCGGATTATGTGTTTCTGCATCATTAGAAGCGGCTGAGAAACTTGCTGCAGATGGTGTGAATGCAAAAGTAATCAATATTCATACAATCAAACCATTAGACGAAGAACTGATTATTGCAGCAGCAAAAGAGACAGGAAAAGTTGTTACAGTAGAAGAACATTCTGTAATTGGCGGACTTGGAAGTGCTGTATGTGACTGCTTAAGTGAAAAGGCACCAACACAGGTATTAAAAATTGGTGTCAATGATGTGTTTGGAGAATCAGGCCCAGCTGTTAAATTATTAGAAAAATATGGATTGGACGCTGCGGGAATTTATGAAAAAGTTAAGGCATTTATCAAATAAGAATAAGCAGATTGACCGTGAATTTTATGAGACAATTAGAGATATCTTACACCATCCGGCGGTACAACAGATGCGGATTTATATGCAGCACAGTGGGACAAACTGTTATGAACATTGTCTCCATGTAGCTTACTTTAATTACCGTATCTGCCGGCGGCTTCATCTTGACGCCCGCTCAGCAGCAAGAGCGGCTATGGTGCATGACTTATTCTTGTATGACTGGAGAACACATAAGTTTCAGACTGGTGATGCTACCCATGCATTTACTCATCCCCGTACAGCGTATAATAACGCAAAGCGGTATTTCGATTTCTCGGAAAAGGAGGAGGAGATTATTACCAAGCACATGTGGCCGGTAACGATTGTTCCACCGAAACATCCGGAGACCTATGTAATCGTGTTCACGGATAAATTCTGTGGATTTTGTGAATTCCTGGATTATTATTTTGGCCCGTTAAGGGAAGAATATCGTAAAATTAATAAGCTTTAAAAAAGAACAGATTTCATCATATATGAATGGAATCTGTTCTTTTTTGCGGAAAAAATAAGTGCGCTTAGCCCTGCTTCGTCAAAATCTGCACAAGGAATATGATATGCTGAATCCTAAAGGGGTGATGGCATGATAGAAATATTATATCAAAACGGAGAAACCGACGCATCAGAAGAAGAGGGGTATTTTCATATACCAAGAAACATCAGACAGATAGGGGATATACCAGAACAAAGAAAGATTTACGTTGAGGATTATGTATATACGTATTTGATGAATATGATTAAGGAAAGCATGGGGACCGGGAGAGTTGCTATCCTGTTGGGGGAGTGCAAGTGGCAAAATCAGGTCGCCTATTTTTTTATTCGCGGATGTTTTCGCGTGGAGGCAGTAGAAGTCAGTGCAGACTGTGTGCTGCTTGAAGAACAGATGTGGGATGGCATTTACAGTACAATTAAAGAACATTTTTCGGGACAGGAAGTAATTGGCTGGTTTCTCTTGGGCCCGGATTTGTCTATGGAAACGGACAGTGATATATATAGAACCCATCTTCATTACTTTGGTGAAGATAAAAAAGTTTTATTTGCCATGGATTCGTTGGAAAAGGAAGAAAATTTTTATCTGCTAGAAGAAGAACGGCTGGAAAAACAAAAAGGGTATTATATATATTATGAGAAAAACGAGCCCATGCAGACGTATATGATTGCCTGCAACTTGTTGAAACCAAAAGCTGGGAAGGAAGAAATTCAGGATCAGGCAGTGGAAAAATTCAGGCGGGTTTTAGCAGGTCAGAATTCAAAAGAGTATAGGAAGAAACCTTTATTCTTATATGCCTGTGGTGCATGTCTGGCAGCAACTTTGATTATAGTTGGGGTGAAATTTGCTGAAAATTATGAGAAGATGAAATCGCTGGAAAAAATGGTGGTTTATCTGCAGGCACAGGAAGAGAGCAGTTCGGAAGAAAATCAAACAGTAGAAACACAAACAGCAGGGAATCAGGCAGTAGGGAATCAGACGGCAGGGAATCAGGCAGCAGGGAATCAGACAGCAGAAAATCAAACAGCAGAAAATCAAACAACGGAGAATCAGAAAATAGAAAATCAGACAACAGAGGGGCAGATAATAGAAGAATCGACAACAGAAAGTCAGATGCCAGAAAACCAGGATGCTGCATTAGCAGATGCAGAACCACCAAATATGTTAGCGGATTTAGCAGAAAATAATGCTGGACGTAATACTATCGGAGAGGATATGATAAATCAAAGTGAAGAAATTTCGTCGAATGCAAATGCGGTGACTTATGTAGTGAAAAAAGGAGATACACTTAATGCAATCAGTAAGAGTCATTATGGAAATATTTGGCATGTAGAAGACATCTGTCAGCTGAATGATATTACACCACAGGATTTTATCTACCCGGGACAAATAATTTTACTACCTTAAAAGAGTGTGTTATACTCTAGTATATGTGGCAAGCAAAACTGGCATACTGCAGATAAACGCACAGTATGTTAAGAACAAAAATACGGATAAGGAAATAATCTATGAGTACAAATAATACAGACAATAGAAGGAAAACTGCATCACAGAAAAGTGCGAGAAGTATGGAAAACTATCAGACAAGAGTGGCGCGCCATAAGAAGCGGGCAGCTATTCGTTCAGCGGTATTGATTGTGTTAGCCATAGCTGTCGTGGTGGGTGGAAAATTATTCTGGGATTACCATCATTATAACAAATACAAAGTTGTAAGCTCTACAGAAAAACAGGATGCCGCAGCTACCCGGTATCAGGATATGAACGGGAATATTTTCCGCTACAGCGCAAATGGAGCTTCACTTATTGATAAAAAAGAAAATGTGTTGTGGGATAAAACATTTGAGATGGAAAATCCAGAGGTAGATGTATGTGAGGAGACTGTGGCAGTTTATGAAAAACAAGGGAATCAGATTTATATCTTCAACGGCGAAGGAGCTTTAGGTGAGGTTACTACGGAACTTCCGATTTTAAAATGCAGAGTATCCACTCAGGGAGTTATTGGAGCAATTTTACAGGATGGGGAAACTACCTGGATTAATTTTTATGCATCTGATGGAAGTGTAATTGCAACAGGAAAGACAAGAATAGACAGTCCGGGGTATCCTGTGGATTTGGCAATCTCAAAAGATGGAACACTAATTATGATTTCTTATCTGTTCGTGGAAGGTGATAAGACTACAAGCCATGTTGCATTCTATAATCTGGGAGCTGACAATTCAGGCGAGATTGATAACATCGTAAGCGGATATCAATATGAAGACAAACTTGTACCACAGGTGGCTTATATGGATGAGACTACTTCTGTCGCATTTCGCGATGACGGATTTGTCATATATACAGGAGCGACAGAGCCGAAGGAAGCGGCAACTGTAACCACGAAGAAAGAAATTATCAGTACTTTTTATGATGAGGATTATGTGGGGTTTGTCACATCCAGCGATGAAGGTGACAAACAGTTTGCACTATTTTTATACAATAAAAATGGAAAACAGGTGTTTACCAAAGATTTTAATATTCAGTATACTACGATTAAATTGAATCATGGACAGATACTGATGCAAAATAACGCACAAATCTGTATCTTCTCTACAAAGGGGGTTGAGAAGTTCAACGGAACTGTGGACGAGGGTAATATCGCAGACATTTTTAAAACCGGAATCAATCAGTATATGTTGGTGCTGGAATCCGGGTTTACAACGATTAAATTGAATTAAGTATGATGTATGGGGGAGAGAACGCAATTAATTTGCATACAAAAGGGGAACTTACATGGATATATTAGAAAACGGAAACTGGCTGTTGATAGTAATACTGATTTTTTTAGTGTTCAGTATATTGAATGGATTTCGCAGAGGACTGGTGAGAACGGCGTTCGCTATGGTTTCTTTGATTTTACTGATGATTCTTATATCATTTTTAAGTCCGCATATCAGTGACCTGATAAAAAATCATACGCCTGTGTACCAGGCGGTGGAGGACAAATGCAGCCAGTTGGTAGAAAATAAGATGACAGATTATATCGATGAAAATATAGAACTGGGAACCAGTGAACAGATGGGGATTATTGAGAATCTGCCATTGCCGGAAAGTTTGAAGAATTATTTGTCGGAAAATAATAACAATGAAGTGTATAAATTACTGAATGTGGACAGCTTTTCTGGGTATATAGCAGCTTATATGGCAAATGGTCTGATTAATGGTCTGTCATATCTGTTAGCATTTTTACTGGCAGAGATTATATTGAAACTGATTGTCTATAGCCTTGATATCATGACCAGACTGCCTATTCTTCATGGAATTAACCGATTGGGCGGCTTTGTGCTTGGCGGTGTACAGGGAATGCTTGTGGTATGGATTGGATTTTTGGTGCTTACACTGTTTTGCGGTACCCCGTGGGGCCTGAAGCTGATGGAACAGGTGAATGAAAGCGCATTTTTGAGCTATTTATATGATCACAATTTTTTGATTACAACAGTTATGAAATTATTCTAATGCAAGCCATTGACGGAGTGAATGACATACGATACGGAGGATATGATGATGAATTACTGGAGAAGAGGAATGGCAGGCTTTATGGCTGTACTGGTGACTGTGGGAATGAGTGGTTGTCAGAATACGGAATCTAAAAATGAAAAAGAGGCGCTGTTGGATAAGGATAATCCAACGACGATTACTGTATGGAATTACTATAATGGTGATCAGCTTGCGGCATTTGAAGACCTGGTAAATACATTTAATGAAACAGCAGGGGCACAAAAGGGAATTGTTGTACAGTCAGTAGGACAGGGAAGTATAGATAACCTTGTTGATTCTCTCCTTGATTCAGTGGATGAAAAAGCGGGTGCACAGAAGCTGCCATCCATAGTATCTGTATATGCGGAGACGGCATATATCCTTCAGGAAAAAGATGCGATTATAAGTCTGGATTCTTATTTTACCCCGGAAGAATTGCAGGAATATGTGCCCGGATTTCTGGAAGAAGGACGATTTACAGAAGGTGGAAAGCTGATGATGTTCCCTGTCTTTAAGTCTACAGAGAACTTTGTGGTAAATGAGACAGATTGGAAATTGTTTGCTGATGCTACGGGAATCACTTCTGAGAGTATTGATTCGGTAGAAGATCTGACAGCAGCTTCTAAAGCTTATTATGAATGGACAGACAGTCTTACACCGACGGTGGCTGAAGATGGTAAAGCACTATATGGAAGAGATGCACTGGCAAACTATATATATATAGGTGCGAAACAGCTTGGACACGAGATGTTTAAAGTGGGGGAAGACGGCGTAGAAGTAGATTTGGATCGCGATACATTTAAAACTTTGTGGGATAACTACTATATTCCATATATTAATGGGTACATGGGAGCCTATGGAAGCTATCGTTCCGAAGATATGAAGACTGGCAGTATTATAGCATTAACAGGATCTACTTCCGGCACTGGTTATATCCCTACATCAGTCACAAATGCAGATGACAGCAGTTATGATATTCAGGTGGGAATATATGCACCATTAGAATTTGAAAATGCCGTAGAACATGTGGCTGTTCAACAGGGAGCAGAGTATGCAGTTTTAAAAACTTCGGAGGCGGAGGAATTGGCATCTGTTGAATTTATGAAGTGGTTTACAGATGCAGAGCAAAACATAGAATTTTCTATTAATTCAGGATATTCGCCAGTGAAAAGCGAGGCTAATTCAGAGCAGGCCATCAAGGATGCTTTTACGGTGGAGTCTGATAAGGATACGAATGTATTGGATTCTCTTTTGATTAGTGCAGATATCTTTCTGAATAAAACAACTTACACATCCAAGCCATTTGATGGCAGTAAAGATATAAGAAGTTATTTGGAAAAAACATTTGGTGATAAGGCAGCGGCAGACCGCGCGGCCGTGGTAGCAGCCATAGAATCCGGACAAAGTAAAGAAGAGGCGGCAGCACCGTATTCAACAGATGAATATTTCGATAATTGGTTTAAAACAGTATCGGCACAAGTCGATTCTATTATAGAAAAATAAAACATATCGAGATATGCTTGATAGAGGAATATGAAAATGAAAATACTAAATAAAAAATCAACGACCATATTTCGTAAATTATTTATTCCTATTTTTTGCCTGATGATACTTCAATCGGCTATATTTTATGTTGCAACACTTTACGGCGGAGTTCAGGATGCATTGAATAAAAATGCAAAAGATATATTGTCGGAACGAGTTGTAAATCGAAAAGATGAGATTCAGACGTTGTTTAATACAAAGTGGTCTAATGTGAACGTATATAATGATGTGCTGGATGAACTCTATGAAAAATATAAGACGGAATATGACTGGCCGGTGTATGACGATGTAAATCTGCAAAGAGCTTTTTTGAGTGAAGCCAACAGCACGCTTATCTCTATGTTGCGAAAGAATGGAGTAAATGGGGTATTCCTTATATTAAATAATCAGGAGAAATATACGGATATAACTTCTGGAAGGCAGGAAAAATACGGGATATGTATCCGCGATTATGATATTAATTCGGGATATACCAATAAAGAAGATCTGCTGGTGGAACGTTGTCCGTCAACGATTATTTCGAATGTGGGTTGTTCTTTAGATTCATGGTGGGAGGCAACCTATCAATTTGAACAGGGAAAAGACGAAGGCGATTATTTTTATGAGCCTTTAAAGGCAGCGTATGATAATCCTTCTATGGATAATGATAATCTTACTTATTTTGATGGGATACACAATTATGGCGGCAATGACCAAGAGGTGGTATCTTATTCTATTCCTCTTATAGATTCTGAGGGTTATCCATATGGGGTGCTGGGAATTGAACTGACTGTAAAATACTTAGAGAGTTTGTTGCCAAGTGAGGAACTGCAGGGACAAAATCAAGGAAGCTATATACTGGTGCAGTATCAGGAAGGTGATGAGAGTGCGAAGATAGTTTCCCAGGAAGGCGCGCTTTCTCAAAGAGTATTGGGAGATTCTGAAGCTATTTCCATAGATAATATTAAGGACGAAAAAGAGTTTGAGTATACGGCAGATAATGTGTTGTTGTGCGGCACTGTCAGTGACTTGAAAATATATAATTCTAATACACTTCATGAAAATGAGAAATTAGCCTTGATAGGTATTGTGGAGAAAAAGGTGTTGTTTCGCGTTAGTGATAGTGTTAAAAAGACGTTGTTTATTGCGTCTTTTCTGGTACTTGCTGTAGGGTGCCTGGGGATTTTCTTTATCAGTCATTTGCTTACCCAGCCAATTAAGAGACTTTCCCAGAAAGTCCGGGCTATGAAGCCGGATGGGAAGATTCAGCTGGAACGTTTGGAAATAGACGAGATTGATCAGTTGGTGAGTGCTATTGAAGGACTGAGCAAATCGGTAAATGAAACTCAGGCCCGAACAGAATTTTTCTCTCAGATGAGTCATGATATGCGTACACCTATGAATGCAATTATTGGATTTTCTTCACATGAATTGTTGGAAAATGCCAGTGAAGTGGAAAAAGACAGATATCTTGAGCAGATTCATGCGTCAGGGTCATATTTACTTACGCTGATAAATGAAGTTTTGGATATGACGAAGATTAACAGCGGGAAGATGGAACTTCATGAAGAAGTCATTCGGGCAGATGAGTTTTGGAAGAAACTGATTCCGATGATTAAGAAACTCGCGGATATGAAGAATGTCCATTTTATAACGGAGATACCGGAAGATGCAAATAGTGTTTTGATTTGTGATCAGCAGAAGTTAAGCCAGGTGGTGGTGAATTTGCTTTCGAATGCAGTTAAATTTACTGATACAGATGGGACTGTATGGCTCCGGGTAAAGGAACGTGTGCATGAAGGCAGTATTGATTATAGAATAGAAGTAAAAGATAATGGAATAGGGATGAGCGAGGAGTTTCAGCAGAAGCTGTATGAACCTTTTGCGCAGGAGCATTCGGAAAAAGAGGGGACTGGTCTGGGATTATCTATTACAAAGCAGATTGTGCTTTTGATGGATGGTGAGATTGATTGTATTAGTGCTGAAGGTGAAGGGACAGAGTTTGTTGTTGATTTGACGTGTAAGAGACAGCTGGTAATGGAAACAGATGAGGATAATCAGGAATTGATAGAGGATGCACAGGATGATGAGGAGAAGTCTGAAGAGGAACTGCATAGGATTCTTCATGGGAAGCGGGTGTTGTTGTGCGAGGATCATCCTTTGAATCAAAAGATCGCAAAGAAGATTTTGGAGAAGCAGGGAATTATCGTGGATATTGCGGAGGATGGGAAAGAAGGGGTGTCTGCTTTTCAGAAATCGGAAGTGGGGTATTATGCAGCGGTGCTCATGGATATTCGGATGCCGGTGCTGGATGGACTGGAGGCTACGAAGGTTATTCGTAATTTGCCGAGAGATGATGCAAAGAGGGTGCCGGTTATTGCTTTGACGGCGAATGCTTTTGTGGAGAATCTGCGGGAGTCGAAATCGGTGGGGATGAATGATCATTTGTCGAAGCCGATTGAACCACAGAAGTTGTATCAGACGTTGGCGAAGTATGTGGAGTGAGATGGAAGGGGGGACGCCTTAACGCTTTCTCCCATTGGCAGGGGGTACACAGGTATATTTATTGATAGGGAATTTCGCTGTGAGAAATCTAAGCGTGCAAAAGAGTCGATTTCATGGGAACAGGCCCATTCAGCGTGTATGCTGATGCATACACACTTCAGGGGGCCTTCGAGAGGTGTTTTGGTAAACACCTCTCGCCCATGAAATCGGCTCTTTTGCGCGCTAAGATTCTCATCAGCTTATTCCATATCAATAAATATATCCTGTGTACCCCCTGCCAATGGGAGAAAGCGTTAAGGCTGGTGGTTAGCGGTTGGAGAGTGTGAGAGGAGATGCTGAGTTTGTTTGTGGTGGAAAGGCGCGTGTCCAAAGATGGCCACGGGGATTGAGGAGGACGGGAGGTTAGGAGCTGGATTTGTGGGTGGAATGAGAAAGGGTTGTGGTGGAAAGGCGCGTGTCCAAGGATGGCCACGGGGATTGAGGAGGACGGGAGGTTAGGAGCTGGATTTGTGGCGTGGAATGAGAGGGATTGTGGTGGAAAGGCGCGTGTCCAAAGGATGGCCACGGGGATTGAGGGGGACGGGAGGTTAGGAGCTGAGTTTGTGGAAAGGATGGAATGTTAGATGGAGATAGAGTGAATATATGAGGTGAAAAATAAATTGAGAAAATTTTAAAAAATGTGTTGACATGGGAGGGTTGCTATGATATTATTATCTAGCTGTCGCAAAACAGTGTGAAGTATTTGAAAAGTTGATGTTAAATAAATAATTTAAAAAACTTCTTGACAAGTGCAAATGACTGTGATAAGATAGACGAGCTGGTTCGATGAGGACCAACAAAAAAGAACCTTGATAACTGAACAGTGAAACACATAAAACTCGAAAATTCCAAAATTAAGAGTTCAATTAAGAACAACCTATAAACAGTAATAACGGAATGAATTAGCTAGTAAGTTAATTCTGACC
>JAQVHQ010000024.1 GCA_028696165.1 Lachnospiraceae bacterium | reverse complement strand
GGCGTCCAGAATGAACTACTCTTTTTAGGTATAAATACAAAAAAGTCTTGTCCATGAAAAAGGTTCTAGCATAAAATTGGGTATAAAATAAGAATTCTTCATGTCCACTGTATAGGGTACATTATAACAGTGCCGTCGAGGCATATGCAAGCCTGTTTAGTTTCTCTGCCCCGTTACACTCTAGCCTACGAGGCAGAGAAGTTAAACAGGCTTGTATATGCCTCGACAAGCTGTATATAGCTTGCTTTTCTTAGCCAAACGGGGCAAAATTTTGATTTGATTGACTATGTGCCTCGACAGCTTATTCCGATTCACACATCAGTTCATCTCCTACGCAGCTTGAGGTTAATTTATACCATCCAATCCCGCCAAATCAGAAATATCTCTCCATTCGACTATCTGATTGCCATTTTGAAATGCCTCAGCTGCGCTGTCTCCCATGGTAAATTCCTGTTCTGAAACAGAAGTCAAACCACCTGCCAACGTTCCATTCTGAATACTGATTCGATAAACACTTGTCTTACCTGTTCCACGAGAAAAATAAGAATCATATAATCCATTTCCATCTGCCGGAATATGCAAAGCAATTGTCTGCATATCGCCCTGAACAGGTTTTAGCTGATACCCTGTATCTGTATTTTCACAGCTGTACACACGAATATAATGTCCCATAAATACATCGACTGTATTTTCTGCGCCGACAACCAGCTCCTGGATACCATCGCCATTCATATCTGTTGTAAAATACTGATAGGCACCTGTCGCTGCTTCCATTTCTGAAAACGTATAATCCGCTTCTTGATTTTGTACAGATTGGAGAACTCCCTGATAAATCTGTTTCATCGAGGCAGTATTGGCGGCCGGACTAACTGCGGCAGCTTCATCTGGCACTTTACTTGCTGCATCATCCGTGACAATTTCTATTTTGACAATGCGGTACAAACCATCTTCTGTGGGCTTTAATGTTGCAACTTTTTTGCTGTTTGTTGTTCCCAACTCATAAGACGTCTTCGTATAGTCATAATACACTTTCATCTCGGTGTCTGTATAAACAGCCGAAGTGATAGCTGCATTTAATTCTGCACTCAAAGTAGGCACAGCAAATTCCAGTGCCTCTCCCACAATACTGAATCCGCTCCCTATACTTCCAATATTATCTTGCGTAAATTGAAAATCTGTAAATGAAGAAAAGACTCGATTTATGTCCACAAGGGAATACTGATATTTATATTGGGAATTTTTTCCCAGATATGTAATTGGATTTTCTTCTTCCTTAGAACAACATAGCCATGCCAACAGATTTTGATAATCAGTTTCTGAAAATCCCTGAGCTGGAATCTCTTCCGGCCCATATGCAAGCACATACTCTAATTCTTCTTTAGTAAGATTTCCGGCAATCAGATTAGGATACTCTTCATCTGCCACTGTCTGCTCTGTCGGCGGTTGCTCTTCCTGTACAGATGGTTCTTGTTCTGGTGCAGTTGTCTCTGACTCTGTATCAGATACCTCTTGTTCTGTCGACTTAGTTTCCGTCTCTGCCACTGGTTCTTTCTCATCCGGAAGTAACTGCGTTATACCATAGAATGCAACTCCTCCTGTAATGCATACCCCCATAATGAGCGCTGTTATTTTTCCTGCCGTTGTATGTAAAAATCCAGCCTTAGCTGTAGTCCCCTTTGGCGCAGATATTCCCGCCGTTTCATTTAATATAGGAATCTGTCTGAATATACCATTGATCATTGACTTTCCTGCTATTCCAAGCATTCCATCTAAGGACATTGCCGTTTGGTCTGAGTGAAGAAGCAGTAATAATAATGGCAGCGGCGCAACACTGTATAATTTGTAACCTTTTTTCTGTAATTCCTCTGCCTTGATTTTTAAGTTTTTTCTGCCATAATTCAAGCGGGATTTTACGGTATTGTCAGAGCAGTTCAACGTCTCTGCTATTTCTCTAATGGATATTCCCTCAATATGAAACATCAGCATACAGATTCTTTGCTCATCTGACAGCGCATTGATTAATTCATGCACAAGGTCCCGGGTTTCCTGCTTTGTATATGATAACTCCGGTTGGTTATCGATGTTATCATCTTCAATCTGATATTCAAAGCTCTCCGCTTCATCATCCACCGCAACATCCGAAAACAACATCGGATTTTTCTTTACCAAAGCATTCTTGGCAGTATTGGCTACGATAGTTCCCAGCCATGACGGGAATACTTCCGGGTTCTGTAATTTATCCAAATTAGAAAATGCTTTTATATATGCTTCCTGCACTACGTCTTTTGCGGTCTCTTCGTTCTTCATATATTGAAGTGCCAGATAATACTTACTCCTGTAGGTATTCTCATACAAATACCCAAATCCTCTTTCGTTCCCTGCCTGTGCAAGGGATATTGCCTCTCTGAAATCCATTTTTTTCGTCCTCTTATTCTTAATTCTTATATTTTTCTTTCACGTTCTCATACACTGCAAAATCTCTCATGTCCTGTTTAATCAGACGAATAAACCATTGAATAATACCTTTTTTCATATTCTCACCTCCCTGTCATATAACTTAGACAAGTGAAGTTTTAAAAAAGTTTTATTTTTTATAAAAAAAGTATCTGTTTTTCATTTACATATTTTATGCATCTCAATCTCTTATATATCTGCCCAAAGCCTCATAAAGTTTCGCAGGTTCGATGGGTTTTGAAAGATGATAGTTCATCCCGGCTCCGATAGTCCGCTTCTTTTCCTCGGAAAATGCCTCTGCTGTCATGGCAATAATCGGTATGGTTTGTGCATCTTTCCTATTCAGCCTGCGGATCTTTTCTGTTGCCTCTAATCCGTCCATGACTGGCATTCTGATATCCATAAGAATTGCATCAAAAAAGTTCTCCTCTGACTGTCCGAATTTCGCTACTGCCTCAACTCCATTTGCAGCCACTTCCACTAGACAGCCCTTCTTTTTCAGCAGTCGATCCGCAACAATAACATTCAATTCATTGTCTTCAACCAGAAGGATCCTTTTTCCCTGCAAATTCACCATGTTAACAGTATCTTTCTCCGCTGTTTCCTTTGCCTTTGCTTTCTGAAATACTACTTCAACCATGAATTCCGTGCCTTCACCAAGCTTACTTTTTACTTCTATTGTTCCATTCATCTTCTCGACAAGTTTCTTGACAATTGATAGTCCCAATCCCGTCCCTTGCACAGTGGCATTCATGTTTGTTCTTTCCTGCGCAAAGGAATCAAATATATGAGGCAGGAACTCTTCACTTATGCCGATTCCGCTATCCCTCACTCGAATCAATATCTTGTACTGTTCATTCTCCAATTCCTGTGCTTCCACCATCAGTTCTACAAAACCGCCTTCTGGTGTGAATTTCGCCGAATTAGAAAGAAGATTAAAAACAATTTGTTTTAATCTTAATGGATCTGCCAGAATACATATTGGTTCTGCAGGAACCCTTTCTACATATTCAATATGCTTTTCTTTCATCAAAGGTTCTATAACAGAACTGATATGTTTACGCATCTCTCCCAGATAATAAGGTTCTGGTTTTAAGCTAAGCGCTCCACTTTCTATCTTACTAAGATCAAGGATATCGTTGATTAATCCAAGCAGGAAATGGCTGGAGTCATCAATATCTTTTAAATATTCTTTCACATTATCTGCTTCATCCTCATCTTTAGCCAGTTCAGTCATTCCAATGATTGCATTCATTGGTGTCCTTATGTCATGACTCATACGTGAAAGGAATTCCGTCTTTGCCTGGTTGGCCTTTTCTGCAGATGCAAGTGCAGTCGAAAGCTTTTTGTTTGTTTCTATTTCTTCCTCATGTTTCTTCTTATTAATCACAATCAACACTACACCGAGTATAATTACAAAAATAATCACTACAACAGCCAGCAGAAAAACAGGCTGCTCATAAATCAATCCGATTAAGCTGGTTTGCGTGCGATCATAGTAAGTATATGGT
The DNA here is from genome assembly GCA_028696165.1 of Lachnospiraceae bacterium. GTDB lineage: Bacteria > Bacillota > Clostridia > Lachnospirales > Lachnospiraceae > JAQVHQ01. The sequence goes on along the minus strand of JAQVHQ010000024.1, from coordinate 44,763 downwards.
TCTGATATATAGCTGATATCTTCCTCAGAAATCGAGTCAAGACTCTTTTTAATAATTGAAGTGAGCAGTGAGCTTTCCTTAATATTAACGCCCATAAAAAAGTCAATTGACATATTTGTAACAGGAATGCATGCCAGTGAGTTCGTCACATCAGCATATACCATCTCCTGAACTGTTCGCGTATAACCATAAGAAAAATCCACGTCCCCATCCAGCACAGCATCTTTACACTGTTCCATAGTATCATAAAAGGTATAATCTATCCCCGGCTGATTGGCCAGTCTTTTATTGGTGATACTGCTTTTTGTCAATGCACAACGATTCCCATTACCACTATATCCTTTCTGAACTAATTTTGAAGTAGAACTATTATAATAGGCGTTAGTACGTACATAGCCTTTATTTTCCGCGGCTCCAATTGTCCCAGTGAAATCACAGAGAATACTTTTATCTCCCGCTTCCAGCATTTGTACATATTCGTCCCTGTTTTTTGCATCTACAAACTCTATCGACAGACCGGTACGGTCAAACACTTCCTTGCAGATATCTGTCAACAATCCCTGTATTTTCTCATCTTCGTTATAGGAAAGCGGTTTACGATCTGGATTCATCAGTGCCTGGAACACTTTGCCTTCTTCATTACATGTATTGATATAATTCTGTTCTTCTCGTGAAAATGAGACAACACCCCCACTGTCTGGGCTGTAATATGTCTGATACAGTTCTGTTGCAAATGATGCGTTACTTTCCTGCATTTTTTTCAACGCATCGTTGACCTGACTTAACAGTTCCTCATTCCCTTTCTTAACAATTACATAAAATGGTTTCTCATCAAATTGATCCACAGTCCATACATTATCCAATTTCAGCAGATTGCTTGTCACAATCATATCAATGTTATTGAAGTTGAGACTCTCCTGCAATTCGGCTGGTGTATCATACTCTACTTTCGTATAAGTAAACGCATGTTCCTCTGCATATTGGTCAAAACTGTCATTACGGCTGTTATTAGTCAGCATCCCAACACGTATGCCATTCCAGTTACTGTAATCACTGGTATCATACCTGTTATCCCCTCCCTTTACCGTAAGCAGTGTAGAACTTTCTCCAATGGGCTGGTCTGAATAATCAAAAATTTTCTTCCTCTCTTCTGTCATTGTTGCCGAAGTCAGAAGATCTATCTCTCCACTGGCAAGCATATCCTGAGCCTCATCCCAGCTAATTTCATCTTCATAGCCAACATATTCATAATTCCAATTTTCATAAATCATCATATCATGAAGAATATCATATCCATATCCACTTTTCACACCATCTGCATCTTCCATATGATATCCATCAAACGGGAAGAAACCGACCCGGACAGTCTTGCGAGCTCCGTATTCTGCTCCACTGATTCTTGTCATAAAAAAGGGCATTGTTAATATAAAAGTCAATACAGCACATAGTATCTGTATCAATAATAATCCTTTATTCTTTTTTAAAGAAACCACTTTTTTCATTTTTATCTTCATTCCCTCAATATTCACCATTTATATCCCTCTGACGGTAATGTGTTTTGTTGCAAAACATATGTGTTTATTACTATCTTTTCCATATCATTACGTTATTTTCGAATTTTCAAGTATGTCTACTTATCATTAATATCATTTTATTCTATTTGTCAGATTATAGCAATAAAAAACACAAGAAGACTGTAATATACGTCTTCTTGTGTTTTTTATTTATTCAGTAATCAGTTCTTTATCTGACTCATCCTCTACAGTTTCGTCTAAATCAATTTCCATCTCATCAAATTCTGCAATTTCATCATCAGATGCGATATCTACCATATCTTCATCCGACAATTCTCCAAATTCCAGATCCTCTTCTTCAAATGAAATCTCATCATTCTCTTCCATATCTGTGCTGAGTTTTACATCTCTGTAACGTCTCATACCAGTTCCGGCCGGAATCAGTTTACCAATAATTACATTTTCTTTCAATCCAATCAATGGATCGATTTTTCCTTTGATTGCTGCTTCTGTAAGAACTTTCGTTGTCTCCTGGAAGGATGCAGCTGATAAGAAGGAGTTGGTTGCCAGAGAAGCTTTGGTGATACCAAGCATAATCTGTTTTCCTTCTGCAGGTTCTTTACCTTCCTCAATCAGTCTCTGATTTTCTTCGGTGTAATCCAATACATCAACTAATGTTCCCGGTAAGAATGCAGTATCTCCATTATTTTCGATACGAATCTTCTTCAGCATCTGATGTACAATCATCTCGATATGTTTATCGTTGATTTCTACACCCTGGAGACGATATACACGCTGTACTTCACGGATCATGTAATCCTGTACCGCACGAACACCCTTGATTTTCAGGATATCGTGTGGGTTTACACTACCTTCTGTCAGTTCATCACCAGCCTCTAATACTGCACCGTCCATAACTTTGATACGTGAACCGTAAGGAATCAGGTAAGTCTTAGAATCACCATTTTCCATATCTGTTACTGTGATTTCACGTTTTTTCTTTGTATCACTGATGGTCACAACTCCCGGAATCTCGGTAATGATTGCAAGTCCCTTAGGTTTTCTGGCCTCAAAAAGCTCCTCGACACGAGGAAGACCCTGTGTGATATCTCCACCGGCAACACCACCTGTATGGAATGTACGCATGGTAAGCTGTGTACCTGGTTCTCCGATAGACTGTGCTGCGATAATACCAACAGTTTCACCTACCTGTACAGGTTCACCGGTTGCCATGTTGGCACCGTAACATTTTGCACATACACCGTTATGAGCTTTACAGCTTAATACGGTACGGATACGAATCTGAGTTAATTCATTACCATTTTCATCAACACCAAGCTTCATGATACGTTCTGCACGCTTGGGCGTAATCATATGATTGGCTTTCATAACAATATTGCCATCTTTATCATAGATATTCTCTGCTGCGAAACGTCCGGTAATTCTTTCCTGAAGTCCTTCAATTTCTTCTTTTCCTTCCATGAATGCTTTTACATACATTCCCGGAATTTCTCCAGTTCCCTGACAGCAGTCGATTTCACGGATAATCAATTCCTGTGATACGTCAACCAGACGTCTGGTTAAGTATCCTGAATCGGCAGTACGAAGAGCAGTATCGGACAGACCTTTACGAGCTCCATGCGCAGACATGAAGTACTCCAGTACGTCAAGACCTTCACGGAAGTTTGATTTGATAGGGAGCTCGATGGTATGACCAGTTGTATCTGCCATCAATCCACGCATACCTGCCAACTGTTTGATCTGTTTATCAGATCCACGGGCTCCGGAATCAGCCATCATGAAGATGTTGTTATACTTATCCAGTCCGCCTAACAGTGCTTTTGTTAAGGTATCATCAGTTTCCTTCCATGTTTCTACTACTTCTTTATATCTTTCTTCTTCGGTGATTAAACCACGTTTGAAGTTCTTAGTAATCAAATCTACAGTATCCTGAGCCTGAGCAATCAGTTCCGGTTTCTGTGGTGGTACGGTCATATCTGAAATAGATACGGTCATAGCAGCTCTGGTTGAGTATTTGTAACCCATAGCTTTGATATCATCCAACACTTCAGCAGTCTTGGTTGCGCCATGTGTATTAATAACTTTTTCCAGAATCTGTTTTAAGCCTTTTTTACCTACGTGGAAATCAACTTCCAAAAGAAGTTCGTTTCCGTCCACGCTTCTATCAACAAAGCCAAGATCCTGTGGAAGAATCTCATTAAATAAGAAACGACCTAAAGTAGATTCTACATTACCTGTAAGAGCCTGTCCGTCCTGCATGATTTTGGTGGTACGGATAGTCACTCTGCTCTGCAGGGTAATAACCTGATTCTCATATGCAAGAATTGCTTCGTTTAAGTTCTTGAAGAATTTGCCTTCTCCTTTAACGCCCGGTCTTTCCTGTGTCAGGTAATAGATACCAAGGACCATATCCTGTGAAGGAACGGCTACAGGACCACCATCAGATGGTTTCAACAGGTTGTTTGGCGAAAGCAGTAAGAATCTACATTCTGCCTGTGCTTCCACTGATAATGGAAGATGGACAGCCATCTGGTCACCGTCAAAATCGGCGTTGAACGCTGTACATACAAGTGGATGCAGTTTAATAGCTTTACCTTCTACCAGAATTGGTTCAAATGCCTGAATACCAAGTCTATGCAGTGTAGGTGCACGGTTTAACATAACCGGATGTTCTTTGATGACATCTTCCAAGACATCCCATACAGCTGGTTCTAATTTTTCAACCATCTTCTTAGCATTCTTGATGTTATGTGAAGTACCATTAGCTACTAACTCTTTCATAACAAATGGTTTGAATAATTCGATTGCCATCTCTTTTGGAAGACCACACTGATAAATCTTAAGTTCCGGTCCTACAACGATAACGGAACGTCCAGAATAGTCAACACGTTTACCAAGTAAGTTCTGACGGAAACGTCCATTCTTACCTTTCAGCATATCAGACAGAGATTTTAAAGCACGGTTTCCAGGTCCTGTAACAGGACGTCCACGACGTCCATTATCGATTAATGCATCTACAGCTTCCTGCAGCATACGTTTTTCATTACGAACGATAATGTCTGGTGCGCCTAACTCTAACAGTCTTTTCAGACGGTTATTTCTGTTGATAATTCTACGATATAAATCATTTAAGTCAGAAGTAGCAAAACGTCCTCCATCTAACTGTACCATAGGACGAAGATCTGGCGGAATAACCGGAACAACGGTCATAATCATCCATTCAGGACGGTTTCCTGATTCGCGGAATGCTTCCACTACTTCTAATCTCTTGATGATACGAGCACGTTTCTGACCAGTAGACTCTTTCAAACCTTTTTTAAGTTCTACAGATTCGCCTTCTAAGTCAATTGCCTCTAACAATTCTTTGATAGATTCAGCTCCCATACCTACACGGAAGTTTGATCCAAATTTTTCTCTGGCTTCCTGATATTCACGTTCTGTCAATACCTGTTTGTAAGTCAGATCAGAACTGCCGGTATCAAGTACGATATAATTTGCAAAATAAAGTACTTTTTCCAATGTTCTTGGAGATAAATCAAGGATTAATCCCATACGAGATGGGATACCCTTGAAGTACCAGATATGTGATACAGGTGCAGCCAATTCAATATGTCCCATACGTTCTCTTCGAACGCTGGCTTTTGTAACTTCTACACCACAACGGTCACATACTACGCCTTTATAGCGAATTTTCTTATATTTACCACAGTGACACTCCCAGTCCTTGCTTGGACCAAAGATACGCTCGCAGAACAAGCCGTCTTTTTCTGGTTTGAGTGTTCTATAATTAATGGTTTCTGGCTTCTTTACCTCACCGTGAGACCAGTCTCTGATCTTTTCCGGTGATGCCAGACCAATCTTAATAGCATCAAATGTCAATGGTTGGTAAGTTTCGTTGTTATTTACTTCTGCCATTGTTTAAGCCCCTTTCCTTATCCAATCTATTCTTCGTCAAGAGTCTCGTCAAAGTCTGCCTCTACTTCCACTTCTTCTTCTGGCTCTTCTTCTACAGCAACCAGCTCTTCCCCTTCGAATTCCTGCTTGCTAAAGCCGTATTCGCCAAAGGATTCATCGTTATGATGACGTCTGCTGTCACCTTCAATTACGGAGCGAAGATCGGTCTCACCATAATCTACAGTTTCCATAATCTCAACTTCGGTATTGTCTTCTCTTAAGACTCTCATATCCAGACCTAAAGACTGAAGTTCTTTCAGAAGAACTTTGAAGGATTCAGGCACTCCTGGTTCAGGAATGTTATCGCCCTTAATAATTGCTTCGTAAGTTTTTACACGTCCTACTACATCATCGGATTTTACTGTTAAGATTTCCTGTAAGGTATAAGAAGCACCATATGCCTCCAGAGCCCAAACTTCCATCTCTCCGAATCGCTGTCCACCAAACTGAGCTTTACCACCCAGAGGCTGCTGTGTAACTAAGGAGTAAGGACCTGTAGAACGGGCATGGATCTTATCGTCAACCAGATGATGCAGTTTCAGATAATGCATGTGTCCTATAGTAACCGGGCTGTCAAAATATTCTCCGGTTCTGCCGTCACGAAGTCTTACTTTACCATCACGAGAAAGCGGAACACCTTTCCACAGTTCTCTGTGGTCTAAGTTGTCTTCCAGATACTGTAAAACTTCCGGATCCAATTCCTCCTCGTATTTAGCTTTAAACTCTTCCCAAGAGGTATTTACATAATCATTTGCCATCTCGAGAGTGTCCATAATATCTGACTCATTTGCTCCATCAAATACTGGTGTAGCAATGTTAAATCCTAATGCTTTTGCTGCCAATGACAGATGAATCTCCAATACCTGTCCGATATTCATACGGGAAGGTACACCCAGAGGGTTCAATACGATGTCCAGAGGACGTCCGTTTGGCAGGAATGGCATATCTTCTACAGGTAATACGCGGGAAACTACACCCTTGTTACCATGACGTCCAGCCATCTTATCACCAACAGAGATTTTTCTCTTCTGGGCAATGTAGATGCGAACTGCCTGGTTTACTCCCGGAGATAATTCATCACCATTTTCTCTTGTAAATACTTTGGCGTCTACTACGATACCATATTCACCATGAGGCACTTTCAGAGATGTATCACGTACTTCACGTGCCTTCTCACCGAAGATTGCACGAAGCAGTCTCTCTTCTGCTGTTAATTCAGTCTCTCCCTTAGGAGTAACTTTACCAACTAAGATATCACCGGCGCGAACTTCTGCACCAATGCGGATGATTCCTCTTTCGTCCAGATCTTTTAATGCATCGTCGCCGACACCTGGTACGTCACGGGTAATCTCTTCCGGTCCTAATTTTGTATCTCTGGACTCAGCTTCATACTCTTCGATATGAATAGAGGTATATACATCCTCCTGGACCAGTCTTTCACTTAACAGTACCGCATCCTCGTAGTTATAACCTTCCCAGGTCATAAATCCGATCAATGGGTTCTTACCTAATGCTAATTCACCGTTTGAAGTAGATGCTCCATCAGCAACAACCTGACCTGCTTCTACATGCTCGCCCTTGAAGACGATTGGTTTCTGATTGTAACAGTTACTCTGGTTACTTCTCAGGAACTTAGTCAAACGATAAGTTTCTTTTGATTTATCATCATCATACTGAATTGTAATTTCTTTTGATGTAGAACGTTCAATCACACCAGCTCTCTTGGCAACGATACATACACCAGAGTCAACTGCAACTTTAGTTTCCATACCTGTACCAATTACAGGAGCTTCCGTAATCATAAGCGGTACGGCCTGACGCTGCATGTTGGATCCCATCAGCGCACGGTTTGCATCGTCATTCTGCAGGAAAGGAATCAATGCTGTAGCTACAGAGAACACCATCTTAGGAGATACATCCATGTAATCAAACATCTGTTTCTCATATTCCTGAGTTTCTTCCAGGTAACGACCAGATACATTCTTATGAAGGAAGTATCCATCTGCATCTAATGGTTCATTCGCCTGTGCTACGTGATAATTATCTTCTTCATCTGCGGTCATATATACAACTTCATCGGTAACTCGCGGATTCTTAGGATCTGTCTTATCAATCTTACGATAAGGCGCTTCCACGAAACCATATTCATTAATACGGGCATAAGAAGCCAGTGAGTTAATCAGACCGATGTTAGGACCTTCAGGGGTCTCAATAGGGCACATACGGCCATAATGAGAGTAATGTACGTCTCGAACCTCGAATCCGGCTCTGTCTCGAGACAGACCACCAGGACCCAATGCAGACAGACGTCTCTTATGAGTCAACTCACCAAGTGGGTTGTTCTGATCCATGAACTGTGACAGCTGTGAAGATCCGAAGAACTCTTTTACTGCTGCAGTTACCGGTTTGATATTGATCAGCGACTGTGGAGAGATTCCTTCTATATCCTGGGTAGTCATTCTTTCACGAACAACTCTCTCTAATCTGGATAAACCAATACGATACTGGTTCTGAAGCAACTCACCTACGGCACGGATACGTCTGTTACCCAAATGGTCGATGTCATCATCATTTCCCATGCCATATTCCAGATGCATGTTATAATTAATAGAAGCTAAAATATCTTCTTTTGTAATATGTTTTGGAATCAATTCATGTATTTCGCGGCGGATAGCATCCTTAATATCTTCAATAGATTCATTTTCTTCCAGAATCTTAGCTAATACAGGATAGTATACCAGCTCGGTAACCCCAACCTCTTTTGGATCTACATCTACATAATGAGTTAAATCAACCATCATGCTTGAAAGAACTTTAACATTTCTCTCTTCAGACTCCATCCATACAAATGGTACTGCTGCGTTCTGAATCTCATCAGCAAGTTCCAAAGTAACTAATGTACCTTTTTCTGCCAGGATTTCTCCTGTTGTGGTATCTACGACATCTTCAGCCAGTACATGACCTTTGATACGATTTCTTAATGCTAATTTCTTATTGAATTTGTAACGTCCTACCTTAGCCAAGTCATAGCGACGAGCGTCGAAGAACATGCTCATGATTAAGCTTTCTGCGCTCTCTACTGCTAAAGGTTCCCCTGGACGGATCTTTTTGTACAGCTCTAACAGACCCTCCTGATAACTCTCTGAAGTGTCTTTTCCAAAACTTGCCAAAATCTTTGGTTCTTCACCAAACAGCTCAACGATTTCCGCGTTGGTTCCGATGCCTAATGCTCTTATTAAAACAGTAATCGGGACTTTTCTCGTTCTATCTACACGAACATAAAATACGTCATTGGAGTCAGTTTCATATTCTAGCCACGCACCTCTGTTAGGTATAACGGTTGATGAAAAGAGTCTTTTACCAACTTTATCGTGTGCAATTGCATAATAAATGCCCGGAGAACGGACTAACTGGCTAACAATAACACGTTCTGCGCCGTTGATTACGAATGTACCGGTTGCAGTCATAATAGGCAAATCACCCATAAAGATTTCGTGTTCGTTGATCTCGTCAGTTTCCTTGTTATACAATCTGACTTTGACTTTTAACGGTGCTGCATAAGTAGCGTCACGCTCCTTACACTCTTCGATGGAATATTTCACATCATCTTCACACAACGTAAAGTCAACAAATTCCAAGCTCAACTTTCCACTATAGTCTGCGATTGGGGAAATGTCATCAAAGACTTCCTTTAGTCCATCTTGCAGGAACCATTGGTAAGAGTCCTTTTGAACTTCTATTAAGTTCGGCATTTCCAGGACCTCTTTTTGTCTCTGGTAACTCATTCGCATACTTTTTCCAGTTTTGATGGAATGTATTCTGTTTTTCTCCATTGACGTTTCACCCCTTGTATTCTTCTAAAATATTTATTATAACATATGCCCGCAAAAATAGTAGGCATACCTTGCCATAATAGTGCATTTTTAAATGTAGCACAAATTGTCAAGTACGTCAAGAGAATAAATTGTATTTTATTTAGTACAATTCATCCTCTTGTGTATATTGCTTCTAAAGATGTACATTCCTATACAGAATATACTTCCTATGTGTTATATCCCGCATAAGAATATACATCTCTATTTTCCAGGCATTCTTAACGGCATAAAAAGAAGAGTCAACATCCATGATGTCAACTCTTCTTAAATATACACACAAATTATTTAAGAGTAACTTTAGCACCTTCAGCTTCAAGTTTAGCTTTGATGTCTTCAGCTTCTGCTTTAGAAGCAGCTTCTTTGATAACCTTAGGAGCGCTGTCAACTAATTCTTTAGCTTCTTTCAGTCCTAAGCCAGTTGCTTCACGAACAACTTTGATAACTTTAACTTTGCTTGCGCCAACTTCTGTTAACTCAACATCAAACTCAGTTTTTTCTTCTTCTGCTGCTCCTGCATCACCTGCTGCTGCTACTACAACGCCTGCTGCTGCGGATACACCAAATTCTTCTTCACATGCTTTTACAAGATCATTTAATTCTAATACAGTTAATTCTTTGATAGCTTCAATAAATTCAGCTGTTGTTAATTTTGCCATTATAATTTACCTCCGTTATAATTTTCTTATTATAGTTTTCCTATTGATTATTCAGCAGGAGTTTCTGCTGTTTCTTCAGTTGCTGGAGCTTCTGCTGCCACTGCTTCTTCTGCTGGAGCTTCTGTTGCTGTAGCGCCGCCTGCTTCTGCGATCTGATTAAGAACACGAGCAAAGTTGGTAATTGGAGACTGAATGCTTCCAAGTAACTTGCCAAGTAATTCTTCTCTTGATGGAATAGAAGCTAATGCTGTAATTCCGTCAGTATCATAGTAATTTCCTTCAACCACACCTGCGATTAACTCAAGTGCCGGCATCTTTTTAGCATAACCTGCTAAAATTCTTGCTGGAGCAGTTGCATCTTCTGTAGATACTGCTAATGCGTTTGGTCCGTCTAAGTGTTTAGATAACTCTTCACATGCAGTTCCTTTGAATGCAAAGTTCATCATTGTATTCTTGTAAACTTTGTATGCAACTCCAGCTTCTCTTAAATCTTTACGTAACTGAGTATCCTGTTCAACAGTAAGTCCAGCGTATTTAACTAATACTACAGACTCAGCGTCTTTGATTACATTAGAAATCTCTTCTACGATTGGTTGTTTAAGTTCTACTTTTGCCATGAATTGGTGCACCTCCTTATAAATTTGTGTGTACCGCCGTCAAGATTCTCATTAAAAAACCTCTTTGCCACCAGACAAAGAGGTTTCACAATTATTCTCAAATAATAAAAGAATGAAAGTTTCCTCGGTAGGCGTTTTGACCCTTATGCCTTACGGCACCTACTGTCTTCGGCAGTTTCCTGATTGAATATAACATCCTTCGATGTTTTTGTCAAGTAATTTATTATGCTAATTTAACAGGGTTGATACGAACGCCAGGGCCCATAGTAGGAGCGATAGTTACGCTTCTCATATACTGTCCTTTTAATGCGCTTGGTTTAGCCTTGTTAAGAGCATCGATAAGAGTTTGGAAGTTCTCTGCTAACTGTTCTTCTGTAAAAGAAGCTTTTCCGATTGGCACGTGTACGATATTTGTCTTATCCAGACGATATTCGATTTTACCTGCTTTGATATCAGCAATTGCCTTTGTAACATCCATAGTAACTGTTCCAGCTTTAGGGTTAGGCATTAAACCTTTTGGTCCTAATACACGACCAAGACGTCCAACAACACCCATCATGTCTGGTGTAGCTACAACTACATCAAATTCAAACCATCCGTCTTTCTGGATCTTTGGAACTAATTCCTCTGCTCCAACGTAATCTGCTCCAGCTGCAAGAGCTTCTTCAGCTTTAGCACCTTTAGCGAATACTAAGATACGAACTGTTTTACCAGTTCCATGAGGCAGTACTACTGCGCCACGAATCTGCTGATCTGCATGACGTCCGTCACATCCGGTTCTGATATGAGCTTCGATTGTCTCATCAAATTTAGCTACTGCTGACTTTTTAACGATAGCAACTGCTTCTGCAGGATCATACAGGTTAGTACGATCAAATGCTTTTGCTGCTTCTAAGTATTTTTTTCCTCTTTTCATATCCTTACTCCTCCACTGTTACGCCCATGCTGCGAGCTGTACCCGCAATCATGCTGATAGCTGCATCGATTGATCCTGCGTTTAAGTCTTTCATCTTTAACTCAGCGATTTCCTGAAGCTGTGCTCTTGTAATCTTAGCAACTTTTGTTTTGTTAGGAACGCCTGAACCAGATTTGATGTTACAAGCTTTCTTAATTAAAACTGCTGCTGGTGGAGTTTTGGTTACGAAACTGAAACTTCTGTCAGCGTAAACAGTGATGACAACAGGGATAATCATATCGCCCTGATCAGCTGTTCTTGCGTTGAATTCTTTTGTAAACTGTACAATGTTAACACCGTGCTGTCCAAGTGCTGGTCCAACAGGTGGTGCTGGTGTTGCTTTACCAGCAGGAATCTGTAATTTAATATATCCTTCTACTTTTTTTGCCATTTTTAGGCACCTCCTATGTGGTATTTGCGGGGGATATCCCTCCCACTTGCGGCTGAAATTCATCCATTATTCAGCCATGTTCATTTACATCTTTTTAATCTCTGCGAAACCAATTTCAACTGGCGTTTCGCGGCCAAACAGCTCAACATTAATGGTCACAACCTGCTTCTGTTCGTTGATGTGCTGGATAATACCTGTGGTATCTTTCCATGCACCGGCAAGAACAACAACTGCATCTCCTACTTCATAATCAATGAGGACATTTTCTGTCTGAATACCAAGCGGCATCATCTCTTCTTCTGTAAGAGGAACTGGTTTTGATCCCGGTCCAACGAATCCAGTAACACCTCTGCTATTACGAACTACATACCAAGTATCATCATTCATGATCATGTTCAGTAAAACGTATCCTGGAAATAATTTTTTCTGTGTCTGCTTTGAAATGCCATTTTTCATTTCCACTACGTCCTGCATAGGAACACGAACCTCTAAAATCTGGTCCTCAAGATGTCTGTTTTCAATTGTCTTTTCAATGTCGGCTTTTACTTTGTTCTCGTAGCCCGAATATGTGTGGACTACATACCATTTTGCTTCTGACATTTCATCACCCTTGTCCTTATTTGATTAAGAAATTAATTCCTTGTAAAGCCAAACTATCTACTACTGCGATAATCACTCCTAATAGAATACTGATAACCACTACAGCTACCGTCTGTTTTCCCAAAGTTTGCTTATCTGTCCAGATAATCTTGTTAAACTCGGACTTAAGGCCTTTAAACCAGCTCTTTTTCGGAGCTTTGTCAGTTTTTACAGCATCTGCCATAAGTTTCACCTTAACCTTTCCATATCATATCCTCTCGGATATAATGGCCACACTTTACTTTAATTATTTAGTTTCTTTGTGTAATGTGTGTGTTTTACAGAACTTACAATATTTCTTTGTTTCCATTCTGTCTGGATGATTCTTTTTTTCTTTTGTCATGTTGTAATTACGTTGTTTACACTCCGTACATGCCAATGTGATTTTTACGCGCACGACTTCCACCTCCATGTGTTCTTTTCGCTGATAGTATCGGAAAACTATCATTTGCAACGGCCTTTTTTGTCTTCTTTATATAGTATAAAAGCTTTTTATCAGACTTTTATGGTTCTGATTTTAGGCATAAAAAAAAGACCTACTTCCATGTCGCTTACTTAGTCTAACATCATTGTGAGGGCTCGTCAAGTTATTTTTTCTTTATTTTGGCTTTTATTTTACTTTTGGGTTTATTTTCCGTTTTATTCTTTGTTGATTCTTTGTTTTAATTTATTGAAAATGGGTGCAGATCCCCCGCAATGGTGTCGGAGTCAAAAGGTTTGCTTAGAATCTATAGTCAGAACAATCCTTAAATCGAGCGAAACGCCTTGCTTATTCCCAAAAGAAATCATCTGAAATCGAAACTCATTTGGAGAACAATTAAAACATATTTCTGTCAAAATACATTTTGTCCCCGACATCTCAACAATATGAAGATGTACCTTTCGTATCTAATGCCCATATCGAATTTCGTCTGTACGGGGCATATATAGATGTAAAACTACGCTGCCCCGTTTGAGGTCAATTTGGGGGCAGCAGAGAAAAAAACTACGGACAAGATTCTCATCAGGTCATTCAATAGCTATAAGCCAAGACCAACATTCAAACAGGGAAGTTCGTGTCTTATCTTCTTGCAAGATCATATCTGGATTTTTTATAAAAACATAGCAAATACAGATGCACCCAGGACTGTACATAGGCCGGCGACTGCTATGGCCAGGGAACTCATGGCGCCTTCGATTTCTCCCATTTCCATGGCTTTGGCGGTTCCGATGGCGTGGGCTGCCGTTCCCAGAGCCAGGCCTTTGGCTATTGGATGGGTAATTCTGAATATTTTGCATACAAAATCTGCTATTACATTTCCCAGGATTCCTGTAATTATGATAGTTGCTACTGTAATCGTCACGATGCCTCCCAGTTCTTCGGATACGCCCATGCCGATGGCTGTTGTAATAGATTTAGGCAGCATTGTCACGTATTGTTCATGGGTGAATTCAAACAAACGTGCAAATATCAAAATGCTGCACATGCTTGCAAGGACACCTGAGAGAATTCCGATTGCTACCGCCTTTAGATTGTTTTTCAGTAATTCCAGCTGTTGATATAGAGGAATGGCCAAACATACTGTGGCAGGTGTCAGCAGGTAACTGAGATATTTGGCTCCTTCATTGTAGCTGTCGAAATCTACGTGAAGCAGCTTCAATATGAGCATTACAAATATTATGGATACCAGCAGGGGATTGAATATAGCAAAACCAAATTTTTTCTTTAATATAATTCCCAATTGATATCCCATGACGCTGACGAATACGCCAAAGAATAGGGAATCACTCAATATTTCCTTCACTGCTATTCTCCTCCCTTCTTAAAATATACTGTGTCACTCTTCCGGTTACCACCATGACGATAATTGTGGTTGCTGCAGTCACAAAAACCACTGAAAAAAGAATCGGTCTTAACTGTTCGAAGCTTTCCATCAACCCTACGGCCGCAGGTATGAACATCAACGGCATTATTTCAATAAGGAAGTTTCCGCTCTCCTCCACACTTTTTAATTTTACTATGCCTGTCTGCAGACATAGCAGCATAAGTACCAAACCATAGATACTGGCGGGTATCGGTAATGGTATCAATTCTTTCAGCACTTCTCCCACAAAGGTAATGCCTAAGATAATGCCAAACTGTTGCATGAATTTCATAACAATCCTCCTCTGATTACATTTACTTCTTTGCTCCTCATTTGCAATAAAACTACTTATAATGATTCCACATAGTCTCCGCGCTCATTCACCAGCTCATATCCAACTGAAGCCACTCTATTTCCCAGACAGCCTCTGCATTCTGCTGCTTCTTCTCCTGTACAGATTTTATTATCATACAACTCATACTGCTTCCGGTTTTTTACCGGTGATAGATTCGGCATCACTACATTTGCTCCAACAGAGAGCCCTCTCTCACGTCCCTTCGGATCCAGCGTCCCGAGCGCTGTTGTCGCCGGGAGTAATACATGCGGAAGCATAATTCTTATAATTGATAATAAATATAAAGTCATATCCACACTGCCGGCCGGCTCTGCGGCGAACTGCGTCTCATGGTGCGGAATAAATGGTCCAATTCCAACCATCTGTGGTTTCAATTTCTGCAAAAACATCAAATCTTCTGCCAGATTATCTATCGTCTGTCCGGGAGAACCCACCATAAATCCAGCACCCACCTGATATCCAAGTTCTTTTAACTCATACAGGCACTTCTTTCGATTATCAAGGCTCATCTCCACAGGATGCAGCATCCGATAATGTTCTTCTGTTGCAGTCTCATGACGCAGAAGGAAACGGTCTGCCCCAGCCTCCTTATAAGCTTTATAACTCTCATAACTCTTTTCTCCAATAGAAAGTGTCAAGGCACAGTCCGGATATTTTTTTTTAATCGTTCCAATTATATCAACCATCTTCTCGTCCGTATAAAATGGATCTTCCCCGCCCTGCAGGACAAATGTTCGAAAGCCCAATTCATACCCGTTTACACAACAAGCCAGAATTTCATCCTTCGTCAGTCGATATCTCCTGGCATGCTGATTACCACGGCGAATCCCACAATAATAACAATTATTCTTGCAATAATTTGTAAACTCAATCAGACCTCTGGTAAAAACTTTATTACCATAATTTTTCTTACGCAGACGCACCGCCTCATCTGCAAGCTGCGCCACCACATCCTGATTATCCGCAAGCTTCAGCAATTCCACATATTCTGCCGTCCGAAGAACATGCTCCTCTATCAATCTATCCACAACATTCATAAACGCTCCTTCTGACTTGGCACACAACTTTTCTCTCTGTATGCACATCACTTCAATCTTCCATCGCAAAATTTCAAACGCCAAAGTCAATCCCACATCATTTTCCCATCCACCATAACAAGTTCCATTCGCTCACATCAAACCCTGTTATCTCCTAATATTACAAAATTTTCATTCACATTACAACTCCACAGCTGTATTTTTATAGATTCAAGATACCTCATCCCCTTTTCCTCACCATTTTACACATGCTCGGCAACTTAAAAATAGTCCACCGACCATTTTACGCATGCACAGCAACTCAAAGCACTCCATTCGCCTAGCAGCCTAGCCAATAACCAGCATCAGAGCGGCAGAAAATCCCCCTTGAAAAGTGAAGCACCCCGTCCCACAAACAACACCGTACACAAACAATTAGTGGGCGCACTTAGCCCCGGCAAAATCCACTATCTACAAAAGACTTAGGCGCGAAGACACTTCTGAGCGTCTTAGTCGTTGTTGATAGTTAGTTTGCCGGGGCGTTGCCCACGTTTGTGTACGGTGTTGTTTGTGGGACGGGGATGCTTCACTTTTCAAGGGGGATTTTCTGCCGCTCTGATGCGTCCCTTTCCCAAGTCTATTTTCTACCGCTCTGATGCGTCCCTTTCCCAAGTCTATTCCCTTCAGTAAAAGACATCTCTACTCTACAAACAAAGGAGTAGAATAATACCGATCTCCATTATCCGGAAGCAATGCCACAATCGTCTTCCCTTTATTTTCCGGAAGTTTTGCCAGCTCAATTGCCCCATACAAAGCAGCTCCTGAAGAAATTCCAACAAGAATGCCCTCCTTTTTAGCAAGCAGTTTCCCCGTTGCGAAAGCATCATCATTTTCCACAGTAAAAATATCATCATAAATCTTTGTATTTAACACATCTGGAACAAATCCTGCTCCGATTCCCTGAATCTTATGTGGTCCGCCTTTTCCCTGAGACAGTACCGGAGATGACGCTGGCTCTAATGCCACAATCTTCACATCCGGTTTTTGTGATTTCAAATATTCTCCGACTCCGGTAAGTGTTCCACCTGTACCGACTCCTGCGATAAAGATATCTACCTGTCCATCTGTATCCTGCCATATCTCTGGTCCTGTTGTCGCACGATGCGCAGCGGGATTAGCTCCATTGACAAACTGTCCCGGAATAAAACTGTTCAAAGTCTCTGCCGCAAGCTCTTCTGCTTTTGCAATTGCACCCTTCATTCCTTTACTACCATCTGTCAATACTAGTTCTGCCCCATATGCCTTTAATATATTTCTTCGCTCTACACTCATAGTCTCTGGCATAGTCAGAATCACACGATATCCCTTTGACGCAGCAATTGCTGCCAGTCCAATCCCTGTGTTTCCAGAAGTGGGTTCGATAATAACAGAACCTGCTTTTAACAATCCTTTTGTTTCGGCATCTTCTATCATAGCTTTGGCAATTCTGTCTTTTACACTTCCTGCTGGATTAAAATATTCCAGTTTAACCAGCACTCTCGCTTCCAGCTTAAGTTCCTTTTCAATATTTACAACCTCCACTAATGGAGTGCTTCCGATCAACTCTAAAATCCCTTTTTTTACATTTGCCATTTTATCTTCCTACCTTTCCTACTGGATTACTGTGTTTTGTTATGCTGTTATTTTATTCCCATATTTCCCATTTGTCAAGTATGAATTAAATTTATTTTATTCATGTACACCTTGGCTTACTTGTCACTTTATTAAGTGCCGAAAACTTTATCCAAAAAAACAGGACACTACATATGTAAAATGTAGTATCCTATCATTTCTCTACTTATTTAACTTCATCAAGTAGGTGGGAACTTTCGCCGATGCCATTCCCTGTGTCTGCATTACCAGAATCGTCACTCGCACCCGAATCGCCGCCGGTTCCTGTGTCTGCGCCGTCATCAGAATTATTTTGTCCATTTGTTGAGCCATCCGTAGTTCCAGTTAAATTGCCATCTTCACCTGTATTTGCGTCAGAATCTTCTCCTGCTGATGAATTTCCACCAGTCTGTGAACCTTCAACAGTATTTCCGGGCTCTGATGACTCTTCTGTAGTCTTATGATTGTTTATAAATTCCTTTGCATACGAGACGATAGCACTTCCATATCTGCGAATACCAAAGAATAATAATACAATAATTATAACCCAGATAATCAGCTGAAACAGGCATCCTAATCCTCTTCCATCTCTGCGGTCATCCCGCGATTGACGATTTCTTTGCTTTCTGTATCCTGCATCCCGGGAAGATTTTCCCGAAGATGAGAACAGACCTGATTTTCTCTTTTTCCTGTATTTCGTCTTAGTTTTAGTTTTCCTTCTGATCATCGGTCTTGATTTGGATTTTTTCCCGTTTTCAGTATTGACGGCACCTGTGTAATTATTTTTTTTGGAAGATTTATTGATATTTTTCCCTTGATAATTATCTTCGTCTTCAGATGTATTCTTGAGGTTATTTAATCTGGATGGGGCCATTTGCTGGTCTCTATATTGCCCATTTCCAGCCTGCTGATTTTCAGTCATTTTTTTGTAATCATCTGCGCCCAGAAAGTTCTCAGGGTCTGCAATAGTAATCTCTGTTGATAAATCATATCCGCAATGTGGACATACTTTCGCGGTTGACGAAACCATTTGACCGCATTCAGGACAAGTTGTTAATGCCATATTTCCTCCATTCCGCTGTATTCAAATATATTTCCTATGTATTTGAAAGCTTTTCCTTTTTTTAAAACCGTAACATTGTATCATGAATATGTGAATATTTTATGACCCTATTCTCTTGTTTCTCGATATAGCAAAAAGACCTGAGAACAGAATTGCAGTATCCGCTCTGCGAATCCTGCAATTCTGTTCTCAGGTCTTGCCTGTTCTGTCAATTACAATATTGATTATTTCTCTTTGTTTTCTTTAGTTCTTTTGAATTTAGGCTTATCTTTATTGTCTCTTTTTTTCTCGTCTTTTTTCTTGCCGTCTTTCCATGAATAATCTTTTCCGCCTTTGTCTTTTCTGGCTCCGTCTTTTCCACGGCCATCCTTGTCAAAGCGTCTCTTTCCACGGGATTCCCTGGAATCTCCGCCACGGGAATTTCTTCCGAAGGATTTCTGTCCTCTTCCGTCGCCTCTCTTCTTGTACGAAGGACGATAAGTTTCAGCTGGAATCTCTTCTAATTCTTTACCCATATGGAGTTTTAAGAATGCTGCTGCCAGCTCAATAGCTGTACAGTCTTCTTCTTCCATCTTGTTTTCGATGATATGAGTCATCTCCATCAAGTCTTTTTCTTTTATAATTCCCATAACTTCTGATAACACTTTATTAGCCTTTGCTTCTGTGATATCTGATACTGTTGGGATTGTTCTTGCTTTTAACTTCGTTTTACATACATTTTCGATGTCACGGATTTTATAGATTTCTCTTCCAACGATTAATGTAAATGCACGTCCATCTCTTCCGGCACGTCCTGTTCTTCCAATTCTGTGTACATAATATTCGATATCCTGTGGCACATCATAATTGATAACTGCTTCTACATCATCTACATCGATTCCTCTGGCTGCCACATCAGTAGCAATCAGAATCTCACTGGTTCCATTACGGAAAGAATCCATAACTCTGTCACGAACTGCCTGAGATAAATCTCCATGAAGACCTTCAGCAAAATACCCTCTTCCCTTTAAGTCCTCAGCTAAATCCTCTACCATTCTCTTAGTATTAGTAAAAATCAAAGTTCTCTTTGGGTTGTAGTAATCAAGAAGTCTTGCAACTACTTCTTTCTTATTCTCTCTTCTTACTTCATAGTAATACTGGCGAATAGCCGGTACTGTCAGTTCTTTCTTGATGGTCTTAATTAAAACAGGGTTCTTCTGGAATTCCCCTGTGATATCTAAGATTGCCTGAGGCATAGTAGCTGAGAATAATACTGTCTGATGATCCTGGTCGATCTGTGACAGAATTGTCTCCATATCTTCACGGAATCCCATGTTCAGCATCTCATCTGCCTCATCCATAACAACAACTTTCAAATTGTTCAATTTCAATGTGTGGCGACGCATATGATCCATAATACGTCCCGGTGTACCTACAACCACCTTAACATTGCCTTTTAACGAACGAATCTGTTTGGAAATATCCTGACCGCCATAAATAGGAAGTACACGAACATCTGCCATATATTTTGCAAATTTACGAATTTCCTCCGATGCCTGAATGGCCAATTCTCTTGTAGGACACAATATCAGTGCCTGTACACCGCTAACTTCCGGGTCAATAGTCTGTAACAGCGGAATACCAAATGCTGCGGTTTTACCAGTTCCTGTCTGCGCCTGTCCAATCAGGTCAATTCCCTTTAACATCTCCGGAATTGCTTTTTCCTGAATAGGGGAAAATTGCTCAAATCCCATCTCCTCAACGGCTCTCATAATTCTTTCGTCAATTTCTTGTCCTTCTAAATTTAATAAACTCATATAGTCCTTTCTCTTGCAGGCCAATCGGCCCATTAACGCCATCTACTCACTCTATTCCATGCCTCATCACACCAAGCAGACTCGAAAGCAAATGATATATGGTCTACTATATATTCAGGTCAGAACAGAATTCATTGCGAAGAAAAACCAGCACTCGTAAAAAGTGCTGGCTTTTTTCTTCGAACTTATCCTATCATAGCAACAAACTCAGCAAAAGTCAAGAATAAGAAGAAAAATCGGGCATCTCAAGAAAATCCGTTTCTATTTTTGAAAATGAAACATTGACAACTGCCTCTGCCGGAACCTTCAAAATAGACTTTTTCGCATCTCCGCTTAATGTCATCTTCTGCCCTGTCAGCATACCATCTTTGTCCACCGTACTTTTCATCTCAACGCTCTCCACTTCAACTTTTGCACCCTTCAAATCTGTATTCTGAACAGCAACCTTAGCAATCATCTGATTAAGATAATCTTCTGCCATACCCGCAGGAATCTGATACCTGTATACTGTGCTTCCATTCTCCTGGCTAACTTCCATCTGTTCAATAGAGTCTGCACTATCTACCACCAGACCGGTAATCTCCGTCACACTGTCCCAGACTTCTTCATTGCTTTTTTCTTCCTTTAATTTTCCATTGGCATCATCCGTATAATACCAGCCATCTTTATAATAAGCATGAGCGGCAGCCCCATCCAAATCAGAGGTGGAATTCATAACCATCTCTAAATCATCCGTCTTGGAATCGCGAAGCAGCTGTACCTCAGCCTGCATCCCATAAGTACCTTGAATCAGTTTCCCATTCAGACTCAAGTCTGCATCCGTCACAATCCCAAGGCCATAAGAACCAGCGGTCTTATTCAAAGTGCGCATCAAATCTGCCACATCCTGAGGCAGGCCTGACAACTCCTCTTCCGAAACAAGTCCTTCTGCAGTTTTCTCTTCATCCACTGCTTCTTCTGACTGTTCCTCTAACTGTGTTTCTTCTATTTTTTCTTTCTGTTTCTGACATCCGGTAAAAGAAATAGTGATTATACAAAGGGCAAATATCAAATACTTTTTACACATCCAAAACACCTCCTGATTCATTTTTCGTCCCCATAATATCACATATTCAAATTAATAGCAAAAACTGTCAGGATCTCCGGCTTCTTATGAGCCAACAACCCTGACAGTCTCTTTTCATACATTTCACTTTTACTCTTATCCTAATTTTCAAGAAGAATAATGACCATATTATACAATCCATTAAGAAAGCACATATACATACAACTTCAGACATTCATAGGCATCCCACCCTTCGCATTAAATAACTAAAAAGGAAAATTATGTCCGAACGGACAAGAAAAATATAGAAAATACATTTGCAAAAACAATATATCATACAGCCACTCCAATTACCATTAAAATCCCCTAAACAATTCTAAATATCCTATAAACAGGAACAGGGACGGAATCATCCGCCCCTGTTCCTGTTTATTATCTATTTATTATCTGATTCTTTATCTGTATCACTTTCCATGTCCAAATCATTCGCCCGCACGTTCTCCAATGCCTGCATCTTACAGCTCTCAATCACATTATATACACGCCGCTTGGCAACATCCACATTATAAGGCTTGGCTATAAAATCCGCCGCTCCCAGATGAAGAGATCTGCTTTCACTGTTTTCACCTGCCTGAGAAGTTACTACCACAGGAATCTCCCTTAGATAGTTCTCCTGATTTTTCTTTTCCATGAACTCAAATCCATCCATCTCCGGCATAATCAAATCAAGTAATATAACCGCAACCTTCTCATAGTTTTCTTTCAGATAAGCATAAGCAACTGCACCGTTATCAGCCTCCACAATATTATACTGATCCATAAAGCATTCACCCAGAACCGCCCGGTTGAGTTCACTGTCATCAACTATCAAGGCCACCTTAGAATGATCACCGGGTACCTCGATTATCTTATTCTTCTCCTGGCGATTCACCTTATCAATCAGGTCTTTAGCTAAACTTGCACCAGCAAGCAATTCCGTGAATTTCACATGTTCTACTGGTTTCGAATAATAATATCCCTGTACAAAATCACAGTCCATATTACGAAGAAGCTGAATCTGAGCCTCTGTCTCTACACCTTCAGCCACCACTTTATAATCCATCCATTTTGCAATGCTGACAATAAAGGCCAAAATACTTCGACTATGCTTTCTCTCTTTCTGAATGAATCTCATATCCAATTTCAGGATATCAATAGGTAATTCCGATAACATATTCAAGGAAGAATATCCGCTTCCAAAGTCATCCATCTCAATGGCGAATCCCAGCCGTTCCAGTTGAGAGACGATTTCAATAAGCTGCTTTGCATTTTCTGTATAAGCAGATTCCGTAATTTCCAGATGCAGATGTCGAGGTTCCAATCCATGCCGTTTTACCATTTCCTGCAAGACATTAGGTAAATCCGCATTGTAAATATCCTTTCTGGAAACATTTACGGAAACCGGTACGAATTTATGATACCGCTTTAGCCAGTCTTCTATAATTGCACAGGTCTTATCCCACACATACATATCCAGTTTTGTAATAAATCCATTTTTCTCAAAAACAGGAATAAAGTCCGCCGGCGACAAAAATCCCATCTCCGGATGTATCCATCTTACCAAAGCTTCCGCACCGGCAAGCTTATCATCTGCCAGTTCATACTTCGGCTGCAGATATACCTGAAACTGTTCCTGCGCAAGCGCCGTCTCCATTTCATCAGTAATTCTTTGTTCCAGTAAAAGCTGCTGCCTTAATTTTTCATCATAATAAGCATAATATTTGTGGTAAATACCTTTAATCTGATCACCTGCAAGAATTGCACGATCGCTCATATGCGAAACGCCAATAGAACGCTGTTCAATCTTATAGATACCAAATTTCAGATTAATTTTCATGCGAAGAGGATAATCTTCCATCTTCTCAGCAGCAGACATCAGCACTTCTTCCACATACTTTTCTGTTCTGGGAATAAGCATGAGGAACTGATCCCCAGTCATTCGTCCACAAATTCCACCTCTTTGATGCATCTTTTCCACAAATATATCAGCCAGATAACAAAGTAGTCTGTCGCCTGCTTTGGTCCCGTAAGTATCATTAACCAGTTTGAATTTCTCGATATTGGCTGACACCATATCATATTCTGTATCCGGGTTTTCTTCCAATGTCTTTGCGGTCAGCTGATAGAACGCATCTCTATTATAGATACCTGTCAGATAATCCTTCTCCATCAGTCCCACCATGGTGGTGACTTCCTGAAGTCTTATTAGATTCTTAAGCCGCTGTTTTATAATACCTGCATTATACGGCTTCGTCACAAAATCTGCTGCTCCATATGACAAAGCTTTCAGCTCTGACTCATTTCCCGATGTAGTGGTAGTGACAATAACAGGAATTTTGGACAGTATATCATCCTTCTGCATCTCCTGAAGTACTTCATAGCCGTTCATTATTGGCATAACAATATCAAGAAGCACTGCAGATATATTCCTGCCCTCTTCTTTCAAAACCTGTATGGCTTCCTGTCCGTCATTCGCTGTCATTGTTTCAAAATCGCCTTGCAGTACACGTTTTAAAATCTTAATATTAATATCCTGATCATCTACGATTAGTATTTTCGCCAATTCACTTACCTTCGCTTTCTCTCAACCCTTCTCTGCAAGGGCTTCCCGTAATTCCTGTTCTTTCTTTTTTAAGCCCTCTATCATTCTGGCCTGGCGGGTATTATCCTGAAGATATTGTATCCTTGCCAGCCTTCCGCCCCACTTTATGCGCTTAGTTTTTATAATATAAACCTGATTTCGCAGAGTGTCTATAATTTCTTTCTCCTGATACTCATCAGACAGCTTTTCCAGTGGAATACAAAAATCACAGAGTTTATTCGTATTTGAAAATAATTCATAGCACGGACGTCCCAGACATTCTTTCTTTGTCTTACCAAGTATCCGGCAAACTGCTTCATTTAGATACAACAGAGTGTGATCCACGGCATCAATAATATAAACACCATTGCTTGATTCATCCAAAATCCAGTCCATATTGCGAAATAATACCGGAGACTGCACATCCTGACCGCCGCCATATAACTGATATTGATTCTTTCCGGAACGCTTCGCCATCAACAGTGCACTGTCAGCCCGTTCATATAATTCCTGATATGAATTTCCATATTTAGGAGCCTCACTGACACCCAGTGAGCATGTAATATGCAGGTCGCCCATCTGAAAACGTAGTTTACGGCAAATCATCTCCATACGGGAATCAATATCCGCATCCGCAAACTTCACCTTTACAAATACGGCAAATTCATCTCCTCCCATACGACAGATAATATCCTCTTCTCTGAAGCAGCTAATCAACAGACTGGCTACCTTGCGTATAGCTTCATCCCCCTTTGCATGCCCCATGGTATCATTGACGATTTTAAAATCATCTATATCCAACATGATAAACATACCCTGACGCTGTGAATTCTCAGTAAAAAATTCTCTTACCTGATTTTCCATCTCAGAACGATTGTACAATCCTGTCAGCTGATCCAGCTTTGCTTCCAAAGCAAGTTTCTTCATCTTGGATATCATTCGCTTCTCTCTCTCCAGTGTACGAATAGCACTTTTTTCCAAAGCATTCTGTACTCTGTGCAGCACAACCTGCTCCTGATATGGTTTCTCCAGGAAATCACTTGCACCCATGGAAAATGCTGCAGCCTCTGTATTCTCTCCATCCTGATTTGTCACAATGACCGGGATATCCTGATATAATTCATTAACCACAAATTTACTCATCATGTTTTCCAGAGACATTTCAGACAAATTCTAATCCAAAATCATCATATCAGTAATATCGAAATTTTCACTGATATACTGATACACTTCCCTGCCATTTTCTTTTTCTACAACCACATATTTATCCGAAAGATAATTTTTAAGAACATCTCTGTCTTTTGCGTCACCATCAGCTATGAGAATTACTTTTCGTCCTTTTTTCTTCTCTGCTTCTGTAGTTCCTAAAATAATTTCCTCTGAACAGACTACCGGGTCCGACAGCTGAGACTGGAACAAAATTTCTGTAAATTCCGAACATGGCATAGGTCTTGCAAAATAATACCCCTGGACATAAGTACAATCCAGTGTCCTTAGCAATTCAATCTGTTCTTCACTCTCTACGCCCTCTGCCACGATAGACAGATTCATCCATTTAGCAAGACTGATAATGAAACTAATAATGTTTCTGCGGTTTTCCGTTCTTGATCGATGTTGGATAAAACGCATATCTAATTTCAAAATATCAATAGGCAATTCGGACAACATATTCAATGATGAATAACCTTTTCCAAAATCGTCCATTTCTATCACAAATCCCATAGATTTTAATCTGCCTATAATCTCAAGCAGCTGTTCCTGATTTTCTGTATATGCAGATTCTGTTATCTCCAGATGCAGATGCTGAGGTTTCAGTCCATGTTTATTTAATATTCCCATGAGCAGTTCTACCAGATTATCCCGATATATGTCTTTTCTTGACATATTGACAGAGATAGGTATGTAGCAGTCTCCTCTTTTAATCCAACTGGCGATCAATTCACAGGTCTTATCCCATACATATAAATCCAGCTCTGTAATAAATCCATTATGCTCAAAAAACGGAATAAAATCAGCAGCTGACAATAATCCTTTCACAGGATGTCTCCAACGTACCAACGCTTCGGCACCGGCAATACGTTCACTGACTAATTCGTACTTTGGCTGGAGATAAATCTCAAATTCTCCATTTTCCAGAGCCTGAACCATCTCATTGCTCATCTGCTGCTCATCCAGCAATTTCTGGCGGATGGTATCGTCATAGAAAGCGAATAAAAGTCCGTACTTTCCTTTGATATTCTCAGCGGCAAGAAGTGCTCTCTCACACATAGTGGAAACAGGCATCTTCCTGTCATCTATACGAAATACACCAAACTTTGGATGTACCTTCATCTCTAATGAATATTTTGCCAGTGATAATCTGGCCGCACCCACTATCTTTTCCAACATATCTTCTTCGTCCGGAACCAGACAGGCAAAGATATCTCCTCCTATACGGCCTACAATTCCCTCAACAGGGTCGGTACTAATAGTTAATTCACTAGCAATATACTGAAGCAGCCGGTCGCCTTCCAGCGCACCAAAAGTATCGTTAATCAGTTTAAACTGCTCTATATCCATAAGTACAAGAATGTACTCTTTCACAAAATCCTGATTCAGCCGTTCCCGGACAACCCGACAGAATGCATCCTTATTATAGATGCCAGTCAGACTGTCCCTTTCCATCACGTCAATCCGCTCATTAGATTCATATAATTCGATGAGATTAGATAATCGTTTACATAATACGTTCGGATTAAATGGTTTTGAGATAAAGTCTCTTGCCCCTAAGTCCAACGCTTTATGCTCTGTCTCACTTTGCTCTGCCTGAGATACTACAATGACCGGAATCAATGACATGTGCTCATCTTCCTTCATAATTGCAAGCAGCTCTAATCCACCCATTACCGGCATAATCAAATCCAAAAGGATTGCAGAAAAGTCAACATCTGCTTTCCTCAATATTTCTAATGCTTCTAATCCATTTTCCGCCAACGTTATCTCATAGGTGTCTTTTAATATATTCTGCAATATCTTACGATTAATCGCCTGATCGTCAACCACAAGCAATTTTCTTTTCTGCAAACTTTTCACCCCCCTTAAAGATTTTTGGACAAACTGATACTTAGTAACATTATAAACTTAATCATGGTAATTCTCAATACAATTTTCCCCTTTTAGCAGAATTAAACTGATTATTTCTCTTTATTTTTGCCGCTTTCTATATTTTATGCAAATCTCTTTTTCCTGTTCCCGGGCAAGACACTTTGCATATTTCACCATATTTGATATAATAAACAAGTAAATTATAATGTAGCAGCAAGCGAATTTCAAAAATTCACCGTGCTAAACAGACTCTATGGAAGGGACAAAATAAATGGAAAATAAATCATTATGGAATCAGTATACAGATGAACAGATAAAAGCTTTAGAAAATATCAATGACAACTACAGAAAATGTCTGGATAAAGGAAAGACAGAGCGCGAATGCGTAACTCTTACAATACAGATGGCAGAAGAAAAAGGATATGTAAATCTTGAAACCCTCATTCGCAATCAACAGGAGATTAAACCAGGAGATAAAATCTATGCTGCATGTATGAAAAAATCTATCGTCCT
This sequence comes from Lachnospiraceae bacterium, assembly GCA_028696165.1. Classification (GTDB taxonomy): domain Bacteria; phylum Bacillota; class Clostridia; order Lachnospirales; family Lachnospiraceae; genus JAQVHQ01. The sequence goes on along the minus strand of JAQVHQ010000024.1, from coordinate 17,155 downwards.
TTTCCAGATTGGAACACAATCTCTGGAAAATGGTATGAATATTCTAGGCGCACATATTGACTCACCACATATGGATGTGAAACAGAATCCATTATATGAAGACTCTGACTGTGCTTATCTGGACACCCACTACTATGGCGGTATAAAAAAATATCAATGGGTTACCACTCCTCTGGCTATACATGGCGTTGTCGCAAAAAAGGACGGAACCACAGTGCCAGTCGTAATCGGAGAAGATGATACCGACCCAGTCCTTGTCATCAGCGACCTGCTGATTCATCTGTCTTCCGAACAGCTGGATAAGAAAGCGGCAAAGGTTGTGGAAGGTGAAAATCTGGATGTATTAGTTGGCAACCGGCCAATTGGCGAAGGAGAAGAAGCCGATAAAGTTAAAAAATATATACTTTCTATCTTAAAAGAGAAATATGGCATGGAAGAAGCTGATTTCCTGTCAGCTGAGTTGGAAATCGTGCCTGCCGGTAAAGCAAGAGAATGTGGAATTGACCGCAGTATGATCCTGGCCTATGGACATGATGACCGCATCTGCGCTTTCACTTCGCTGTTTGCCATGTTAGAGACTGAGAACCCATCCAGAACCAGCTGCTGTCTGTTAGTTGATAAAGAAGAAATTGGCAGTGTAGGTGCTACCGGTATGCATTCCCGCTTTTTCGAAAATACTCTTGCAGAAATTCTTGCACTCATGGGTAAAGTTTCCGAATTATCTGTTAAGAGAACACTGGCAAACTCTACCATGCTCTCTTCTGATGTAAGTGCTGCTTTTGATGCGCTATATGCCAGTGTATTTGAGAAAAAGAACAGCGCATACATGGGACGCGGACTGGTATTTAATAAGTATACCGGAAGCCGCGGAAAGAGCGGTTCTAATGATGCACGCGCAGAATATATCGCTAAACTCCGTCAAATTCTGAGTAAACACAATATACAGTTCCAGATGGCGGAACTCGGCAAAGTAGATGCCGGTGGCGGCGGAACAATTGCCTATATTATGGGAAATTATGGTATGGATGTTATTGACTGCGGAATCGCACTTTTATCCATGCATGCTCCTTATGAAGTTGCCAGCAAGGCAGATATCTATGAGACCTATCGCGGATATAAGGCATTTCTTTCTGATATGGAGTATGTGGAGAGATAATTATATCTTTTGCCATATGAAATATTATCTTGAAAGAAGATAAATGCTCCGGTGAATTGAATATATTAAAAAAGCAGGTACAAAAATCATGAATCCGTGATTTTTGTACCTGCTTTTTTAATATATTTTTCATTCAGGATTCTCTGTGAATGACCTTTCCGGAATATCTTTTTTATTTTGTAAGCATAATCTCTTCTAAATCATCTGGAACATACAGGTTTCCGTCATATACAGCAGTTCCTTCTGCCATATATTTTTCTTTTCTCTCGTCAATACATTTATCTTCTGTATGCCATAAAATCATGTTTGGTATCTCCAGTTCTTTTGCCAGTTCACAGGCGTCTTTTACCGTACTGTGATGCTTCTCGTAAGGTTTAAAGATGTCTCTCTGGTCGTACAGACAGAAAGCCTCATGGAACATCCAATCTGCCCCCTCTGTGTATGATTTCATAGCAGGACGATATGGTTCATCCCCCATAAATGCAATTTTTACACCTTCTTTAGTCTCTATTCGGCAGCCAAACTGCTTTTCTTTGGTAGACTGGATATCGAAAAAGGTAAATGCATTTCCCATGATTTCACGGTTATCGCCGTCTCCTACGATATTAAACAGAATTCTTTCATCAAAATGCTTATAGAACTTCTTGCCTACGGTTAATTTTACCAGTGTCTTGATGGTGTCTTCCAGTTCTTTATGACAGTATATAGTAAGGTTTCCCTCATATTTTCCTTTGTTCATGGATGTTGCTATCATACGAACCATCCACACCATACCCAGTATATGATCATTATGGGCATGCGTTACAAAGATATGATGAATCTGCTCTAACGCTATATTTTTCTTATCCAGAGCAGTCAGAATTCCATTTCCGCCTCCTGCGTCTACCAGAAAATATTCTTCACCTTCGCGCAGTGCAAAGCAGGTATTATAGCAGTGAATCGCCTGTGCATTACCGGTACCTAATACAATTAACTTATCCATGTTTTTTCTCCTTTTTCTTTACTCTTTTAGTTCTTTTATTTTACTTTTTGATTCTTTGGTCTTTTGATTTTTAACTGTCTTACCTTTAGTTTCTACATCATTTCTCCCATGTGTGGTCTTTGATGTATGTTATCTTATAATACGCAATTTAGTGTAACATATTTTCATTTGTTTTTAAATATTTTTGTAATATTTTTTCATCGTACTTTTCTATCTTTTGTTTTTTTATTTTTCACTTTTCAGGAAGTTTTCTCAGCTAAATTCACGAAAAACATCTCGTAAAAATCATCTTCCCCTGCCAACATCGGGGAGTTCTCTCCTCCGCCATTGGTACTTCTTCGCATGGAGGCATAGAATTCTTCTCCTGCCTGAATCAAATCCATATCATACAGCTCATATCCCTGTTCCCGGCATACTTTACAAAACGCAGATACCGGATTATCCATCTTTCTGGTTTCCAGTAATTTCTGACGCAGTTTAGCATTATTACTCGCTTCTCTTTGCAGTTCATCTAATATTGACAATACATCCATATGAAATCCTCCTCTCCTGTATCTTAATCTTCTTCTATTTTGAAAATAGTCATTGGAATATTCAAATTATTCTATCACAAAATCTCCTGTAAATTAAGCCTTGCACAATATTTTTATGATTTTTCATGATTTCGTGCAGAATTGATTTACAAAAAAATCATTTCTACTTATACTTATATTAATTAACTGATTCGTAGTATCAAGCGATCAAAAGGAGAATTATGATTTCATTAAGTGATATACACAACAACAGCAGTTCCAGGTCTTATACCCGAGGACGGCAGATTTATATTAGTCAGAAGGTACATGAGCTGGTTTTAAATAGCTATCAGCCAGGCGTATCCGTCGTAGAAGCCCACGTGGATGGGTCTGGGTTTCATACCTATGATACTTTCTTATCTTATGACCATGAAAATGACTGTATCATCGACTATGGATGCACCTGCCCGGCCATTGACAGTTATGAGGGAATGTGTAAGCATTGTGTCGCTCTGGCACTGACTTATTATGGCATAGAAGCTGGCGGAGGTTCTCTTCCCTCAAAACCTAAAAGCAGTACTATTCATGCACCTCAGCTACGTACCGATCCACAGATTGAACGTATTTTATACGGTAAATCTATGGAAAATAAAGCGCGCTATTTTCAGCCTTCAGTAACTGGCGAAGTGGATTTACTACCACTTTTTGAATATGACACTTACAAAGGCTGGCAGCTTAATTTCAAAATAGGCGGCGAGCATAAATATATCTTAAAAGATATCAGTGAATTTGTAGAACATTTGAAAAAGCGCGAAAAATACACCTATGGAAAGAAGCTGTCCTTCATACATGAACGCAGTGCCTTCACCAGGCGTGCCCTGTTCTGGATTGAATATCTTGAGATGCGGGTAAGTATCGACCGGGCTTCAAGCCCCTTTGGTGATTTTAGCTACTACCGCACCTATAGTTCTTCTATCAAGCGCTATCTGCCTCTGAATGATCTGGAACTCACGGAATTATTCTATAAACTTGGACAGACTTCCATTACGCTTACAGAAAGTCACCGGACAAAGACAATTTCTATTTGCCAGGAAAATCCTGCTATTGAACTGACTCTCGAAGCAGAATCTGATGGATATCAGCTGATTCTGCCTCCTATGGATGTCTATCAGGGCAACAAAAAACTGTGCGTCCGTGTGGATAATACAATCTACTGCTGCACAGAAGATTTCCAGTTTTCCATGGGCGAATTGCTGGCGCTTTCCGGCGATACTTATGAAACAGTCTATGATATAGGCAAGGATGATATGAAAACCTTCTGTCAGGTACTTCTCCCTGATTTGGAGCATTTTGCAGAGATTAAGAAACCGGATGATGTGGAAGTATTCATTCCGGAGCCCTGTGAGGTTAAGATTTATCTGGATGATCAAAATGATCAGATTACCGGTTATATCAAGGCCTGCTATGGGGATACCGAGTTCAATCTTCTAGCTCCCATATCTGTGGAAAATATGTATCGTGACGTTGCCATGGAATCCAAAGCCCTGTCAACTGCCCGGGAGTATTTTACCCATAATCAGAAGGATGATTATTTATATATCGAAAATGCTGAGGAAGACGCCATCTACCAGCTGGTTTCCACAGGAATTACCCAGCTCCAGCAGACTGGTGAGGTCTATGTCTCCGATGCAATCAAGCGAATGCAGATTATGCATCAGCCGAAGCTTCGCGTGGGCGTATCCCTAAAGGCCGGACTTTTAGATCTGTCTATTCAGTCTGATGGACTGAGTGCTGATGAAATCGAAGGCATACTAGCCAATTACCGGCGACGTAAAAAGTACTATCGCCTTCCATCTGGAGAATTTCTTCAGTTAGAAGACAGTGGAATCACTGCTCTGGCTGAATTAGCTGACGGTTTAGAGTTAAATGCAGGACAGCTTACTTCCGGACATCTTCAGATTCCGGAATACCGTGCCTTTTACTTAGACCAGGTACTTCGGGAACATGATGCCGAACTTAGTGTTAAACGTGAGCAGGAATTTAAAGCAATGATTCGTAATCTAAAAGACGTGGGTGACAGTGATTATGAAGTCCCTGATGAACTGCAGGCGGAACTTCGTCCTTATCAGAAATTTGGTTACCGCTGGTTATGTACCCTGGCACAGATGGGATTTGGCGGTATTCTGGCTGATGATATGGGTCTTGGCAAGACCATTCAGATTATTACATTTCTTCTTGCCCGTAAAAAGCAGGAGAAAATTCATGCGCTCATTATATGCCCTGCTTCTTTGGTTTATAACTGGGAAAGTGAGATACAGCGATTTGCACCGAGCCTGTCTGTCATCCCTGTTGTGGGCAATATGGAAGAAAGAAAAAACCTTATCCAGCAGGAAGCTGATATTATGTTAACCTCTTATGATCTACTAAAGAGAGATATCCTGGAATATGAAAATCATACTTATGATTATATGATAATTGACGAAGCACAGAACATCAAAAATCATACTACACAGGCTGCCAAAGCAGTCAAAGGTATCCATAGCCGGATTCGTTTTGCACTGACCGGAACACCTATCGAGAATACTTTAAGTGAATTGTGGAGTATCTTTGATTTTCTTATGCCTGGCGTATTAAAGAGCTATAAGAATTTTAAAAATGATTATGAGATGCCTATCGTCTCCACTCAGGATGAAACTACTTCTAAGCGTCTGCAGAAAATGATTCGTCCGTTTATTCTACGCAGATTGAAAAAAGATGTCTTGAAGGAACTTCCGGATAAATTAGAAGAGGTTGTTTATTCTAAGATGGACAGTGTCCAAAGAGAATTATATGAAGCTAATGCAAAAAAAGTTTCACAGATTCTTGCGAAAAAAACAGCTGCTGAATTTAAGCAGGGGAAATTTCAGATTCTTGCAGAACTTACGAAACTTCGGCAGATATGCTGCGACCCGTCGCTGGTTTACGAGGATTATAAAGGGGAATCTGCTAAAGTGGAAACCTGTATGTCTCTGATTAGCGGAGCTGTTGAAGCTGGTAATAAGGTGCTTTTATTTTCTCAGTTTACTTCTATGCTTTCTATTATTGAAGGGCGGCTTAAAACAGAGAAAATTGCTTATTATAGTCTAACTGGGTCTACTTCTAAGGAAAAGAGGAAGGAACTGGTAAATGCTTATCAGACGGATGATACTCCGGTGTTCTTGATTTCGTTGAAGGCTGGTGGAACCGGGTTGAATCTGACGGCGGCTAATGTGGTGATTCATTTTGATCCATGGTGGAATCTGGCGGCCCAGAATCAGGCTACGGACAGGGCTCATCGGATTGGACAGGAGCAGATTGTGACTGTTTATAAGTTGATTACTAAGAATACTTTGGAGGAGAAGATTTTGAAATTGCAGGAGAAGAAGGCTTCTTTGTCGGACCAGATTATTGCGGATGGGAGTATTACGGATTCGTTGGCAAGCAAGGAAGACTTTTTGGAAATCTTGCAGGTTTAGATTCAAGGGTGACACCATCCGCAGGGGGTGTAGCCGTTTTCTATGAGGGTGTCGCGGGAGCCGGTGTAGTATTCTTTGTTGGTTTCTTTCATTTTTTCGATGGAGGGGCAGGTGGGGGTGTGGAATTTGTAGCTGTTGGTGTTGAGGATGTAGTCATACGTGGCTGGGGTAGTGCTGGTGGCGGCGTTTGATTCTGCCAGGGCTTCGGCTTTTTCTTCCTGGGTTTCGTCTCCACCGGGAGTGTAGTCGTTACATGGGGGTTGGACGAAGGTTAGGGTGGTTCCGTCGGATGTAAAGAGGATTTCGCCTTGTTTGTCGGTTCGGTAGAGGGAAATGTTTTTGGTCTGGAGACGGGTTAGGACTTCTTGTCTTGGGTGACCGTAGGTGTTTCCCTGGGTGGAACTGCTTATGATGGCGTAGGTTGGATTTACTTCATCTAAAAATTCCTGAGTGGTGGAGGTTTCACTTCCGTGGTGGTTTACTACGTATACGTCAGCTGTTATGTCTCTGCCGGTTTTTAGTATTTCTGCTTCGCTTTGGGCGCCGGCGTCGCCGCATATTAGTACGCTGGTATTGCCACAGTTTACTTTAATTCCTAAAGAATCTTCGTTTGCATCTTGATGACCGTAATAGGCTGGTCCTATTATTTCCAGAGTACAGGTTCCTAAATCGTAGTAGTAGCCTGGGCTTGGATGGGTGACCGGGCGGTTTATGGCAGCGGATTTATTTATGAATGATTGATAAATATCGGACTCTGTAGTGTAGTCCGGACCGATAATCATACCGGTGGTAAATACGTTTAGGATACCTACCAGACCTGCGATGTGGTCTGCATCATAGTGGGTGGCTATGACATATTGAAAGGCATTAATTCCCTGACTTTTGACGTAGCTTACTACATAGGAGGATGCAGATTGGTCTCCGCCATCGATGATTGCGTATTCGCCTCCGCTTTCCAGGATAATTGCACTTCCTTCTCCTACGTTTAGGACCTGTACACTTAAATCAGTTCCTGATTCTGAAGTGGCTGTTGAAGCTTCTAAATTATTCGTTGAAAAGTTTTCCGAATTATTTTTTTCAGATGTCATCTCTGTCTGTGAAAGCTGACAGCCTCCCAGCAGCAACGCTACGCAAACGAGCAGATATAGACATACTTTTCTTATCTTTTGCATTGTTCTAATATCTCCCATCTTTTTTGGAACATCTCATACCACGATTTTTTTCCGGCAAACCATTCTTCTTTCGCTTCTGCAATCGGATGGAAACCTATTTGGCAAACAGCTTCCACTGCCGCTTCTAATTGAGTCTTTTTTCCTGTTCCAGATACAGTTAGACAATTTGCACCGTCTATGGTATCATAGGCGGAAAATGCTCGATTAAAATCCATCAGATTATAAAGTCTGACTGGCTGATTTGTCTGATTATCTACAAGAAATCCCCAATTTCCCCAATGACGGTCTGTATTTCCAATCAGATAGTCTATGATGTTCATAGTGTAATAATTGATGCTGTCCAATTTTTTTATAAATTCCATTACATCAATATCCTGATTTTTTGCGTAGATATCGAATGCTTCTCTAGATACCAGACTATATTTCACAGATGTTATTATTTTGCTCTTTGAGACCGGCTCGCCTTTATAATTGCTTTCTTCATAGTATACCTGATTACATTTAAAACATTGAGAGACTTTACTGGCAAGCACTTCCCGGTGTACTGCATCCATTCCACCATCTTTTAACAAATAAAAGCCATCCGATTCTCGTATCCATGCTTTCGGGAACATTCCTCCTGTTGACAAATCATCTGCAATTAGTGTGCTGTTTTCAATTGTCACCTGACGGCCTCGAAGTGAAACATCAACAAACGCATTATCCAAATGATTTTCATATAGATTTATCTCAGCAAATGTCACTGGCTCATCAAATTCTTTCACCCAATAAATGTCCGTAAGAACCACACAATGATAGGAGAGTGCTATATGAGCACGTTCTTTATCTGTTACGGCTTGAGATACCCCTATACTATTAAGTATCTCTTTTGCATAAGTTCGATCCAGCGTCAGCATACGGGAAGCACACCAAAAATAGAAGTTCGATAAATTGTTAAACAGTTCATCAAATTCCTGAGCTTCTGCTTCCATGTACAAATTATAAGGCATGTAGTTTTTCTCATAAATCTCGCATTTACCTGAAGTATTCACAGATGCAACTTTCTTTTCTCCATGCATAATTATATATGTGCTTTTCTCTTTTGCATTAAAACGCCCTTTTGATTGATATGCCATTCTATTCACCTGCCTCAATTTTTACTCTGTACAAAGTCTATCATATTACTATCATTTTTTCTACTTAGAAAAGGCTTCTATTATACATGACTGGATTTTTGACAATATATGCTATAATTCTGTTCACATCAAAAAAGCCTACATCCAGGGTATTCCCCCAAATATAGACTTTTACTCATATATAGCTTAAACAAATACATTCGCCAACAATACAATAATCGGAATTGCAATCACTGTTCTTTCCAGGAATACCACAAACAATTTCCACAAATTAAGTGGAATCTCACTTTTCATAATGATAACACCAACTTCTGTCAGATATATAATCTGAACCAGTGACAGTACACCTATGACAAACTTGGTCTTAATCGAAGTAATTCCCGTAATCAAAAGTGCAGGAATAAACATATCTGCAAATCCTACTAATGTCGCTGGAGCTACCGCATAAGCTTCCGGTACGCCCAAGAGATTCAGGTACCAGCCCATCGGATAAGATATCCAATTAAATACCGGTGTGAAAGTAGCGATAATCAAAGCAATTGTTCCCCAGGATGCCACGATAGGAATCAGGTCAAAGAGCATACCTACAACCACCTGTACTCCACTGGATAAGACCGCTTTTATATCAAAGCTTTCGGCTCTCTTGCAGCTCATTTCCAGGGCATACGCAAGGCGGTTTTTCTCAACAGGTACTTCCTCATCAAGCTGCTTTCCAATACTTTCTTTATATGTATTCGGGATAAGACTAATCGGTGGGATGCGGGCTATAATCACTGCCAGAACTACTCCTACCACGCAGATAGTCAGATAAAATGAAGGAAATAAATTCTCAATTCCCACTGTACTTGCTATCAAGAGACAGAAAGGAATAGAAACAATAGAGAAGTTTGTCATGATATAACCTGCTTCTCTTTTCGTATAAAAGCCCTTCATATACTGTTCTCTGGTCAATATAACTGCTGCATTGGATGCACCAAACCAGGATGCCATCAAGTCTACAGAAGCACGTCCCGGAACACGGAACAATGGACGAACCACCGGTTTTAAAAGGACTCCAAGGAATTCCATGATTCCACAATCTGTCAAAAATGGCAGGATGAAGCTAAATGAAATTACAATACAAAACAATGTTCCACATAAATCGATGATGGTAGCTCCTGTATCTACAGAAGTAATTACCTCCGGACCAAATCCCAGAATAACCATACAGCCTACAACTGCTCCGATTACTTTTGAAACTACATACAATAAGCTGGTGGAAAATGCCTTTTGCATATATTCATTTTTTCTGATGAAATCTGGCTTAAAAATATAGTCAATCAAACTCATTACTGCAGATACTACCAGTAAAAACAGGATAATATATGCCAGGCTTCCCCCTAAAAGATTTTTTACAGCGGTCTTTAAAAAATCCAATAATGTAGTAAAGGATTCACCCTGTGGAATCGGCACCAGAAACATCAGGATTCCGAATGCAGAACACAGAATAAACTTTAACATGTTTTTTGTATTTACATAATTTTTCATATCTTTCTTTTCCATTCCTTCTCCTCTCATAACTCTTCTATAATTTTCATACCTTCAAAAATCATTTCCCCGGTAACCGGATAAGGTAAATGTTCCATATCCGGCCCGGTTACAGTCTCAATCAGCACATCTTTTAAATATTCTTTATCCAAAGGAACCTGCATCTGTTTTAGCGAAACAGGAATTCCTAATTCCAACAAAAATGCTCTTACCTCTTTTGCCTTTTCTATCTGATTATCAACAGCCAGCTGAACCAGCACTCCGTATGCCACCACATCTCCATGAAGATAATTTTCCTCAAATCCGGGAAGCAATACCAATCCATAATAGACGGAATGAGCTATAGCGCAGTTATAATCGTCCAGAACCATCAGAGATACCAGTCCCGTACTGATAATATTCGCCAGAACCGCCTGCTGCAGTTCATAACTTACGGTCTGATTTTTACAGTCATCAAGTGCCTTTACCCCATGCTCTAACAACGGTTCATAACACAGATTACTGATTTCTCTTCCAAGCAGGGAATTATGATCCAGCTTATCTCCCCTCGCAGACAGATGACATTCAAAATGCTTTCCTATGGTATCTCCCATTCCTGCTCTTAAGTATTTCCAAGGTGCACTGGCTATAATTGACAAATCAATAAAACAATGTAGTGCTGGTCTCTCGTAGAAATAAAAGCTGTCAAAATTCCCGTCTTCCTTATATACAACGGACAAAGCTGTAGTCGCTGCACAGGTTGATGCAATCGTTGGAAATGTAAATACCGGAAGGTGTGCCTTATACGCTGCGCCTTTGGCTGTATCCAGGGCTTTTCCACCGCCCATTCCAAAAATCATCTGGGCTCCACAAACTTTCGCTTCCTGTGCCAGTTCTTCCATCTTCTCATAGGTACAGTCATTTCCAAACAATCTGATCTGCACGATTTCTAGATTTGTTCCCGCAATTGCCTGCATAAGTTTTTCTTTACCGGCAGCCAATGCCAGTTCCCCACCGATAAGCAATATTTTATTACCATACAGCCTGCACACATCTGACACTTCACCGTATACATCTTCCCCTATGGAATAATTTGCAAAACATACTGAATATGGCTTCATACCACATCCTCCCTTCAACTGTTATAGAAACAGTTCCTGTAATTTACCTAATCTTGAAATGGCTTCATCTATAGTTGCTTCTTCTCTGGCAAAATGAAGGCGAATCAGGTGATTTACCTCTTCTTTAAAGAAGCTTGAACCAGGAACCGCTGCCACTCCTATATTTTTAATCATCCACTCACAGAATTCCAGGTCTGTGTAACCACGAAACTGCTCTAATTCCAGGAATTTAGAGATGTCAATCATGACAAAATAAGTACCCTGTGGTATGTTATGTTCCAATCCGATAGAATCCAGACCTTTTAGAAAATGCTCACGTTTCTTCGTGTATTTTTCCAGCAGCTCATCATAATAAGATTCCGGAAAATTAAGTCCTACTGTGGCTGCTTCCTGAAGCGGTGCTGCTGCGCCAACAGTCAGAAAATCATGAACCTTTTTTGCTGCTTCAATGACCTGCGCCGGTCCTATGAGATATCCCAATCTCCATCCGGTTATAGAATAAGTCTTTGAGAGAGAATTGCAGGTAATCGTATGTTCATACATCCCAGGCAGCGATGCCATGCAGGTATGATGATTCGGGGCATAAACCATATGCTCATAAACTTCATCTGTAATCACAAATGCATCGTATTTAACAGCAGTTTGTCCTATGAATTCCAGTTCTTCTCTGGTAAAAACTTTACCGCAGGGATTGGATGGATTACATACAATGATTGCCTTGGCTCCCTGACGGAATCCATCTTCCAGCAATTCTTTATCGAAATTATATTCCGGCGGAACTAACGGGATATAAATCGGCTCTGCTCCGGACAGAATTGCATCTGCCCCGTAGTTCTCATAAAATGGTGAGAATACCAGAACTTTGTCTCCCGGATTACACACCGTCATCATGGCACACATCATCGCTTCTGTACCGCCGCAGGTTACCACGATCTCCTCTTCCGGGTCAATCGTTCTTCCAATTGCTTTGCCCTGTTTTCTGGCAAGTGCCTCACGGAAATTCTCCGCACCGAAAGTCACTGAATACTGGTGAGGTCCAGCGTAAGCCGCCTTTGCCAGTGCATCCATAATCTCCTTTGGCGGATCAAAGTCCGGAAATCCCTGAGATAGATTAATCGCTCCATATTCATCGCTGATTCTGGTCATTCTTCGTATTACTGAATCGGTAAATGTTCCTACACGAGTACTTAATGTTGGCATATTAGTTACCTTCCTTTTCTAATTTTTATGTTTTATTTGCTGACACTTCTTGTTGTCAATAGGATATTCACAATCCGCTTCGCATTTGAATCGGGAGACTTCCTTGATTCTACGAGTTTTCTATAATGTCTTGACACATCTTCACTGTGGATTATAATAAAGTATACCGTTACGTTATAGTCAATAGAAAGAATGAATAATTATGCAAAAAAATCGCATTCCATGTATAAAAACTGGTGAGTTCGCAAAATTATGCGGCACAAACAAAAGAACCCTGATTCATTATGATGAAATCGGGCTTTTTTCTCCTGCCTATACCAATGAATTAGGGTATCGCTATTATTCTGAAGACCAATGTGATGTCTTCAATACCATTGTCTGTCTAAAAGATATTGGAATGCCCTTGAAGGAAATCAAAGGGTATATTGAGGGACGAAACCCTCAGGATTTGAAGAAGCTACTCCGGGAGCAACATGAAAAAATCAAAGCTGAAATTGCACACTTAAATCGAATTGACCAGGTTATCGAAACCAAAATCCATCTGGTTGATATCAGTGATTCCATCACCGCAAACACGGTCATTCTGGAATATTGTCCGGAAGAATATCTGATTTTAAGTCCGCCGGTAAACAGTGATTCTCATGATATCATCATCCCCATACTATATGAGCATATCGCTTTCTGCAACAAACATCAGTTAAATACCGGGCATCCTTATGGTGCTATGATTGATAAGTGCAGTTTAAAAACAGGTGCTTTTGATACCTATGCTTACTTCTTTACGAAGGTATCAAACCCACCTGTTTCCTGTGCATATTATACAAAGCCTGCTGGTAATTACGTAACAACTTATCTAAAAGGAAATTATTATGAAGCTGAATCTGCTTACCAGAACTTGCTCCATTATATGGAAACCGCACATCTTGAAATCGCAGATTATTCCTACAAGGAGGCTATTCTAGATGAGGTTGCAGTAAAAGATTCTGCGGAATTTCTCACAAAAATCTCCATTTTGGTACAATAATAATTAAATTTATCCAGATTATTTTTCAAACACTCTTCATAGCATAATTTTATCTAAGATAATAGAAACAACCACCTATATTAATAAAGCCAATGTTCCAGCCACTATTAACACTAGACCAATCCCTGACTTTATGCTCAATTTTTCTTTAAACACTATGTAAGAAAATGCAATGGTCACCAGGATACTAAGTTTATCAATAGGTACTACCACACTGGCCGGTCCGGTCTGCAGTGCCCGATAATAACAAAGCCAGGAACCACCCGTCGCCAATCCTGATAATACTAAAAACATCCAGCTTTTTTTATCTATATCCTTTACGGTATGTTGCTTTCCGGTAACAAACACTACAATCCACGCCATAATGAGTACAACAATCGTTCGTATGGCAGTTCCCAAAGTGGAATCAATTCCCTCAATTCCAACCTTCCCCAAAATAGATGTGAGACTGGCAAATACCGCTGAACCGGCAGCATAGAGAAGCCATGCACTGCTCTTAGCCTTTCTCCCCTCTTCCGGCTTTTTTTGAATCATCAGATAGGTTCCCACGCCCATAATTACCATAGCTATGAATTTAATGAGTGTAAATCCTTCTCCCAAAAACAAAAATGCAAGAATCATCGTCAAAATCGTACTGGATTTGTCAATAGGCGTCACCTTATTTACATCACCTATTTGCAGTGCGTGAAAATAGCAAAGCCAGGAAGCTCCTGTTGCCAGGCCGGACAGTACCAAAAATGTCAATGTACGCATGCTGATAGCTCCCAGTCCGCTCTGAACCCCCGCCACAAATACCATAATCCATGAAAACACTAATACCACTACAGTTCTAAGCGCAGTAGCCACATTAGAATCTGTATTTTTTATGCCACATTTTGCTAATATGGCAGTTGCCCCGGCAAATAGTGCTGAACCAAACGCAAATATTACCCACATAATCTTACCCTCTCTATCGCCTTTAGTATGATACCAGGGGTATTTGATTTTAACACTTTTCCCCTTGAAAATCAGTATAATGCATAAGGTCCCTTTCGTCCATGGTAACCGTACTATATTGCGAAAGCAAAAATTCTGCTGCATTTACCGTGTCCTATGATCCCCGCTTAGCATCTGAAAGTAGTGTTCTCAGACCTTCGATACTTGCAAAAGGCAATCTGTATCGTCACGCTTCAAGTGACAAGGGATTTCGCCAATACAGCAATTCCCGGCTTACCCGGCAGTTTTACAATCAAATCTCCAGATGTGTTTTCTGCATATACAATTCTGGTCATCTCCCAGATATCAATCACTTCTATTTTGTAATTACCTGTCTTCGGAAGCCTTAAATGATAATTGGAATTGCACTCTCTGGCAAAATATCTCAGGAACACTTCATCTTTATAATGTCCTGTGTACATAGCTGATTTTTCCATGCGCATTTCCTGTAAGTCCGGAGTCAGATTATTTATCAATTTCAAGAATGGATTATTGGCCTTCTCCTCCGGTGTCTGATTTTTATCTTCATTGCCGGCATTCTCACTTATGTATCGTGTCACTTCCCAGGGTTCTAGTGCTCCCGGAAGTTCCTCCAGAATCCTTTTTAGGAATGCAATTCTTACCGGACTCTCACCTTTTAAGATACCCCCTCTTGCCCACCAGAGAATCTCATCATCTGACAAATAAACTTCTCCGTGAGTGGCATAGGCTCCCACTGCAAAGGCTCTCCAGAACCGGTCTGCCATATCAAAAGCTGACAGATTACCCCAATTTAATTCCAGGTCTCCCTCATAGCAGCACTCATCATATATGACAGGCTTTCCAAATTTTTTCTGCCATAATGTACCTTTATAAAGCTGAGTTGACTGTATACTGCAGTGTGTGACATTCTTTCGATTAAAATCATAAAGTGCAAAACAATTATGATTGCTTAGCAGATGATGGTAGGCATCCTCTGCAGCCACCTGTTCTTCAAATGCGTACCAATCCTCCATCTTACGGGTAAAGACCAGATCATATTCATTGGCCAGACTCCACCACACATTAGGGTTTGCAGAAAGTCTGCGCAGAAGATAATCCAGATAGATACGGTTTTCTTCCATTGTAAGTTTCGATAAGCCCCAACGGTCGTATGGATGAAATAAAATCAAATCTGATTGAATATCCATCCCGGCCAATTTGTCTATAATAGATTCAAAATGTTTCCAAAACTTAAAACATGGACGATTTACATCCCAGTTTCCATTTTCATCCTTTTCAAATGCAAAAAATTCCGGCTCATTGTGATTATAGTCATAATGTTTTGGAAATACACAGTGACGAACTTTATTAAACGGTGCTTTTTTTAGCGTCTCCATAGTCTGTGCAATCAACTCTTCGCTTTGATGGGCCAGAGCATAGATTGTTGTTCCGAAAGGAAGGTATCTTGTTCCGTCTTCATATATGAAGTGATTTCCTTCAACCTGAATAAGACCATGATATTTTTTTGAAGTGGTGCAATCCTCCTGCCCACTTCCAATGACTACACCACTTACTTCCCATGTATAGTGTCCAGTCTGCTGCGGAAGAAATCGTACTTTATATGTACCGTCTCCATCATAAAATCCTTTGACTGTCTTTTCTTCCTTTTCACATTTAAATACAGCTGTCACATCCACTTCAGCCTCTGAACCGGACGGGGGATTTCCTTTGAATGATAATTCAAACATTTTAAACTGAATCATACCTCTACCTCTTCTCCATGATTGTGAATTTGTCCAACTAATCACACTTTATTCGAATTTAGGCAAAGTATTCGCCCCATGTGGCAGCAAAGTAGTCTTTGGCTCCCAGTCTGCTCCATTTAATTCTTTTGCCTTATCCATTGCTTCATCCAATGATTTCACTGCATGAATACGAGCTGTTCCAAAGCTTTCCTGCGATAAATCTGTCACTATAATTAAGTTGTATTTCTCAGCACTCTCTGCAAACAGATAACCTATATACGCTCCAATGGAGAAATTCTCACGCAAAGATTTTTCTCGTTCCAGCATATCCGGATATCCGTTAATCAGACGCTCACAATCTGCATCACCAAATGCCTCGCTGCATTTGGATATCAGTATAATCGTTCCACCTTCACTTACCACTTCCAAGGCATTGCATATGGTCTTCGACGTCTGATACAGGTTCAGATCTTTTGGATAACCGCCCGCACTGGCAATTACTAATGGAGTCTTTTCTTTCACATAGACGCCATAGATGGAGTCAACTAGTTTGCATGCTTCTTTATGTGCCTCTATGTAGTTTCCAGCAAATGCACCAATGATTTTCTGCTCATCATCAACTACCACATTCAAGAGGAAATCCGGATGTGCCATGGCTGCTGCCTCCATAAGATCCATATGAAATGGGTTACGCTCATCCATGACTGCACTTCTGACATTAGGATTTGAACCACTTCCGAAACCTGGATTTAGAGCCAGATTATGATTTTTCATGATTGTTTCACGGCCTGCGATGCCAGGAACAATGCTCTTACGTCCTCCGCCATATCCTGCCAGGAAATGATATACTACGCCACCTGTTAATATCAGTCTGTCACAGGCGATTGCTCTTGAATCCAGCCATACAGGAGTATTTCTGGTGGTCGTTCCCATATATTTTAAATTTTCTTCATCTGTACACTGATGATCTACTAATTTAATTCGATTATATATTTCCTCAGTCACCAGTCCCATATGTTCTTCTTTCGTCTGGCAACGATGAGTTCCGGTAGCAGATATAATAAGTAGTGTCTGCTGATTAATTCAAAAATCAGCTTCAAGCACTTGATTTTACTGACTTTCACGCCTTTGAGTGGTATACTATAAGTGCACGGATTTTGATGAATTCAAAACTTTTTTCGTGCAGTTTTCC
>JAQVHQ010000078.1 GCA_028696165.1 Lachnospiraceae bacterium | reverse complement strand
ACTTAACAATTATGTCCTACGTAGGAACTGCAAAAAAGCATGGAATTAATGCTTACAAAGCAATTCAAAATGCAATAGCAGGTACCCCAGAAATCACTTTTGACTAATGGGGTACTGAACAGTTACACTATTTTTTTATATTTATGGAATTAATCCATTATTTTTTATGTATTTTACATTTTTTACATAAATTTTTCCTTCTGGTTTTTCATCAAAAAATTTAAAATGTAAATTTTTATCATTTGATCCGTTGAGATTTTCCTGCAAATTTCATATATTTTTTCTTTGCCTAAATAACCTTTTAATAGTTTTCAATATGTTCTTAAATGATTAAAAGTTACATTTTATATCATATTTTTGTAATTTTTTATCATTTTTCTTATCATTTTAACTCAGCAAGAAAAACTGGAACTTTCATGTCATGAAGCATCTGATTTAACCTCGACCCATAAAACTAAGGACAAAAAAGAAGCTGAGTACGTCAGCTTCTTTTTTGTCCTTAGTTTTTCATTTTTTATTTTATCACTTTAACACTTTTTCGAATATTTAGTACCGGTTCAAACTGTATACTTTTTCTCTCCGCCTTATGGTCATGGATCTGTTCCATTAAGAGATTCATAGCTGTTCGCCCCATTTTTTCCGGTTCAGCACAGATTGTTGTAATATCATGTCGCTTCATATCAGGAGTCTCATCAAAACTGATAATGCTTATATCCTCTGGTATGTTAACTCCGTACTCCATAAAACAATCTAACAATCCCTCGGTCATCTGATAAGCACTTATAAACAATGCAGTAAAGTCCAAATTCTTTTTAATCATCTCCTGTCCAAATGTATATCCACTTTTCCAGTCTATATTGCCCTGATAAATACTGTTTTTCGTAACCACAAGACCATTATCATGCATTGCATCTGTATATCCCCGATATCGCTCTGCTGCGGTATGTGAAAAATAACTTCCTGCTAAATGTCCTATTTTCTTGTGCCCCGCTTTAATCAGATACTCTGTTGCCTGATATGCCCCCTGATAATTATCATTTATAACAGTATTAAAATATGCATGTTTAATACCCCGGTTTAAAAATGCCGCTGGAAAATCATTTTCCTTTAACAAATCACGAATTTTATCTCCTCCACGAACATTCATAAAGATAACACCTGCGTATTTCTCACTTATTGCCACATTAAGATATAGTTCCTCCATCTCCAGATTATTATCTGTGTATGCAATAATTGTAAAATAATCATTTTTAACTGCAATTCCACTTATAATTTTAAAAATCTCCATATAATACCAGTTATTCATATCCCCTACAATGACCATAATCGTTCGATTATTCACTGCTGATTTATGAACTTCCATCATACTGGTTCTATAATTGTATTTCAAAAGCAGATTTGTGATTTCTTTTCTTGTAGATTCCTTGACATTGCCTTTATTGGAAATCACTCTTGATATGGTTGCTGTTGAATATCCACTTATTTCCGAGAGTTCTTTAATTGTTATCCCCATATCCCGCCTCCACTAATAAGTATTTGTATCTTATATTTTAACATGAGTTTATTCCATACGGCAATAGGAAAGGAAGATAGTTTTCTGACCCACCCAACATTAATCATGCCTTTCATCTGAATCATATGTCTCGCAGAACCGTGCAGCGAAGGCCGGGGATTCCCCACCCGC
The DNA here is from genome assembly GCA_028696165.1 of Lachnospiraceae bacterium. Lineage (GTDB taxonomy): Bacteria > Bacillota > Clostridia > Lachnospirales > Lachnospiraceae > JAQVHQ01. The sequence goes on along the minus strand of JAQVHQ010000078.1, from coordinate 11,203 downwards.
ATACAGATGGGATATATCCCCAAAGGAGCTCATACGAAAATAAGCAATTCCATCTCTCCGCTCCTCTGTAGTCAGCGTAGTAACCGACGATGGTGCCGCACATAATCCATGCCACATTACCACTGGAGAAATCCCCAGCAGATGTCCCAACATCACACACTCCACGCCAAAATGACAGAAGAGCACAACCGTATCAGTGTTTGCCCGAAGAGCCCGATAATAGTTATTTTCACGATTATATCCATGCTGTTCCAGCAAAAAATCTAACCCCTCGTATACGCGCAAAGCCTCATCTCCCACATGAGTATCTGCCATCTTTGGGACATCCATCCAGGCATCTTTATCGTAATAAGAAGGAATTTTACTCCACTTCTCTGGCAGCAAGTCCCACGGTATCCTCTCCTTGCCGGTATCTTCGTCTATAATAGGCGCCTTGAACTCTCGAAGCCACGGCAATGTCAACGCCTCTCGTCCCATTTTTTTTAAAGTCAGAGAAGCAGTATCCTGTGCGCGTCCTAATGGTGATTGATAAAATGCTGCAACTTCTAATTTCGAGATTCTCTCTGAAAGCAATTGGGCTTCTTTCCATCCTTTCTCTGTCAGTGAATCTATATCATAATCCGGGTCTCCGTGACGTATAATTAATAATTTCATTGTGTGTCCTTACCTTTCCACTTTTCCTTATTTTTTTATATCTACACATTTTAACATAAAAAGCAAAAAAAACAGAGTCCCACGCAAAAATGTGCATGAAACTCTGTATGTATTTATCTTCCTGACAACTTAAAAAAACTGATTTTTATTTCTATAAGTGCAAATCAATTCCACTAGCTTTCGCTTCCATCATTTTCCCAACCAGTTCTACAATCTGTGCCCCTGCTTCCACAGGCGGCATTCCCTTCTTATGGATATTGGAAACAACTGTTCTCTGGGATTCGTTTTTCTTTGTACTGGATTCATATGCCATATAGGCACTCATACTCTCTCCGGTAGCTAAACCAGGTCTTTCCCCGATAAGTATGATAGTAACTTTTGCATCCAATGCTTCACTAATCTGATCCATAGTTGCCACACGGGCATATTTTACAAATATAGGACTGCCCAAAGTATATCCCTTCGCCTTTAATCCATCCTCTAACATAGGATAGATATCCGGCAGATTTACGGTAATCGCAGGAGAACTTAAACCATCACCTGCTATAATCTGCACATCCACATGATGTGGGCAGGCTTCTTTGATTTTTTCCAATGTTTCTTCTGAGAATTTTCTTCCCAAATCCGGTCTGGTGATATATTCGTCCTTATCCTTACAGAGTGTCTGTACTTTCATAAATCCCAATTCGTCTACAACACTCTCATCTACATAAGACCATACAGCATCCTGTGCGATAGCATGATCTGCACGAAAGCGCAGATAGCTCTCTGTCTTTAATCTGCTTCCGGCTTTGCCTACACATACTCTGGCAGCTGTCTTTTTCTTAATAACCTCACAGGCCGTCTTATCTTTTGGATCATCCACAGCTACATAGGTTGATAAATCAAGCGCTGAGATGTCCCTTACCATTTCCTGTTCCATATCTTTGGCTCCTCTCTATGCAAATATGGACGGATCTCCCGCCAGCTTAGTCAATTTCCCATTTTCCATAATGCCCAGTTCTTCCATACGTTTCTCAAACTCTGCCATCGGACGTTTGCCTGTGACTTCACGCATAGCTGCCACATCATGATAACCACTGGACTGATACATCAGCATAATATCATCACCGGCAGGCACACCCATAACATAATTAACTCCTGCCTCTGCAATAATCATGGCAAGATTTTCCAAATCATTCTGACTGGCTTTCATATGATTTGTATAACATACATCACAACCCATCGGAATACCAGTAAGTTTTCCCATAAAATGATCTTCTAACCCTGCACGAATTACCTGTGCTCCATCATAGAGGTATTCCGGTCCAATAAATCCGACAACTGTATTTACACAATATGGATGATACCGTTTTGCAAATCCATAACAACGAGCTTCCATAACCAGCTGATCTGCATCATTATGTCCATCTGAAGATAATTCTGATCCCTGTCCTGTTTCAAAATACATAAAGTTTGGACCAGCAGAGCTTTTCTTTTCTTTCATCAGCTCATAAGCTTCATCAATAAGGGCTGTGCTAATTCCGAATGAACTATTGGAAATTTCTGAACCCGCAATAGACTGGAACATTAAATCCATAGGACTTCCCTGCTTTAAAGCTTCCATCTGTGTTGTCACATGTGATAGAACACAGTTTTGTGATGGAATTTCCCATTTATCCATAAATTCACGGAAAGTTTTCAATATGCGATCCGTATTCTCCACTGTATCGATTGCCGGATTTAATCCAATCAAAGCATCTCCATTGGCATATGCAATGCCTTCATACACAGACGCCATTACTCCTTCGACACTGTCTGTTGGATGATTGGGCTGTAATCTTGCTGCTAAAGTTCCGGGTAAACCAATGGTTGTATTACAGGTAGCTGGTACAATCAACTTCTTTGATGCAACAACAAGGTCCATATTGCTCATAAGCTTTGCTGCTCCTGCAATCACCTCTGCAGTAAGTCCATCCCGGACACCTTCGATTTCCTTAGCATCTGAATCCAATAAAAACTCACGAAAATCACCCATTGACATAGATTCGATTTTTTTATACTGTTCTTCATTTACCCCATCCTGAATAACGCGGGTTACTTCATCTGATTCATAAGGAACCACTGGGTGATTTCTCAAATCACCCACGGTTAAATCGGCCAGTACTACCTTGGCAGCCACACGTTCAGAAGCATCCACTGCTGCAATCCCTGCAAGTTTATCTCCGGATTTTTCTTCATTTGCCTTTGCTAAAACTTCTTTTACGGACTTAAATTCATAGGTCTTTCCAAATAGCTGCGTCTTTAATTTCACCGATAATTCCTCCTCTTATCGCTTTTTGCGCTTCTAGTTCTATACTCTTCAAGCTTATACATTTACTGCTTTATTTTACTCAATGTTTTATTTTACTTTCTCTGCTGCAGTCTCTTTCACAAAAATCTTATGGGTTACAAAATAGTAAACAGCTGCAACTGCATAAACGATTGCTGCTAATCCCAGTAAAGAAGCCTCAGATACCACCAGTGCAATCACAACGATACAGCATGTAATAGAAGCAATAATCGGAACTACCGGGCTCTTTAATTTAAATGGACGTTCCATCTCAGGTGCTTTCTTGCGAAGTACAAACCATGCTGCTAATGAAAGTACAGACATAATACAAGAACCGATACATGAAAAGACAACCAGGCTTCCAACCGAACCAACGATTACAAAGATAAGACTGATGATACTGGTTACTAATACAGCTGCAATCGGAGTACCTTTCTTATCTAATTTTGCCAATGGAGCTGGAAGATAGTTACTTCTAGCCATTGCATATGCCTGTCTGGATGCTCCGATGATAATACCATGTAAACTTGCAATCAAACCAAATAATCCTAAGAAGCTGACAATTTTCACAATAATAGAACCACTTCCATAAGCACCTCCAAGGATTGCCGGCAATGGATCATCCGTAAGTGTTACTGCACCTAAATCCGAAGCTGAATTACCAGCAGTCACAAATAAAGTTGCTAATGCCATAACTACTAAGGTAACGATACCACCGATAAATGCCTTTGGAATATCTTTCTGGGGGTTCTTACACTCTTCTGCACCCATTGCCCCAGACTCAACAGCAAGGTAGAACCATACTGCATAAGGAATCGCTGCAAAGATACCGGTAAATCCATTCATAGAAGTCTTTCCTGCAAATAAAGCACCCATCTCCACATTAGGCACTCCTGCCACGAAGTAAACAACTACACCAACAATAGCTAATACTGTCACTACCAGCTCGACAACTGCTGCTGACTCAATTCCACGGCAGTTGATAAATACAAAAATTAAAAATGCTACTACTGATGCTACTACTGCAGGTACTGCAGGCACCAGTGTATGTACATAAGCACCAATTGAGATGGCGATTCCCGGTGTTGCTGCTATGTACTCAATTAATACAGAGAATCCTGCCAAAAATCCTGCAAATCCTCCAAACGCCTTCTCTGAATATGCCGACGGACCAGCTGCGCTTGGAATAGCGGTTGCCAGTTCTGCATATGCAAGTACGAAGGTAAAATAAAATACTGTTACAATCAATGTGGCGATTAACGCTCCTACAAAGTTGGTTCCCTCAAACATGTAATTCCATCCGAAATACATACCGGATACCACTGCTCCAACTACGATTGCCCATAATTTTACGGGTGTCAAACCTTTTGATAATTCCTGTGTTTTTTCTGCCATATAAAATTCCATCCTCTCTCATAAAATATTTATATCTAAAACCCTTCAACATGTTGTATCCGGGATGATATACTCCTCTTTAAGCTGCATCACATTTTACAGTTTCCATTATTTCCTGTACTCTTTTTTCAAATCCACCCCGGCGTACTGATGTACTGTCTATGATTGATACACCAGCGTTTTCACTACAACCGGAACAGCACTTCCCATGGGTTTTCCGATATCTATGTAATCACCATGCTCCGTATCAATTCCATCCAGACATATGACTGGCTGTATGACATTTCCATATATATGAATCATCTGACTTAAGGCTTTCGCAAAATCTTCCTGCATAAGTAAAATTACCGGCTGTTCTGTTTCTCTGAAGATTTTGCCGATTTCCTGTGCTAATATTTTCAAGTCTCCATATGCCGGACTCGTCTCTCCCTTAATCGAAATCGCTGCAGCATTATCTCCGTATATTTGAAGAATCGGCATGATCTCTCTATATAAATCCTTCCAATTTTCAGGCAGTAATCTCGATTTGATAATAGGTATATTTCTCATAGGAAGGATCTCTGATTCCACTCCGACAGTACTTCCACTTACAGTCATAGAATGATTCCCGGCTCCTATTACCGTTGCTCGTATGCCTTCCGATGCATCTGTATACAATTGAGGATATTTCTCCAGCTCCATTTGAATCTCATGTGCAAGCATCGGTCCCATATCCAGGTATTCCATGCAATGCTCTATCAAGGTATCTTCTTTAAATTTCCGCTGCACGCATTCTCCTACCCCACCTGATACTGTAAGCAAATCAATTTTTTTCGGATACTCATAAGGTGAAATAAATAATCGTTCTGCCTCAGCACTGACATCCGCCAAACCGCTAACCTGCACACAATCCTCAGCCAGATGTCTGCACAAGGTTCTTAATGCTTTCCACTCGATTTCTTCTCCCAACTTTAATGACAGCTGGTTTTCCTCGATGATAAATGCAATTCGATCTGATATATAGGTAATTTTTTCTTCCTGATTGATTCGAATCAAACGGCCTCCGATATCCATAGCAAATGCAGATTCCAAATCCCCACAATAAAATACCGCTGCATTCAAAGTCCCGCCGCCGATATCCAGATTGAGAACTCGTTTATTTTTTTCTTTTGACAACCGCTGTGCCCCCGCTCCGTGTCCTGCTAATACGGATTCCAGCTGTGGTCCTGCACATGCCACTACAAAGTCTCCAAGGTATTCAGAAAGTTCTCTTCCCACACCTGCTGCATTGTCTTTTCTTGCAGTCTCACCGGTAATGATAACTGCTCCGGTTTCAATCTGTTCCTTTTGAATACCGCAGCTGCTAAGACCGTCCTCTACCAGATCCCGAATTGGAAGGAAATCAATCTGCTGATGTTCCTTTATCGGAGTGAAAATCACGGGACTTTTATAAATCACCTTAGTATCTCCGATACTGGTAACCGGAAGAAGTGAAGCACTCATGGAAGTACTCAGTTGAATCTGACTTAAAATTACATTTGTAGTACTGGTACCTATGTCTACACCAATGCTGTATATATCTCCCATAACCACTCTCCTTTCTGCCCTTTTACACAAGTATCTGTGTCAAAATAAAGTATCTGGTTAAAATATGAAAAGCAAAGAAAAAGCAACGAAACTCTTCAGCTCCGTCGCCTATTCTTTGCTTCTATAAATTTCAGAAAGTATCTTATCAACTACCTTCCTTTGCATCTTTTGCTTTAATGTTGTATATCATAGCACCGCATTAAATTCCCGTCAATAATCTCTTTTTACCAAAAAAACTACTTTTTTTAATTATCTTTCTACCCTATGTAATTATGCGGTTTCATATAAAGCTTCTGATACATCATCAATTTCTTTGCAGCAGATATACCAGCTGACAGGACTTCTTCCAAACCGTTGTGACTTTACCTCTGCCTGGCAGAGTACACCATTTCGATAAAACCGAACCGGTACATCATCTGTGACAAATTGATATTCATCTTCCTGTTCAATACAAAAGTGCGCAATATTCCAACATATTTCATAATAATTTGACGGTTTTGTCATCGTTGGAATTCTCCATTTTACCTCCTTCATAGTAGAATACCTCCCAATATATTTAGACCTCTCCCAAAGTCTTTTATGAGAATATTATACTATATAAGTAGTGACATTGCACTAATTTTATTGTTTTTTATCTTTTTTTATGTGCATTTTGCTTTTATATTGTGTTTAAAATTAATTCTCTAGCATAATCAATACTTCCGGCAGACATACTGAATTCATCCAGACCCATTTCCAGTAAGATAGGCACTGCTTTAGAATCTCCTGCCATTTCACCGCACATTCCTACCTTAATTCCTTCCTTATGACCTGCTGTAATAATCTGCCCAATAGCTTTGAGCACTGCAGGATGAAAAGAATCGTACCGCTCTGCGATTTTTTTATTTCCTCTGTCTACAGACAAGATATACTGCGTCAAATCATTGGTTCCGATGCTGAAGAAATCTGCCTCTTTTGCAAACTCATCTGCCAGCATAACACTGGCTGGAGTCTCCATCATCATTCCCATCTCAATCCCTTCATCATAAGCGATACCGTTTTGACGGAGTTCTTCCTTACATTCTTCTACAAGTTTTTTAGATTCCTGAAGCTCCCAAAGAGAGATAATCATAGGGAACATAATACGTACATGTCCGTAGGCACTGGCTCTTAAGATCGCTCTCAGCTGCTCCTTAAACATATCCTTTAACTCCAGGGAGATTCTAATTGCTCTCCACCCCAGAAATGGATTTTCCTCTTTTTCGAACTGATAATAAGGAAGTTCTTTATCCCCGCCGATATCCAGCGTACGAATCGTCAATTCCTGTGGACATAAAACTGCAGCTTCTTTGTACACTGCAAACTGCTCTTCCTCTGTTGGAAAATGTGTGTTTTCCATATAAAGAAATTCACTGCGAAACAGTCCAACTCCGTCAATATTCATCACCATTGCATGGCGAATGTCTTCCACATTACCTACATTGGCACACAGTGACACTCTTTTACCACTTTTGGTAACTGCCGGCTGCATTCTCAGCTGTTCTAAGCGAAGGCGTTCCTGCTGATATGCATTCTTCTTGTCCTCGTATTCATCAAGCACTGTCTTATCTGGATCAACAATAATCTCACCGTTCTTTGCATCCATACAGATAGTCATTCCGTCTTCAACATGAGCTAAGATTCCCTTTACACCTACTAAAGCGGGGATATTCATACTCTTTGCCATAATTGATACATGGCTGGTCACTCCGCCTTCCTCTGTTATGATTCCCTTTACCCATCTTGTATCCATCTTTACCGTATCAGAAGGATAGAGATCTTTTGCAACCACAATATATTCCCGGTCCATATTTCCCAAATCCGGCAAGGTGGTACCCTTTAATCTTGCCATAATCTGTTTTCCTATGTCCTTCACATCGGCACCACGTTCTTTCATATAGGCATCATCCATACCAGTAAAAATAGCTGCAATCTCTTCTATCGTATCTTGAAATGCCTGCTGTACATTCTGCTGACCGCTCTGCAATTTGGAAATTACTCCTTCCTGCAACATAAAGTCACCGGCAATCTCCATATGTGCTGCAAAAATCTCATTATCTGCAGACAATTTTTTCAGAGTTTCCATCACTTCATCTCTTGCCTGATAGAATTTTTCTGTTTCTTCCTCCACACTGCCAGGTATATAAGTATCAGGAGATAACTCTATCTCCTGATACTTATAGGCTGGAGCAACAGCAATTCCACGAGATGCTGTTTTATCAACCTTTATATTTACCATGTTCTATTCTCCTAAACCGCTCTCAATCAATTCAACTAATTTAGCAAGATCTGCCTGTTCCTGTGCGCCTTCACACTGCAGCTCAATCTCTGTTCCTTTTTTAATCGCAGCTGCCATAATATTCAAAATACTCTTTGCTTCGATTTTCTTCTCTCCTACAAATATTTTCACATCAGAACTGCATTTTCCTGCTTCCTGAGCCAACAAAGAAGCTGGTCTTGCATGAAGTCCGGATGCATTATTTACAACTACTTTTTTTGATACCATATTGAACTCCTTTCTAAGCCTCTACGCCAAAATGCTCAAATAAAATGTGCTCTGCCTCTGCGTTCCATAATCCTCTGTTTTTCTTACATGCTGCATCTAATTTTGCAAATAATGGATCTGTCTTACCCAGTTCTTCAAAATCATCCAATGCGGTAAGCGGCATGTCAAATTGTGTGTAGGTTAGCTTTTTACCACCTGGAATCTTAGGCAGATTTAATGTTGCTTCTGCAATACTGTCAATACCACCCACATGAGTAACCATAACTGCCGGTTCAATCTTACCCTGGGCTGCCAGTGTATTTGCTTCAATCAGATCGTCATTGTTACCGCCGGTTGTTCCCATGATATGTGCGCTGATATAATGAACATTGTACAGATTGATTTCTGCTTTGAACTGGTTGTCTGTTGGTCCAGCAAAGAAGTTCATGCATCCGTCAAATGCCAACAGCGCATCTGCCATCTCTGCCACCTGGCGGTTAGGAATATATACGAATACATCGTCATATCCATTGCCATCTGCAATCTCTCTTAATTCCCGAACTGGATCTGCCATCTTAGCTGTATTTACATAGAGTAATTCTACACCATTTTTACGTGCTTTTTCTTCCGGAATTACCTCTCTGGCACGTGCAAGTTTCTCATCACTGATATCTGTTACTACAATACGTTTTGGTTTCTTTTCTAACTGAATACCGTAGCTTACAGCACCCAATCCCATAGGACCACATCCACCAAGGATAATGATATTTCCACCTTCTTTTGTTCCAACAGAAATGTCATGATTTACCTTATTGGTATGATAATTGCCATGGTATCCTCCGATGATACAGCTCATCGGTTCTCCGAGAGATGCTTCGAAGAAGCTGTCTCCATTATACGGCATCAGGCATCCTAATTCCATTACTTCGTGAGGAATTACACAATATGTACAAGCCCCGCCAAAAAATTCATAAGAATATCCGGGAGATGCCAGACTTCCTTTGTAATTAAGTGCTGGCTGCTGTGCGAATTTCTGACCTGGTTTAAACTGATCTTTCCATTTTTCACCAACTTCAACAATTACACCTGCGAATTCATGTCCCACAATAACAGGGTTTGTATCGATATTCTGTGGCGCTCTTTTGTGTTTTTTCCCCTGTTCCACCAGTTTGTAAGTAGACATACAGATACTGTCGCTCATTACTTTTACTAAGATTTCATCATCTTTAATTGCAGGTAATTCAAACTCTTCTAATCTCAAATCTCTTGTTCCATACATTCTTACTGCTTTTGTCTTCATAATTATTCTCCTATTTTTTCAATAATAACTTGTCTTTTTAGTTCTTCTACCACTTCCATTGATGGCGGCTTCGTTCCAATAGTTGTCACTGCTCCAGCCGATGTGGCTATACACAGTTTCACTGTCTCTTCATCATCCAGTTTTTCATCCCATGCATAAGCTAATGCTGCCACCATGGCATCACCGGCTCCAACAGTGGAATGCGTCTTTACTTTAAGTGCCGGGCATTTTACCTCATATCCATCTTTTAATATCATGGCTCCCGACTGTCCCATGGAAACAGCCACAGTCTTAATTCCCTTATCATGAAGCTTTCTTGCAATAGACTGTAATTCTTCCTGAGATGCCCGATAATCCATCCCTGCGTATTCCTCCAGTTCTACCCGGTTAGGCTTTATAATATCCGGACCTGCTTCCAGCGCCAGACGGAACATGTCTCCATCTGCATCCAGAAGAACAGAAGCTCCTTTCGCCTTTACCATTTTAATAATCCGGGCATATATATCTTTAGGGACACCGCTTGGAATACTTCCTGCTAAGACAACTATGGTATCTTCAGAAGCGTAACTTTCCAGTTTTTTCAAAAGTTCTTCCAGCTGTTCTTCTGAAATCACAGGACCTGGTTCATTTAATTCCGTTACACCACCATTTTCTTCAAATACCTTTGTATTGGTTCTTGTCTCTCCATCCACCCAGATAAAATCATTTTTGATTTTTTTCTCATTTAAAACATTTTCAATTATTTTTCCTGTACTGCCACCTAAAAAACCAGTAGCCAGGCTTACACCACCTAATTCACAAATCGTCTTTGATACATTAATTCCTTTTCCACCCGCATCCAATTCCACTCGTTTGATTCGATTCAGACCTTCTATCTCTAACAAGTCTACATCTACAGTCTTGTCAATAGCAGGATTCATCGTAACTGTAATAATCATACTTTACTCATTCCCTCCCAGAATATTATATACTGTATCCACATCACCTTGAATCAGCTGCTCTGCTACTTCAGGTGCCAGCATCTTATCTGCAATAACTGACAAAATCTGGAGATGTTCTTCACCGACACCGGCAATTCCGATTACAATCTGTGCTTTCTGATCTCCCCAGGCCGTTCCTTCCGGAAAAGTCATCACGGCAATACCGGATGCTTTAATTTCCTTTTTAGCCGCCTCTATTCCATGTGGCAGTGCTAATCCATTACCCATGAATGTAGAGAAAGATTTTTCTCTTTCCAGCATTGCTTCTACATATGGTGCATCCACATAACCACTATCTACTAGCATCTGTCCTACCGCCCGAATGACATTCTCCTGTGTATCTTCCTTGCACCCCACCTTGATGTTTTCTTTTTTCAGAAGTTCATTCGATTTTTTCTCTTCTTTTTTCTTACTTTTAAAGAACATATACCTTCTCTCCTTTTCTTGCATTTATCGCAGCTGCTGTTTTTTTGTTTTTCTATGCCCTTATTATA
>JAQVHQ010000023.1:18796-50611 GCA_028696165.1 Lachnospiraceae bacterium | reverse complement strand
TTATTCAATCACAAACAATTGGTTATCCACCAATTACCGAAATAATATCGCAAAACAGGTTTTAAAAATTCTCTGTTTTGTACAAAAATTAATTAGTTCCCCAAGGGGGTTCTGAACAGTTACGAAAGTTTTATGGCGAAATGGTTGACTTTATCCAATCACTGTTTGAGTCTGCCCTTAAGACGAATGAGTATCTGGAGTTTTCAGTAATTACCGGGTGTCTTCGAATCAGTAAGGAGTCAATCTTTACGGGACTTAATAATCTGAAGATTATTTCTATTTTGAATGAAGATTTTGATGAGCATTTTGGGTTTGTGGAGTCTGAGGTAAGGGAGATGCTTTCCTTTTATCAGCGTGACAGGCAGATGGATACCATGAGATCCTGGTATGATGGATATCGTTTTGGAAATGCGGAGGTTTATAATCCCTGGAGCGTGATTAACTTTGTGGACCGGTTACTGCCAAATGCAGAGGCATTTCCGACGGCGGCGTGGAGTAATACCAGTTCCAACAGTATCGTAAAGGATCTGATTTTCCGTGCGGATGATTCTGTCCGGGACGAGATTGAATCTTTGATGAATGGCGGGACGATAGAGAAGAAGGTGCATGAGGATATTACTTACGAGGATATCTATGCCACGCAGGAAAATCTTTGGAATTTCCTTTTCTTTACCGGGTATCTGAAGCAGGTATCCATACGGATGGAGCATGATGATAGATATGTGGAACTTGCAATTCCGAATCGGGAGGTAAGCAGTATCTACAGGAATCAGATTATTAACTGGTTTCAGGAGGGGGTTAAGGTACAGGATCTGACACCTTTCTATCAGGCTATGCTGGATGGCAGGGGATCGGAATTCCAGCAGGAACTGACCACACAGTTACAGCAGACTATCAGCTACATGGATAGCCAGGAAGCTTTTTACCACGGCTTTTTGCGGGGACTGATGGCGAATCTAAAGACTTATGTTGTGAAGTCCAACAGAGAAGCGGGGGACGGGCGTTATGATATCTGTATCCGCAGCCGGAATGTGAGTATTCCGCCGGTTATCCTGGAGTTGAAGGTTGCGAAGCGATATAAGGAACTGGATGCGGCTTGCGATGAGGCTTTGGAGCAGATTAAGACGATGCGTTATGCCGAAGCTTTGGAGGAGGATGGATATACGGAAGTGATCTGCTATGGTATCGGATTTTTTCGGAAGCAGGCGAGAGTGAAAGTGACGCGACGGGAGATCGGATGTGAATTTGACTGATAATTAACTGTAGGAGAAGTTGAAAATTCTCAAAAAGCTGTAAATCCATAAAAAGGAATTCTTGCAAAATTAAGAAAGTGCCTCTCCGGACAGTGTGGCGGAGAGGCACAGATGATTACAGTATGGATTTTAGATCACTTTCGGAAAGCCCGGTAATATCGCAGATATCTGCAGGGGACATTCCTTTTTCAAACATCTTGGAGACGACTTCGAGTTTACCTTCGAGTTTACCTTCGAGTTTGCCTTCAAGTTTGCCTTCAAGTTTGCCGCAATGTTTAGCAGAAGCCAGTGTGTGTTCGTACATTTCTCTTGCTTCACACTGGTAACGGATTTTTTCGTCTTCGGATAATTCTTTTAATGTCAGGACGGCCTCGTGGAGACCCTTGGATTTTTCAGTCAACATATGAACTTCCTCCCATGTCTTAGCAATGAAGAATTTTGCCCAGTAGTATAATTCCGGGTATTCTTCTTTGACCCCATTATTTTCTATCTGAGTTAAGTCTAGCACACGGATGGAGAATTTGCTACTATATATTTGGTGGGTTTTGGTGTTTTGCATGAGATATTCAGAATAGAAAGAGGGAGATTCAGGAAATAGAGAAAAATTCAAGATACCGATATGCATGCTTGGTAATGTTTTATTGTACGGTTGACCCTTTTCAAGAGATGCATATGTACGAGACAGATAGTAAAGAGAACGTTCCGGCCAGTCATTATAATTATTTACCTGCATTTCCAGGTTAAGGTTTACCACCTTATCGGTGGTCTAAAAGGCCACCGATCCTTTCGTCTTCCGATAATCCTTTTAAATAAAGTAAAGGCAGTCTCATGTTGTGTATCTATTTGCAGCCACATTCGCTTCCGGAACTGATAGTAGCAGCCAACATGGAATTTGCAAATGTTGCATATCCAACTTCGGCTACGGCAAGTTCTGCAGCGCTGACCTCTACAATATACGTGCAGCAGGTCTGATTGGAACAACAGGTCATATCACAATCTGCTACGAAGAATGAGATTGGCTGGTACCCTATTGCAATTGGCCCGAAGGTCCAGGATGGCCCCACAGGGATGGATTCGCTCTGATTATCAAACTTTTTATAGACTTGGAATTTCAGCGAGCCCGCAGTGATACCAAAAACATTGAAATTAGTAACAAAATCAAGTTTTACACACGGACTGCGAAGGTAAGAGGAGTCCAGACGTAAGGTTGTCAAGACTGTTGGGGTCGTTCCTAAAGTACCACTGGTAAGTGTAATCACAGGCAGTTGTGTGGTCTGGGAAGGACCAAATTTTAATTTGCTCGAATTCATAATATCCTCCATTTCTATTAAAGAAGAGTTTATGTATACTCTTCATAATAGTATATGCGATATCAGATTCAGCGGTGTCATGATTGATGGCTGATTAAAAAAGTAAAAAATGAGCAAAAAATAAAAAAAGTTATTGACAAATTGAAGAAGTCTTGGTAATATATTATTTGTTGACTGAGTCAACACAATGTGCGCGTAGCTCAGCTGGATAGAGCACTTGGCTACGGACCAAGGTGTCGGGAGTTCGAATCTTCTCGTGCACGTATAGCCTCATGTTTACTTTATAGTAGACATGAGGATTTTTTTTGCTTAATGTGCTCGCTGATTAACAAGTATGCAAGGTATACTTGAAGTGTGAAAAAAGTATAAAATAATTAAAAACATTTTAATATGAATAGACAAGCTAAAATCAGAATGTTATGATACAAGAAAAGTTAGTTTGAATACAAGATTTGCTTTTTGATGTTAACTGATTTTGATAAGGGGATTAGGATGGGAAAAAATGATTTTTTGATGGAATTAAGGGAAAAATTGTCGGAGGCTTTGACGCCTTCTGATGTTAATAGTAATGTTCAGTATTATGATCAGTATATCTCTGATGCCATGAGTAATGGCAAGACAGAGCAGGAAATTTTAGAACAGCTGGGGGAGCCGAATCTTATTGCCAGAACTATTATTGAAAATTATGGGACAAGTGGGCAGCCGAGTGATGATTATGTTACGGTGGATAATAGTACTGTGGGTGATGATGCTGAGAATACAGGCAGTGGAACACTGCATCAGTTTAGCATGAATTCTCAATGGGGATGCCTGGTCACAGTGCTTGTAATTGTAGCAATTTTGGGTGTGATACTTTGGCTGGTTGGAAGTGTCCTGCGCTTTTTGGCACCGGTTCTAATTCCGATTATTGTGATTTTTATGATTATAACATTTTTGAAGAACCGAAATTCGTAAGTGATAGTGAGAGAATGCAGTTGAGATGTGCGATAAGTGCTGTCGGGAAGAGTAAGTGGACAGTTAAATAAAATAGTAATAGAGAAAGTTAGTGGATTATTGTATAAATAGCAGTAAGAAAGCCCATAGGGCATTTGCACGAAAGAAAATTATATTGTGCAGATGCGAACTATGGGCTTTTGGTTAACTATTTTTAAAAATAATAAACGATAGACAGATTATCTGTTTGAATTGTTCGAGTAGCCAGAGTTGCTGTAGTCTTTGGAACTGTTATACCCGCTGGAATTGCTTGAACTGTTAGTGCAGTTTGACTTCTGATTATTGGAATTTTGACTGTTGTTTTGGTTGCTGGAATTCAGGTTGTTGGAATTCTGGTTGTTGGAATTCTGATTGTTGGAGTTCTGGTTGCTGGAATTCTGACTGTTGGAATTCTGGTAATTAGAATTCTTGTTGTTAGAGTTCTGGCTATTGGAGCTCTGATTGCTGGAATTCTGGTTATTGGAATTCTGGCTATTGGAATTCTGGTAATTAGAGTTCTGGCTATTTGAATTCTGATTTGAAGAATTTTTGCTATTAGAGTATTTATTATTGTTATTATTGTTATTGTTATTGTTGTTCAGATTGCTGCTGTTTCTGTAGTTAGAGCTGTTGCTTGAATTTGAATTGCTGTTCTGATTGGAATAATTGTCATTGCTATAATTTCTGCTCATCCTGATTCCTCCTGTTTGGGTATGATATCCTGTTTGAAATATCATACAAATGTTAAAATGTCCGGTGGACTTTTTAAGTTACCCTCTTAGTATGTCGGAAAAAAGCTAAAATATACGGAATATACAGGCTTTTTCATACTATTTCATAAGTTTGTTATTGCATTTTTAAGAATTCTATATTATAATTTGAATGTAAAAGAAATCAACCCTTCAAAACGATTTTTTTTACAATTAATAACCCCTTATTAATTATTTATACTCCCCTTGAAAGGCTTCGGTAGCTCCCCTACCGGGGTCTTTCATTTTTTACTGTAATATATCTGTTAAAACGGGTGTATTACATATGAACTTGCCTGAATTATTAGTGACAGTACAATAGCACAAGTCACTTAGGGAGAATATAATATAAAAAAGAGAGTAATCGTATGTTTCAGCTGGAAACTATTTCCCCCAGGATGTTGGACTACTATGTACATCGTCCCGGAGTTTGTATTATAGATTTACGTGAACCCGAAAGTTATAAGGAAGGACATATATCAGGAGCTATCAACCTTCCCTATAGGGAAGACAGATGCATTCTGCCACCCAGGGAACCACTGGTGATTCTCTATTGTGACAGGGGGAATGTGAGCCTTTTGTGCGGTCGGGAGTTGGCAAAACGTGGTTATACTGTCCGCAGTGTAGTGGGTGGAATTCACGGATATAAAGGACAAAATCTTGTAATTTAGCCGCATTCATAGTAGAATAGAAAGCATATGAGACTTGAGAACAATGGTACGACAAAGTTCAAGTACACTTACTGGAAATTAAAGGAGATTACTATGAAATACATGTTTGCATCCGACATTCACGGTTCGGAATATTACTGTAAAAAAATGCTGGAAGCATATGATAAGGAGCAGGCACAGCGGCTGGTCATCTTAGGCGATTTGCTCTATCATGGCCCCCGCAATGACCTGCCGCGGGATTATGCACCGAAAAAGGTCATTCCCCTCTTAAATGAACGAAAAGATCAGCTCTATGTGGTTCGCGGAAACTGTGATGCCCAGGTGGATCAGATGGTGTTGGAATTCCCCATTATGGCCGATTATTGTATCCTTGAACTGGAAGGACATACCCTCTATGCCAGCCATGGACATATATATAATCCGGAAAATCTGCCGCCGCTAAAGGAAGGTGACATTTTCATCCAGGGACATACCCATGTGCTGAAGGCTGAACGCAGGGAGCACTACTATCTGTTAAATCCAGGTTCTGTATCAATTCCAAAGGAGGGAAATCCTCCCACATACGCTATCTGGGAAAATGAAACCTTTCAAATCAAAGATTTCGAAGGGACAATTGTAAAGGAGATTACATGGAAACATACGAATTAATTGCACCCTGCCACTTTGGGTTGGAAGCAGTCTTAAAGAGAGAAATCATTGATTTGGGCTATGAAATAAGCTGCGTAGAAGATGGAAAAGTAACATTTATCGGAGATGCGGAAGCTATTGCATATGGAAATATTTTCCTTCGCACAGCAGAACGTATCCTATTAAAGGTAGCACAGGTAAAAGCGACTACCTACGATGAATTATTCGAAGCAACAAAAGCGATACCATGGGAACAGTTCATTCCGGAAAATGGAAAGTTTTGGGTAGCTAAAGCGAATTCTATTAAAAGTAAATTATTCAGTCCTTCAGATATCCAGTCTATCATGAAAAAAGCTATGGTAGAGCGCATGAAGAAGGTATATCATAAAGAATGGTTTCCGGAAGATGGAGAAAGTTATCCAGTCAGGGTATCCTTCATGAAAGATATAGCAACCATCGGTTTGGATACTACAGGAGTATCTCTTCATAAAAGGGGATATCGTCTCTCCCAGGTGAAAGCTCCTATATCAGAGACTCTTGCAGCAGCACTTATAGGACTGACACCCTGGAAAAAAGATCGAATTCTAGTGGATCCCTTCTGCGGAAGCGGAACATTTCCTATAGAAGCAGCCAGAATGGCAGCTAATATGGCACCGGGGATGAATCGTACATTTCTGGCTGAAAATTGGACGAATTTTATTCCAAAAACATGTTGGTACGATGCCCACGATGAAGCTAACGACATGGTTGATACCAGCGTGGATGTGGATATCCAGGGATATGATATTGATCCGGAAGCATTGAAAGCAGCAAGAGAGAATGCCAAGCTTGCGGGGGTGGATCATTTGATTCATTTTCAGCAGAGAGAAGTTAAGGATTTACATCATCCGAAGAAATACGGATTTATTATTACGAATCCACCTTATGGGGAAAGACTGGAAGATAAGGAAATGCTGCCTAAGCTCTATCGACAGATCGGGTCGGCTTATCGGGGATTGGATAGTTGGTCCATGTATTTGATTACCAGTTATGAGCAAGCGGAGAAGTATATTGAGAAGAAGGCAGATAAGAATAGGAAGATATATAATGGAATGATTAAGACCTACTATTATCAGTTCTTGGGACCAAGGCCACCGAAGCGGAACCGGGAGGAGTAGTGGGAGGGGGGACGCCATGTCACATCATTCTCCTGGCGGGAGCAGTCGTGTTTTATTGACAGGTCATTTCGCTGTAAGAATCTAAGCGTAAAAAGAAGTCCATTCTACGGGACCGGGCACATTCAGCCTGTATGCTGATGCATACAGACTTCAGGGTGCCCTCGGCAGGTGTTTTGGAAAACACCCGCCGCCCATAGAATGGACTTCTTTTTGCGCTAAGATTCTTATCAGCTTATTCGATGTCAATAAAACACGACTGTTCCCGCCAGGAGAATGATGTGACATGGCTGGGTGTTGGAGGACGGAAGATATGTGTGTGTTGGCAGTGAAATCGCGTGCCATAGGAATGGCACGAGGCTTGTGGAGAGAGCATGGTTAAAAGCTGGATTTGTGGGTGGCAAACCGGACGCATTTTCAATCCGCATATTTTACAACATGGATAAATCAACAATTTAATCAGTATCATTTCGCATTCATTAACAAACTCAGCTCCTAACCTGCCTGCTTTCTCAGGCCCCGTGCCCCAGGCACGCGATTTCACTGCCAATCACAATCCGCCCGCACCTTCGTAACCCCGCCTCCGGCCCGAACCCAGCCAGACAGAAAGCCTTGCGGAGCGAAAAAACAGGTGGTGTTTATAGATATCGAATAAGCTGATTAGTATCTTAGTGCGAAAGCCCCCCGGTTTATGGGACGAAATGGTGCTTACAAAGCACCATTTCGAAGGCATCTTGAGGCATGTATGCATCAGCATACATGCCGAATATGCCTGATTCCCATAAACCGGGGGGCTTTCACACTTAGATACTGACAGCGAAATGACCTATCTATAAACACCACCTGTTTTTTCGCTCCGCAAGGCTTTTTGTCTGGCGTCCCTCCCCCCACCTCTCCCCACCGGCACCCAATACCACCGGATACGAAGAAGCATTATGCAATTTCATGAAAAAAATAAGACAATTTCTGCTAGAATTTAGCAATTTAGCACGCTAAACCCTTGCATTTTTCAAAAAACAGAGTTATACTTGTTTATAGATTTTTTAGAAATAGCATGTTTAATTTACAAATATTTTATAATTACGCAATCAAAGACGATGGCAAAAAGACTATGCTGGCTGTCTGTTTAGATTGCCAGGCATGGCTTTTTTATTGTCAGCCCTGCATAAACACCTGTTAGAAAAACTTTAGCCCAAGGGCTATATTGGGATGGAGTTCATGCTGATTCCGAATGTTGGCATTACTAATATATGAATTGAGGAGAATTAACATGAGCAGTAAATATACAAGAAGTGAAATGAAAGAACGACTTTTAAAAAGTTATGAGCCGTATTTTGACATAAATCTGTGTGATGAATCAGAGGCGCCATTAGTGGCGCGGTGTAAGTTCCATATGTATTCCAGCAAGTATGTTCTTATTAAAAAGGCAGAACTTTGGAATACAGAGGGAAATGAGTATTTGTTCCTGTTTTCGGTGGATCATCTGACGGAAGAAGTTTTCCGGCAGTGTAGGGATTTAGCATACGAAGAAGGTATGAAGCTGGTTGATCCGAAGCCTGGGCATATGTATAGCTACATTACAGCGGTTTTCCTCTGTGATGAATGCGATGATGACGCCAGGAAGGCATTGAAGAAATGCCGCATTCACAAAAGTTTTCAATTTTCGCTGCGCGGCTGGATGGATTTCCATACCGGACTTATCGATTTGAAGAATAACATAACTCTCACGAATCAAAGCGGTAAGTGCAATGCGGATTTTTTGAAAAAAATATTACAAAAGTAATGAGAGGAAAAGGAGAGAGAATTTATGAACGCATTATTAATTCTGATCGTCGCAATAGCTATTTTGCTTGTTGCGTATGTAGGCTATGGTAAATGGCTTGCAAAAACATGGGGCGTAGATGAGTCTCGTCCAACACCATCACATACAATGGAAGACGGTGTTGACTATGTACCGGCTAAAGCTCCGGTATTGTTAGGACATCATTTTTCATCAATCGCAGGAGCTGGTCCTATTAATGGCCCAATTCAGGCTGCATGTTTTGGATGGGTACCTGTTATATTGTGGGTATTAATTGGTGGTATTTTCTTTGGAGCTGTTCATGACTTTGGTGCATTATTCGCATCTATTCGTCATAAAGGACAGTCTATGGGTGAAGTTATCGGTGATACCATGGGTACTGGTGCCAAGAGATTATTTACTATCTTTGGTTATCTTGTATTACTTCTGGTAGTAGCAGCTTTTGCTTCTATCGTTGCTTCTACATTTGGTTCTACATCAGCAGCTGGTGAAGCTGTACAGGGAGCAGCACTTGATGCACATGCTACCACAGCAGTTATTTCACTTCTGTTTATTGCTATAGCTATCGTATTTGGTTTTATGGTATACCGTCGTAATGCCGGTCTTGCTGTATCTACCGTTATTGGTGTTGTGGCAATCGTAGCAATCGTAGCAATCGGTTTAGTATGGCACCCACTTTATATTTCTTACAATGTGTGGATGTATGTTTTAGGATTTTATATCCTGGTTGCTTCTGTTACACCTGTATGGATTCTTCTTCAGCCACGTGACTATTTAAGCTCATTCTTACTGTACTTTATGGTTATCGTTGCAGTACTCGGTGTAGTAGGATGTGCAATCGCTGGTAAGGCACAGTTAGATATGCCTGCATTTACAAGCTTTACTCAGGCAAGCAATGGTCTGTTAACCGGTGGAACTATGTTCCCGGCTCTGTTTGTTACAATCGCTTGTGGTGCTATTTCAGGATTCCATTCACTGGTATCTTCAGGAACTACTTCAAAACAGATTGACAACGAAAGAGATGCCCGTCCAATCGGATATGGCGCTATGTTAATCGAATGTGTTGTAGCTGTTCTGGCTTTAATTGCTGTAGGTTATGTATTTAAAGACGCAAGCGCAGCTGATGCAACTGCAAAAGGTCTGACATCTCCAACGGTTGTATTTGCAACTGGTATTTCTCAGATGATCGGAACATTTGTCGGTGCAGACAGCCCTATCGTAAATGTTATGTATACAATGTTAACACTTGCTGTTTCTGTTTTCTGTCTGACATCTTTAGATACAGCTACTCGTCTGGCACGTTATATGTTCCAGGAACTGTGGCTTAAAGAAGGTGAAACAGTCGAAGACGCTAAGAAACAGGGTGGCGCAAAAGCATTTTTCACTAACATGTATGTAGCAACTATCATCACTGTTGTACTTGGTGTTGGTCTTGGTATGACCGGTTATGCAAAGATCTGGCCATTATTCGGAGCAGCAAACCAGTTACTGGCAGCTGTAGGTCTTCTTGGTGTAGCTGCATGGTTAGGCCATGTAGGTAAGAACAACAAGATGATGCTTTTCCCAATGATCTTTATGCTTGTTGTAACAATCGCATCATTAGGACAGACCATCCAGGCTAAGTTAGCACTGTTTACTTCAAACGGATTTGAAGCAGCAAAACTGACACCATTCTGGGCAGGCGTTCAGATGGCATTGGCAATTCTTCTGATTGTATTGTCATTGATTCTTGCAGTAAAGGGAATCACCACAATTGCTGGACAGTTTAAAGGCAAAGGTGTTATTAAGGAAGAAAAGTAATTACATAATAAACGATATAAGGACCTGCCATTGGAAGAAGAATTCCATGGCAGGTCTTTTTTCATATCAGGCAGGAGTTACTTAACCCCGGACTGATATCTCTGCTTTGCCTCTGATACCTTAGATTCATCAGCAGGAGGGGTTGGATAATATCCTTTAGAAGACATCATATGGAAGACATCATTTTGGATGGAATGCTCATCATTTAAGATGTTCATCATGGTAGAGCGTACATTCTCATGGGCACACTCATTGGAGAATGTGTTGTAATTGTCTGTAGAGAACTTTGCAGTTGCAAGAGCGTCTCCGAGGATTTCTTTGTCGCTGTATGCTGTGTTATTCATGGTTGTTCCTCCTTATTATAATAACGAATACAGGGCATTATAATGTCCCTGATGTTTCTGGGAAATCTGTTGGAATTTGCTGCTCATTTCGGTATCTTGTGTCTGTTGGGACAGCAGCTGATACTTCTTTACTAAGAGTTCTTCTTCTGCGAGAGAATCGTTGATAAGGGATAATTCTTTTTCTGATAGATGTTCCATAGTGACCTCCTATTAAGATATTTGGTGTATTTAATTACCTTTGGTAGTATGTCCATTTTCCTTTGAAATATAAGTGCATATTGAGCGATACAAAAAAAGATACCGGATATTGTGTACATTGTATATACACAATATCCGGTATCTTTTTTGGAAACTATTCAAGTACGGTAAGGCGGTTGCTTCGTAATATTAATATTCCAATTCATCCAGATATCTGCTCACAGCATCCTGCCATGATGGAAGTGGAGTAAATCCGTTCGCAATCAGTTTGCTCTTGTCTAAACGACTGTTAAATGGACGTGCTGCTTTGGAAGCCCCATATTCAGCCGTAGTAACTGGTATTACGTTGATTTTATCCTCACTATATTCCAGACGGCCTTTTTCTACTGCCTGACGGAAAATTTCCTTAGTGAAATCATACCAGCTGATATAATCGCCTTCATTAGTAGCATGATAATAACCATATTTTTCCGTTTCAATCATATCAACCAGAAGCCTTGCAAGGTCAAAGGTATAAGTAGGGTTACCAACCTGATCATTTACCACGCGAAGGGTATCATGGTTCTGACCAAGGCTCAGCATAGTTTTGATATAATTCTTGCCGTTCTTTCCGAATACCCATGCGATACGAACGATAAAGAATTTGTCAACATTATTAGCAACGGCCAGTTCGCCTTCTAATTTTGTCTTTCCATATACATTAAGAGGCTGATAATCTTTGCAGTCCGGCTGCCAGGGTTCAGTTCCAAGACCGTTAAATACATAATCGGTCGAGATATACATCATCTTAATTCCAAGTTCTTTACAAACTTCAGCAATATTTTCTGTACCTACTACATTAACCAGATGAACCTTTTCCTGTTTATCTTCATCTTCAGCAGCATCTACAGCTGTCCATGCTGCACAGTGAATAACTGCGTCCGGGTTTGCCTCTTTGATTACTTTATTTACAGAAACTTTGTCTGTGATGTCCATTTCTTCAATGTCCACACCGATAGCTTCATGTCCTCTCTTTTCTAATTCATTGACTACATCATGTCCAAGCTGACCTTTTACACCTGTTACGAATACTTTCATTTTTCTATGGTCCTTTCCATGTTTTCTTATTCTTTGATAATGCCGTATTAGTTTATAATTGCCTTTGTTCCGGCTGCCATTCATCCGTGCAGAACAATGCAGTTATGTTCATTAATTATCATTATATAGGAAATGCATGGATAGGGCAAATAAAAATTTCAAATATAGCAGATAAAATAGTAAAATTATTCATTACTGCTCTTTGAATATGCCATTTGTCATTTGTTGAAATTATAATTTTAAATCCTTGTGTACAGGTGGTATTTGTGATAAAATTCATCTAAATATCAATAAACAGGACGGAGGCAATACCATGAGTCGTATTATATTTGCCACAGGCAATAAGGATAAAATGAGAGAAATCCGGGAGATACTGGATGGACTGGGGATGGAAATCCTTTCTATGAAGGAAGCGGGGATAAGCGCGGATATTGTAGAAGATGGCAAAACATTTGCAGAAAATGCTATGATTAAGGCTAAGGCGGTATGGGAATTGTGCGGAGGTAAGGATTTGGTGCTGGCGGATGATTCGGGATTAGAAATCGATTATCTGAATAAGGAGCCAGGAATCTATTCGGCACGTTATATGGGGGAGGACACCTCTTATCGTATTAAGAATGCGAATCTTATCAGTCGGTTAGAAGGAGTTCCAGATGAGAAGCGCACCGCTCGATTTGTGTGTGCTATTGCAGCAGTATTTCCTGATGGGGATACGGCAGTCACTGTTGGAAATTTCGAGGGAATTATCGGGTATGAGGAAGCAGGTGAGCACGGATTTGGCTATGACCCTATTTTCTTTCTGCCTGAATATGGATGCAGTTCTGCTCAGCTAGATCCGGTTAAGAAGAATGAACTTAGCCACAGAGGCCAGGCACTTCGATTGATACGTAAGGAGATTGAGGCTAGAAGTATCTGAATACAAGGCAAGTTTGAAGATATGTCATGTCTGTATAGTAAGAACTAGATTTAAAATAACTGTTTTAAAAGGCTGTTGTGGTTCATAGACAGCCAGGTATGGGCAGTTAAGAGGAAATAGAGAAGAGTGGTAGATGATTATGAAAATATTAGTGGTTAGTGATACGCATGGCAGGGACGAGAACCTTGACCGTGCTATTCGTGCAGAGAAACCTTTTGATATGTTGATTCACTGTGGGGACGTGGAAGGCAGAGAAGATTATATTCGTGCTGTGGCAGATGCACCGGTATATATGGTGCGTGGAAATAATGATTTCTTTTCGGATTTACCCAGTGAGGAGAACTTTTCAATCTGCGGGAAGAAAGCTTTTTTGACACATGGGCATTATTATGGAGTATCCTGGGATACCAGTCAGCTGCGGGAAGAGGCGAGAGACCGTGGGGCAGAACTTGTATTCTTTGGACATTCTCACAGACCTGTAATCGAGGGCGAGGATGTGATTGCCATTAATCCGGGAAGTCTGTCTTATCCAAGGCAGGATGGCCGTAAGCCAAGTTATGTGGTTATGAATCTGGAACAGGACGGGTGTGTGGAAGCGGAAATTAAGTTTCTTGAAAGATAGAAAGTGGAAAAACCTTGTAAAATCAATGCTTTTTAGGGATGAAAAAAGAAAATGAAAAAAAAGTAAAAAAAAACAAAAAAACTGTTGACTTTTGTTTTGAACTACGATATACTATGTCTTGCGTCGGTGAGGCGCGAACAACTAAATAGAAAACATCGGGGTGTGGCTCAGCTTGGCTAGAGCGCCTGGTTTGGGACCAGGAGGTCGCAGGTTCGAATCCTGTCACCCCGATTGTTGTATCACCTTCTATGTTTTGGTGGATATGACAAACCAATGCGGGTGTAGTTCAATGGTAGAACACTAGCCTTCCAAGCTAGATACGTGGGTTCGATTCCCATCACCCGCTTGACTTTTGGAAAAAAGGTCAGGTATGTGTTTGTAGCTCAGTTGGATAGAGCAACGGCCTTCTAAGCCGTGGGTCGGGGGTTCGAATCCCTTCAAGCACGTTACGGTGGGTATAGCGCAGTTGGTTAGCGCGCCAGATTGTGGCTCTGGAGGCCGTGGGTTCGAATCCCATTACCCACCCTTTAGTCAAATCATTGACAGCCTAAGATAGACATTGGGCTATCGCCAAGCGGTAAGGCACAGCACTTTGACTGCTGCAGACGCTGGTTCGAATCCAGCTAGCCCAGTTTGAAACAAGTGCCCAGATGTGTTTTATGTGCGCCTGGTTCTATAATATGGGATATTAGCTCAGTTGGTAGAGCACTTGACTTTTAATCAAGTTGTCCGGGGTTCGAATCCCCGATGTCTCACTAATTAAAAACAGCGAAAGACCTGGAGAAATCAAGGTGTTTCGCTGTTTTTGCGTTTTTGAAAAATAGATTAAACCAGATACTTGTTATTTACTCACGATCTAAAGCGGTAGGAGCCTTATCCTCAAGGTCAATAAAATAGACGTCGATAAAATAGTTGGAAAATAAATGTATTATTAATGTTGACAAAATCTCCAAAACATATTATATTAATCGAGTGACTTAATTCGGATGTGAATTATACATATCAGGAAAAGATTAAGTTGCTATAAACATGCGGATATGGCGGAATTGGCAGACGCGCTAGATTTAGGTTCTAGTGGGAGACCGTGCAGGTTCAAGTCCTGTTATCCGCAGCCTGAAAGCAGTTAGACTATTGAAGTATGGTCTAGCTGCTCTTTTTTTGCGTTGTAATAGTGAACTATTAGGAAAAGTGTGGTAAAATATTGTGGGATAGGACTATATGAAGACATAAATAGTTCAATGGACCAATAGTTATAATAATTAGAACGTTAAATAGATAATAGAAGAGATATTCTGATTGTATAGGAATCGGAGGAAATTATGAAAAAGAAATGTTATATACTCTTTTATCTGTTATTAGGTATTACCTTAACAGCATGTGGAGAGATGAAGGATGATACAGCTTCCACTCAGGAGGAAACTCAGAATAATAAGGAGTCTGATGAGGCTGATTCAGAAAAAGAGGCTGATAAGAAGGCAGATGATACGAGTGAGTCAGATGGCACAGGTGAAGCTGACGCCACTGAAGATGAAAAAAAGGAACAATTAGCTGCAGATGCTTCAGATGAAGACAAGGATGATACCTGGGCGATTTACTGGTATCTGTGTGGAAGTGATCTGGAGAGCCAGTATGGAGCAGCCACAGAGGATTTAATCGAGACCATGGGAGCAACATTGTCTGATAATGTGACGGTTGTAGTAGAGGCTGGCGGAAGTTCGTCCTGGCAAATGGACGGTATTTCAGCCAATGAATTATCCCGCTATGTATATCAGAATGGGGAAATGGAAAAAGTCGAGACCGTAGAGCAGGCAAATATGGGAGAGGGCAGTACTTTTGAAGGATTCCTGGACTACTGTGAGACTAATTATCCGGCAGATAAGAAGATGCTGCTATTCTGGAATCATGGAGGCGGCAGCACTGGTGGAGTAGCATATGATGAAAACTATGATTTTGATAGTCTGACGCTGCAGGAGATTCAAACGGTACTCCAGAATACTTACGGTACAGAAAAGAATGCATCGGATATAGAACAAACAAGTATTTCGAAAACAGATCAAGCAGATACTGTGGATACAACAGAGACAGCCAAATCAGATGACTCAGCAACAGAAATATCAAAACAACAGGAAGAAGTATCCAAACCCTTTGAACTGGTAGGCTTCGATGCATGCCTGATGGCAACTTTAGATACGGCCAATGTATTACAGCCATATGCCAATTACATGGTTGCATCTGAGGAATCAGAGCCGGAAAATGGCTGGGAGTATGAAACGTGGTTAGGCAGCTTAAGCAAGAACACATCAATCAACGGAGCAAAACTTGGTAAGATAATCTGTGATGCATATGCGAAAGGTTGTAAAGAAATGGGGGCAGAGCAAGAAATCACTCTTTCCGTAACGGACTTATCGAAGATAAATTCATTAATTGCTGCTGTAGATGATATGAGTGAAGAAGTGCTGTTAAAAGCAAGTCAGAACAGTAATATTTGTACAGAATTTGCAAGAAATGCACGTCAGGCAGAAAATTATGGCGGCAATAACAGTCTGGATGGATATGCCAATATGGTGGATTTAGGTGATTTGGCTGACAGTGCAAAGAGCATTTTAGAGGAAAGTTATGAACCGCTGCAAAAGGCAATTGAAGCTGCGGTAGTTTACCAGGTTAATGGTACATACCGCCAGGAAGCCAGTGGTCTGTCAGTCTACTATTCTTATGATGCGGATAAGGATAATCTGCAGGAATATCAGGAAACTGCAGCAGGTGACATTTATCCGGAACTTATTCAGTATGCACTGGGTGAAGATTTATCCCAGGAAACCGCTGATTTGCTGGGCATACAGCCTCAGAGTGATGTAAAGCCACTGGATGCAGGTACACCGCTTCCGTTGTCAATCTCAGAAGAAGGATATATTGTACTCTCGTTAAATGAAGCAGTTCGCAGCCAGGTTCAGTCGGTATCCTTTGATATGGCATTTGTGGATTATACCGGAGAACAGTTAATCTATCTTGGAAGTGACAATGATATCGTGGCAGACTGGGATATGGGTATGTTTCAGGATAATTTCCGTGGGGTATGGGGCGCAATCGATGGCCACCGATGCTATATGGAACTGACCTATGAGGGCAGCGATTATAATTTATATACAGTTCCACTGAGGGTAAATGGTGAATACTGCAACATGTCAGTGGTTTATAAGTATGATAAAGAAAAATATGAAATATTAGGTGTGGGTACACAGATAAACAGCGAGACTGGAATGGCAGATAAGAATAAGACCCAGCTGAAACCGGGAGATATGGTTCAGCCAGTGTTTGATACCTTAGATACCAGTGAAGCGAATACAGGCGCAGGTACTTACGAATCGAAACCATTTACCTGGAAAGAAGGTATGGAATTTGAGGAGACTGACCTTCAGGATGGGGATTATGCATACACCTATTGTGTGACAGATATCATGGGAAATGAGATAAAGGCCCAGACCGCATATTTCCATTATGAAAATGAAGAAGTGACTGCATCATTGGATTAAGGATGAAAATTTGCACTTTTTTGACAATTATTGTATGATAAGAAAGTGTGTGATTTGTACAATTAGCGAAGAATAAGAAAATATATAATATACACTATTTTAAGAAGGGATATTCCTATGAAAGTTGTAATCTTAGCAGGAGGCTTCGGAACAAGAATAAGTGAAGAGAGCCATTTAAAACCAAAACCAATGATAGAAATCGGGGAGAAGCCGATTCTTTGGCATATAATGAAGCTGTATTCTTATTATGGATTCCATGAATTTATTATTTGCTGCGGTTACAAGCAGCATGTAATCAAGGAATGGTTTGCGGATTATTATCTGCATAACAGTGATGTGACCTTTGATTTTACGAAAGAAAATCAGATGGAGATTCACAATAATATAGCAGAACCATGGAAAGTGACTTTGATTGATACTGGCCTCTATACCATGACAGGCGGTAGAATTAAGCGGATTGCAAAGTATCTGGATGATGAGCCGTTTTTGTTAACCTATGGAGACGGAGTGTCAGATGTTAATATAGCAGACCTTGTAGAGTTCCACAAAGCTCATGGCAAGATGGCAACACTGACGGCAGCCCAGCCGGGTGGTCGTTTTGGTATTCTGGATATTCAGGCTGATGGCGGCATCAGTAATTTTCGGGAGAAGAAAAAAGAGGATGGCGGCTGGATTAACAGTGGTTTTATGGTATTAGAACAGAGCATTCTGGATTTGATTGACGGTGATGAGACTGTATTTGAAAAATACCCATTGGAAGAGGCAGCCAGAAGAGGCGAGTTAAATGCTTACCGTCATACAGGATTCTGGCAGTGTATGGATACCATGAGAGAGAAGGAAATGCTTGAAAAGATGTGGGCAACAAATCAGGCGCCCTGGAAGGTGTGGCAGTAATGATTGATTTTGAATTTTATAAAGATAAAAAAGTATTTGTGACAGGACATACCGGATTTAAAGGAGCCTGGCTGTGCGAGATTCTTCTCATGGCAGGAGCTAAGGTGACAGGTTATTCACTTGAACCGAATACTACACCGGACTTATTCCATATATGTGGTTTAGAAGGACGTATGAATTCTGTAATCGGTGATGTGAGAAATCTGGATAGTCTGTACGATGCTATGGCAGCAGCCCAGCCGGAAATCGTCCTTCATCTGGCGGCTCAGCCTATCGTAAGAGCATCTTATGAGAGACCTGTCTATACCTATGAGACGAATGTTATGGGTACAGTAAATGTGCTGGAGTGTGTGCGCAGATTAAACTGTGTTCGTTCTTTTTTGAATGTGACTACCGATAAAGTGTATGAAAACCGGGAATGGGAGTGGGGATACAGAGAAATCGATCCTCTGGATGGATATGACCCATATTCCAACAGCAAATCCTGTTCCGAACTGGTGACACACAGTTACAGGAATTCATTCTTTCAGGAGCAAGAGACCGCTATTTCAGCGTCTCGTGCCGGCAATGTAATCGGCGGAGGTGATTTTGCGCAGGATAGAATCATCCCTGACTGTATACGTGCCAGTTATAAAAGAGAACCGATACAGGTGCGTAATCCACATTCGACCAGACCGTTTCAGCATGTTCTGGAACCACTGGCTGCATATCTTATGATTGCTCAGGAACAGTATCTGGACAAGTCAAAAGAAGGGTATTACAATGTGGGTCCGGATGAGAGAGACTGTTTAACTACCGGTGAACTGGTGGATATGTTCTGCCGCTGCTGGGGCGAAGGACAGACTTGGGAGAATCATTTTGTGGGTGGACCTCATGAGGCAAACTTTTTAAAACTCGACTGCTCAAAACTAAAAACCACTTTTGGATGGAAGCCAAGATGGTCTGTTATTCAAGCTATAGAAAAAACTGTAGAGTGGGCGAAAGCATATGAACGTAAGGAAGATATGGCAGAGTGTATGAGAAAGCAGATTGAGCAGTTCAATCAATTAGCACCGCAGCAATAAAAGATAAACAGCAAAATAAAGCATAGATAGCAAAATAAAACATAAATAGCAAAATAAAACAATATTGAGGATAAATACATGTTTGAGAATAAATCAGAAGAACAGGCAAAACAGGAAATACTAGAATTGGTAGGAGCTTACTGTGACAAGTACCACAATCAGAAGAAGCCATTTGAAAAAGGTGACCGGATTACCTATGCGTCCCGTGTTTATGACAAAGACGAGATGACGAATCTGGTGGATAGTGCGTTGGAGTTCTGGCTTACGGCAGGACGATATACCGATGAATTTGAGCGTGATTTCGCCAAATATCTGGGAGTTCGTTACTGTGCATTGGTTAACTCAGGTTCTTCTGCTAATCTGCTTGCATTTATGACGCTTACATCACCGTTATTAAAAGAACGTCAGGTTCGTCCGGGGGATGAGGTTATCACTGTGGCAGCAGGATTTCCTACCACGGTAACACCGATGATTCAATATGGAGCAGTTCCTGTTTTTGTGGATGTGACAATTCCACAGTATAATATTGACACAGATAAATTAGAGGAAGCTTATTCTGAAAAGACGAAGGCAGTTATGATTGCCCATACACTGGGAAATCCTTTTGATCTAAAGGCTGTAAAGACCTTTTGTGACACACATAATCTGTGGCTGATTGAAGATAACTGTGATGCTCTGGGTTCAGAGTATACCATAGATGGAGAACAGAAACTTACCGGAACTATCGGTGATTTGGGAACTTCCAGTTTTTATCCGCCGCATCACATGACTATGGGAGAGGGTGGTGCTGTTTATACGGACAATCCGCTGCTTCATCGTATTATGAAGTCCTTTAGAGACTGGGGAAGAGACTGTGTATGTCCTTCCGGTCATGATAATCTGTGTGGTCATCGTTTTGATAAGCAATATGGAGAATTACCGGTAGGATATGATCACAAATATGTATATTCCCATTTTGGATATAATTTGAAAGCAACAGATATGCAGGCCGCTGTGGGCTGTGCCCAGTTAAAAAAATTCCCATCTTTTGTGGAGCGAAGAAGAGAAAATTTTGCACGATTAAGAAAAGGTCTTGAGGGTGTGGAAGATAAGTTAATACTTCCTGTTGCCTGCGAGAATTCGAACCCAAGCTGGTTTGGATTTTTACTGACTTGTAAGGAAGGCGTGAGCCGTCAGAAGGTGGTACCGTATATTGAGAGTAAGGGAGTGCAGACCAGAATGCTGTTTTCAGGCAATCTGATTAAACATCCATGTTTCGACCAGATGCGGCAGCTGCAGACAGGATATCGGGTAGTTGGTGAGCTGACCAATACAGACAGAATTATGAATGATACCTTCTGGGTCGGGGTTTATCCGGGAATGACAGATGAGATGATTGACTATATGGCAGAAGTAATTTGCGAAGCAGTACAGATATAAAAGGAGAAGATTTATATGCAGATAGATGAGAAAGCACGCTGGACCGGGTTCTGGGCTTTGGATAAGGTTAAGGGCGGTCATGTGAGAAAATATTACGAAGATGATCGTCAGGCTTATACAAGAGGGAGTTCTGTGGAAAAAACTCGTGAGAAAATTTCCGGATTGATTGCTCATGCCGTAAAGACGACAGAGTTTTACAAAGAATTTTCTGCGGATACACCGCTTGATGCATTGCCGGTAGTGAACAAAGATACTTTTCGCAATCATTATGAGGCATTTCAATCATCTGTGTATAAAGATGCTCCGGATAACCGGGTGATGTGTACCAGCGGTTCTACCGGGACGCCTCTTCGCATGATTCAGAATCAGGATAAAATCTGGCATAATACCGCAGATGGCATATTCCTTGGGGCAGTGGGCGGCTATTATATAGGCATGAAAGAAGCTTTTATCCGTGTCTGGGTAAATAATGTAAAAAAAAGCAGTATGCAGCTTCTTATGGAGAATCTGATTATGATGGACAGCTCCAGTTTAAGTGAAGAATCCCTGCAGAGTATGGTAGATACCATCAAAAATAAGAAGGTAAAATGTCTGGTAGGCTATTCTTCCGCACTGGGCGAGCTTAGTCGCTATATCGCAGAGCATCATATTGATACTTCGCGATTTTCTGTATGTTCTATCATTCCAATTTCAGAGTCTATGCCGGTAGTTGTAAGAGAGCAGTTGAAAAAACAGTTCTCATGTCCGGTACGTGCCTGGTATTCCAACGAGGAAAATGGAATTATGGGTATTCAGGATGAGCAGGAAGAGGGATATTACATCAATACCGAGAGCTTCTATTATGAAATTCTAAAGATGGATTCTGACGAACCGGCAGAAGATGGAGAATTGGGACGCATTGTAATCACTGATTTATATAATTATGCATTTCCGATTCTTCGATATGATAATGGTGATACAGCCATTGCACGTCACAGGGAAAAAGATGGATATTATAAACTGTATCTTAAGGAACTCTATGGAAGAAGAAGTGATATGATTTACGATTGCGCAGGGAATGCGTTGACGCCATATATCATTACCAACAATATGTGGGATGTGCCCGGGGTAAAGCAGTTTAGGTTTATCCAGGAAGACGTGACAAAGTATGTATTGTGGTTAAACGGCGATAAAGAACAGATGGATGTGGATAACATCCGTTCCCGCATAGCACCTTATCTGGGGGAACAGGCAGATTTTAAGATTGAATTTGTAGACGAGATTCCGGTACTTGCTTCCGGAAAACGTAAATATATCGAAAATAAATGTCCTTGTTATCAGTAGATGACAGGAAGCTTTAAGGAGGTCAAAAGCTGTGGTCACAGAGAAGAAAAAAAGTAAAGAAGTGATTACGAATACCGCTTATACAATGGGCGGTATGCTTTTGATGAATGGTATCTTACAGATTATCATTTATCCGCTTTTGACCCGCCGGATGGGTTCCGCTTCCATGGGAAATGTACTCTATATCATGGGTCTGGTGGCTATTATCTGCCCCTCTATCGGACAGTCCTTAAATACCAGCAGGCTGGTGGTACGCCGGGAACATGAAGTAAGTAATGGTGATTATGATTCAGCACTGCTGCTATATGGGGCAGTGGGCAGTATTATTGCATTGGTAGCAGGCTATTTTTACGAATCTTATACAGGAATTTTGTCTGGAATCGGTGTGGTTTTACTTATTATACTCACAGTATTTCGTTATTATGCAGACGTGGAATATCGTCTGAATCTTAATTATAAGCGGTATTTTATCTATTATGTCTTCTTATCCGTCGGCTATCTGGCGGGCTTCGGTGTCTATTATCTGACTGGAAGCTGGTATCCGGTATTCATTCTGGGCGAGAGTGCAGCACTTGCCTATGTTGCTTTTAGTGGTGAGGTCTTTCATAATTTCCTTTCAAGAAGTGAAAAATTCCCCATAGTCATGAGCAAGGGAACTATCCTGATGCTCTCATATATCATTACGAATACAACTTTAAATATAGATCGTCTGGTGCTTCGCAGTCTTATTGACAGTACTGCAGTTACGCAGTATTATGTAATATCGTTGATTGGAAAAACTCTGGTGCTTCTGATTGCACCGGTGAATACGATTATTATTTCCTACTTAACAAGAAAGGAAAAGACGATTAACCGAAAACAGTTTTTACTGTTCGTGGGGACGGGGCTTGGTGTAAGCCTGGTGTTTTTCCTGGCGTGCCAGATTGTCACGCCGCTGTTTGTAAAGATTTTCTATGGGGAGATGTATGAACAGGTTCATATGTATATCACAGGAGCGAATCTGACTCAGATACTTGGACTATTATCTGCATTTTTATTTATTGTGGTTTTGACCTTCACCTCAGAGAAGTGGCAGTTGATTCTGCAGGTGGGACATTTGATTGTTCTGCTTGTACTGGTAGTGGCCTGTACAGCTTCCTATGGGATGAATGGCTTTATATATGCTAATATGACAGCTAATGTACTGCGAGTGCTTGCAGTTATTGGACTGGGATTATGGAAAGTAAGAAAAGAGTGAGGTGCAAAGATATGAAACGTGTTAACTTCGGTGAGACCATAAGAAGGACTGCTTTTGATGGCCTGGACAAATTAAAAGGCGGAAGTCTGAAGAAATTAAAAGAAGTAAATAAGAGGGAAATCGTGGAGGGCGTGACCGATGAGTATGTGGAACGCAGAATCCATACTCTTTTGGAGTACTCTAAGAGGAATTCTTCTTTTTACAAGTCTTATTGGGAGGCTCAGGAATTAAAAGAATTTCCTGTTATGAACAAGGGAGATTATAATAATTTCTTCCAGGATGTCATGTGTGATGGCTACAAAGATGCTCAGAAGGGGAAGAATGTCTATGCATTAAGTACCAGCGGCTCTACCGGAACTCCATTTACAGTATACTGTGATGGAGATAAGATGAACCGTGTAAATATGAACTTCATCTCAGTTATGGAACTCAATGGCTTTCGCATGGGGATGAAACGTGGAGAATTCCGCGTATGGATTCCGGGGAAAAATACGATTTCCAAATGGAAATCTTTTAAAAACAATCTGATTATGATAGATATCTCTAATATGGGAGATGAAGCGATGGCTGGGATTTGTGAGAAAATTGAAAAACAGCAGATTCAGGTTTTAGTGTGTTACTCCAGTGCCATCACAGCGCTGACGGGATATCTGAAGAAAAAAAACGTGGATATCAGTAATTGGGCAGTAGAGATGGTATTTGCCATGGGAGAAGCGCTTCCGGATGCTACCTATCAGGCTGTTGTGGATATCTTTGGTTTTTCTCCGGTGAGGTCTTATGGAAATAATGAAAATGGTTTTATTGCTATTCAGTTAGACGAAGATTCTGAATATACCATTGATTTATACAATTTTCATGTGGAAATGCTTAAGATGGATTCCAATGAGCCGGTTAAAGAGGGCGAGCTTGGACGAATTGTGGTAACAGATTATTACAACAGGGCATTTCCAATGATTCGCTACGATACCGGAGATACGGGGATTATGCGTACTTACTATGATGAGAATGGCAGAAAACATGCAAAATTCACAGAAATATATGGAAGACGAGGATCTCTTATGTATAATACCAAGGGTGAACCTTTGTCCATCCATGTGTTTATGAATGTATTGATTCATTTAGAAGGAATTGTCCATCAGGCAAAATGTATACAGTGGGAGAAAAAACGTTATGAACTCCTGCTAAATGCAGATAAGCGTGTGATTAATGAAGCGGAAGTAGTTAGTTCTTACCGCAAATATCTGGGTGATGATGCAGTGATTGATGTGACTTATGTGGATGAAATACCAATTCAGGCTTCTGGTAAGACGATGGTATGTGAGAACCGATGCCCGGATTATCAATAAATAAAAATATGCAGGAAGAAATATAACAGGGGTGACTATGAAACAGAAGGTATCAGATTATATAGCAGATTATATTAGCCAGAGAGGCATCTTACATGTATTTACCGTGACCGGCGGCGGTGCCATGCACATGAATGATTCTTTTGGCCATCACAAGGTGCTGCACTGCACCTATCATCATCATGAGCAGGCGGCAGCTATGGCCGCAGAAGCTTATGCAAGGTATGCCAATATTCCGGCGGCAGTATGCGTGACCAGTGGTCCTGGTGCTGTAAATGCACTGACAGGAGTTCTTTGCGGATGGATGGAATCTATTCCTATGTTGGTTTTCTCAGGCCAGGTGCGTTATGCAACTACCGTGCGAAACAGTGGTCTGAATATACGCTCCATGGGAGTGCAGGAGTATGATGTGGTTCGTTCGGCAGAACCTATGACGAAATATGCAGTGATGGTGACAAAAGCAGAAGATATTCGTTATCATTTGGAAAAGGCGCTATATCTGGCAGTGAACCAGCGTCCGGGTCCAGTGTGGCTGGACATTCCGCTGGATGTGCAGAGTGCAGTTGTAGAAGTGGATTCCTTACAGGGCTTTCAGCCGGAAGAGGAAGGCTATGAGACACCGAAGGCTGTAGATGACCAGGTTATCAGACAGATTATCGAAAAAGTACAGCAGGCCCATCGTCCGGTACTGTTTGGCGGTAATGGAGTGCATCTGGCAGGCGCAGAAGAACTGTTTTGGAGGTTAAAAGATCTGCTGGGAATTCCCGTTGTGACTGGTATGAGCAGTGTGGATTTGATGGAAACAGAAGATTCCCTTTATGTGGGACGAAATGGTGGAACAGGAAATCGTCCGGGTAATTTTGCTGTTCAAAACAGTGACGTATTATTATCTATCGGGAGTCGTCAAAGTATTCTGCAGACTGGTTTTCAATATGAGAACTGGGCAAGAGCAGCTTACACGATTATCAATGATATTGACGAAGAAGAGCTTAAAAAACCAAATATTCATGTGAGTCTTCCGGTATGTGCCCATGCAGGAATTCTTATGGAACAGTTAATAGAGAAGTTAGAAGAGATGGGATGCAGTAAACAACATCCATTATCAGACAGAGAAAACTGGCGCAGCCAGTGTCAAAAGTGGAAAGAAAACTATCCAGTGGTGACACCTGATTTATATGAAGAAAAAGAAGAGAACACTACAAATATCTATGTGTTTTACAAAGAATTGACCCAACGGCTTCCAGAAAATGCCAATATTGTGGTAAGCTGTGGCACCTCCCGTGTGGCGGGAAGCCAGACCAGTATCATCAAGAAGGGACAGCGTTTTATCACGAATTCAGCTACTGCGTCTATGGGATACGGTCTTCCGGCGGCTATCGGTACAAGTGTGGCCGCGAAAGGGGATACTGTTTACTGTGTGACTGGTGAGGGCAGTCTTCAGATGAACATACAGGAATTGCAGACAATAAAGCAAAATGGCATGGATGTAAAACTGTTTGTCATTAACAATCAGGGATATCATTCTATTCGCCAGACTCAGCAGAGCTTCTTTGGTGAACCGTTGATTGGAATCGGAGAAGAAAGCGGAGATTTAAGTTTCCCAAATCTGAGTAAATTGGCACCTGCTTATGGATTTTTATATCATCAATGCACCTCTAGTCAGACCATTGGGGCTGATTTGGAAAAAATCCTTTCTGAAAAAGGTGCTTGCATCTGTGAAGTGTTCGTGGGAAAATATCAGAAGACCCAGCCAAAGATATCATCCAGGCGATTAGAGGATGGCCGGATGTATTCAGCACCGTTAGAGGATATGTATCCATTCTTGAGTAGAGATGAATTGAAGGAGAATATGTATATTCCTTTGGTAGAAGAGTCATAGAAAACGGTATGTGATATCAGAAATTGTTAAGGTTAGAGTGTATTTTACAGGAGACGAATATGCACAAAGTAATAATAACAGGTGCCACCAGTATGATTGGAAGAGCACTGATTGATGAATGTCTGGAACATCATCTGGAAATCTATGCGGTAATAAGACCCAATTCGCCCCATAAGGAGCGTTTGGAAAAGTGCGGTACGCATTTGCATTTGGTGGAGTGCCAGTTGGATAAATTGTCAGAATTAGAAAATAAAGTTCCAAAGGGATGTGATACTTTCTATCATATCGCCTGGGCCAATACCGGAGAAGCCAGAAATAAGAATACCAGAAAGCAGAGTGTCAATATCACATATACGCTGGATGCTTTGGAGACGGCAGCAAAACTTGGCTGTACCCGTTTTGTAGGGGCTGGATCACAGGCTGAATATGGTATCTGTGATGAGGATGAGATAGGACCTGAGACACCGGCTAATCCAACGACACCTTATGGAGTCAGTAAACTTGCAGCGGGGCAATTGGCCAGATTACGGGCTAAGGAACTTGGTATCATCTGTGTATGGCCTCGGATTTTCAGCGTTTATGGTATCTATGAGAAAGATACTACTATGATTGCCAGCAGTATCGAGAAGATGCTTGCAGGGGAATCTACGGAATTTACACCAGCAGAACAAAGATGGGATTATCTGTATAGCAAGGATGCCGGAAGAGCGTATTATCTACTGGGAAAATACGGAAAAGACCAGCAGGTATATTGTATAGGCAGTGGACAGGCGATGCCGCTTAAGGATTACATTTATATTATGCGTGATTGTATTAATAAGAGAATAAAACCCGGAATTGGAATGAGACCTTATCCTAAGGGAGCAGTGATGAATCTCTGTGCAGATATTGATTCTCTGCGGCGTGATACCGGATTTGTGCCATTATATACATTTGAAAAAGGAATTCGGGAGACGATTGAATGGAGAAGGAGTTTACACCAATGAAGAAAATATCAGTAGTGATACCTACTTATAATGAGGAAGCCAATGTAGTACTGATGGCAAAGCAGCTGTCAGAAATCTTTGAGCGTGATTTGTCTCGCTATGATTATGAAATTATATTTATAGATAATCACAGCAAGGATAATACTCAGGCATATCTGCGTCAGATATGCAAAGACAATAAGCATGTGAAGGCTATATTCAATGCTAAGAACTTTGGGCAGATGCGTTCTCCTGTACATGGGTTGAAACAGGCATATGGTGACTGTGTTATCCGCATGTGTGCTGATTTTCAGGATCCACTGGATATGGTGGTGAAATTCGTAGAAGAATGGGAGCGAGGAACGAAGATTGTTATCGGTGTGAAGAGTTCCAGCCAGGAACGAAAAGTTATGTATCATATCCGTGCTATGTATTATAAGTTTATTCAGAAGATTACGGATATTGATCACATTGAGCAGTTTACCGGATTTGGATTATATGATAAGGCTTTTGTAGATGTTGTACGGGATTTACATGATCCGATGCCATACCTGCGCGGAATTATTGCGGAGCTGGGGTATGATTATGTGGCTATTCCTTATGAGCAGAAGAAGAGGAGAGCTGGAAAGAGTAAAAATAATTTTTACAGTCTCTATGATTATGCTATGGTGGGGATTACTTCTTATTCAAAAGTGGTTATGCGGATGGCTACATTTCTTGGATTCTTTGTTGGAGGATGCAGTTTTGTGGCGGGGATTGTATATTTGATCTTGAAGCTGATTTATTGGGATAGGTTTTCGGCCGGGGTGGCTCCTATGTTGATTGGGATTTTCTTTTTGGGAGCTTTGCAGTTGTTCTTTATTGGATTTTTGGGAGAGTATATATTGAGTATTAATACCAGGGTGCTGGATAGGCCGCTGGTGGTGGAGGAAGAGAGATTGAATTTTGATGAGGAGGGGGGACGCCCAGCCAGATAGACCGTACACCGGCCGCAGGGTGCGTTGTTTTTATTGATATCAGCTTATTCCGATATCAATAAAAACAACGCACCCTGCGGCCGGTGTACGGTCTATCTGGCTGGGCTGGGTGTGGGCAGTGGCGGATGCGGGTGGGGTGGATGAGCGTTTGTTTTGTTATGCGTTGGATGTTTCTTTTTTTGATTTCTTTAACTTCTTTTTAATTAGTAGTCCGGCTTGTTTAAATTGATGACGGAAGAGATAGAAGTATAGCAGGAGGGAAACAGTAGTAGTCATGGCTCCGGCTGTGAAATGGGCTGGGGTGTATTTTAATACTACTTTGTGTTTCCCGGAAGGGATTTCTACACCACATAGTCCGCTGTTGATATTGTATAAGGATGTTGGTTTCCCGTCTATGGATGCACTCCATTGGTCATCATAAATAAGTGGAATACACATCATTGATGTTGAGGAGGCATTTACAGTTGCCTGGTAGGTACTGTCTTTAAAAAGGACATCAGTTACGGGACTCTGCGATAAATCGGAAAGAAGGGTATCCATTAGGTTTTCGTCTTCATAGTGAAGAACGGACATTTCGGTGAGATTAATGGAACTTGTTTCGTTCGGTAAATCAAGGCGGAGCCCTGTTATGTTGGCAGGCAGAAGCAATGAATAGTTTGGATTACCTTGCGATAAGGATATATTGTATACCAGTGCATCACTAAATTCCGGGTTTGAGTCCGTAGTAACATATAATGCAAGAGCAATTGCTTCGCTGGAACTTCCATCAGAAGAAATGACAAAGTAATTGGTTCCGGAGTTAGAAAATTTGCTGCTGTCCTCCATGGTTATATACGGGTCTGCTCCAACTGCTGAAAGAGTTAATTTTTGATCAACAAAGGTATGTTCGCAGAAATTGGCATTAGTAATTTCGTTTAGTAAATCTGATTTTGCTGATGCAACAGGAAGCTTTGCACTTGGGTAGGCTGTTTCAGATTTTGGCGAAGCCTCATTTGTATAATAAAAACCAATAGATGAATTTAATTGTTTTTCTGTATCGGTCATAGTTGAAAATTCTGTAGTAGATAACTGATTTTGATATAGGTAGCCAAATGGTAAAGCGTAATTATTTTTATATATTTCCTTTGTGCCCACATTGGCAACTTTAGTATATAAGCGACTATCCATTGCAGGAACAGAGTCTGAAATTACGTATCGTGTTCCTAATAAAGTGGCTAACATATATTGGCTGTAATCAATATAAAAACTGTTTCCGGAATAGCCAAAAGCATCATAGTTGTTCTTTAATTGTATTAAGTTAGAGGAATTTACGGATGTATAAATGGATAAACCATTATAATCCTGTACCATTGCGTCATTATAAGAATGTGAAAAATAAGTCTTACTTACGCGATAGAGGTCTGAATCCACGGAATTAATTTCAGCAACAGCTTCTTTGCTGCCGTCATTATAAATATCGTGTGCCAATTCTTCTTTTGTAATATATGGCCGCCGGTTAATAGAGGTATAATTCATTAGTACTAATTCACAAATTAATATACCAATAAATGGTATTAAAAAATAACGAGTATGGTATTTTAATAAAAACAGCAGTAAAA
This sequence comes from Lachnospiraceae bacterium, assembly GCA_028696165.1. GTDB lineage: Bacteria > Bacillota > Clostridia > Lachnospirales > Lachnospiraceae > JAQVHQ01. Next base: position 20,885 of record JAQVHQ010000023.1, on the reverse strand, counting down.
GAATCCAATATAAACCTACAAAACCTAAACTCAAAGCCAAAGTTGTTTTGTTTATATAAAACCAATTATGTTTATGTCCGTAAAATAAACACAGAAAAGAAACTGTGTAAATAATAGGAGATAAAATCAGAGTACGCTTTATAGCAATCTTGGAAGGCTGTGTGAAAATATCAAAAAGAAAGCAGCCAATAGTCAAAACTTCTAACAAACATATAATAAAAGTCCAGCGCTGTGCTGCAACATTGAAAGTGAACAACCAGCCTGTAAATGGAAAGATGACAGACAGGAGGGATATAATCAAAAGAGCAGCGGTGGTTTTGCGATATTTTTTTCGGAACACAAGATAAATTGCTGAAAAGAGAAAAAGTGAACTGGTAAAATACATCCCGATTTCATAATAGTTCATCATTCCACTGTAATTTGAACCTGTTCCAAGCATATTGTTTGAAAAAAAACGCGCCAGGGTAGACAAAAGGGTCTGGATATTATGTGGCTTAAAATATGAAAACATATTCTGAGTAGTTATTGCATTTGTTCTTGCGCTTCTGGTAAATGAATTTATAGTTGGAATTAGTGTAATTCCGGCAATACCCATAGATAATAGAGCCATTCCGGCAAGTCCTATAAGTTTTTGTGCAATTTCACGTATGCTTTTGTGGGATCGGATTAGTACAAAAAGCAGATAGAGTACGGAAATAATCCCTGTCATATAAAAAAAATAGTAATTTGTAAATATAAAAATGGTCATGACCGGGATAAAAAAGACCACACTTTTACTCTGCGTGAGTGTAAGGTAGCGATGCAGGAAATAGAGAAATAGAGTAAATAGCATAGCTGCCGTGCAAAATGAATAGTGCTGTCCCCACAGAATAATATAACTGGAAAATGTCCAAATCCAGGCACAGATGATAGAAACCGGTCTGTATTTAAATATGAGATTAAAATATTTGTAGCTGAAGATACTGATAATGTTTAATTTTAAAAATGTAACAATTAGTAAAGCTGCCGGAAAAGTGTTTTCAGTGAAAAGCAACAGCAAAAAATTGATAGGATTTACATATTGCAAAAGTGTGGGCAGGATATCTGTACCAAGTCCAACGCCTAGTGCATAAGGAGAAAACTTTCCGGAATGCAAAAGCTTTGATAGAAAGATATTGAATGGATAGCTCATGGCAGATGTATCACTGCCAATATCATTGTACATATAAGTTCCATTACCAAATATGAAAGTAGCATATAGTGTTATAAATATTATATTTGTAACAATAAGTAGAATCAGATAAAAATGTGGCGCGGATTTTTTATCTGAAAGATAATCGAAAAAATAATTCTTAAGTAACAGTGTTTTCTTTTTCATAAGTTTTCCTTCCTTAATTCGAGCAAATATATATTATTATATAAGTTCTGCGGAAAAGGTGCAATACAAAAACAAATCTAATTCCTTTTACAAATAAAATATGATACAATAAAAAAATGATATAGGAAGGATATTTATATGAAAGAGATACTATATGTAGTTATTCCATGCTACAAAGAAGAAGCCGTTCTGCCAGAAACAGCACGCAGGTTAGAAGAAAAAATGAAGAAACTTATAGAAACGAATCAAATTAGTCCAGAAAGTAAGGTGCTTTTTGTAAATGATGGTTCAAATGATAGAACCTGGGAGATAATTGAAAACCTTCATGAGAAAAATGAACTTTTTGCCGGGGTTAATCTGTCAAGAAACTGTGGACATCAAAATGCGCTGTTAGCTGGCATGACAGTAGCTGTAAACTACGCAGATATGCTGGTCTCTATGGATGCTGATTTGCAGGATGATATTAATGCGATGGATGAGATGATTGACAACTTTCAGCAGGGATACGAAGTGGTTTACGGTGTACGTTCAGAAAGAAAAAAGGATACCTGGTTTAAACGGTGTACAGCACAGGGCTTTTACAAATTTATGGCTTTTTTGGGCGCAGAAATTGTTTACAACCATGCAGATTATCGTTTGATGAGTAAGCGTGCTGTAGAAGCATTGTTGGAGTTTGAGGAAGTACATTTATTCTTAAGAGGAATTGTACCATTAATAGGTTACCGGTGGACA
>JAQVHQ010000023.1:0-18696 GCA_028696165.1 Lachnospiraceae bacterium | reverse complement strand
AGAAATTGTTTACAACCATGCAGATTATCGTTTGATGAGTAAGCGTGCTGTAGAAGCATTGTTGGAGTTTGAGGAAGTACATTTATTCTTAAGAGGAATTGTACCATTAATAGGTTACCGGTGGACAACCGTTGCATATGAACGGGGTGAACGATTTGCAGGGGAAAGTAAATATCCGTTGAAAAAGATGATATCTTTTGCTTTTGATGGAATTACTTCTTTTAGTATAAAACCTATCAGATTTGTGCTCAATATTGGTCTGCTGATTAGTGCTTTTAGTTTTGTGATGCTTTTTTGGACATTGATTGAAAAATTTGTGGGAACAACTGTTCCTGGATGGACATCGCTGATGGTATCGGTATGGATGCTGGGAGGCATTCAATTGATTTGTCTGGGTGTAATTGGCGAATATGTCGGTAAAATTTACGGGGAGACTAAAAAGAGACCTAAATTTTTTATAGAACGTACGATTATATAAAACAGATGAGGAGAGTAATAAATTTGGAAATCAAACATAAGCAAGGGCTTTTTTTCAATGTTGTTTTTGCTGTGACAACAATACTTATTGCTTTTTTTTCGATTAGTATTATATGGTTTTCAGCACAGAAGATACCACAGGCAAAAAATATTTTTCTGAATCGCAATGTGGTATTGGAGACAATTACTGTTTCGATATTTTTAGGATTACTTATTGGCGTTTTGAAAAGAAAACTGGATAAGTGGAATAAAAAAACTATTATCATAATTTCGGCTATATTGGGACTTTTTATTATCGGTATACAATGTGCTTATATATGTATTATGCGGCCGAATGTAATCTATGATAATTATTTGATTTATGAACAGGCTCAGCGTTTACTTGTTGACAAAGTTATTAACCCGGAATTCTATGGACAGTATTTTCAGCGATATGGACATAATCTTCCGGTCTTGACATGGATATATTTATTATTAAAAACAGCTGAAATTATGAACATTGGTGATACACATCTTATCTTATGTTTTTTTGGAATGTTTATGATGGACTTAGCGTTGTTAGCATCATGGGGGATTGCATATGTGCTTGGGGGAAGGAATAATGCCTTTTTATTTTTGGCTTTTTCCAGCTTGAATCCGGTTATATATATATGGACAATATGGCATTATACAACAGTGTTAAGTCTGCCCTTTTTAATGGGCGCCATTCTTTTCGCAATATTAATTCCTAAAGCAAGACGTGATTTTCAGAAAATTGTTTTTCTGCTCCTCTTTGCAGGCTGTACAATTTTAGGATTGAGAATACGCATAACGCAGGTGATTTTGCTTATTGCTATTTTTATATGTTCCTTGGCTTTATGTGTATGGAAAAAAAGTGGATGGAAGAAAATTGCCGTATATTTGTTAAGTGCAGCCTGTTTTATGGGGGTTATATCCATTGGCTGTGAGAAGTATGAAGCTCGTTTTGTCGAGTTCGACAATACAGATGCTGCTTTTCCAACTGTTCATTGGATTATGATGGGATTAGGAGAAACTGGTACATTTAATATTGAAGATCTTCAATATACTCAGCAGTTTCCTACACATGAAGAAAAAGTTGAAGGTGATATTGCAAAAATCAAAGAAAGAATAGAAAACCTGGGTGTGATGGGACTTGCTGAAAGGATGAAACAGAAACTTCAAGTCACCTGGCAGGATGGCTCAAGAGGATATTCCTCAGGGTGGGTTAAGAATGGAACACAGTCAAAACTTTACAGTTACTTATGCGGTGATAAGGCAGATTTTTTTCTGTTATACTGTCAGGGATTTTATCTATTTACTCTAGTTCTTGTTTTGTTAGGAATCGTGAAATCAATCAGGACGCATAAAATTGATTGGTATTTTGTGATGAGATTGTTATGGCTGGGCACAATACTATTTTATTTATTATGGGAATCCCAGGACCACTATAGCATAGGAATGGTATTTGTTATTCAGATTCTTGCTGTTGAAGGGGGATATAGTTGGGATAGCGTGTTTGCCAATCACGATAAAAGAGTTGCGAGTGGTGTAAAATATGCAGCAGTGACTTTAAATCTATTGATGATAGTGATATGCTTAATACACAATTTCGATATATGTACACAAAAAAAGTTTGACTTTATACATTATAATGCACAATCCCAATATTCAGATAATGATGGATTTCTCGAAGTCAATAATAAGCAGAATATAACACAGTATTTTAAAACTTCAATTCCTTTTAACCGTATTAGTGTGAATATTGTGCCTGCCGCAGTACCCTCGTCGGTAAGTTACAACATGGAACTGTTAGATGCACAGAATAATGTTATTGCAGCGAAGAGTGTTACGGCGGATTTGTTAGCTTTAGATAATCTGGTATGGGATTTTGAAACCATAGTGCCATCGAAATCAGAAACGTATCAGATAAGGCTTACTTCTGCAGATAATAGTGACAGTACACTTCAAATAATATCCTACTTCGGACAGAATGATTTGTATGAAGGTGGAGAGGCCCTGGTAAATAATAATTCTGTTGGGGCAGATATGTGTTTTGGCGTTATGGAGTGTATATCGGGTGCTTATATTTCAGTGAAATGGTATGTTCTCTTAGGTGGAATGGTAATTATATGTAGTATGTTAATGGGATTTCTTTTGATTAAAGATAATGGCGGTATTAACAATAAGCAAAATTGATGAATTAGAAAAAGGGAGAAGTGTATGTACAGAGATAATACGAAAGTAATTCATATAGGAGACCGGGTCATCGGTGGGGGCAATCCAATTTTGATTCAGTCGATGACAAATACAAAGACGGAAGATGTGTCAGCTACAGTAAAGCAGATTAAAAAGCTAGAGGCAGCAGGCTGTGATATCATCCGGTGTGCGGTTCCTACGATGGAGGCTGCAGAGGCTCTTGGTAAGATTAAAAAGAAAATTTCTATTCCTCTGGTGGCGGATATCCATTTTGATTATAAATTGGCGATTGCGGCTATGGAACATGGTGCGGATAAAATCAGAATTAATCCAGGTAATATCGGAAGTCTGGACAGGATTAAGGCTGTTGTGGACGTGGCGAAAGAACGAAAAATACCAATTCGTGTAGGTGTTAACAGTGGTTCTTTGGAGAAAGAACTGGTGGAGAAGTATCATGGTGTCACGGCAGAAGGTATTGTGGAGAGTGCACTGGACAAGGTTCGGATTATCGAGGACTTAGGATATGATAATCTTGTTATCAGTATTAAATCCTCTGATGTCATGATGTGTGATGCTGCGCATTCACTAATTGCCGAGCAGACAAAATATCCGCTTCATGTGGGTATTACAGAGGCGGGGACGCTGTATTCCGGTAATATTAAGTCGGCTATCGGACTGGGTATGATTTTATCGAAAGGCATTGGAGATACCATTCGTGTTTCTCTGACAGGAGATCCGCTGGAAGAAATTAAATCTGCAAAACGTATATTAAAGACATTGAATCTTCGCAAAGGTGGAATCGAAGTGGTTTCCTGCCCTACCTGTGGACGTACACAGATTGATCTGATTGGACTTGCCAATAAAGTAGAAGATATGGTACAGGATATTGATCTTGATATTAAAGTTGCTGTTATGGGCTGTGTGGTAAACGGACCGGGAGAAGCGAAGGAAGCAGACATCGGAGTTGCCGGGGGCAAGGGTGAAGGTCTGTTGATTAAAAAAGGTGAGATCGTTAAGAAGGTGCCTGAGAAAGATTTACTGGGATGTCTGAGAGAAGAACTGTTAAACTGGCCTAAGACCATCTAGTTGATGAGGAAATTTATATAGACAGGAGAATAATAAATGGAGAAAATGTTTTTGGATGTTTTTCCAAATTTAATAGTGGACGAACAAATCCAGGAACTGGTGGATGTAATCGTGGTAACGAAGGTCGCCATGAATAGTTCCAGAGATTTGCTTCGGGTTTATATTACCAGCAAGACCTGGATACATAAGAAGCATATCCTGGCGCTTCAGTCAGCAATTAAAGAGCAGTTTTTTGCCAATGTGAAGCTTCAGGTCAAGATTATAGAAAAGTTCGAACTTTCAAGCCAGTATACTCCGGAAAATTTCCTGGAGGCGTATCGTTCCAGTATTGCACTGGAATTAAAAGAATACAGTATATTGGAATATAACATATTCAATACGGCTTCTATTTCTTTCCCGGAGGAGAAAGTCATGGAGATGACTACCACGCTGGGTGCGCTTGCAGAAGGCGTCAGTGAGGAGTTAATTCGTGTACTGGAGAAGATATTCTGTGAGAGAAGTGGATTTTCTCTGAAGATTCATATGGTGTATGAAGAAGCAAGGGAAAGCGTTTATCATAAAAACAGCGAGCTTCGTGTGGCACAGGAGGCGAAGCATCTTTTGTCCATGTCTGCAGTTGGAAGGGGCGAGGGCAGTGAAGAAGATTATGAAAATGGTGATGGCGGTAATGGAAATCAGGGAGAAGGAGCGGCAGAAGAAGTCGCCGGAGCAGGTTCCGGGAATACTGTATCGGAGAGTGGTTTAGTTGGAGCAGATAGCATGAATGGTGCGGGAAAGGATGCATCTGGAAATGCTGCAGAAAATAATGCTGTTTCAGGTGCTGCAAAAAATAGTAAGGATGCCGGTTCTGACGGGAAAAATCAGAAAACAGATAAGAAAAAAGGCGGCTATGGCGGCCGTGGCAATGGAGGGAATAACTGGAACTCCAGAAGATATGAGATGCGTAAGTCAGATAATCCTGATGTATTATACGGAAAGGATTTTGATGATGATGCCATTGCCATCGAAACCATTATCGGAGAAATTGGAGAAGTTACTATTCGAGGTCAGATCATCAGCACCGACAGCAGAGAGATTCGAAATGAAAAGACCATTCTTATATTTGCCATAACGGACTTTACGGATACGATTGTAGTAAAGATGTTCGTGCGAAATGAACAGGTGCCGGAAATGTCATTTATAAAGAAAGGTGCTTTTATTCGATTAAAAGGAATTACCACCATAGACCGGTTTGATGGAGACTTAACTATTGGTTCTGTTGTGGGAATTAAAAAGAGTGGAGATTTCCGCTCTCAGAGAATGGATAACAGTCCGGAAAAAAGAGTGGAACTTCACTGCCATACAAAGATGAGTGACATGGATGGAGTATCGGATGCCACTTCCATCATCAAACGTGCTTATGAATGGGGACAGAAGGCTATAGCAATCACTGATCATGGTGTAGTGCAGGCATTCCCGGAGGCTAACCATGTATATGGAGGTGCAATACCGAAGGATGCCGATTTTAAAGTAATCTACGGGGTGGAAGGTTATCTGGTAGATGACTTAAAGGGGATTGTGGAAAACAGCAAACATCAGACACTGGATGAGACTTATGTGGTATTTGACTTAGAGACCACAGGATTTAGTCCGAATACCAATCAGATTATAGAAATCGGTGCGGTAAAGGTGGAACAGGGCAAAATCGTTGATCGTTTTTCGACATTTGTAAATCCTAAGGTACCGATACCGTTTCGTATAGAAAATCTTACAAGCATTACCGATGATATGGTATCAGGAGCACCCGCAATAGAAGAAATTCTTCCACAGTTTATGGAGTTTATAAAAGGATGTGTGTTAGTTGCACATAATGCCGTGTTCGATGTGTCTTTTATGGCTAAAAACTGTGAGCGGCAGGGGATTCCTTTTGATTATACATCCGTGGACACTATAGGTATGGCACGCTTCTTATTACCAAATATCAGTAAGTATAAATTAAATAATGTGGCGAAGGCACTTAATGTATCCTTACAGAATCACCACCGTGCAGTGGATGATGCTGCCTGTACCGCAGAAATCTTTTTGAAATTTGTCAATATGTGTAAAGAACGTGAAATTGAGACCTTGGATCGCTTAAATGAAGTGTCGGCGGCTTCTGTGGAAAATATCCGTAAGATGCGTTCGCACCATGCCATTATACTGGCTACCAATGAAACAGGCCGCATAAATTTATATACTCTGATTTCTCAGTCTCATTTAACATATTATAATCGTCAGCCGAAGATTCCAAAGAGTCTTTTTATGAAATATAGAGACGGATTGATTATAGGTTCAGCCTGTGAAGCAGGGGAATTATATCAGGCAATTTTAGATGGGCGTTCTGATGAAGAGATAGCCCGGTTGGTTCGCTTTTATGATTATCTGGAGATACAGCCTCTGGGGAATAATGCATTTATGCTTCGAAAAGAAGGCGGTCCGGTTACCAGTGAAGAAGATTTAAAGGATATTAACCGGAAAATCGTAAAGCTGGGAGAACAGTTTAAAAAGCCGGTAGTAGCAACCTGTGATGTGCATTTTCTAAACCCGGAAGATGAAGTCTATCGAAGAATCATCATGAAGGGTAAGGGATTTGACGATGCAGATGATCAGGCCCCACTTTATCTTCGTACTACCGAAGAGATGATGGAAGAATTTGCTTATCTTGGTTATGAAAAGGCAAGAGAAGTTGTTATTACGAACACAAACAAAATCAGTGATATGTGCGAGAAAATATGTCCGATTCATCCGGACAAATTCCCGCCGGTTATTGAAAATTCCGATCAGGACCTTCGAAACATTTGTTATACCCGTGCAAGAGAAATATATGGAGAGAATCTTCCTTCTATTGTAGAAGCACGATTGGAGAAAGAACTAAATTCCATTATTTCCAATGGCTATGCGGTTATGTACATCATTGCGCAGAAACTGGTTTGGAAATCAAATGAGGATGGATACCTGGTAGGTTCCAGAGGTTCTGTAGGTTCTTCTCTGGCAGCAACCATGTCAGGTATTACGGAAGTAAATCCCTTAAGTCCTCATTATATATGTGAAGAATGTCATTACAGTGATTTTGATTCAGAGGAAGTAAAGGCCTATTCCGGACGTTCCGGATGTGATATGCCGGATAAGATTTGTCCGGTATGCGGTGCGAAACTTAAGAAGGACGGGTTTGATATTCCATTTGAGACATTCCTGGGATTCGATGGAGATAAGGAGCCGGATATTGACTTGAACTTTTCTGGTGATTATCAGGCGAAGGCTCATAAATATACGGAGGTAATCTTCGGTGAGGGACAGACATTTAAAGCTGGTACCATCGGAACTCTGGCAGATAAGACAGCATTTGGTTATGTGAAGAAATATTATGAGGAGAAGGGTATTCATAAGAGAAACTGCGAGATTGACCGTATCGTGCAGGGGTGTACGGGAATCCGCCGTTCTACAGGACAGCATCCGGGTGGGATTATCGTGTTGCCGTTGGGAGAAGACATTAATATGTTTACTCCGGTACAGCATCCTGCGAATGATATGACTTCGGATATTATTACCACACATTTTGATTACCACTCTATCGATGGAAACTTGCTCAAACTTGATATCCTGGGACATGATGATCCAACCATGATTCGTATGCTGGAAGATTTGACCGGCATTGACGCGAAGCAGATTCCACTGGACAGCAAGGAGGTTATGTCATTATTTGCAGATACCAGTGCGCTGAAGATATCTCCAGATGATATCGGGGGATGTAAATTAGGATGTCTTGGTATTCCGGAATTTGGTACAGATTTTGCTATGCAGATGTTAATAGATACAAAGCCACAGGCATTTTCAGATTTGATTCGAATTGCCGGCCTTTCTCATGGTACAGACGTATGGCTGGGAAATGCACAGACCCTTATTGATGAGGGTAAGGCAACTATTTCTACAGCGATTTGTACTCGAGATGACATTATGATTTATCTGATACAGATGGGAGTAGATGCAGCACTTTCCTTTAAAATCATGGAGTTTGTACGTAAGGGTAGGGGATTACAGCCTGGATGGGAAGAAGTCATGCTTGAACATAATGTCCCAGATTGGTATATCTGGTCTTGTAAGAAGATTAAGTATATGTTCCCGAAAGCCCATGCAGCAGCTTACGTTATGATGGCATGGCGTATCGCTTATTGTAAGATCTTTTATCCACAGGCATATTATGCAGCGTATTTTAGTATTCGTGCCAATGCATTTTCTTATGAACTTATGTGTCTGGGAAAAGAACGCCTGGAGTTTCATATGAAGCAGATTAAAGATAAGGGTGACAGTGCAGCTAATAAGGAAGAAGATCAGTACAAGGATATGAAAATTGTGCAGGAGATGTATGCAAGAGGATTTGAATTCCTGCCACTTGATATCTATAAGGCAAAGGCACACAGGTTCCAGGTAATTGATGGAAAAATCATGCCTTCTCTGGATTCAGTGGAAGGTCTGGGTGATAAAGCAGCAGATATGGTAGAGGCGGAAGCTAAGAAGGGGCTGTTCTTATCTAAGGATGATTTTAGAACCAGGACAAAGGTCAGCAAAGGCGCCATTGATCTTATGGCAGACTTGGGCTTGTTTGGAGATATACCGGAATCTAATCAGATTTCATTATTTGATTTTCAGTAAATGAGATTTAAAGGGAAGGAGTTTTTATGGAGAAAAAAGGGAGTTTACAGAAACAAAAGGTGGATCGAAGATATTTGGAAATTTTGGCGGAGTTGTTTCCTACCATTGCCAAGGCATCTACAGAGATTATTAATTTGCAGTCAATCTTAAATTTGCCTAAAGGAACCGAGCATTTCATAACGGATATTCATGGGGAATATGAGGCTTTTTCTCATGTGTTGAAGAATGGTTCAGGAGCAGTGCGAAAAAAAATTGATGATGTCTTCGGACATACATTAAGTGAGTCTGATAAGAAGTCTCTGGCCACTCTGATTTACTATCCGAAAGAAAAGATGGATCTGGTTGCCAAGACAGAGGACAATATGAATGATTGGTATAAGATTACGTTATACCGTCTAATAGAAGTCTGTAAATGTGTAGCATCGAAGTATACCCGCTCGAAAGTACGTAAAGCTTTGCCTCAGGATTTTGCTTATGTTATAGAGGAGTTAATTACAGAAAAATTAGAGGTTCAGGATAAGGGAGCTTATTATGAATCTATCGTACAGACTATCATTGATATCGGACGCGCGGAGGAGTTTATTGAAGCTTTGAGTGAATTGATTCAGCGTCTGGTTGTAGATCACCTTCATATATTAGGGGATATCTATGATCGTGGTAATGGGTGTCCAAGTATTATGGATAAACTGACGGATTATCATTCTCTTGATATCCAGTGGGGAAATCATGATGTACTTTGGATGGGTGCGGCTACGGGACAATTATCCTGTATTGCTACAGTAGTTCGTATCTGTGCACGGTATGGAAATCTGGATATGTTAGAAGATGGATATGGTATCAATCTGATTCCATTTGCAACATTTGCTATAGATACATATCGCAATGATCCATGTGAATGTTTCAAAATCAAGGGAAACCATGAAGGTACTTTGGCCGAGGCTGAGCTGAATGTAAAGATGCACAAGGCAATTTCCATCATTCAGTTTAAACTGGAAGGTCAGCTGATTATGCGGCGCAAGGAGTTTGATATGAATAACAGACTGCTCCTGGATAAGATTGACTATGATCGTGGTGTATTGGTCTATGAAGGAAAGGAATATGAACTTTTAGATAAAAATTTCCCTACCGTTGATCCAAAGAATCCATATGAATTATCGGCAGAAGAAGCGGCAGTTATGGAGCGTCTGCAGGCGGCGTTTGAACAGTGTGACCGCCTTCAGGAACATATGGCACTGCTGTTAAACCGTGGAAATCTGTATAAGATTTATAATTCTAATCTGCTGTATCATGGTTGTGTGCCTTTAAATGAAGATGGCTCTTTCAAAGAGGTCGATATATTTGGAAAAACCTATAAGGGTAAGGCACTGTATGATGTGCTGGATACTTATATCCGTAAAGCTTTCTTTGCATTGGAACCGGAAGAGCGAGAGAAGGGCATGGATATTCTGTGGTATATCTGGAGCAATAAGAACTCACCGCTGTTTGGTAAAGATAAGATGGCAACTTTTGAGCGATACTTTGTGGCTGATAAGGAACTGCATAAAGAGAGGAAAAATCCATATTATTGTCTTCTGGAGAATGAAAATGTGGTGGACAGTATACTAGGTGAATTTGGATTACCTCATAAAGACAGCCATATTGTCAACGGACATGTGCCTGTTTTACAGAGAGATGGGGAGAGTCCGGTAAAATGCAATGGTAAGGTTTTGGTTATCGATGGAGGATTCTCTAAGGCTTATCAGAATCAGACTGGAATTGCGGGGTATACACTTACTTACAATTCTTATGGATTGAGTTTGGTAGCACACGAACCTTTTACTTCTACGGAGGATGCAATTACGGAGGAGACGGATATTCATTCGAATCAGATTATGGTACAGAGGATGCCTTATCGCCAGTTAGTGGGGGATACGGACAATGGACGCGCTTTGCGGATTAGGATCGAAGAACTGAAGGAACTTTTGAAAGCTTACCGGAGTGGTGAGATTGTAGAGAAGACTTTGTAATAGCTTTTCAAACAGTAAAAAATCGTCGAAGACTTAAAAATAGTCTTCGACGATTTTCTATTCGATACTGTATTATTCATTACATTATTATTTGAGAATTTCCTTGATAGCGTTTAATAATCGTTGATTGTCTTCGTGGCTCATGAAGCAGAAGCGGAAGTATTTGTCATCCAGAAATGGGAATGTGGAGCAGTTGCGGATCATGAGGCCTTGGCGGATGCAGTGATCAAAGAGGGTATCGGCATCGACGCCTTCTTTTTTTATGCGGCAGAGCATGAAGTTGGCCAGCGGTTTATAGACTTTGACAGTATCCCAGCTGCTCATTTCTTCATAGATGGCTGTGCGCTCGGTGTCGATATGCTGGAATGTATGGTTTTGATATTCTTTGTCTGCGAACATAATACGACCTGCGATTTCTGCCAGGGAGTTTATAGTCCATGGGTTCTGACGTGTATTAATAGCTTTAATCAGGTCATTGTTGCCAGTAACTGCATAACCGAGGCGAAGGCCAGGTGAAGCGAAGAACTTGGAAGTTCCGCGCAGTATGATTAAGTTACTGTAATAATTGGTAAGGGGTATCGCAGTAATCTTCTCTTCTGTCGGGGCGAATTCCACATAAGTTTCATCAATCATAACAAAAGTTCCATTTTGCAGGCAAGCATCCAGTATCTGGCGCATCTGCCCACGGTTTAAAGCTGTCGAAGTCGGATTGTTCGGATTACATAAAACTAAAAGGTCAATGGAATCATTCAGGTGCTTACAGAAATCATCCACATCCATCTGAAAATCCTTCTCTTCCTTCAATGGATAATAAAGCGTAGTACCGCCTCCCAGTGTAATTTCCCTCTCATACTCAGAATAAGTAGGCCCCAGAATCAGAGCCTTCTTCACACGCTGAGTCTGAATAAAAAGCGAAATCAATTCCGTAGACCCATTTCCCACAATAATATTCTCAAACTGAGTATCCGCATACTCCGCAATCGCCTTACGAAGCGCCTTATACTCCCGATCTGGATAAGAAGTAATCGCATCCAGCTGCTCCGACAAAGTCTCTTTTAATTTATAAGAAATTCCCAAAGGATTCACATTCGCACTGAAACTGACAATATTCTCCTTCTTAATACCATAAACGGCTTCAATCTTTTCCAAATCACTACCATGAAAATGGTCCTTATGTTTTAACATAAAATATATCCTCTTTTCTCATTTAATAAGTAAATCAAAAATATTTGCAATAACTGGCAGTCATCAAAAACCTAGAAGTTTCCCCCATCATATCTTCCTGTGATAATTTTCAGTTGAAGCCAATAGTCATGCTGCCTTCTGCTGCGTCCTCCTGTCAATCCCCAAGCTCTCAGAGAAACATGAAGAAACTTGCGCACCAGTTCCAACTAGTGTATAATTTAAACTATCTATGAACGTATGAAACGTTTATAATTATTATAACTGTAAAAGATGAATAGTCAAGCCGTATCAAGCATGACTTTCATATAATAGCACAGTATAACCTGACTATAAAAAGTACAATAAGCGAAAATGACAAGTGTAGGTGAGCAGATTGAAAAAACGAATGGAACAGTTATTGAACGGAAAATATGAATACGATGTACCAAGCTTGATTTTATCTCCTGATTCCATCAGTGTCACTACGGTGGCAGGAGAAAATTATCGTGGTGATCTGCACATAAGCACATCGAATAACAGTGCTGTGAAGGGGATTTTACTGTCTTCAGACAGGAGACTGGTTCTGGGAAAAGAAAAATTCTCTGGGAATACGATTCAGATTCCTTTTGGATTTGAAGTGACCGGTATGGAGCCTGGGGATGAAGTCCATGGTGAACTGACAGTCAGTTCTAATATAGGGGAATACAATATTCCATTTTCCCTGTCTATTGAGGCGGAAGTAATTGAGACTTCTTCAGGAGAGATTTTAAATCTGGATGAATTTGCTGCCTTATCGGCACGGGACTACCGGGAAGCTTTCTCCTTATTTACGAATGAGAATTTCCCGATGCTTTTAACCGGCGAATATGCAAAATATTTGTGTTTATATGAAGCATTGACTGTAAATCCTGTATCCTATCAGAACTTAGAGGAGTTTTTGATAGGTATTGGCAAGAAAGAACAGGTTACATTGGCTTTGACAGATACAGGCAGGGCTTTTCATGAATTGCCGGAATCCACAAAGAATGTATTGACTATTCACAAAAAGAACTGGGGATATCTGCACGCTGATGTGGAAGCAGTCGGTGATTTCATACAGGTGGAGAAGCATCTGATTACAGGGGAAGACTTCATCGGAAGTGTATTTGGGTTGGAATATATTATTCGTAAGGATAAGCTTACCGATGCCAGGCAGTATGGAAAGATTCTTATAAAGACTGTTTATCAGACTTTAGAATTTAATATTGAAGCATCTTTAAGCTCTAAGATTTTGGTAAACATTAATCTTGTAGATAAGAAAAATAAGGTAATGCTTACCAGAAATTATTTAGCCTTTATGTTGGGTAAGATGGAGAAGACTAAATGGGCGGAGGAGACGCTTAAAAATCTCAAAGAGATGAAGGAAACTGGACATTACTATGATGTACATATGTTGTATGAAGCATATGTATATAAGTTGATGGAGGAGGAAGAGCATGCGAAGAAGATTCTTCGTGGCTTTTCTAATCGTGCATTTTCCAAGGGCGAATGGGAACTTGCGGCATTTTACCTGTATTTGTGTAAATTGACCGGTTTTCTGCCGGAGGATAAGGTAAATGTTCTGGGAAGAATCAGGGATATGGCGGAACGACAGGAGGATGATTTCTGGATTCTGTGGATGTATCTGAAGGTGAATCCGGATTTGGATTATTCTCCGGTTAAGAAGTTATATATGTTGGAAAAACAGTTTCAGATAGGCTGTCGAAGTCCGTTTTTGTACTATGAAGCATATCTGATTCTGGAAAAAGAAGTGACACAGCTGCACAAGATGACTGCCTTTATGACCCAGGTGCTTTTATTTGCCAGTCGTGTGGGTATCATGAATCGGGAAGTTACTATGAGAGTGGCAGATTTATCCAGATATGATAAGCGTTTTGATGAGTCTGTCTATAAAATATTGGAACGTGGATACCGGGATTATCCGGCAGATGATATATTAGAAGCTATCTGTAAGCTGATTATGAAAGGTAATCCGGAGCGTAAGATTTATTTTAAATGGTATGAACGTGCGTTGGAGAGAGAAATCCGTCTGACCAGATTATATGAATATTACATGGAGACTATTGAGGAAAATTATCAGAAAATGCTTCCTCAGCAGATTCGATTGTATTTTGCGTACAGCAATAACTTAAGTGATAAGAAAAAAGCTTATTTATTTGCCAATATTGTGGCAAATAAGAACATGGACCGGGAAACTTACGACATTTATAAAGAAAGCATGGAGCGTTTTACCGTACGTAAATTACAAGAGGGCAGATTCAATCAGAATTATGCTGTGCTGTATCAGGAATTTATTCGTGTGATAAAAGAACGTTCTATGGGTGAAGCTATCTCTCGTATGATGTTTACTTATAAATTGTACTGTGACGATCCGAAGGTTCATAGTGTGGTGGTACATCATCGCGAATTTGAGAAGGAACAGGTATTTCCATGTGTAAACGGAGTGGCATATATTCTCGTCTATACAAGGGATGCTAAAATTATCTTCCAGGATGTGAAAAAACGCAGATATTATAATACTGTGGAATACAGCCTTCAGAAATTATTTGATGGGCGGGATTTAGTTTCACAGTGCCTGAATGTACAGGTAAAAGATCCGGGATTTGTGTTGTTCAATTGTGAAAATGGTGATCATCCAGGCCGGATTACACTGGATAATATCAACTGTTATCAGCGAGTGCTGACATCTCATGTGTTCCGTGAAGAATATAAGCAGATGGTGCGCCAGAAACTGTTGGAATATTATGCAGAACATGCAGGAGATGATACTCTTGATGATTATCTTCAGGAGATACATTATAAAAATTACGGCAATTTAAATAAAGTTATTCTTATGGAAGTGTTAATTGAGCGCGGCCTTTATAAAGAAGCTTTTGATATGGCATGCGAGTTTGGGTACGAGCATGTGGATGTCAACAAACTGCTTCGCCTTTGCAGCCGCATTATCTTAAATTCGGAGTTTAAAGAGGATGAGGAATTGAATTTCCTCGCAGCGTACGTGTTCCGCCAGGGGAAATATGATGATGTGATTTTGACCTATCTGACCAGATATTTTGTAGGCTGTGTAAGAGATATGTATCTGGTGTGGGAGAGCGCAGAAGGTTTTCAGTTAGATACTTATGACCTGACAGAACGACTGATGATTTATGCCATGTTTGTGCGGGAATATCCGCCTCACAGCGAGGCACTGCTTCACAGTTATATCCGTCATGGCGGTAAAGAACAGGTTCTGGTTGCTTATTTGTCATTTGAAGCATATGGCTATTTCCTGGGGAATCGTCAGCCAGACCGGTTTATCTATCAGTGTCTGGAGAATATCTATGAAAGAGAGTGGGAATCCAATGTAATCTGTCGTCTTGCTCTTATTAAATATTATATCGAGTTAAAGAATCTCTCAGAGAAGCAGCGTATGCATGTGGAGAAAATTCTCACAGAGCTAAATCAAAAGGGAATCAGGCTTCAGCTGTTCCAACAGCTGCCAAAAGAACTGATTCAGCCTTATCAGTTAGATGACAGAGTGTTTGTGGAACAGAAAGCATTTCCTAAAGATAAAGTAGTTCTTCATTATGTCATGTCCAATAATGGTCAGAAACCAGAGGAAGAGGACTTTTTGATAGAACCTATGAAAAATACGTATCTGGGTATATTTTCCAAGGAATTTGTACTGTTCTACGGGGAAGCATTGACTTACTATTTTACTATCGAACATGAAGGTAAGATAATTACTACCAGGAAAAAACGTGTTACGGTAAATCATACCCCGGCTAAGGATATGAGCAAATACAATCAGCTCAATCGTATATTGGAGACACACCATTTACAGAAAGAGGAACTGCTTGGGAAACATATGCAGCAATATCTGTTCTATGAGAAAATTACTCAGGAAGGATTTGAATTGGTAGGAACACCTGCACAAATCGGAGGCAAAGAAGATGAATGAAGTTAGAAATATCCTGATTGGATTTGAACTTAGGAGAGAGTTTTCTCAGTTTTGTTATTATGACCGGAAAGCTCAGGATCCCATCTCAATTCCAATGAAGGTTGGGACAAATGAATATGAATTTTCTACCCATCTGAGTAAGAAAAAGGGCGAGGATACCTGGCGATTCGGAATGGAGGCAGATTATTTTGCTTCTCAGGAAGGCTGGATTGGAATTGATTCGCTGTATGATTTGTGTGAATCCGTGGAACCGGTTATGGTCGATGAAGAGGAAAGGCAGCCTTTTGAATTAATGGGTGAGTTTCTTAAAGAAACCTTGAAGATGCTTGGTATCGCAGAACCTATTGCACATATCAGCGGACTTATGATTACCACGGAAGAATTAAGTAGGAATATGGTTCTGAATTTAAGAAAAGCTTGTATGTATGCCGGATTTGAAAAAGGTCAGTTTTTTGTACAGGATTTTCATGAGAGTTTTTACTACCATACGTTCTACCAAAGACCAGAAATATGGAATCGCAGGGTGGCTTTATTTCATTTCCATGATGATAAGGTTTCCTATGAGGATTTGATTCTGAATCCAAAGCCAAGACCGATGGCGGTTACTTTAACAAAGGGAAAGACCATAGAGTTAAATCCGAATCCAAAGGAACGGGATATGGAGTTCTATCAGCTGATTCAGGATTCTTTTAAGAATTATTTATTTTCTGGGGTCTTTCTTACAGGAGAAGGTTTTGATAAGGCATGGGCGGTGAAATCCATTGCTCTTTTGTGTAAGAATCAGAGAAAAGTCTTTTATGGAAATAATCTGTTTGCAAAAGGTGCCTGTTATGCAGTGAAGGAACGTCTGGAGGAACATAATCTTAAGGGTTATCTGTACGAAGGACAGGATCTGGTGAAAACTAATATTGGTATGGAGATGACTATTCAGGGAACACAGGCATATTACTCCATGGTGATGGCGGGTGTGAACTGGTATGAGGCGGAAAAAGAGTGTGAATTTTTGCTGGATGACACTTCTGAACTTGTATTCTCTGTACATAATATGGAAAGTCAGGAACGCACACGATACCGCATGCAGTTATCAAATCTTCCACAGAGGCCCAATAAAACCACAAGAATTCATCTGAGTGTTGAGTTTGAATCTCCACATAAATGTCAGATTGTGGCGAAGGATATGGGATTTGGGGAGATGTATGCCAGCAGTGGTCAGATCTGGACAGATCTGTTAGAAGTGTAGGAGGAACTCTATGAGCGGTTATATATTATGTCAGATAAAGAGAGCACAACATCCCTATTATATAGAAAGCATCAGTCTGAATATCTATTCCATAGAGGAACTATGCTATTTTTTGTTTCACAATCTGTATCTGTTGGATGATTCAATTTTAAATACAGAGCTTTGTGATTGGATTCGTGATGAACTTGGTCTTCGCAAGTTAAGCGGACGACTTTATACTTTGTTGGAAAAATGGGAAAACAGGGAAGTGGAGATTGCTTTGAGTGATTTTATTCTTCCTGTATTAAAAGAGATTAATTATTTAACTTTGGATGAATTTCGTACTTTGAATCTTCATCTGGCTACTTATGAGGGACAGCCGGATATTATGAGAGAGAAGCTGAAAGGGGATTGTCTGGTGGGACATGGAAAGTATGTGAATGCGATTCAGGTTTACCAGCATACTTTGGAGCATACAAAGGATACGAAGCTTGGCGGGCAGTTTAAGGGTAGTATTTTTAATAATATGGGCTGTGCTTATATGCGGTTGTTTCAGACGGAGGAAGCACTGGATTGTTTTAGGCAGGCTTATGAGAATTTGCATTCACGGACTTCTTTGAAGAGTTATTTGTTTGCTTTCTATATGAGCAGGCCTTTTGGGGAGTATGAGAAGAAGTTGGTGGAACTTGGCGTGGATGGGGAGACTGCCCAGGAAGTGCTAAAGGAGATTCAGGAATCGAAGAGTGATTTTGGGAGTAGTGATGTGGCCAGGAAGTATGAGGAGGCTCTGGGGTATAAGCAGGCTGGGGATACTTTGCTGTATCAGAAGACGATGGATGAGTTGTTGGAGAAGCTGACTAAGGAGTATCATAAGAATACTGGCTTGTAATTTTTCGTTTGGGTGGAGGACGGACGCAGCATCTCCCCACAAAAGCAGGTCAAAAGGTCCGCGCCTAAGAGTATCCGGCGGCGGGCAGCACACAGAAGCTCCAGTGGCTTTGGTGCAGGGAAGTTTTTATTGATAGATCATTTCGCTGTAAACTACTAGGCGTGCAGAGGTCTGGCGAAATGGGTGCAGGCACATTCAGCCTATATGCTTGATGCATATAGGCTTCAGGGTGCCTTCGAAAGGTGTTTTGGAAAACACCTTTCGCCCCATTTCACCAGACCTCTGCGCGCCAAGTAGTTTATCAGCTTATTCTATATCAATAAAAACTTTCCCTGCACCAAAGCCACTGGAGCTTCTGTGTGCTGCCCGCCGCCGGATACTCTTAGGCGCGGACCTTTTGACCTGCTTTTGTGGGGAGATGCTGCGTCCTGATGTTGGCTGGGGTGGGTGTGAAAAGATTACGGCGCTTTTGGACGGGGTGGAGTGAGGTTGGGGAGTGGCAGTGAAGGCGCGTGCTGCGGAAGCAGCACGGGGATTGTGGTGATATGGGGGTTAGGGGCTGGATTTGTTGGTGGGATTATGAGGGAGAGAGTGGGAAGCTTGGAAGGTTGTTGGCAGTGAAGGCGCGTGCTGCGGAAGCAGCACGAGGATTGTGGTGATATGGGGGTTAGGGGCTGGATTTGTTGGTGGGATTATGAGGGAGATGTGGGAAGCTTGGAAGGTTGTTGGCAGTGAAGGCACGTGCTGCGGAAGCAGCACGGGGATTGTGGTGATATGGGGGTTAGAGGCTGGATTTGTTGGTGGTGGGGTGGAGAAGTTGGTTTGGTTTTGTGTTTTGTTAGATATTGTAGGTGATTTTTGGGAAGAGATTTTGGCAAGAATATAGGGGCTAGCGTAAAATTTTATTCGGATAATGGAAAATAAATAAAAAGAGAACACCAACTTTGTGATAAAGTATTAAGCGACTAAACCAATACGGTGACAAAGAAAGGTGTTCTCTATGTATAACAGT
>JAQVHQ010000022.1 GCA_028696165.1 Lachnospiraceae bacterium | reverse complement strand
ATAGTAATCCATCCATTTAACCATCCTTTCTTCACCTCCGAATGACAGTATATCATTCGATGATGCTCAGTAATAGTTGCTGGATTTTATTTGCCTAAATCTGCTGGTTATAGTTTACCACTTACAGCTTTGCCGTTATTTATCTTCATCCATTTCTTTTTCCAGCTTTTTAATAGTTTCATTTAATGAAAGCATCTTTTGATCAAGCTGAGAGACGATTTTTGCGCAGTCACGAAGTTCATGACTAATATAATCGGGAGCATTTCCTTCAAATTTATAGTAAATCTTATGTTCTAAAGTAGCCCAAAAATCCTGGGCAACAGTACGTATCTGTATTTCCACGGCGGTATCAACAACACTGTCTGACAGGAATATAGGAACAGTTACAAGCATATGATAACTTTGATATCCACTTTCTTTTGGATTCTTAATATAGTCTTTTAATGCAAGTACTTTTAGATCGCTCTGCTTTGCAATCATATCAGCAATTCGGTAAATATCTGAAGTGAAAGAACAGGTAATACGAATGCCTGCGATATCATTTACATATTGAACCATGTTTTCAATCGTTGATTCATACCCATTCTTTTTTAACTTTTTAACAATACTTTCGGGTTTTTTAATTCTTGATTTTACGTGTTCAATAGGATTATATTTGTGGATATGCTGAAATTCATCGTTTAGGATTTCGATTTTTGTTCCAACTTCTTTTAATGCAGCATTGTAAAGAAACATCAAAGTTTCCCAACTATCTACATCTTCAAAACTTTTAATTGGTAAATTCCCACTCATCATTATGTATAGACCTCTTATATATAATATTGTAATAATGAGATCAAAAAGTATGTTGACCTCCCGATACTACAGAGACTATGTACTTTGCAGTATCATATTATTTGTAACACATGTTTAATAGTATACCACGTTCCAGTGAAAAAGTGGGGAATTTCATTGTTTTTTAAGAATCTGCAGGTATTTATTTTTCGATACCGGGGCGAGATGGAATTCCATTTTCAAAAGGATGTTTTATCTTTTTGATTTCAGATACATAATCTGCTATTTCTATAAGTTTATCACTAGGTCCCTGTCCGGTTAATATTACTTCTAGATTTTCTGGTTTGTTTTTTAGAAAATCCAGTAGAATAGATTCAGAGAAAAGTCCTGCTTTTATGGTATAAATTATTTCGTCAAAAAAAACCAGATTATAATTTTCTTTGGTTACTTTAGATACTAATTTTTGAAATTGTTCTTCATAGTATTTTTTACGACTGATTTTTTCTTCTTCGGTCATTTGAAAACTAAACTTTTCTGAAGGAAGTCCGTCTATAATCGTGATGTTAGGGACATTCTTTAATATATTACGTTCACTGGTACTGTTATCTTTCATGAATTGATAAATCAAAACACGATATCCATAACCAGCAGCTCGTGTGCATAATCCCATACCGGTTGTAGTTTTGCCCTTACCATCGCCACAGTAAATGTGGATAAGTCCTGTTGATGTGTTCATATTTGAACCTTCTTTCTATGTATACTAGAATTATTTCTTACTGCACGTCAAGCTTCATATCTCCTGATTTGATTAAATTGTTTTTTCTCATAAAAGCAGAGAATAAATAAGCTAAAACGCCAGGTAATAAAAATTGTATTACGATAATTTTTATTAGTAAAATGGTTGGATTAGCATCTGCACTCATAGTTTCCCATGTCATAAGCTGTCCTACTAATCCTGCAGTACCCATACCGGAACCAGTTGCATTATTTGTCATTTTTAACAGTAATGTGCTTACTGGACCGAGAATTGCACTGGAAAGTATCGCAGGCAGCCATATAATTGGTTTCTTCATAATGTTAGGAACTTGAAGCATAGAAGTACCTAATCCCTGTGCCAGAAGTCCACTGACACCATTTTCCTTAAAACTTGCTACAGCAAATCCAATCATGTTGCAGCAGCATCCAACGGTGGCTGCACCGGCAGCAAGTCCGGATAAATTCAAGATAATGCCAAGGGCGGCAGAACTAATTGGCAGAGTAAGAATCATACCCATGAGCACAGATACAACAATTCCCATAAGGAATGGCTGCTGTTCAACGCCCCAGTTGATAATAGAACCTAAACCAGTCATAAAGGAGCTGATTGGAGGTCCAACAATTAAGCCGACGAAAGAGCCAGAGATAATGCCTACAAAAGGAGTGATGATTATATCCAGACTGGTTTTACCTGATACCAGATGTCCCAGTTCGATAGCAACCATAGCAGCGATAAAAGCGCCCAGAGGTTCTCCAGGTCCACCCAGATTAACAACATTATCAACAAATAGTTTACCACTTAAAATGGTACTTGCATAGCCACCTATCATACCTGCAGTAGCAGCAGAGAGCGTGACAAGTGGACTTTCTTTAAACTTGCAGGCAACGCCAACACCGATACCGGCACTGGTGAGAATAGAAGCAATCTTGCCAATCTGATAAAAACTGGTTCCGATTGTACCTCCAATCAGATTACCTATCTGCTGTATAATAGTTCCAATAATCAGAGTTGCGAATAATCCTAAAGCCATTCCGCTCAATCCATCAATAAAGATGTGGTTAAATATCTTTTTCATAATTCAATTTCCTTCCTTTGTACGTTTGTGATACCCATTATACAATGAATAATAATAGGAGACAAGTGTAAACTCAACTGACAAGACAGAATGTTGAGCGGAATAAATAGAAAAAAAGGAATACAGCTTTGATAACTGTATTCCTTTTTTACAAAAACTAAATAATTAATAATTTTCAACTTTACGTTCAAAGTATGCTTTTGGATGAGCGCATACAGGACATAGTTCAGGAGCTTCGTCTCCATCATGTACATATCCACAGTTACGGCATTTCCATCCAAGAGGAGCATCACCTTTAAAAGTCTTATCAGCTTTATAGCTTTCTAATAATTTCAAATAACGTTTTTCATGAGCAGCTTCTACTCCGGCAACGCCTTCGAATTTAACTGCTAATTCTTCAAATCCTTCTTCACGTGCTTCGCGTGCCATACGAGCGTACATATCAGTCCATTCAAAGTTCTCACCTGCAGCGGCGTCTGTAAGATTTGTCTCAATATCACCAATTCCGTGGAATTCTTTAAACCACATCTTAGCATGTTCTTTTTCCTGATCAGCAGTTTCCAGATATAAAGCTGCTAACTGTTCATAACCTGCTTTTTTTGCAGCAGAAGCGTAGTAGGTATATTTGTTTCTTGCCTGCGATTCACCTGCAAAAGCATCCATTAAGTTTTGTTCTGTTTTTGTTCCAGCGTATTTTGACATCTTAATCCTCCTATTAAAACCTATTATTTAGAGCAATTAATTGCTCAGTGTTAAATTAAATTATACTGCATTTTCCTGTAAAAATCAATCGCATGTTATTTATTGTCTAAAAATTTAGAATAAAAACACACA
This sequence comes from Lachnospiraceae bacterium, assembly GCA_028696165.1. Lineage (GTDB taxonomy): Bacteria > Bacillota > Clostridia > Lachnospirales > Lachnospiraceae > JAQVHQ01. The sequence continues at coordinate 47,304 of JAQVHQ010000022.1, read as the reverse complement.
AAATATGACAATATAGAAGAACTGTCCATAGTAAAAAATATCCATGGAATAAAACCTATAGTGGATTTATAACGTCTAGGAAGCAGAAAGCAGGTAATAGGATATGAATGAAGAAGAATTCGAAAAAATATTTAGTTGTTTTATAGAAAGGAGCGGAATTCAGAAAGATATGGCAGAAAATCTTTTACAGAAAATCATGAGAATATTAAAAGAAGAAAAAATAGTAGATGATGGGTAGTAAAATGTAATAGTATAATTTATAATAAAAAAACCGAGACATATATGAATCAAAAAATAAGTGTCAAAATATGATGTGAGTTTTTTTATAGAATGCTTGAGATACAGACAGATAAATGTAAGGGAGATAGAATATGAAATGCTATAGATGTCAGGCACAGTTGCCAGCAGATGCTAAATTTTGCGGAAAATGTGGCGCGCCCCAGGAATTTACAGAAGAGTTGATACAGAAAGCTATACAGGGAAATCAGGAGAGCATAACAGAATTATATAACCGTACTTATAATAATGTATATTTTACCGTAAAAAGCATGGTAAAGGATGAAGATACGATTTTAGATATTGTTCAGGATACTTATGTAAAGGCTTTTAAAAGTTTAGGACAGTTACAGGAAGCAGGAAAATTTAAGGCATGGATAAAGAAAATTGCTCATAATAAAACTGTAGACTATCTGCGTAAGACCAAACCAGTACTTTTTTCAGAAATGGTTTCAGCAGATTCGGATGAGATGATTGATTTTGAGGATAACAGGAAAGAAAATATCCCGGAAGAAGTGATTGATCAGAATGAAACTACACAGCTTATCAAAGAAATTCTGGATTCTTTATCAGAGGAACAGAGAGTCGTTGTAGGTATGTACTATTATGAGCAGTTGAGTGTAAAAGAAATTGCAGAAATATTAGGTTGTTCAGAGAATACAGTGAAAAGCCGCTTGTCTTACGGAAGAAAGAAAATAGAACTGCAGGTGAAAGAATTAGAGAAAAGAGGAACAAAGCTATATTCTCTTGCACCGATTCCATTTTTATTATTGCTTTTCAAGAGTCAGGATGTATATGCAGCGCAGATGCCGGCACAGACTGTTTTACAGAATATATTATCTGCAACAGCAACTAATACTGCCGGTTATGCAGCAGCTTCGCAGGTCGTGGGCGAAGGCGTGAAGGCAGCTGCAGGAGCTGCCGGTAAAGGAATTGCCGTGAAAATAGCAGCAGGAATTGCGACTGTTGTAGTTCTGGGTGGAACGGCAGCAGGTGTGATTATTCACAATCAAAATAAGGCAGAAGCTGTTCCAGCAGTTGTAGAAGAGCAGGAAGCAGCAGAGAATGATTCGTTGGATACCCCAACTGAAGAGGATATGCCGCAGGACGCGACAGCACAGGAGACCGAAGAACCGGAAGCTGTACAGGATACACAAGAAGACGAAGCGGCTGCAGAAGAGAGTGCTGCGCCACCGGCAATTACGGTAGCTGATTATGAAGGATACTATACTTGTCCGGATATAAGTATGGCGATGACTATTTCTAAAATAGATGATACTACAGTAAATATAGTGATGGATAATATATCTCCAAATGGAGCGAATGCGTTCAATATGGAGAAAACAGGTGTCCTTCAAGGAGAACAGATAGTTATTGACTTCGAAACAAGTGCTGGAGATATGGGCTATATCACAAAGTCTGAAGATGCTTATATCGTGGATATATCGGAACATTTTCAGGCAAAGGCAAATACATACATGTCTGGAACATACATGAAAGAAGGTCAAAATACAGATACACAAAGCAGTGGTACAGAAGGGATAGAGAAATACCTGGGAACATATATCAATGAATATGGTGTCGAAGTGACACTTATGATGCAGAATGGACTTTTGTATAATAAAAATCTTGATGGCGGATGGTATTATTCGGATTGGAGTCTGGAATCCGAAAATTATGTGATCTGCACGCGAGCGAATGGGATGGACAGTTTTCAATTTAATGAAGATGCAAGTATCATGACATACAATACAATGGGAGATTACCCTGATTTGGATAATACATATGTAAGGGAATAAATTCAAGTACGCCTTCGAGTATTCATAAATAATTTGAAAAATAAGTAAAAAGTATAAAACCGGATGTATAATTTTTACGTCTGGGTAATATAAAAACAAATGAGGAGGACAAAAAAATGGCTGAAACTAATGAACAGGAGAACAAAATGCCTGAAAGTAATGAAGTAAACAATGAGAATAAAGAGACAACAAAGGGTATTAAATTCTGGTGGAAATACTTGTGTGGAAATGTTAAAAATTTTTGCAAACATCCAAAACAGTATGTGAAAGGGTATATTGAAGATTTTAAGGAAGCAGATACGAAAGGTAAAATCAAGAAAGTACTGCTCACTGCGCTGGGGGTATTTATTGTATATCGATTAATCATAATCGCTGTTATACTATTTGTATTTATGATTATAATAGGCAGCTATTTCGGACAATCAGATGCTGAATATTTTAGCAAACTGTTTTATGATAAACATGGTAGATGGCCGGAGAGTGATTATGAGATGTATAATGACGAATATTAGAATGGTTTATCTATAAAAATATAAACATATAGTAATTAAAAAGAATTTCATAAGCTTTTACATCACCACAGAAAAAGAGATATTTGGAAATCGTCCAAATATCTCTTTTTTGACTTTTTATATTATGGTGTTTTATTTACCAAAGTATCTTTCTAATAATCCAGCAAATGCTTTACCATGTCGAGCTTCATCTTTAGCCATTTCATGAACAGTATCATGGATAGCGTCTAAGTCAGCAGCTTTAGCACGTTTTGCTAAGTCAAATTTACCAGCTGTAGCACCGTTTTCAGCAGCTACACGCATCTCAAGGTTTTTCTTTGTGCTGTCAGTTACAACTTCACCTAATAATTCAGCAAATTTTGCAGCGTGTTCTGCTTCTTCTAAAGCAGCTTTTTCCCAGTAAAGACCGATTTCTGGATATCCTTCTCTATGAGCTACTCTTGACATAGCAAGGTACATACCAACTTCTGAACATTCACCTTCGAAGTTTGCTCTTAAATCAGCTACGATATCTTCGCTAACACCTTTAGCGATTCCGACAACATGTTCTGCAGCCCAAGACATTTCGCCTGCCTGCTCTGTGAATTTCTCTGCAGGTGCTTTACAGATTGGACATGCTTCTGGTGCTGCTTCTCCTTCATAGACATAACCACATACATTACATACGAATTTTTTCATTGTTTAAATCTCCTTTTCTTTTTTTGATTTTATTTGTTATTGTTATTTATTAATAATAGTAATTGTTACTGATATTAATTTAACATATTCTTTTGTATTTGTCAACTAGTATTTTCAAATTATGATTTTTTTATACAATCACCGCAAGTTCCATAGAAATATGCGAGATGTCCGTCAAGCTTTCCATCAAAATGCTTGGAAGCTTCTTCTGTAAGTGCATCCATTGTATCCATCTTTAGGTCTTGGACACAGTGACATTCCTTACATATAAAATGATAATGCGGATTAATGTTGCCATCAAATCGATCAGCACCGGTTCCTGTTGTCAACTTTTGTATCTCACCGATTTCAGATAACAGTGCCAGATTTCGGTATACTGTGCCAAGACTGATGTTTGGAAATTCATTTCTTAAGTTGTCGTAAACGATATCAGCTGTTGGATGATCGGTTCGCGTCATGAGAAATTCTTTGATGGCTTCTCTTTGTCGGCTATGTTTGAGTGTACGCATGAATACCTCCTTTCGATAATAGAAATCATTACTGATATTGTTATTATAATAATAGTTACTGTTTTTGTCAAGAGGATTTTGGAAAAATTTTATTTTGTTTGCTTGTGAGGACGCAGGGCTATGGAAGCATATAGGGCATGCAAACGGGGGAGGGCAGTTGAGGGTGTGGAAATAGGTATTGGTTGGAGAGAAGAGAAAGTGATTGTTAAAAAGTTGAGGGTAATTTATAATAGAAGTAGGAAGTATTGGGGATAATAGGTTGGTGTGATTGTGGATTTGTGGGATTTGATTTTTGTGTGAGGTACGGAAGAGGGAGGGGATTTTATGAATATTTTTGATATTCTTGGGCCGATTATGGTGGGGCCTTCCAGTTCGCATACGGCGGGGGCTGTTAGGATTGGGTATGTTACAAGGAGTTTGTTTAGTACTAAGCCGGTGAAGGCGAAGATTTATCTGCATGGTTCTTTTGCTGCTACAGGGAAGGGGCATGGTACGGATAGGGCTTTGATTGCCGGGCTGCTTGGGATGGGAGCGGATGATGAGAGGATTCCAAGGAGCTTTGAGATTGCTGAGGAAGAAGGTCTGGAATTTGAATTCCATGAGATTATTATTCCGGGAGCGCATCCTAATACGGCAATATTGGAAGTGACTTCAGAGAAGGGGACTGTTACGAAAGTACAGGGGAGTTCTATCGGCGGCGGGCGGATTACGATTAATAAGATTGATGAATTGGATGCGCAGTTTAGTGGGGAGCATCCTACTTTGATTGTACATCATCAGGATTTCCCTGGGGTGATTTCGAGAGTGACCAAGATTCTGGCAGACAGTGAGGTTAATATAGGAAGTATGCATCTTTATAGAGGTAAAAGAGGTGGTCAGGCTGTTATGATTATTGAGACAGACGGGGTGATTGACCGGGAAACTATTGTGAGACTCCGCAATGAGGATGAGACCATTAAGGTTACCTATATACATGGAGGTTATTAAGATATGTCATTTCAATCATTAGATGAGATTGTAAATAAATGTGAAGGCGAAAAGATTTCTTTTTATGAAGCAGTGTTGAAAGAAGATATGGAAAACAGTGATTGTACAGAGGATGAATCTTTAAGAAAGATGCAGACCATGTGGGAGGCTATGAAGGCAGCGGATGCAACTTATGATGAGAATTTGTTGTCAAAGAGTGGTCTGACCGGAGGTGACGGTGCAAGGATGGAGAGGTATCGCCAGGCAGGAGATACTTACTGTGGTGATTTTATGACGGAAGTGATTTCAGCAGCTGTTCGAATGGCAGAATCAAATGCATGTATGAAAAGAATTGTGGCTGCGCCTACAGCTGGAGCATGCGGTGTATTGCCGGCGGTTTTAATTACATTTCAAAAGAGGAATGCTATAGAAGATGAAGTGTTTGTTCAGGCGCTTTATGTGGCGGCTGGAATTGGGGAAGTTATCGCAACCCGTGCGTTTATCGCCGGGGCAGCGGGTGGATGTCAGGCAGAAATTGGGGCGGCATCTGCAATGGCAGCAGGTGCGCTTACCTTTATAAAAAATGGAGATGCGAGGGCGATTGCCCATAGTTGTGCCATGGCACTTAAGAATCTATTGGGACTGGTATGTGACCCTGTGGCTGGTTTAGTGGAAGTGCCCTGTGTGAAGAGAAATGTTGTAGGAGCTATGAATGCATTATCCTGTGCGGATATGGCTTTGGCCGGTATACGCAGTAAGATTCCACCGGATCAGGTTATTGATGCTATGAGGGAAGTAGGCGAAAGTATGGATGTGAAGTTGAAGGAAACAGGTGCAGGCGGAGTGGCAGCTTCTTTGGAAGGAAAGATGATTGCGCATAAGTTGAAAGAGAAATAAATGATATGTTAAAAATTATTTTTAATTATTTATAGAAGAATTATTTTCATAATTATGGGTTTACAAAATTTGTGGCTTGTGCTAGTCTTGTAGGTAGAAAACACGTTGATGAAGAGAGTACGTGAATGGATGTTTTACAGAGAATCCTTAGTGGCTGAGAGAGGATGAACAAAAATTTATGGAAGATGGCTTCGGAGAGGCGCACCGACCAGGAGAAGATATGCAGGATGTATATCAGAACTGTTAGGCTGCGACAGGGTTCGCCTGTTATAGCGATAAAGTATGATTCGTACTTAATGAGGTTTCAGCTGTGAGGCTGGGATGAAAAGAAGTGGTAACACGAGGTGACTCGTCTTCTCTGATATTTATCAGGAGAAGGCGTTTTTTATTATGTAGGAACAGAAAAGATACTTTATATTAAGAACTTTTAAAGATGTTTTCAATAAAAATAAAAGGAGAAACAAAATGGTAAACAAAGAAAAATATTACATTACAACAGCGATTGCCTACACATCAGGAAAACCACACATTGGAAATACTTATGAAATCGTATTGGCAGACAGCATTGCCCGTTACAAAAGACAGCAGGGTTATGATGTATTCTTCCAGACAGGAACTGACGAGCATGGTCAGAAAATCGAGTTAAAAGCTGAGGAAGCAGGAATTACACCGAAGGAATTCGTAGATGGTGTATCCGGACAGATTAAAGAAATCTGGGATTTGATGAATACTTCTTATGATAAGTTCATCCGTACTACGGATGCAGATCATGAGGCTCAGGTACAGAAGATTTTCAAAAAATTATATGATCAGGGAGATATTTACAAAGGTCATTATGAAGGTATGTACTGTACTCCTTGTGAATCTTTCTTTACGGAATCACAGCTTGTAGATGGAAAATGTCCAGACTGCGGCCGTGAAGTAACACCTGCAAAAGAAGAGGCATATTTCTTCAAAATGAGTAAATATGCGGATAGATTGATTGATTATATTAATACACATCCGGAATTTATACAGCCAGTATCCAGAAAAAATGAGATGATGAACAATTTCCTTCTTCCGGGACTGCAGGATCTTTGTGTATCCAGAACTTCTTTCTCCTGGGGAATTCCTGTATCCTTTGATCCAAAGCATGTAACTTATGTATGGCTGGATGCGCTGACTAACTACATCACTGGAATTGGATATGAATGTGATGGAGAAAGCAGTGACTTATTTAAGAAAAACTGGCCTGCAGATTTACATCTGATTGGTAAGGATATCATTCGCTTCCATACGATTTACTGGCCAATCTTCTTGATGGCACTGGATTTGCCATTACCAAAACAGGTATTTGGACATCCATGGTTGTTACAGGGTGACGGCAAGATGAGTAAATCAAAGGGGAATGTATTATATGCAGATGAATTGGTTGAATTCTTCGGTGTGGATGCAGTCCGCTATTTTGTATTACACGAGATGCCTTTTGAAAATGATGGCGTCATTACCTGGGAACTTATGGTTGAACGTATGAATTCGGAGTTAGCCAATACTCTGGGTAACCTGGTTAACCGTACTATCTCAATGTCAAATAAATACTTTGGCGGCGTAGTATCTAATACAAATGTAGTAGAGGATGTAGATGCTGATTTAAAGGCGGTTGTACTTGGAACAGAGAAAAAAGTTGCGGAGAAGATGGAAGACCTTCGAGTGGCAGATGCTATGACAGAAATCTTTGCACTGTTCAAACGTTGTAACAAATATATCGATGAGACTATGCCTTGGGCGTTAGCTAAGGATGAAGATAAGAAAGACCGTCTTGCCACGGTATTATATAATCTGGTAGAAGGAATCTGTATCGGTGCAACACTGTTAGAACCATTTATGCCAGAAACTACCAAGAGAATTCTCGCACAGCTTAATGCACCGGCAAGAACTATGGAAGAAATCAGTACTTTTGGTGGATATCCTTCAGGAAATAAAGTTGTGGAAAAACCTGAGATTTTATTCGCAAGATTGGATATAAAAGAGGTACTTGAAAAAGTGGAAGAGAAGAAAAAATCAGAAGAATTAGAAAAAGTTGGTCCTGTTATCGATATAGAACCAAAGGCAGAGATTACTTTTGATGATTTCGAGAAGATGCAGTTCCAGGTAGGGGAAATCATTGCCTGTGAGGAAGTTAAAAAGTCAAAAAAACTACTTTGTTCCCAGGTTCGTGTGGGAAGTCAGGTGAAACAGATTGTATCTGGTATCAAAGGCCACTATTCTGCAGAAGAGATGGTTGGTAAGAAGGTTATGGTATTAGTGAACCTTAAACCTGCAAAATTAGCAGGGGTAATGTCTGAAGGAATGCTGCTTTGCGCAGAAAATGAAGATGGAACCCTGGCGTTGATGACACCGGAGAAGGATATGCTTCCAGGTGCTGAGATCTGCTAATATCTGATTAAAAATAAAGGACGATTCTTTTAAAAATGCTATATATGCTTAGAAAAGAGCCAGTAGATTTTTCAAGCAGAAGTCATAGTGATTTTAGAATAAAAGAATCGTCCTGTCTTTTAGCAATTTGGAGGTAAACATGATATTTGAGACACATGCACACTATGATGATGAAAAGTTTGATGAAGATAGAGATCAGTTATTAAATTCCATGAAGGAAAATAATATTGAGTATATTATAAATGTAGCGGCAGCAGTCAAGGGAATTAAAGCTACGAAAGAGTTGATGGAAAAGTATCCATTTGTATATGGTGCAGTAGGTGTTCATCCGGATGAAGTGGGTGATTTAGACGAAGAAGTAATGACTCAGATTCGGGCACTGTGCAGCCATGAGAAAACTGTGGCGGTAGGAGAGATAGGACTGGATTACTATTGGGATAAGGAAAACCATAAGAACCAGATATACTGGTTCAAGCGTCAAATGGATGTGGCCCGTGAGGAGAAGCTGCCAATTATCGTTCACAGCCGGGATGCTGCAGCAGATACTTTAGGGGTGATGCAGGAGCATCATGCAGAAGAAATCGGAGGAGTGGTTCATTGCTATTCGTATTCTGTAGAGATGGCAAGAGATTATCTGAATATGGGATTTTATTTTGGAATTGGCGGTGTAGTAACATTTAATAATGCCAAAAAATTAAAAGAAGTAGTATCCTATGTGCCTATGGAATCTCTTTTATTGGAGACAGACAGTCCATATCTGGCACCGGTACCGAACCGTGGAAAGAGAAACAGTTCTCTGAATATTCCATACGTGGTGAGCGAGATTGCCAGACTAAAAGGAGTATCAGAAGAAGAGGTAATTGAACAGACAAATAGAAACGCCCACAAATTATTTACAAAAGTTTCGTAAAATCTTTTTATTGATAGATAATACTTTTGAATATCTTGATTTTTTTGATAAATATGTTATATTTAAATTACTTATATATGTTCATAATTGGTTGAACGTTTCTACCAACTACCGTAATAGTTGCCTATAAGTTCCGAAGGAGGGACTATGCAGCTGAGAAACGGTAGTTTTTCTTTTATTCGGAAACACAGAGAAAGTCAATTATGAAAGGTGTACGGCTGTGTGCACGAAGGGAAAGAGAGTGTGTAGAATATGGAAAAGAATTTCATCTTAAAAGGAAATGTATGTTACAGTAAGGATAAAGAAAATGTAATTACAAAAGAAAATGCATATATTATATGCGTAAATGGAATTTCCAAAGGTGTCTTCGAGGTGATTCCTGAGGAATATGCAGATTTGGCGCTTATAGACTATGGGGATTGTCTGATTGTACCGGGATTAATTGATTTACATATTCACGCTCCGCAGTTTGCATATAGAGGATTGGGAATGGATATGGAATTGCTGGATTGGCTGAATGAGCATGCATTTCCGGAAGAGGCAAAATATGCAGATGAAGATTATGCGAAGAAAGCCTATGGAATGTTTGTAGAGGATATGAAAAAGGGTGCGACAACCAGAGCATGTATTTTTGCCAGCCGCCACGTAGGGGGAACCGGAATTTTGATGGAGTTACTTGATCAGGCTGGACTAGCAGCCTATGTGGGTAAGGTAAACATGGACAGAAATGCTCCGGATTACCTGCGGGAGAAAGATGCGCAGGAGTCTCTTAGTGATACCAGAGAATGGATTGAAGACACCCAAAATCGATATGTGAAGGTTAAGCCGATGCTTACACCAAGATTTATCCCATCCTGCACAGATGATTTGATGAAAGGATTGGGGGAACTGCAGAAAGAATACCAATTACCGGTTCAATCCCATCTGTCTGAAAATCCCAGTGAAATCAAGTGGGTACAGGAATTATGTCCATGGTCAGATAATTATGGAGATGCTTATGAACACTTTGGATTATTTGGAGGGGATACATGTCCTACAATTATGGCTCATTGTGTGTATTCAGACGAAGCAGAAATTCGTCGTATGAAGGAGCAGGGGGTATTTATTGCCCACTGTCCGCAGTCAAATGAAAACATTGCTTCGGGAATAGCTCCGGTTCGTACTTATCTGGATTTGGATATGAACATAGGACTGGGAAGTGATATTGCCGGCGGCAGCAGCAGTTCGATATTCAGGGCTATGGTGGATGCGATTCAGGTGTCTAAACTAAGATGGAGACTTCAGGATTCTGATCTGAAGGGACTAAATATGGAAGAAGCATTCTATATGGCGACGAAAGGCGGAGGTGCTTTTTTTGGAAATGTGGGAAGTTTCGAAGAAGGATATGAATTGGATGCGGTGATTTTAGATGATAAGACGCTTCCACATCCACAGGAGTTAATCTTAAGAGACCGGCTGGAGAGGATGATATACCTGTCAGATGACAGACATATTGTTGGTAAATATGTAGCAGGGGAAGATATCTTATCGTGAAATAAGAGAAGTTGGAAAGGATGGGGTGTGTCAGATGAATGTAGGGAAGAATATTACACGTATGGACGCAGCGGAAAAGGCGGCAGGCAGGACAAAGTATACGGATGATTTATGTGATAAAAGTGCACTAATTATTAAAATTAAACATTCGACCATCGCTCATGGCCGTGTGATTTCTATGGATACGAAAGAGGCAGAGAAAATACCCGGAGTTATTAAAGTGGTTACCTGCTTTGATGTACCAAAGAATTACTTCCCGACAGCAGGACATCCGTGGTCTACAGAAGAATCCCATCAGGATGTATGCGACCGGTTACTGCTTTCTGAGCATGTCTGCTATTATGGTGATGATGTGGCAGCTGTTGTAGCAGAGACAGAGATTGCAGCAGTGCAGGCAGTGAGAGCGATACAGGTAGAGTATGAAGAATATCCCTTTGTACTGGATGTTCAGGAGGCGATGAAGCCGGAGGCTCCCTGTATCCATGAAAAATATCCTGGAAATATTCTGGCACATACAAATATCCGAAATGGAAATTATCAGAAGGCAATTAAGGAACCAGGATTGATTAAAGTAGAGGGCTGGTATGATACACCATCTGTTCAACATTGTCATATTGAGAACTTTATATGCTTTGCAGAAGAAAAAGAAGGTAAAATCGTGGTTACCTCTTCCACACAGATTCCTCATATTGTAAGAAGAATTGTGGGGCAGGCGCTGGGGATTGACTGGGGTAAGGTCCGGATTATTAAACCATACATAGGAGGAGGATTCGGAAATAAGCAGGATGCACTCTATGAACCGCTGTGTGCATATCTATCAACTCAGGTTGGAGGGCGTCTGGTGAAACTGGATGTGAGTAGGGAGGAAACTTTTGTAAATAATCGAACCCGCCATGCAATACGCAGTCACATCATCACGTATTTGAGAAAAGATGGAACGATTGTGGCAAATAAGCTCGAAGCATTTTCTAATCAGGGAGCCTATGCTTCACATGGACATGCAATTGTAGCTAAGGGAATGGGGTGTTTTCCACAGTTATATCCATGTCCGAATATAGAGGCAGATGCCTACACGATATTTACTAATCGTCCAGTGGCTGGTGCCATGCGAGGCTATGGTATACCACAGGCTATGTTCGCGGTGGAAAGTCATACGGATGATATAGCAAAAGCTGTTGGTATGGAGCCGGTGGAATTTCGTCGAAAGAATCTGATGCCGGTTGGGTTTGTGGATGGATTTTCTAAAAATGAAAATTACTATGATACCTTTAATCAGTGCATGAATAAGGGTATGGAGTATATCGATTATGACCGAAAGAAAAAGAAGTATGCAAACCAGACCGGAAATATCAGAAGAGGTGTGGGACTGGCTGTGTTCTGGTATAACACAGCAGTTTATCCGATTGCACTGGAGAGTTCTTCCTGTCGAATGGTCCTGAATCAGGATGGTACACTGCAGCTACAGCTGGGTGAAACGGAAATAGGGCAGGGTGCAGATACTGCATTTGCACAAATGGCAGCAGATGCCATAGGAGTTCCTTTTGAGTCTGTTCACATGGTCTCCTGTCAGGATACGGATGTCACTCCATTTGGCACAGGAGCATATGCTTCGCGCCAGACTTATGTGGCAAGTTTCTCGATACAAAAGACAGCAGAGGCTTTTAAAAAACGGATTTTGGAACATGCTCATGAGTATACGGGAATGCCGGTTTCGAATTTGAATCTGGTGGATGGTAACATTGTCAGGACATCTGATAATCGTGTCTTAATGAGTATGAAAGAGCTGGCTATGGAGGCCTTATACAGCAGGAATCACAGTGAACATATCACGGCAGAAGAAACTGCAGATATCAAGTCAAATGCGTATTCCTTCGGATGCACGGTGGCAGAGGTGGAAGTGGACATTGCTTTGTGTAAAGCAAAATTGCTAAATATCATCAATGTTCATGACTGTGGCAGATTGATTAATCCGGCACTTGCCAAAGCACAGGTTGAGGGCGGTATGAGTATGGGGATTGGTTATGCATTGTCTGAGCAACTGATATTTGATGAGAAGACGGGACGCGCTTTAAACAATAATCTGTTGGATTATAAATTATCTACATTCATGGATCATCCGCATCTGGAAGTGCAGTTTGCAGAAAATCCAGAACCCACAAGTCCATTTGGTACAAAAGCTTTGGGAGAGCCGCCGGTTTGCTCAGTGGCACCTGCTATTCGAAATGCTGTTTTAGATGCAACAGGAGTCGCAGTGAATCAGCTGCCGCTTAATCCACATAATCTGTTTAAAAGATTTTATGAGGAAGGGCTGTTATAAGGAGGGAATCGGTTATGTATGATATGAAAGCACTATATGAGGCTGGCAGTGTTGCAGAGGCCATAGAACTTCTTCAGGAACATCCTCAGGCACAGATTATCGCCGGAGGCAGTGATGTCCTGGTTCAGATGCGTGAAGGAAAGCGGGCAGGCGCGGAGCTTGTCAGTATCTATGGATTAGATGAGTTGAGAGGAGTAACTCTGGAGGCAGATGGTACAATTCGAATTGGATCGCTTACCAGTTTTTCACATATAACGAAAGATCCAATTATTCAGAAATATATCAATGTTCTGGGCGAAGCAGTAGATATGGTGGGAGGACCACAGATAAGAAATATCGGAACGATAGGAGGAAATACCTGCAATGGTGTAACCTCTGCGGATTCGGCATCTACTTTATTTGCATGGGATGCCATTGTAGAACTGACCGGACCGGACGGTGTACGTCGGATTTCCATCAAAGATTTCTATATTAAGGCCGGAGTGGTGGATTTAAAACCGGCAGAAATACAGACAGCGATATTAATTCCTAAGAAATCTTATGAGGGATATCAGGGGCATTACATAAAGTATGCCATGAGAAATGCAATGGATATTGCAACTACCGGATGTTCCGTAAATGTCAGATTATCGGATGATAAGAAGATTATAGAAGATGTAAGAATTGCTTACGGTGTGGCAGGTCCTATTCCTATGAGAGCACCGGCAGCTGAGAAAATGGGAAATGGCAAGGTTGTATCCAGGGAAGTTATAGAAGATTTCAGCAAGGCAGTCTTAGAAGATTTGCATGCTAGAACCAGTTGGCGTGCTACAAAGGAGTTTCGTGAGCATCTGGCTGTAGAATTGGCAAAGCGGGCATTAACGGAGTCTGTTCATCTGGCAGGAGGTGAGATTGCATGAGTGTACAGTATAAATTAGTAACTTGCACGATTAACGGGGTAGAGCGCTCTGGGATGGTAGATGTAAGAGCATCTCTGACAGATATGCTTCGCAATGATTACCGGTTGACCAGTGTAAAAAAAGGCTGTGAAGTAGGGGAGTGTGGTGCCTGCAATGTGATTATTGACGGTGAATGTTTTAATTCATGCATTTATCTGGCGGTGTGGGCAGAAGGTAAGAATATCCGCACACTGGAGAGCCTTTTGGGACCAAATGGAGAATTGTCAGATATTCAGCAGGCATTTGTAGATGAAACGGCTATTCAATGTGGTTTTTGCAGCCCTGGATTTATCATGACAGCAGTGGAGATATTAGAAGCCGGGAAGTTATATACCGATGATGAATTACGGAAATTGCTGTCAGGACATTTGTGCAGATGTACAGGATATGAAAATATACTCCGGGCGGTAAAAAAGACGATGTATAAGCGCCTTGGAGTAGAATGGACAGAAGAATAGAAACGAATTAAGAGACGGCTTAGAATATAGCTGTCTCTTAATTCGTGCAAAAAGTCGAAAATATGCGGGATAAAAGAGCTCCTTTTGTGTATTTTGTTTGTGTTTCCTGGGGCAATGTGATAAAATGAATATAACTTTATGAGAAAATTTATTCTCATATTAGGGTGCTTAGGTGTGGCAAAGATGCTGCATAAGGAAGGTGTTTTGAATACTTGCGACAGAGAGGGAATGTCTATGGAAACAAATTTACAGATAACAGAGTTGGATCAATATTTATTTGGGCAGGGGACACATTATGATATTTATAAAAAATTAGGTGCGCATCCCACAACCAGAGGAAATAAAAAAGGTGTTTATTTTGCTGTATGGGCACCAAATGCGAAGAAAGTATCTCTGATAGGTGAATTTAATAATTGGGATACAGAAGCAAATCCTATGACAAGATTAGAACCATTGGGTATATATGAACTGTTTGTACCAGATGTAAAAGAAGATATGATGTATAAGTATTCTATATGTACAGGTGATGGCAGGCTCCTGGATAAAGCAGATCCTTATGCATCTATGAGTGAACTTCGTCCGGGAACGGCCTCAAAAGTTTTTGACATTTCAAAATTTACCTGGAGTGATGAACTTTGGATGAAGAAACGGGAAACTTTCAATAAAGATAAAGATGCTATGGCAATCTATGAGGTTCATCCTGGTTCATGGATGAAACATCCTCCAAAAGAAGAGGGGGATAAAGGATTCTATAATTACAGAGAGTTTGCCAAGGCACTGGTAAAATATGTAAAAGAAATGGGATATACGCATGTGGAACTGATGGGGATTGCAGAGCATCCTTTTGATGGTTCATGGGGATATCAGGTAACTGGTTATTATGCGCCAACCAGCCGATATGGAACACCGGAAGATTTCAAATATCTGATTAATCAGCTTCATAGACATAAGATTGGTGTCATCTTAGACTGGGTGCCAGCGCATTTTCCAAAAGATGCTCACGGGCTGGCAGAATTTGACGGAACCTGTGTATATGAACATCAGGATCCACGTCAGGGAGAACATCCGGACTGGGGAACAAAAATCTTTAATTATGGCAGTCATCAGGTATCGAACTTCTTGATTGCAAATGCTCTCTACTGGGTAGAAGAGTTCCATGTAGATGGACTTCGTGTGGACGCAGTTGCATCTATGCTCTATCTGGACTATGGAAAAAATGATGGTCAGTGGGTTGCTAATAAATACGGAGAAAATAAAAATCTGGAGGCCATAGAATTCTTCCGGCATTTAAATTCTGTATTATTAGGCAGAAATAAAGGTGCTGTTATGATTGCAGAAGAATCCACAGCATGGCCTATGGTAACCGGTGCACCGGAAGATGGAGGCCTTGGTTTCAGTTTAAAATGGAATATGGGATGGATGAATGATTTCCTGGAATATATGAAATTAGACCCCTATTTCAGAAAGAATAATCATCATAAGCTGACATTTTCTTTGACATATACATATAGTGAGCGATATGTACTGGTTATTTCTCATGATGAGGTAGTACATCTGAAGTGCTCGATGATTAATAAGATGCCTGGAGAAGAAGCTGACAAATTCTCTAATCTTAAGGTGGGATATTCTTATATGTTCGGTCATCCGGGCAAGAAATTACTGTTTATGGGACAGGATTTTGGACAGTATCAGGAGTGGAGTGAAGAGAGAGAATTAGACTGGTATCTGCTTGCTGAGGATAATAATAAAAAACTTCAGGCCTATGTAAAGGCTCTGATAAAATTATACAAACAATATCCAGCTATGTATGCTATGGATGATGATTATAATGGATTTGAATGGATTAATGCAGACGATGGAGAAAGAAGCATCTACAGCTTTATCAGAAAAGCACCAAACGGAAAGAACAATCTGTTATTTGTCTGTAACTTTACTCCGGTAGCCAGAGAGGATTATCGTGTGGGGGTTCCGAAAAGGAAACAGTACAAGTTAATTCTAAACAGCATGGATCCGGAGTTCGGCGGGGATGTCAAGAAGAACAAAGTAGTCTATAAAGCAGTGAAAAAAGAGTGCGATGGACGTCCATTCTCATTTGCTTATTCGCTTCCGGCATATGGTGTAGCAGTATTTTTATATTAAAACTAATAGAAGCGTGGAGAATTCAGTCGTATCAGATTACAATATCTGATGCGTATGGATGTCTGTTTTACAGATCATACATGTAAATATGTACTATAAAACGGTGACAGATTTCGAGTATGATAATAAAAATAGAGAAATTATCCGAAACACTTAAAAAATATTTGCAAACAGAAGAAAAACAAGTATACTTAGAGTCGTAAGAGATTTCTGAAAATAGATATAATAGGTGTAAGTGGAGAGGAGATATAAGATGAAAGTATCCAATATTACAAATGTAGACAAATTTTTTGAAGTAATTGACAGCTGCAAAGGTAAAGTAGAATTAGTAACAGGTGAAGGCGACAGATTAAATTTAAAATCTAAACTGTCTCAGTATGTGTCTTTAGCAAATATTTTTTCTAATGGTGAGATTCCTGAGTTAGAGATTCTTGCTTCTGAAAAAGAAGATATTGATAAGTTATTAAACTTCATGATGCAGGGTTAATCTACTTTAGATATAATATTTATACAATATAAAGAACAAAGGAACCTGCCTCGGCAGCTTCTTTGGATGGCAACATAACAGGCACGGTTTTCTTGACCGTGCCTTAAATGCGCTATAGAAATGGTACAGACAAACATTGTCAGGAGAGCATAGATGGAAAGAAAAGAAGTTGCAATAACATTGCTAACCGGATTTTTGGAAAGCGGAAAAACAACAACGATGATGAATATATTGCGGAATCAGGCTGAAAAGATAAGAGAGTCAAAACAGCAGGAAACCACTTTGATTATAGATATGGAAGAAGAAGGAGAGATTGCTTATGACGATGAATTCTTCAGTCGTCATAATATGATCTATGTCCGTTTGGATAATCCATTTGAACTGACAGAAAAATTCTTGTCGGAGATGGAGCTGTTATATGAACCAGATCAGGTGTTTATTGAATATAATGGGATGTTTCATGTACACTATCTAGAGGAAATGAAACTGCCTAAAGGATGGCAGATAAAGAGGCAGATGACATTAGCAGATGGAAGTTGTTTTGGATTATATATGAGAAATCTGAAAGAAAATTTTCATAAAATGGTACAGCATGCAGATATGATTGTGTTTAATCGATGTACTGCAGATATGCCGCTGCAGGATTATGGAGATATTGTGCGGGAAGTAAACCCGGCAGGGCTGATTATATTTGAAGATGAAGGAGGAAATGTACTATGTACCTTATCGTAGGTCTTGGGAATCCAGGAAAAAAATATGAAAAGACTCGTCATAATATGGGATTTGACACAATTGATGAGCTGATTGATAAGCATAATATTCCGGAAGCAGGAAAGAAATTTCAGGCATTATATGGAAAGGGAGTACTTGCTCAGGAAAAAGTAATATTGGCAAAGCCGCTGACTTTCATGAACTTAAGCGGAGAGTCTGTTCGTGAGATGGTAGACTACTTTAAGATAGATCCAGAAGAGGAATTGATTGTAATATATGATGATATTGATCTGGATCCCGGACAGGTGCGTATCCGTGCAAAAGGAAGTGCAGGCGGACATAATGGGATTAAAAGTATTATCCAGCATCTGGGTACCCAGCAGTTTATGAGAATCAAAGTTGGTGTTGGTGCAAAACCTAAGGGTTGGGATCTGGCGGACTACGTGCTGGGTCAGTTTTCAAAGGAAGACAGAGCACTGGTGGATGATGCAATTGCCAGAAGTGCTGATGCCGTGGAGATGATTGTGCGGGATGGTATTGATGCGGCAATGAATGAATATAATAGAAAAAAGTAATTTGTAGAGAGTAATTCATAGATAGTAGTTGAGATGGGTTTTGATAGATTTGACATGTTATAGCTTATAGAAATAATTGGAATTGGCGAATAATATAGTAAATGAGTGTGTCAGATAATTGTTGGAGGGAGTATGAAGGTATTTACGAAACCTTTTGAAGGGTTTGAAGAATTTCTAAAGATACGGGAAAAGTTAAAAAAGAATACGGGAATTATTCAGATTGCCGGATGTATCGATTCACAGAAAGCACATCTGATGTACGGACTGGATAAGGGATTTTCAAAAGTCCTGATGATTGCCGAAAATGATTTAAAGGCAAAACAGCTTTTTGAGGATTATAGCTTTTATGATTCCAATACAGTGCTATTTCCGGCTAAAGATCTGCTGTTTTATCAGGCAGATATTCATGGAAATCTGCTGATGAAGGAGAGAATGCGGGTATTGAAGATACTCGCTTCAGATGAACCGGTGACGGTTATCACCAGTATAGCAGGCTGTATGGATCCGATAATCAGTCGGGCGGAATTGCATCAGAGATGTGTCTGCTTTGAAGGGGATAGTGTGCTGGAGATGGAGGCACTGACACATAAGCTGGTACAGATGGGCTATGAGAGAACTGCGCAGGTGGAGATGACCGGGCAGTTTTCTGTGCGTGGAGGAATTATTGATATATTCGCATTGACGGAAGAGAATCCATGGAGAATTGAATTGTGGGGAGATGAGATTGATTCTATACGAAGTTTTGATGTGGATAGTCAGAGGTCAATTGAAAATCTGGATTCGGTAAAGATATATCCGGCTAAAGACGAGCCGGGTAAAGAGGGCGTTTCTCTAGTGGATTATTTTGATGAGAAAAATGCTCTTGTATTTTTGGATGAGCCTAATCGCCTGATGGAGAGTGCATTTACTACAGAAGATGAGTTTGAGGAGAGTCTCTTAAAGAGACCGGAGATGGGTCATATCTTCTGCATGAAGGAAGTCGTAAACCGGATTAATAAGCATAATACAGTAGCTGTGTGTGCGATGGAGTATAAGACTGGAGACTGGAATGTAGTAGAGTCTTATCATATAGAGACAAAATCTGTGAATCCATATAATAACAGTTTTGAATTACTGCTTAAGGATCTGCAGTCATGGAAAAAGAAGGGATATCAGGTTGTCTTGCTGTCTGGTTCCAGAACGAGAGCTGAGCGTCTGGCAAAAGATCTGCAAGAGGAAGGACTGAATAGTTTCTATAGTACAGATCCGGAACGTGTACTGGAAGCAGGGGAGATTATGGTCCTTTATGGACATACTCACAGAGGTTTTGAATATCCACTGTTGAAGTTTATCGTTATTACAGAATCAGATATATTTGGTAAAGAAGTCAAGAAGAGAAGGAAGAAAACAGAATACAGCGGCCAGAAGATTTCCAGCTTTTCGGAGCTTAGCGTAGGCGATTATGTGGTTCACGAGAATCACGGACTGGGTGTATATCGTGGTATCGAAAAAGTTGAGATAGACCGGGTTGCAAAAGATTATATCAAAATAGAATATCAGGGAAACAGTAATCTGTATATTCTGGCTACACAGCTGGATTCTCTGCAGAAATATGCCGGAGCGGACGCTAAGAAGCCGAAATTGAACCGTCTGGGCGGACAGGAATGGAAGAAGACAAAGAGCAGGGTTCGTGGTGCAGTACAGGAAATCGCAAAGGATCTGGTGGAACTGTATGCAGTGAGACAGGAGCAGGATGGATATGCTTACGGGCAGGATACGGTCTGGCAGCGGGAGTTTGAGGAGATGTTTCCATATGAAGAGACAGAGGATCAGCTTTTGGCTATCGATGCGACAAAGAAGGATATGGAAAGTACCAAGATTATGGATCGTCTTATCTGTGGCGATGTTGGCTATGGAAAGACAGAGATTGCTATCAGGGCTGCTTTTAAGGCTATTCAGGAGGGTAAGCAGGTAGTGTATCTTGTTCCGACTACAATTTTGGCGCAGCAGCATTACAATACTTTTGTTCAGCGTATGAAAGATTTTCCTGTTCGTGTGGATTTGATGTGCCGTTTTCGAACGGCATCAGAGCAGAAGAGAACAGTGGAAGATTTAAAAAAAGGATGGGTGGATATTGTTATTGGCACTCACCGCGTGTTATCGAAGGATGTGCAGTTTAAAGATTTAGGACTTTTGATTATTGATGAGGAACAGAGATTTGGTGTAACTCATAAGGAGAAGATTAAAAAGTTAAAAAAGAATATAGATGTACTGACTTTGACAGCGACGCCGATTCCGAGAACTCTTCACATGAGTCTTATCGGAATAAGGGATATGAGCGTGTTGGAAGAGCCGCCGCTTGATCGTATGCCTATACAGACTTATGTTATGGAACAGAATGACGAGATGGTTCGTGAGGCCATAAGTCGGGAACTGTCTCGTGGTGGGCAGGTTTATTATGTGTATAATCGAGTAGAAGATATTGTGGATGTGACGAATAAAGTTGCCAAGCTTGTGCCGGAGGCGAATGTTGCATTTGCCCATGGGCAGATGAAGGAGCAGGAACTGGAAAAAATCATGTATGGGTTTATTAATGGGGAAATTGATGTGCTGGTTTCTACTACGATTATTGAGACTGGATTGGACATCTCAAATGTAAATACGATGATTATTCATGATGCAGATCGGCTGGGATTGTCGCAGTTGTATCAGCTTCGCGGACGTGTTGGGCGCTCTAACAGAACGGCTTATGCTTTTCTAATGTATCAGAGAAATAAGATGCTTAAGGAAGTGGCGGAGAAGAGGCTGATGGCTATTCGTGAGTTTACGGAATTAGGCAGCGGTTTTAAGATTGCTATGAGAGATCTGGAGATTCGAGGCGCGGGGAATCTGCTTGGTGAGAGACAGCATGGACATATGGAAGCTGTTGGGTATGACTTGTACTGCAAGATGCTTAATGAGGCTGTTAAGGAAGCGAAGGGGTTGGCTCCCCAGAAGGATTTTGAGACTACTATTGATATTAATATTGATGCTTTTATTCCGGACAGGTATATTCCTAATGAGATGCAGAAACTGGATGTGTATAAGAGGATTGCCAGTATTGAGACGGATTCGGAGTATGATGATATGATGGAGGAATTGCTGGATAGATTTGGTGAGCCGGGAAAATCGGTGCAGAATCTCTTGGCGATTGCGAAGTTGAAGGCTTTGGCACATAGGGTTTATATGACGGAAGTGAAGCAGATGACGGATACTTTGAAGTTTGTGATGTATGGGGAGGCTTTGATTGATCCGGCTGGCATTCCCGGGATTATTGAAGGGTATCAGGGGAAGGTGCAGGTGAAGCAGGAAGATGGTTGTCCGGTGTTTTATTATAAACCGGGGAATGGGAATAGGAAAGTGGGAGTGGATATGATGAGTGAGGCGGAAGGGGTTCTGCGGAGGTTTGAGGAGTTGTTGTAAGTTAAAAAAGGGGGACGCAGATATTTTATCCCCTTGCCGGAAGGAACCACCCCAGCGGAAAAGACAAGCCATTTTTATTGAAGGGAGCTCTTCGCTGTAAATATCTAAGCAGAAATACCGTTGTTTTAAAGGGGACCAGACACATTCAGCGTGTATGCTGATGCATACACACTTCAGGTGTCTTCTGTGGGCGTTTTTGTAAAACGCTCACAGCCCCTTTAAAACAACGGTATTTTTGCTAAGATATTTATCAGCTTGTGCTACATCAATAAAAATGGCTTGCCTTTTCTGCTGGGGTGGTTCCTTCCGGCAAGGGGATAAAATATCTGTTGGTTGTGGAGGAAGGGTGGGGTTTGTGGTGTGGCAGTGAAGGCGCGTGCCGGGGCGGCACGGGGGTTGTGGAGAGGGGGAGGTTAGGGGCTGAGTTTGTTAGGGGGGAGGCGGAATGTTTGGTGTTGGGTAAGAAAAAGGTTCTATATAAAGATTCTTGCCAGAGAAGGTATTATGACGTGATTAATTGTAGGGGTTTGTTATATGTGAGAATAAGATGGATGTTTGTTACATATAATAGATATGGTGTTGTGTGAAAGTGACTTGCAAAAGATACTAGATTTTGAGGCGCTTTTTTGTTTATTTATGAATGATGACTTTGCTTGACTTTTAGTTATTGATAGAATACAATAATAGTAACAATTATTAATATTATAGTTTAAAGGAGGTTTTTCCATGGATAATAAGGTAATGTATCAATTGACATATGGTTTGTTTGTTTTGTCGGCCAGGGATGGGGGGAAGGATAATGGCTGTATTATTAATACTGCGGGACAGGTGACTACTTCTCCGAATAGGATTACGATTGCGGTGAACAAGTTGAATTTTACGCATGATATGATTATGAGGTCTGGGGAGTTTAATCTTTCTGTTTTGGATGAGTCGGTTCCATTTTCTGTGTTTGAGAGGTTTGGGTTTCAGAGTGGACGGGATGTGGATAAGCTGTCTGGCTTTGAGGTGGAGCGTGGAAAGAATGGGATTTTCTATTTGAAGGATTATGCAGATGCTTTTATTGCTGGGAAGGTTGTTCAGACTATGGATTTGGGTTCTCATACTTTGTTTCTGGCAGATGTGACGGATGGGGAGGTTCTTTTGGGTAGGAATCCGATTACTTATTCTTATTATCAGAAGAATACAAAACCAAAAGTGGAAAAGACGGAGAAGAAAGGGTATCGTTGTAAAATATGTGGTTATATATACGAAGGGGAACCTTTGCCGGAGGATTTTATTTGTCCTATTTGTAAGCATGGGGCAAGTGATTTTGAAAAGATTTAATGTTGTTAAGTAACAAAGTGGATTCCAGATGTCAGTTTTTCTTGTATGGGAAGAAAGAGGTGCAGTATGAATACAGTAGATATGTTAAAGGGAAAGACAGCTATTGTTACTGGTGGTACCAGAGGGATTGGGCTGGCAGTGGTTAGAACTTTTTTGGAGTCTGGTGCGAAGGTCGCTCTTTGTGGTTCGAGACAGGCAACTGTGGATAAAGCTTTGGCGATTCTCAAAGAGGAAAATTCTGAGTATTGTGTTATGGGGATTTGGCCAAATTTGTCGGATTATCAGTCTGTTTTAGAGGCTTTTGAGAAGGTGAATGTGGTGTTTGGACATATTGATATTTTGGCTAATAATGCTGGCATTTCTGCCAGAGAATCTATCTATGAGTATGATCCAGATGATTTTACGAAGATTATGGACTTGAATGTGAGAGCTGTCTTTAATTGTTCTAAGGTGGTTGCCGGATTTATGAGAAATCAGGGTGGTGGTGTGATTATTAATACCAGTTCTATGGTTAGTATCTATGGTCAGAGATCTGGTTGCGGATATCCGGCTTCTAAATCAGCTGTTAATGGGTTGACGAAGTCTCTGGCAAGGGAACTTGGTTCGGATCGTATCCGGGTGAATGCTGTGGCTCCGGGGGTTATAAAAACTGATATGGTTGCTGCTTTGCCTGTGGATATGGTAGAGCGTCTGGTGACTATGATTCCTCTTGGACGAATGGGTGAGCCGCAGGATATTGCGAATGCGTTTTTGTTTTTAGCCAGTGATTTGGCTGCTTATGTGACAGGGAGTATCCTATCTGTGGACGGAGCTGCTATTTCTTGATAGGGTCAGCTGCTAAAACTTATTAAGTAAATCAGGAACTATTCCAATGTTAGCTGAAAAGCCTTGTGTATTGGCGCGCTAAACCTTATCAAGTAAATGTGGAACTAGATTTTGAAGAATATAAGCAGAAAAAACATCATTGAACATTTAAAGAACCTGGTTTGGTAAGGCGAGGCAAATGGAAATGGATTTAAACTTTTTGCCACGTTTTTGTAGCAGCAATATATATTATATTGTATAGCGAGGTATATATGGGAGCTTATTTGTGATCCTGCCCCACAAGAAGTTGTTTTGTGAGGCAGAAAATAAATAGGATTCTGTATATACCTCGCAATTTATTTATATAGACTAATTTATAATCAAAACGAGTCATAATTCTAATTTTTTAGTTCATATGCCTCGTCATAGATTTTCTGAATACATTTCATATAGTGGTTTTTTGTTTATAATTCTTTTGTAAATCTTCTGTCTGTGTATTAAATGAGATTTTATAAAGTGCTACTGGAACTTAGTAACAGGATTGGTAAGCAAGGTGTAGTGGAACAAAACTGGTCTGGTTAAAAAATGTAAAAATGGATATTTTAATCCGACCATTTTCTGTATATGATAATGGAAACCTAAGCGCGTAGGAAATACATGAAAATTGAGGACAGAATTATGGGAAATTATCAAAATGCTACAGCGTCGAAAAGTACTGGTAAGACTGGTGCTGACAAGAGCAGGACGAGTAATCAGGATCAAATCAGGGATTTAGTAATTACTGCAATGTTTATCGCATTAACTTATGTGTTTACTGCGTTTGTTAATGTTCGACTGCCAATTGCTGCAAATGGGGGATTGATTCATCTAGGTAATGTGCCGCTCTTTATTGGTGCAATTGTGTTTGGCAAAAAAACAGGTGCTATCTGCGGCGGTGTAGGGATGGGACTCTTTGATCTTTTATCTGGTTGGACTGCATGGGCGCCATTTACACTGGTTATTGTGGGATTGATGGGATTTGCAGTAGGTGTAATTACTGAAAAGCACGAAGGGTTTGGCTGGAATGCATTGGCTATAGCGGTTGCCTGTATTATCAAAGTTGTAGGTTATTATATTGCGGAAGGTTTTATCTATGGAAATTGGATTGCCCCAGCTGCATCTATTCCGGGTAATTTGATTCAGATTGGAGTGGCAGCGGTGCTTGTGTTAATTATTGTGCAGAGATTGCGTGTGATTGCCAGGAGGATGAATTTATGTACAAGATGATGACGCCTGGTCCAACTCAGGTTAGGGAAAATGTTATGCTGGCGCGCAGTTGCCAGTTCCCTAATCCGGATTTGGATGAGGAGTTTGTAGGGTTTTATAAGGATACATGTCTTTTAATTAGTGAACTTCTTCATACGAAGAATGAAACTTTAATTCTTAATGGGGAAGGAATATTAGGATTGGAAGCTGCTTGCGCTTCGATTACTGAAAATGGTGATCGCGTGCTGGTATTGGATAATGGTATTTATGGGAAAGGTTTTCAGGATTTTGTAACTATGTATGGAGGAGAGGCGGTACTATACTCAAAAGATTATCGGAAACCTTTGGATGTTCTGGAATTGGTTGATTATCTGGATTCAGATCACGATTTCAAATATGCAACTATAGTTCATTGCGATACGCCAAGTGGTATGCTAAATGATATTGGAAGGATATGCCCATTGTTGAAATCTTATGGGATTATGACGGTGGTTGATTCTGTCTCTGGTATGTTTGGGGAAGCTGTGAAGGTAGATGAATGGAAAATTGATTTACTCTGTGGCGGATCTCAGAAGGCTGTGTCGGCTCCTCCGGGATTATCTTTTGTGACACTTAGTGAAGATGCATGGAAGATAATGCATAAGAGAAAAAGGCCGATTGCTTCTTTTTATGCTAATTTGCTTGTGTTTGAGAAGTATTTTGAAGAGAAATGGTTTCCTTATACAATGCCTGTAAGTGATATATATGGTCTTCGGCAGGCATTGGAGAATATCAAAGAGGATGAAGGGATGCTTGCCAGACATGAAAAAATAGCAAAATTTGTCAGGGACTCTTTACTGGAGATGGGGTTGAAACTATATCCGGAGAGCGGTTTTTCTAATACAGTTACGGTGTTTGTAGTGCCGGATGGATGGACAGATAGGGTGATTTTGAGCCGGATGAAGGAGGAATATGGGATTTTGCTTGCAGGGTCCTTTGGGGAGTTCTCGGGGAGAGTGATTCGGATTGGGCATATGGGGGAGAATGCCAATGAAGAAGATGTTAGAGATGTGATTGCTGGATTGAGGGGGATTTTGGAAGGGGACGCAGGAAAATAAGTACCATGTCAGGGCGGATTTCCGCTCTGACATGGTACTTATTTTCCTGCTAGGTGTTGGCTGTGCGAGTGGTGGTGCTTATATTATTGTGGCCATTCGTGCATTAGTTGTATATATTTTATAAGATGTTTTTTCTCAAGAAGGCTCATACGGGAGAGCTGGACGCGGAGTTCTCTGGTTACTGATTTATCTTCTTCGGTGTATACGAACAGGTCGCAAAGAAGATCTTGTATGCCTACGTTTAGGATTGATGCTAGTTCTACAAGGTGTTCGATGCTTACCATGCTGTTTCCATTTTCTAATCGACTGATGGCGCTGACGGACATGCCCATTTTTTCGGCTAGTTGTTCTTGTGTATAGCCTCTTTGTCTGCGGATGGCGGCAACGCGTTTTCCGATTTTCTTATTCATAGTTGTCATCCTTTCCTGCTTTTATTTCCGAATATACGTAAATAATTCGAGGGCTATGAGGGTTGCTGTATATGTGTAAATAGATTCTGCAGATTTTCTCTGAGTTATTAAACATGTATGAAAAGTTTTAATGAAATTTCTCTAAGTTGCCAAGCATGAGTGAGAAACTTCAATGAATCTTTTCTAAGTGTAGCAATATCAAATTTAAAAATGAAATAACTAATAAGCTGTAATGTTTACTAATATGCGTATACAATGCTTAAATTACTCAAGTTTTTATTTGATTTATATCCTTTCGTAATTGAATTGTGATTTTTCATAATGTAGTTAAATAACTGCAATCTGCCAGAGATTTTATCTCTTTTCAAAAAAAAGTAAATATGTGCATCCAAAATGTCGGTTATAATGTCTAATAGATAGAAGCATATGAATGACATAAGCTTTTGACCGGTCAACTACAAAGAACAGGGGGAAATATATGACAGAAATTTTAGTCCGCAAGGCAAAACGGGGAGATTCGGATGCTTTTTGCAGGCTGATTGATTTACATAAGCAGAGTATGTATAAAGTCGCGAAAGCTTATTTGAAAAATGAAGAGGACGTGGCAGATGTTATGTCAGAGACGGTACTGGTTTGTTTCGAAAAACTGCAGACTTTGCAGAAGAACCGTTATTTTAAGACCTGGATGATTCGTATTCTGATTAATAAGTGTAAGGATGCCATGCACAAAAGAAGCTTAGTTACTTATACAGACATATTGCCGGAGATTCCTGTGTATGAAGAGGATTATGAGAATGCAGAGTGGAGTCATCTATTGGCGCCATTGGATGAAAAGTATCGAACGATTCTTCTTTTATATTATTTGGAAGGTTTTAGTGTTAAGGATATCAGTCAGATATTAGATATGAAAGATAGTACGGTTAAGTCTAGATTGCAAAGAGGCAGGCAGAAAGTGGCTCAGGAATATCATTACATCGTTAAGGAGGGACCAGCATGAATTTAAATGAAAATGAGAGAATATACGCAAAACAGATACAAAAAGAAGTGGAGATTCCAGCGGTAGTTGTGGATAAATTGCAGGAATCCTATAGAAAAATTGAGAACCATGAAGTGATTCAGGAAAAAGTAGTGAAGGGAGCGTCTTATTGGATTAGGTTTGGAACAAAAGTTGCTGGAGGAATGGCGGCTGTTCTGGCGGCTGGATTCATCGTATGTGTTGCGAATCCTGTTATGGCAAAAGAACTTCCGGTGGTAGGTGGGTTATTTGCACAGCTGCAGGATAAGGTTAGTTTCTTCGGAAATTTTGCTGACAAGGCAACGCCATTGGTGGATCCTGTTTCAGAAGAGTCTGCGGATGCTACAGATGTTAACGTATCTGAGCGTTTGTATACAGTAAAGGAAAATGGATTAGAGATTTCTTTTTCGGAAGTATATGCCAATGACCAGGCTGTTTATCTTACTATGACTGCAAAAAATGATGAACCATTTCCAGATACGATGATGATGCAGGAGACGGATAAGCCGATTATCAGCCTGACTAGTGATTATTCTTACAGCTTTTTAGAGGAAGCAAACGGTATGAATATTGTATATCCAGAAGGGGTATTTACAGATGAGAATACTTATGCCTGTATTATAAGACTGGATCTTGCGGAGGCAGCACAGGATTATTCTGAATATGAAAAACAATATGAGATAATGTGTCAGAATGTTATGGACGAAATGGGCATTACAGATGAGGATATGGATGAAGAGGAAAAAGAGGAAGAATACGCCGTTCTAGGACAATATATCGATGAAGTATCAGCAAGAGCAGGGGCGTTAGATGTTTATAAAAAGACCATCAACATTCCAGAAAAATTTTCTCTGCATTTGGATATTAGTCAATTGGTCGGGACCAAGGCAGAGCCACAGACTTGGGATAGCGGATACACAGAGGAAGAATTGGTTGCTATGTCCGAGGAAGAATTTAATGAAGTTATGAATAAACAGCCAGCAGACACTTTTGGATATCCTAATAAATACGAGAATTATTGGTATGACGGAAACTGGTCTTTTGATATTCCGGTGACCATTGATAATACCCAGACCATCACTCAGGAAATCAATGAGACAAATGAGGCTGGTATTGGACTGAAATCTGTAATAAAGACACCATATGAGCTTACGGTAAATGAATTATATACGGAAGGGTCTGACAGTGACTGCTTTATGGTTGCCTTAGATGCTAATGGAAATAAACTGCCATATAATGATTCAAATTCAAACTGTAATAATTTTGCTATTCAGGATAGGGACATTTCTACAGTGGATATTTATATTTTGGATTATGTGCAGTATATGGATGAACTTAAGGGCGAAGAAAAATATAACAATAATGAAAATAAGCCGGTGGAAGAAAAGTGGAGTACACTTTTGGATGCCAATGCCAAGTATCATAAGACTTTGCATTTCTGATAAATAGATAAAGGTAATTAAATCTCAAAATGAATATTGTGTGATCATTATAGATTACGTATAATAAGAGAAAATATTTGTGTAATTGAGTTCTTCCGGTGTAAAAGTGAGGAGGATGTAAAGATGCTGAGGTTAAAAACCAGAAATCCAGGGATTAGGGAAGCGATTACGGAGTTGATGTCTATGAATGTAAGCGAAGAATTTCAAAAAATTCGTGATGCCAGATTGAAGGAGAGAAGGGATCGTCTGGCAAGAGAGGACTATGTCAGAGATTGCGGAATTGAGATTGGCATAGAGAAAGGTATAGAGAAAGGTATAGAGGCTCTTATACTGGATAACAAAGAAAATGGAATTCCTGAGGAAAAAATATTGGAAAAATTAGTAAAGAGATTTCAACTGTCAAAAGAAAAAGCAAAAGAATATTTTGATAAATACAGTAATAACTAAAAATACGAATTCGAGATTTTTAGTTGTCAAAGGAGAAAGATATACAAAAAAGTCAGACAAAATTTATGCACAGCAAGCTGTGAAGATTTTGTCTGACTTTTTTGAAACCTTTTTATTATATAAAACGTCTAATGGATGTAAAGAAAAAAGATAGAAATCTTTATGCAATATATAGAAAATATGCGATGTATTACGCAGAGGTTCATTTTGAAAAACAGGGAAATAAAGCTGTAACAAAAAAAGAAATTAAAAAGTTAATAAAAATCTCTTGCAATCCATCTTCTACAAGTGTAGAATGAAATTAACTTCTACAGATGTAGAAGATGTAGATATACACAGGTATAGAATACAAGGGAGGGATGAATATGAATAAGAGCTATCAAAGACTGCCAGATTCTGAACTGGACATTATGCTTGCATTGTGGACCGGGGAATCGGAGATGGGACGCAATGAGATTGAGCAGATTGTAAATGAGAAGAAGAATCTGGCGCCTACTACGATTTTATCGTTGTTGACCAGATTGGAGAAGAAAGGATTTGTCTCAATTCGTAAAGAAGGAAAGATAAATCTATATTCACCGTTGGTAAAGCAGGAGGAATATCAGCAGAATGAGAGCAAGAGTGTATTGGAGAAGTTGTATGGAAATTCAATAAAGAATTTTGTCGCATCTTTATACAGAGGCAAAGAGATTGATGATGAGGATATTCAGGAATTGAATGATTTTATTAAAGATCTGGAAAATCATGAGGGATAATATATGGAAAATTTTATACTCTATATTTTAAAGATTAATCTGTTTGCAGCAGTGATGATAGTCTTGGTAAAATTGATTTCGCTGTTGGTGAAAAAGAGATATCTTGCCCAGTGGAAATATGTGATGTGGCTTTTTATTTCTCTATTTCTGTTAATTCCAGTGGGATATTTCATGGAAATGTCCGTGATTCATCTGGAAATAGAGCCTCAGCATGTGATTGGGAACAGTACAAATTCGGATATGGAAAATGCCGTAGAAAGCAGCGGAAGTATGGCAGCCAGCGAGGACACTGTTTTGGAAACGGGGAATCTTCAAAACAGTATTACATCGGGCGCAAATGAAATCAATAGTGTCAATAATAATCAAAGTCAAAGTGCAGAATCCGCACAAACTAGTGTGAATGGCAGACTGCACATCCTTGTTGATGTGAAGCGTGTTCTGTCTATAGTAACAGTAATCTGGTTAGTTGGAATGATACTGTTGACCATTAGTCGGGTGATTCTATATCAATTTACGAAAAAAAGCTTGAAAAGATGGGCACTGAACGTAAAAGATGCAACAACTATGGATGTCTATGAGTGGATCTGTGAACGGAAGCAGGTGAAGAATCCACCCAGACTTATGATTAATGAAAATCTTGAGACCCCGGTGCTTACGGGATTGATAAAACCGTATTTGTATTTGCCGGACAATTCTTATACGGGAAAAGAGCTGGAACTGATATTTACGCATGAATTGACACATTTTCAGTACAAAGATTTATGGTACAAACTTTTACTGTTGGCAGTGGACACTATTTATTGGTTTAACCCTCTGTTATATCTGATGGTGAAGGAATCAGAGAAGGATATTGAATATATTTGTGACAGCCGGGTAATCCGGGATTGTACTCATGAACAGTTTATTATGTATGACCGGTTACTGCTTAAAACTGCAGCGGCACACAGGGGAGTGCATTATCTGTCTGCCAGTTTAAACGATGGAGCAGCAGCTTTTAAAGAAAGAATATTATATATGATGGGAGCAAAGAAGATGAAAAGGGGAGTATTTTTAATAACAGCACTAACGATGTTGCTGTTGGCGTCTAATATTTTGGTAGGGTGCACGTTAAAATCAGAGGAAGCCAGCACAGAGGAGAAGACTGCGGCAAATGTTACACAGAAGGAAAGTACGGATACAGAGTCTGCGGATAAGGGGAATCAGGCAGAAGAAAGCAGTGCAGTAACAGAAGTAGAACAGCCGCCGCAGGAATTAAATCCTGAAGAAGTGGATATATCAGGATCTGTTGAACCTACAGGGGAAGAGACAGTTGAAAATGAACAGACTACAGAAGAAGCATCCGCGGGAATGGATATGGGCGTAGGGGATAAATGGTATACATTAGATGAATATAATGATAGATTTAGTAACTCCACTACGGAAGAAGTAGAACAACCTGCAGCTGCAGCAGTACAGGTATACGAAGGCAGTTATATGGATTCCAGTATTTTTGGTGATGGCGAGGTCGGAAATTATTATGAAGTGGCAGTTTCTAATGTGACAGATAATTCTTTCGATTTTGCAATATATGAGACAAATATGGGAACCGGAGCTCAGGATGTTGTATATGGTACGCATACCGCAACTTTTGTTGGTGATGGTTCAGAAGCTGTGTGTAATGGGTCAAAATTAAATCTTACGTTTAGCTTTCCGGACAATCATTCAACACATCCAGTGGCAACCGATATGGAGGTATCGGGCTTATCGGAAATATCAAGTATTTCATTTGTAAATAATGGAATTCCCGGACATGAGTTTTCATAAAATTGGTATGAGTCTACAAAAAATGTATATAGAGATATATAGTGATTAAAGATAAGGAAAAACAAAAGTGGAGTATATATTAATTGGGGAATAAGGGGAGTTGGAGATGGAAGAAGAGGAGAAAATCGTTTGGGTAAACGAGGGACTAAAGATTGTATCCTTTCATTATGAGAGCGACTATGAACGGAGGGAATTCTCAAGTAAGGAAGAATACAGGGAATGGATTCATATTACGGGCGAACAGGGGTATCGTTGGAAGTAGAGGCGAATCGTTTACTTTAAGAAGGGATTATTTTACTAATATATCTGAAGAAAGCCACCAGGCGAATTTTGCCTGGTGGCTTTCTTTTTTAAGAAGATGAAGCCTCCGATGGATTGCAGAGCGGCTCATAACTTGCTATAAAAGCGAAGCCATCTCTTTACAGAGTTAGACAAAACTAACATGAAACGCAAAAAATAAAATAAAAAGTGTAGCGAAATTGCATAAAAAACTTGTGAACTCTGCAAATATTCTGTATAATATAAATAAATCACATCTGCAAAAAGACTTTCAAGTATTGCAGATGTAATTTTTGCCTAAAAACCAGGAAATATAACCCCATAAGGGATTGTATAAAATGACAAACAAGGAGGACGCAGACATGTTGGATCAGTCTTATTACGACAAGGTTGATGAGATCATCGAGCAGTATGGCAGAAAAGAAAGCTCACTCATACCGATTATGCAGGATATTCAGGGAGAATATCGTTATCTGCCGGGAGAACTTCTGCAGTACGTAGCGAAAGAAATTGGCATACGTGAAGCGAAGGCATTTTCTGTAGCTACATTTTATGAGAACTTTTCTTTTGAGCCAAAAGGAAAATATGTGATAAAGGTATGTGATGGAACTGCCTGTCATGTAAGAAAATCAACACCCGTTTTGGAGGCACTTTATAAGGAGCTGGGGCTTTCCAAAAAGAAACACACAACAGAAGATATGACATTTACTGTGGAGACAGTGTCATGTCTTGGTGCATGCGGCTTGGCACCAACTATGATGGTAAATGATGAAGTTCACCCTGCTATGACACCAGAGAAGGCTATAGCATTGGTCAAAGAATTGCGAGGTGATATCGTATGACAACAATCGAAACGAGAGAAACATTAAGCCAGATTCGTCAGGAAGAAAGCGATAAGAGAACAAAAGAAAAATGCCGTATCCTGGTA
Organism: Lachnospiraceae bacterium; assembly: GCA_028696165.1. Lineage (GTDB taxonomy): Bacteria > Bacillota > Clostridia > Lachnospirales > Lachnospiraceae > JAQVHQ01. The sequence goes on along the minus strand of JAQVHQ010000022.1, from coordinate 14,192 downwards.
TGTGCCGGTACAGGCTGTGTGGCTACAGGTTCTTTGAAGATTTATGAAGAATTAAAAAAATTATGTGAAGATGATCCGGATGTAGAGGTGGAACTACAGGAACATGTTGAGCATGTGGGAATTGTAAAGAGCGGATGTCAGGGATTCTGTGAATTGGGTCCTTTAGTTCGTATTGAGCCATATTCTTATCAGTATATTAAAGTCCAGATGGAAGATTGTAAAGAAATTGTTGATCGTACAGTCAAATTAGGAGAGCCGGTGGAGCGGTTGTTCTATGAGAAAAACAATAAATCTTATGCACATCCAAAGGACATTCCTTATTTTGCAAAACAGACCCGTATCGTATTGGAAAACTGCGGTAATATCGATGCAGAGTCATTATCTGAATATATAGGTGTGGGAGGATTTTCTGCATTAACAAAAGCACTTTTTGAGATGTCTCCGGAAGCAGTTGTTGATGAAGTGGATAAATCCGGACTTCGCGGACGTGGAGGCGGTGGCTTCCCGGCTGGACGTAAATGGAAACAGGTAGCAGCCCACAAGGAGGCTGATGTAAAATACGTAGTCTGTAACGGTGATGAGGGTGACCCGGGAGCATTCATGGATGGTTCCGTTATGGAAGGTGACCCATACAAATTAATCGAAGGTATGATGCTGGCTGGATATGCAGTTGGTTCATCAGAAGGATATATTTACGTTCGTGCAGAGTATCCGATGTCTGTTGCACGTCTTAAACTGGCCATTGCCCAGTTGGAAGAAGCAAAATTACTGGGAGATAATATTTTAGGAACAGATTTCTGCTTCCACTTACATATCAATAGAGGTGCAGGCGCTTTCGTCTGTGGTGAAGGTAGTGCGTTGACCGCATCTATCGAAGGCCACCGTGGAATGCCTCGTGTAAAACCACCTCGTACAGTTGATAAAGGTCTGTGGGAAAAACCAACAGTATTAAATAACGTAGAAACTTATGCCAACGTTCCCGGAATTGTTATGAAGGGCGCTGATTGGTTTAGAACTATCGGAACAGAGAAGAGTACTGGTACAAAGACATTCTCCTTAACAGGGGCCATCGAAAATACCGGTCTGATTGAAGTGCCTATGGGAACTACTCTTCGTGAAATTATCTATGATATCGGTGGTGGATTAAAGGGAAATGCAGAGTTTAAAGCAGTTCAGATTGGAGGCCCTTCAGGCGGATGTCTGACAGAAGCTCAGTTAGATGAACCTTTGGACTTTGATTCTGTTAAAAAATTTGGAGCAATTATCGGTTCAGGTGGACTGGTTGTTATGGATCAGAGTACCTGTATGGTAGAGGTTGCTCGTTTCTTCATGAGCTTTACTCAGAGAGAAAGCTGTGGTAAATGTGTACCATGTCGTGAAGGAACCAAACGAATGCTGGAAATTCTGGAACGTATTGTAAACGGTGAAGGAAGAGAAGGCGATATCGAGCTGTTACAGGAATTAGCAGATATGATCTGCAACACCGCGTTATGTGGACTTGGAAAGAGTGCACCACTTCCGGTTTTAAGTACAATTAAAGCATTCCGTGAGGAATATGAAGAACATATTCGCGACAAGAAATGTCGTACCCATACTTGTCAGGCACTTCGCGAGTTCAAAATCAATCCAGAGTTCTGTATTGGTTGTGGAAAATGTGCGAAGAACTGTCCGGTTGGCGCGATTACCGGTGTACGCAAACAAGCTTATAACATTAACAATGAACTGTGTATCAAGTGTGGTGCCTGCAAAGACAACTGTGCGTTTGATGCCGTTTATGTAGAGGTGTAGGAGGAATAGACTATGGGAACAATGACGATTGATGGGAAACGTGTGACGTTTACCGATGAGAAAAATGTACTTTCTGTCATTCGAAATGCAGGAATTGATCTTCCAACACTTTGCTACCATTCAGAATTATCAACGTTTGGAGCATGCCGCCTGTGTAATGTAGAAGATGACAGAGGAAAAACATTTGCATCCTGTTCAGAGGAGCCAAGAGACGGAATGGTGATTTATACCAATACCTTGCGTCTTATGAAATATAGAAGAACTATTGTAGAATTATTATTAGCAGCACATTGTACAGACTGTTCTACCTGTGATAAATGTGGTGATTGTTCACTGCAGAGACTGGCCAGACGTCTGGGACTTAGAAAAGTAAGATTTGAAAATACCAAAGAGCGTCAGCCATTGGATTACAGTTCACCATCTATTGTACGTGATCCAAATAAATGTATTCTCTGTGGTGACTGTGTACGTATGTGTGCAGAGGTTCAGGGAATCGGAGCAATTGATTTTGCATTCCGTGGAACAGAAGCAGTAGTAACCCCTTCCTTTATGAGAAAACTCTCACAAACAGATTGTGTAAACTGTGGACAGTGCCGTGTGGTATGCCCAACTGCAGCTATTACAATTCGTGACAACACAGAAGAGGTTTGGGAAGCAATCGCTGATAAGAACACCAGAGTAGTAGCTCAGGTCGCTCCGGCAGTGCGTGTGGCAATCGGAGATGCATTTGGTCTTCCAAAAGGAGCAAATGCCATGGATGCAACGGTTGCAATTTTGCATCGTCTGGGCTTCGATGAAGTCTATGATACAGCATTTAGTGCTGACCTTACTGTTATGGAAGAATCCAAAGAATTTCTGGAAAGACTGGAAAGTGGAGAGAATCTTCCGCTGTTAACTTCCTGCTGTCCTGCATGGGTAAAACTCGTATCAGAACGGTATCCGGAATTTAAAGATAATATATCTACATGTCGTTCACCTCAGGGAATGTTCTCTGCTGTATTAAAAGAGTATTACCGGGATGAGGCGAATGCACAGGGAAAGAAAACAGTCGTAGTATCTGTTATGCCATGTACTGCTAAGAAAATGGAAGCAAAACGTCCAAACAGCTTTACAAAGGGAGAGCAGGATACAGATGTGGTAATTACAACTACAGAGCTGTCTAAGATGATTAAAGAGTCTGGACTTGCTTTCGATAAGATTGAGCCAGAGTCAGCAGATATGCCTTTTGGTATTGCATCAGGAGCTGGTGTTATCTTCGGAGTAACCGGTGGAGTAACAGAAGCTGTTATCCGCCGTCTCATGCCAGATCATAAGAAAGATACCTTAAAGATGGTTTCAGAATTGGGAGCCAGAGGCGAAGATGAAATCAAAGAGTTTTCAGTAGACTATAAGGGCAGAACTTTAAATATCTGTGTAGCCAGTGGATTGGCAACAGCTCAGAAAGTTATGGACAAAGTTAAGAGTGGTGAAGCTCATTATGACCTGATTGAAATCATGGCATGTTATCGTGGCTGTGTTATGGGTGGCGGACAACCGGTTAATGCTGGCCCAAGAACCAAGCAGGCAAGACAGGAAGGTCTTTATAATGCAGATAATACTACTATTATTAAGAAATCCGATGAGAATCCTATGATTCAGGATGTTTATGATGGCATCTTAAAGGGTAAAGAACATGAATTGCTTCACAATGAATGTTTTGTATAATTAGCAATACCAATCATTTTTAACCATTTGCAGCAGGCGAAAACCGTTTTCGCCTGCTGCTTTTCGTTAAAACAACCTGCTTATTTTCGATATCTTTAATTTCCGTTATTTTATGAAATTCTCTTGTTTATTAGAAAAAAAAGGGCTATAATAACCAAGAGTCTATCTTAAGGAGGATTTTATGAATAGAATAGGAAAAACAGGCGCTTTAGTAGCATTATCAGCTGTTTTAGGAGCAACAACGCTGACTGGATGCGGAAAATTAGATGGAACAGAGGCGGTTGCAACCGTTGGGGAACAGAGTATTCCTCTTGGTGTAGCCAGTCTTTATCTTAGATATCAGCAGGCACAGATGGAGACTTATTATGGATCTATGTTTGGTGAGAATATGTGGTCAATGGAAATATCTGAAGGCGAAACATACGCTGATACCACAAAGAACAACACTATGGAAACTTTGGAAGAGTATTATCTGCTGAAAGCTCATGCAGGCGACTATGATGTGGCGATTTCTGAGGATCAGGAAAGTGCGATTGCAGAAGCGGCCAAGAACTTTATAGCAGCCAATGATGCAGCTACTTTAGAGACTATGGGTGTTACAGAAGATACTGTTAAGGAACTTTTGGAGTTGTACACCTATCACAGTCTTATGGAACCGGTTATGACTGCTGACGTAGATACAGAAGTATCAGATGAAGAGGCAGCTCAGACTACAGTAACATACGTACAGCTTTCTACAGCAGGAACTACTGATGAAGAAGGTAATACAGTGGATATGACTGATGATGAGAAAGCAGCTTTGAAAGATCAGGCAGTTCAGATTATTGAGAAAATTAATGCTACCGGAGATGTGGCAAATGCAGATATGGATGCACTGGCAAAAGAAGTTGGTGAGAGCCTGGCTGCAACAACCACAAGCTACGGAAGCGATGATGAGACATTAGATGATGCATTAAAGACCGCTGTTGGAAGTATGGCAGATGGCCAGTTAAATGGAGATGTCGTTGAGGGTACCGATGCTTATTATGTACTTCGTCTGGACAAGACTTTTGATGAAGAAGCAACTGCTACAAAGAAAGAATCCATCGTATCAGAGAGAAAGACAGATGCATATACTGCTTTAGTTGATGAATGGAAAGAAGCAGATGGTGTTAAAGTGAATGATAAAGTTTGGGACAAAGTAGTCTTAAATGATAATATATCATTTACAATGGCAGATGTAACCGAGCCTGCAGAAGAGACGACAGAAGAACCTGCTGATGCCACAGGTGATGCAGCAACAGAAGATACTGCGGACACAACAGGAGATACAGCAGAAGAGAGTACTACTGATACAACAGATGAGGCAGATGCCGCAGCTGAAGAATAAGACAAAAAACTAAATAAAATGTAAGTTTTGAATGAGGGCGTTCTACTGGATAAAAGGAGAACGTCCTTTTTGACTAAGAAGCAGGAGGAACGCTTATGAACTACAGGAACATTAATGAAAAGGAACAGGTCTCAATCTTAGGTTTCGGCTGTATGAGATTTTCTAAAAAGGGAAGTTCTGTGGATATAAAGAAGGCTGAAGAGGAAGTATTATATGCCATTCGTCATGGTGTTAATTACTTTGATACAGCATATATCTATCCGGGAAATGAAGAAATCGTCGGGGAGATAATGGCAAGAAATAATTGTCGGAAAGATATCAATATTGCAACAAAAATTCCACATTATATGATTCATTCTATAGAGGAACTGGAAAAATATTTTAATCAGCAGCTCAAAAGATTACAGACCGATTATATAGATTATTATCTGATGCACATGCTTCCGGATCTAAAAATTTGGAGCCGTCTTACAGAGCTGGGAATTTTAGAATGGATTCGCAATAAAAAGAGTGAAGGAAAGATTCGAAATATCGGATTTTCATTTCATGGAAACACACAGAATTTCATAGAGTTATGCGATGTATATGCATGGGATTTCTGTCAGGTTCAGTACAATTATATGGATGAGTACAGCCAGGCAGGGCGTGCAGGTGTGGAGCACGCGAAAGAGAGAGGAATTCCGGTGTTTATAATGGAACCGCTTAGAGGCGGACGTCTTGTAAATGCATTGCCGCCAAAAGCCCAGACATTATTCCAGGAGAAAAAGCCTAATAGAAGTCCGGCAGAATGGGCTCTTCGATGGTTATGGAATCAGGATGCAGTCACTATGGTTTTATCAGGAATGAATTCCATTGAGATGGTGCAGGAAAATATACGAATTGCTTCGGAAAGCTGTGTGGGTGAACTGAAGGAAGAAGATTTCAGATTCTATGAACAGGTAAAAAAGGCAATACAGGAGAAAATCAAGGTACCCTGCACCGGATGCGGATATTGCACACCATGTCCCAAAGGTGTGGATATACCTGGAATTTTCAGGTGTTACAATGCCAGCTATATGGATACATACTTTAAAGGGTTTAAAGAGTATGTTATGTGTACAACACTTCCGGCTAAAAAGAGCAATGCATCTTTGTGTGTGGAATGCGGAAAATGTGAAAAACATTGTCCGCAGGGAATTTCCATTCGCAAGGAATTAAGAAATGTGAAAAAGCGAATGGAACATCCGGTTTATAAAGCAGCGGCATGGTATATCAAGAAAAAGATGAATTAAAATCAGTAAAATATGGTTCGCAGAAGAATGTCAATAAAACAAAAGAAGATAGGGTTGACAAATATTGTATGATTGTATACAATTATACAAAAATACAATATATCTTGGAGGCACATATGGAAGAGCATCAAGATCAATCCCTGAGAGGTCAGGTTTTTAACAAAATCCGATCAGATATTTTATCTGGAAGATATGCCCAGGGCGAAGAATTAAAAGAAGCTACCCTGGGTGAAGAAATTGGTGTCAGCAGAACTCCGGTAAGGGAAGCACTGAGGCAGTTGGAATTGGAAGGCCTGGTAGAAATTGTACCCAATAAAGGCGCGCATGTAACCGGCATTTCTCATGAGGATGTAAGAGATATCTATCAGATGAGATCATATCTGGAAGGATTAGCGGCAAGATGGGCAGCAGAGCGAATCAGCGATGAAGATATAAATGAGATGGAAGAGGTAATTCTTCTGGCAGAGTTTAGTTTAAAGAAGGCATCCAAGCAGGATCAGATGGTCCGGTTTGATAATGAATTTCATCAGATTATGTATCGTGCAGCGGGAAGCCGTATGATGGAACATGTGCTGAGAGATTTTCACCGGTATGTGCAGCTTGCGAGAATTACATCCATGAAGGATCTTGACAGGGCAACGAAATCAGTGGAAGAACATAAGGCTATATTAGAAGCCATAAAGAATAGAGATGGTGATTTGGCAGAAAAACTGGCCAACGAACACATATTACATGTAATAGAAAACCTTGCATTGGAAGATTCCAGCAAATAACAGGAGGAAAATTATTATGAACAAGATTCAGATGACAACACCGTTAGTAGAAATGGATGGAGACGAGATGACCAGAATTCTCTGGAAAATGATTAAAGATGAATTGTTAACCCCATTTATCGATTTAAAAACAGAGTATTATGACTTAGGCTTAGAGCATAGAAATGAAACCAATGATCAGATCACCATTGATTCAGCCAATGCAACAAAAAAATATGGTGTGGCCGTAAAGTGTGCAACCATTACTCCAAATGCAGCACGTATGACAGAGTATGATTTAAAAGAAATGTGGAAAAGCCCTAATGGGACAATTCGTGCCATTCTTGACGGAACTGTATTCAGAGCTCCTATTGTTGTTAAAGGAATTGAACCATGCGTGAAAAACTGGAAGAAACCAATTACCATTGCAAGACATGCATATGGTGATGTTTATAAAAATACAGAAATGAAAATCCCGGGAGCAGGTAAGGTAGAACTTGTATACACTGCTGAAGATGGAAGTCAGACAAAGGAATTGGTCTTCGATTTTAAAGGACCTGGAGTTGCTCAGGGTATGCATAATATCGATGCTTCGATTGAGAGCTTTGCAAAGAGCTGCTTTAATTATGCATTAGATACAAAACAGGATTTATGGTTTGCAACCAAAGATACGATTTCTAAAAAATACGATCATACATTTAAAGATATTTTCCAGGAAATCTTTGATGCTGAGTATAAAGAAAAATTCGAAGCAGCAGGCATCACATATTTCTATACACTGATTGATGATGCAGTAGCGAGAGTTATGAAATCAGAAGGTGGATACATCTGGGCTTGTAAGAACTATGATGGAGATGTGATGAGTGATATGGTATCCTCTGCATTTGGTTCACTGGCAATGATGACTTCTGTACTGGTATCTCCAGATGGATATTATGAATATGAAGCTGCTCACGGAACTGTTCAGCGTCATTATTATAAACACCTTAAAGGGGAAGAGACTTCCACTAACTCTGTAGCAACCATCTTTGCATGGTCAGGAGCTCTTAGAAAACGCGGAGAGATGGATGGAAATCAGGAATTAATGGAATTTGCTGATAAATTAGAGAATGCTACCATTCAGACTATCGAGGAAGGTAAGATGACCAAAGACCTTGCTTTGATCACTACAATGGAAAACCCTACGGTATTAAACAGTGGGGACTTTATCAAGGCGATTGCAGATACACTTAGAAAATAGGAGGTACACATATGAGTACTGAAGAAATTCTGGAAATAAAAAAGACACATAATCAGGAGTTTAAGGAACTGCTTCAATACTGTCTGGCGTCTGGCCGTATTGATCAGAACCTGTATCAGGAATACGATGTAAAAAGAGGACTTCGTGATTCCAATGGTAAAGGTGTACTTACCGGCCTTACAGAAATCTCAGATGTAGTGGCATACAAATATGAGGATGGAAGAAAAATTCCTGCAGATGGTACTTTGTATTTTCAAGGGTATAATGTTGCAGATATGATTTCTCATTATGAACATAAACGCCAGGGATTTGAAGAGACTATCTATACTTTGATATTTGGTAGAGTGCCAAATGCCAGACAGTTTGAGATGTTTAAGAAGATTCTTAATGATATGATGAATCTTTCCAATCGTTTCATCCGTGACGTAGTTATGAAGGCTTCCAATGAGAACATCATGAATGCTATGCAGCGCTGTGTCTTGACTTTGTATACCTATGATGAGAATCCAGATGGTATCTCAGTGGAGAATGCACTTCGCCAGTCATTGCAGCTGATTGCAAAGATGCCGTTGATAGCAGTATATTCTTATCATTCATATCGTCATTTCCGTCAGGATGCAAATCTAATGATTAAGAGTCCAAAGCCGGAATTATCATTTTCAGAGAATATCTTATATATGCTTCGTGAGGACGGACAGTTCACAGAATTAGAGGCAAAGGTTCTTGATATTGCTTTAGTACTTCATGCAGAACATGGTGGTGGTAATAACTCTACATTTACTACTCATGTGGTAACATCTTCAGGAACAGATACATATTCTGCGGTAGCAGCATCCATTGGCTCACTGAAAGGACCAAAACATGGTGGTGCGAACCTGAAAGTTCAGGATATGTTTGAGGATATTGAGAATAATTGTCCTGATTGGGAGAATGAGGAAGTATTAAAAGATTATCTGGATGCTATTCTGGATAAGAAAGTGTTTGACCATGCCGGCTTAATCTATGGGATGGGTCATGCGGTATATACACTCAGTGACCCTAGAGAAGTTATCTTAAAAAGATATGCGAAACATCTGGCAGCAGAAAAAGGTATGGATAAGGAATTTGAACTTCATGAGACAGTGGAAAAGGTTGCTGGAGAGTTGATTATGAAGAAGAGAAAATTATTTAAACCTGTCTGTGCAAATGTGGACTTTTACAGTGGATTTGTGTACAGCATGCTGGGAATACCGAGAGAACTGTATACACCAATCTTTGCTATCTCACGTATGGCAGGATGGTCAGCTCACCGTATGGAAGAGTTGGTTAATGCCGGTAAGATTATTCGTCCGGCCTATCGCTATGTGGGACATCATAGACCATACCTTGAAGTGGAAGAGAGAGAAGAAGAAAATCCATTTACAGAGGAATATCAAAAGAAATATAAATTAGATACGCTGAAGAATGTATAATTGGCTATCCCACCGAAAAACTGACCATTTCAAGCAGGTTGAATCCGTTTTCGCCTGCTTGAAATGGTCAGTTTTTCGGTAAAGACAAAATTATTTTACAACTGAAAACAGGGGTGGTATAATAAGAAAAATGTCAAAGATAGAATTATCTATTGGAAAGAAGAGGAGATACTCTTATGAGAGCTATGAACTTGACCCTTTTAACAGACTTATATGAACTTACTATGATGCAGGGATATTTTAAAAACCCTTCCGATCAGATTGTTGTGTTTGATGCTTTCTATCGACACAATCCATGTGATGGAGGTTATGCAATCTGCGCCGGTCTTGATCAGATTATTGAATATATTAAAGATCTGCATTTTACCTATGAAGATATCACTTATTTACAGAGTCTGAAGATGTTTGAGCCAGACTTTCTGGAATATCTGCGAAGCTTCCATTTTACTGGAGATATTTACGCTATTCCGGAAGGAACTGTTATATTTCCAAGAGAACCGTTAGTAAAAGTTGTGGCACCGATTATGGAAGCACAGCTGATAGAAACGGCTTTGCTTAATATCATCAATCATCAGTCACTGATTGCTACAAAGGCGGCTCGTGTTGTATATGCAGCGAAAGGTGATGGAATTATGGAGTTCGGACTTCGCCGGGCGCAGGGACCGGATGCGGGTATCTATGGTGCCCGTGCTGCTATGATAGCAGGCTGTGTGGGAACTTCCAATGTACTGTGCGGACAGATGTTTGATGTGCCGGTCAGCGGTACTCACGCACATAGCTGGATTATGAGTTTCCCGGATGAATATACAGCATTTAAAACTTATGCAAAGGAATATCCCGATGCATGTATTCTGCTGGTAGACACTTATGATACATTAGATTCAGGAATTCCCAATGCTATTCGTGTGTTTAAAGAGATGAAGGAAGCGGGAATCCCTCTTACAAAATATGGAATTCGTATGGACAGCGGTGATTTGGCTTATCTGTCTAAAAAGGCATATGAGATGTTATGTGAAGCAGGATTTTCAGATGCTATTATTTCGGCATCCAGTGATTTGGATGAATACCTGATTGATTCTTTAAAGACACAGGGCGCTAAGATTAATTCATGGGGAGTAGGTACGAACCTGATTACTTCCAAAGATAATCCTGCATTTGGCGGTGTATATAAACTGGCCGCTATCAAGGAAAATGAAGAGGAAGAGTTCCAGCCAAAGATTAAACTTTCTGAGAATTCTGAGAAAGTAACTAATCCGGGAAATAAAACGGTTTATCGTATCTATGACAAAGAGACCGGTAAGATTCGCGCTGATTTAATCTGCCTGGCGGATGAAACATTTGATGAGGCAGAAGATATGATTATCTTCGATCCATTGGAAACCTGGAAGAAAACCAAGATCAGGGGCGGTTCTTATACATTGAGAGAATTACTGGTACCTGTTTTCCTTAAAGGAACCTGTGTATATGAGTCCCCAAGCGTAATGGAACTTCGCGATATCTGTACCAAAGAGAAAGATACTTTATGGGACGAGACAAAACGTCTTGTAAATCCACATAATGTATATGTTGATTTATCCAATAAATTATTCAAGATTAAATCTGAACTGCTGGAAGAACTTAGTTTGGAAGCACTGGAGTACAGAGATAAATAAATTGAAAATAAAATTATGATTCTAACGCCTTCTTTTCTCACATAGTTTGTAGAAAAGGAGGCGCTTTTATGTATGATTATGCTCAATTAGTTGATAGAGAACACCTGTTATGCCCTCATTACATACCGGATGATTTGAAACTGGTAAATGTTCCCTTTCCTTGTCAGGTACCTACAGATGATTTGCGCCGCTTTTTAAAAAAAGAAGCAGCGGTATATGTTCAGGAAATGTTCAAGGCGGCAGCCAAAGAGAAGATTTCCTTATTTGCTATATCTGGATTTCGTTCTTATAAGAGGCAATCCGTACTTTATCAGAGGAATCCAAATGGTGCGGTTGCGTTTCCTGGAGCCAGTGAGCATCAGCTTGGTTTGGCACTGGATGTATCGACACCGGATGTAGCATTGGAACTGACAGAGGAATTTGAATTTACACAGGCTGGAAAGTGGGTGGCAGCTTATGGTCCGTTGTATGGTTTTATTCTTCGATATCCGAAGAGAAAGACCAGCATAACAGGAATTCCATATGAACCATGGCATCTGCGGTATGTGACAAAGAATTTAGCTCTGTATCTGACATTGACGGGAATGACATTAGATGAGTACCATATACATTTTTCCAAGAAAAAGGAATAAGAATATGCATAATTGGTAATTTTATACAAATTTTATAAAAAATTTATTTTTCTATGGATTCTGTGTAACAAGTGTGATATGCTACACTACAGTGTCAGTGTGACAGAGGATGAACAAAGGACGGGGATAGTCTGTTTATTCGCCTGCATACGGCATAAAGTTTTACTCTGGAGAGTCTCTTCTTAGAAAGAGCGCCGAAGGTGTAACGCAGGGCAACCTGTCTATCTCTCAGGCACAAAGGACAGAGCATAATTATATGCGAGTTCTACTCTTTAGAGGGCTGATTTTTTATCAGCTCTTATTTTTATTGCCAAAAAATAGTAAATTGGCAGAAAAATTCTATTAAATGAAAAAGAGAAAGGAACAAAAAAATGTTAAAAACTATCAATGATTTTCTGAATGCTGTGGACAGCTTCGTATGGGGTGTACCACTAATCGTACTTATTCTTGCTGTAGGTATCTTCTTAACTATTCGTTTAAGAGGAGTGCAGATCACAAAACTCCCAATGGCAATTAAAGGAATGTTTGCAAATGAAAAAAGCGGAGAACATGGAGAAGTATCCAGTTTTGCTGCTTTATGTACTGCGCTTTCGGCAACAATCGGAACCGGTAATATTGTCGGTGTGGCAACTGCGTTAGTAGCAGGAGGTCCGGGAGCTTTATTCTGGATGTGGATTGCAGCTCTTTTTGGAATGGCAACAAAGTATGCGGAATGTTTATTGGCTATTAAATATCGTAAGGTCGCAGATGATGGACATATTGTCGGCGGACCGTTCTACTATATTGAAAATGGTATGGGAAAGAACTGGAAATGGCTGGGTAAATTATTTGCTATTTTTGGTTTGTGCGTAGGTCTGATGGGTATCGGAACTTTTACTCAGATTAATGGTATTACCAGTGCGGTAAATAATTTCTTTGATCCGGCGAATGCATGGACTGTTGAACTGTTTGGAAGAGATTATTCCTGGACAGTTGTTATTGCTGGTTTAATTCTTACGATATGTGTAGCAGCTGTTATCATCGGAGGATTAAAGAGAATTTCATCGGTAGCACAGGTTGTTGTTCCTTTTATGGCAATCTTATATGTAGTGGCAGCATTGATTATTCTGGTCACTAATATTACTAAGATTCCTGCAGCTGTTGTAGAGATTGTGCAAAGTGCTTTTGGCCTTCGTGCGGCAGCAGGAGGTGCTATGGGTGCAATTATTGTGGCGATGCAGAAGGGTATAGCACGAGGAATCTTCTCGAACGAAGCTGGACTTGGTAGTGCGCCAATTGCTGCAGCTGCAGCTCAGACTGATGAACCGGCAGCACAGGGGCTGGTTTCTATGCTTGGTACTTTTATTGATACTATTGTTATCTGTACTATGACTGGTTTGACCATTGTTATTACTGGTGCATGGGATATGGGACTGGAAGGTGTTGCGGTAACTACGAAAGCGTTTCAGTTGGGACTGCCTTTCCCATCACAGGCGGCTTCTTTCATTTTGATGGTTTGTCTGGTGTTCTTTGCATTTACTACGATTCTTGGTTGGAATTATTATAGTGAGAAATGTTTGGAATATCTGGTGGGCAGTGATAAGCCGGGGATTTTAACGGGGTATCGCTGGTTGTATATTTTCTGTGTATTTATTGGGCCGTTTATGACGGTTTCTGCGGTTTGGACGATTGCGGATATTTTCAATGGATTGATGGCTTTGCCGAACCTTGTGGCTATTATTGCTTTGAATGGTGTTGTTGTGGCGGAGACGAAGCAGTATTTGGAGAAGGTTCGGAGTGGGAAGATGTATTAGGAGTGAGGACGCATAAAATGAGTACCCCTGGCTTCTGACAGAAACACCCAGGCGCAGGACTCCTTTGTTTTAGGAACAGGACGCTCGACTGGGAACATCTAGGTGTAGAAAACCCGGCTGTAAGAGGGATCAGACACATTCGACACATATGCTTGATGCATATGTGCCTCAAGGTGTCTTTGAAAAGTGTTTGGTAAACACTTTTCACCCTCTTACAGCCGGGTTTTCTGCACCAAGATGTTCCGCAGCTCGCTTTATGTTCTTAAAACAAAGGAGTCCTGCGCCTGGGTGTTTCTGTCAGAAGCCAGGGGTACTCATTTTATGCTGGGGATGGTGGAGGGAGTGGAAGCGGATGAGTGGTTGGGAGTAAGGGCGCGTGCCTGGAGGCACGGGGCTTGAGGTGGAGTGGAGGTTAGGGGCTGGATTTGTGGGTGGAAGCGGGAGGGAGTTGGATTTTGTTTTGGGGGGGATGTGAAGAGATGGAGGGGTGGGAGTGAAGGCGCGTGCCTGGGGAGGCACGGGGCGTGAGGGGGGGTGGAG
>JAQVHQ010000002.1 GCA_028696165.1 Lachnospiraceae bacterium | reverse complement strand
GCCTTCAAAGCGGGATGAATGCGCATCTGGCAAAACCTGTTGACCAGGAGAAGTTATATGAGATGTTAGAGCGATATACTTCTGACAAGGCTGAAGAAAATCAGATTTAATAAAATGTTTTAATAAGAATGGAATAAAAATGGAACAAAATAAAATAAAGCAAGATAAAATAATAAACTCAAAAAACAAAAAAAACTATGAAATAGACATGTGTAACGGACCTATATTAAAGAAAATGTTAATATTTGCTGTTCCGCTCATGTGCTCGAGTATCCTGCAGCTTCTCTTTAATGCGGCAGACATCGTAGTAGTAGGAAAATTCGCCGGAGATAATGCACTGGCCGCGGTAGGGTCCAACACAGCGTTAATTAATCTGTTAACGAACCTGTTCATAGGACTTTCTATAGGTGCAAATGTATTAGTTTCCAGATATTATGGCGGAAAACATGAAAAAGATTTACGGGAAACCGTACATACATCTATGTTATTAAGTCTATACAGCGGTATTTTGCTGACAGTAGTAGGCGTGGTGGGCGCCCGTCAGCTGCTAATCTGGATGCAGACTCCAGCTGAAGTATTGACACTGGCAGTTCTTTACCTGAGAATATTTTTCCTGGGAATGACGGCTTCCATGCTTTATAACTTTGGAAGTGCTATCCTAAGAGCGGTAGGAGATACGAAGCGTCCACTCTATTATCTGTTTGCAGCAGGTATCGTAAACGTACTTTTGAATCTGCTGTTTGTCATAGTATTTCACATGGGCGTTGCAGGGGTAGGAATCGCCACGGTTGTATCGGAATGTATCTCGGCCTTTTTGGTAGTAAGGTGCCTCATGAAAGAAAAAAGTGCGATTCAGCTGGTACTTAAGGATCTTCATATTCACGGTGACAAGCTGAAGCGGATTATGCAGATTGGTCTGCCGGCAGGATTTCAGGGAATCATATTTTCTTTTTCCAATGTTGTTATTCAGTCATCTATTAACTCTTTTGGTGCAGTAATTGTAGCAGGCAATTCGGCAGCAGCGAATATAGAAGGATTCGTATATGTTGCTATGAATGCCTTTTATCAGGCTACGATTTCATTTACCAGTCAGAATATGGGTGCAGGAAAATATAAGAGAATCAACAAAATACTCTTATGTGGACAGGCTTGTGTAATCATAGTAGGTATAGTCCTGGGAAATGGTGCAGTTCTTGCCGGCAGACAGCTTTTGGGAATCTATTCTTCAAGTACAGAGGTAATTGAAGCGGGACTGCATCGTTTGAGTGTGGTCAGCCGTCTATATGCATTATGCGGAATTATGGATGTTATGGTAGGTTCGCTAAGAGGACTGGGTTATTCGGTTACTCCGATGATTATCTCTCTGATAGGAGCTTGTGGTTTGCGAATGGTGTGGCTTGCGACATTGTTTCAGATGGAAGAGTTCCATACAATATCCATGGTGTACTGGTCTTATCCGGTTTCGTGGGTGATAACTCTGGCGGCACATATTGTCTGTTTTATGATAGTAAGGGCAAAATTACCAGACAGAAAAAAAATCTGATTTAAAGGAGGCAGAATATATGAATGCTAATAAACCGATGCAGAGAATCTATAAATTATTTACATTATGGACATTGGGATTATGCGTTTCCGGTTTATTGGTAAATACTGTGTTGGCAGGTATTGTAAATATATTAGGTCTGCCGCTTTATATCGATAATGTGGGAAGCGTTCTGGTTGCAGCATTGGGCGGCCCTATTCCGGGTATGACAGTGGGGTTTTTGTCGAATCTGATTAATTCAGCGACGGATCCAATCAGCATGTATTATGGGATTCTTACGATTCTAAATGCACTGGCAGCAGCATGGTTTTCACGCAAAGGATATTTAAAGACGATATCTGGCTGCTTTTGGCTGGCCATGATTATGGTAGTTATCGGTGGTGCAGGTGGTTCGATTATGACATGGACCCTTTATGGAGCTGAAATCGGAGGACTGGCTGCTCCGTTGGCAAATATATTTTATGCAAATGACTGCCCAAAATTTTGGGCGCAGTTTTCTGCAGATGTTTTGTTGGACATTCCGGACAAACTGATTACTATGCTGCCGGTTTATCTGTTTTTAAACAATTATCCTAAAGCACTTTATGATAAATTCATGAATAGCTATCTGTATGATAGAAATGCAGAAGAGATAAGAAGTATAGAAGACAATGAAAGAACTATTTATACCAGGAAGTCGGTAAGCCGCAGAATCACAGAACTGATTCTCCTGTCTTCTTTGCTGATCAGCGGAATTTCCATTTTTGTGGGAATTCGTTATTATCAGGAAGAACTTCGGGCAAAATATTTTGAAGAGGTAACCAATGTTTCTTCACTTGCAGCAGCATGTGTGGACGGCAATATGGTTGATGCCTATCTAAGCCAGGGAGAACAGGCGGCAGACTATACAGATACAGAAAAAAAGCTTGATAAAATTCTTCATAATATGAAGCAGGTACAGTATTTGTATGTATATCAGATACAGGAAGACGGAAGCCATGTAGTGTTTGACTGTGATACAGCGGATGTAGAAGGTGATGAACCGGGGTCGATAGTAACTTTTGACGAGAGTTTCAGCGATTGTCAAGATATTTTGATAGCTGGAGGTACGATTGATGCCAGGTTTACGCATGATTCCTATGGCTGGATGATTACGGCATTTACTCCGATTAAGGATGATATGGAACGTACAACAGCATATGCGTGTGCAGATATTCCTATGGAAAATTATATGAGAGATATGTTCATCTTCATTATCAAGATGCTGTCTATGTTATTTGGAATTTCCTTATTTGTAAGTTCTTTTGCTCTGTGGTATGCGGCAATGAGAATATCAGGACCGATTAACAGCATAGTGGAGCAGACCCGTGAATTTAACAGAGTAACACCGGAATTGTGGCTGGAGAGTCCGCAGTGGAAGAACAGGGAGGCGGTTAAGACCGGAGATGAGATAGAATCTCTATACAATACTGTTTCCAGTGTACAGGAGAATATTTCACAGAACGTTGTGAAGATGAAACAGGCAGAGCAGCAGCTTAGAGATTCTTATGAATTAGAAAAGAAAAATAAGAAGCTTGCCCTGGAAGTTAGAAGAGCAGATGAGGAAAATGCTTTAAAGACGGAGTTTTATTCTCGTATGAGCCACGACATGAGAACTCCAATGAATGGAATCTTAGGACTTGTGAATCTGTCTAAGGAGGAGACGGATATTCAGGTGTTAAAGGACAATCTGGATAAGATAGAAGTTTCCAGTAATTACCTGCTGGCCTTAATTAACGATACTCTTGACATGAGTAAGATAGAGACGAAGAAGATGCAGATAGAGAAAAATCCTATTTGCATCCAGAACCTAATACAGGGGATTGCAGATATGCTTCGCCCAACTCTGGAACAAAAGCAACAGCAGTTTCAGCTGGATATATCTAAGATAGATGAAAATCTTTGCCTGTTAATGGATGAAGTGCGTGTCAAACAGATTATCATGAATTTAATGTCTAATGCTATGAAGTTTACTCCTGCAGGTGGTATGATTTCTCTGAAAATCGAGGAAAAGGGTAAGGTTCAAAAAGACGGAAAAACAATAGTATATTATAGAATCGTGTTACAGGATACAGGTTGTGGCATGAGTGAAGAATTTATGCAGGATAAAATCTTTAAACCATTTTCGCAGGAACAGAATAATATTACAATTACCTCTGCCGGTTCGGGACTGGGGCTTTCTATTGTGAAAAATCTGGTGGAACTTATGGGCGGACATATTACAGTAAACAGTGAACTGGGAGAGGGGACTGTCTTTACTATTGAACTGGGATTTGAAGTGTCAGATGAGGTGATATCGACTGAAAAGGAGTATGCGACAGAGGATTACAGTGTGCTTTGCGGCAGGCGGGTTTTGCTGTGTGAGGATCATCCTTTGAATAAAGAGATTATGATTCGCTTATTGGAAAAGATTGGAGTTGTTGTGGATTATGCAGAGAATGGAGAAGTAGGGGTGAGGCGGTTTAAGGATTCGACAGAGGATGAGTATTTGGCGATTTTAATGGATATTCGTATGCCTGTTATGGATGGAATCGAAGCGGCAAGGTGTATCCGCGGATTGGAACGGGCGGATAGTAAGCGGGTTCCGATTGTGGCTATGACAGCGAATGCTTATGCGGAAGATAAGAAGATGACAAAGGCGGCGGGGATGGATGCACATTTGACGAAACCGGTGGATGTGACGGCGCTGTATCAGACTTTGATGAAGTATGTATAAGGAAGAGGGGACGCCTCAGCACAAGAAAAAAGGGCAGCCTCATCCAGCCAGAAACCAACACCCGCACCGGACAGAACTGACGCAGCGGTCGGGAGACATATCACTTGCAAACGTGAGCAACGTTTTGGCGAGCTAAACACTAACTGCGACTAAGACACTCAGGAGAGCCTTCGTGCCTAAGTCTTTGTAAGTGTTGGATCTTGCCAAAACTAAGGGCGCTCACTGATTGTTTGCATGTGTTATGTCTCCCGACCGCTGTGTCAGTTCTGTCCGGTGTGGGTGTTGGTTTCTGGCTGGAGGAGGCTGCCTTTTTCTGTCCGTTCGCTCTTTCTGGTCCTGCAGCCCTCCGGGGCCCTTTTTTCTTGTGCTGAGGCTGGGTGTTGGCGGGATGTGAAACAACAGAAAGAAATGTTTAATGAGAAAATAACTCAGTAAATACATTTATGATTGACATCATATCAATACAGATGATATCCTAACTGACGTTAGAAGAAACTAACTAGAAGGGCCGGATATATGAAAATCAGAATATTATGTGTAGTCTGTTTTTTGAGCTTATCGCTAAGTGCATGTGGTAATAATGCAGGAGCAGATACAAAAACTAATATAGAAAATAGTACAGGAATTGATACAGCAGAGACTGTATCGTACGGGGAAACGAATGAGTATACTCAGGATATTTTTGCCATGGATACTTATATGACAGTTACAGCTTATGGAGAAAATTGTCAGGCGGCAGTTGAAGCAGCAGCGGAGGAGATTCATCGATTAGATGATTTGCTTTCCACTGGAAATCAGACCAGTGAGATTGCTTTGGTCAATGAAAACAGAGGCGGAGTGCTGGGAGCAGATGCATCTTATTTGATGGAGCGTTCTTTGGATCTTTATGCGGAAACAAAAGGGGCATTTGATATTGCTATTTACCCGATTATGCAGGAATGGGGGTTTACAAGTGGTTCTTATCAGGTGCCGGAAGCTGGACGGTTAGAACAGCTTTTGACTCTTACCGATGTATCAAAGATTCAGTTTGATACTGAAAATTCAAAGATTGATTTTGGTATGGATGGTATGCAGATTGATTTGGGAGGCATTGCAAAAGGATATACATCTACCAGGGTTTTAGATATATTTCGCGAGAATGGTGTAAAGAGCGGTATGGTGAATCTGGGCGGTAATGTTCAGGTGCTGGGGACGAAATCAGATGGCAGCTTGTGGAGAGTGGCGATTCAGAGTCCCAATGAAGACGGAAGTTATTTGGGCGTATTATCTATACAGGATAAGGCCGTTATTACCTCTGGTGGTTATGAGCGATATTTCGAAGAAGGTGGTGTGACCTATCATCATATCATAGATCCTAAGACGGGATATCCTGCAGACAGCGGGCTTACTTCGGTGACAATCGTAAGTGCAGACGGAACTTTGGCAGATGGATTATCCACTTCATTTTATATCATGGGCAAAGACCGCGCCACCGGGTACTGGCGGGAACACAGCGATGAATTTGATATGATTCTTCTATCCGAGGAAGGAACCGTATATGTGACAGAAGGGATTTCAGAAGATTTTAATTCTGAATATATAACGGAAGTGATTCGGGCGGAATAGGAAGAGAAGGTTAAAACTTAGAAAAGGAGGAGCTTTTAGATGGAATGGTTGAAGAAGACAGCAGGTTTTGCTCCGATATTGTCTACTGTATTTTTAACGGTGTGTGTGGGAGTGTCTTTAAAAAACTATACAAGACCAATTTATGAAGTAAATGCATCAAATATGGATAGTACGGTACAGGAGCAGGATGTACAGGATAATTCAGATGATGAACAGGAAACTGAGACAGAGACAGAAACAGCAGAAGCTGTTCAGGTTAGCACAGGGGCAGGTTCTTTTGACTTAGAAGATGGATCTTATGAAGGAACCGGAACCGGATTTGCAGGCAGTATTACAGTTTCCGTAACGGTAAAAGACAAGAAAATTACTGCAATTGATGTCTTGAATGTAGAGGCAGATGATGCGGCATTTTTCAATCGTGCAAAGGGTGTTATTGATAAAATCATTTCTGCTCAAAGCCTGGAGGTTGATGTGGTGTCAGGTGCGACTTATAGTTCCAATGGAATTATAAGTGCTGTGAAGAATGCTCTGACAGGAACCGAAGATACCTCGCAGCCGGCAGCCTCTTCCGGAGCTTCAACCCCTTCTGCAGGAAGTTCTAATACAATCACTGCAGTGCAGGATCCAGCGGCTTATAGAGATGGTACTTATACGGGAACGGGAACCGGATTTGCCGGACCGCTGTCGGTACAGGTTGCTATTTCGGGAGGGAAAATCTCAAAAATCAACATTACCAATACTAGCGATGGAAGCTCTTATATTCAGAGAGCATCAGGACTGATAAATAATATTATCGCTGCACAGAGTACGAATGTGGATACTGTATCAGGAGCAACCTACAGTTCAGTGGGGATTATAGAGGCGGTGAGAAATGCACTGAGTCAGGCGGCGGTTACGGATTCAGGAACATCGGGCGGTGGCGATAATTTGTCAGGAAATAATCAAAACAATTCCGGTAATGCAGGAAATAATAATTCTCAGGATATAATAGCAGGAAAATTCCCATATACAGATGGTATTTATTATGGGACGGCAGAAGGATACTTGTCAGATATTACTGTTGCACTTGTATTACAAGATAAGACTATAAAAGCAATTTTGATTACGGAACAGGAAGATGATGAGATTTTCTTTAATCGGGCAAAAGCAGTAGTTGAGAATGTTATGAAAACTCAGAGTACGGAAGTGGATTTGGTGTCAGGAGCAACATATAGTTCTAAAGGTATACTAAATGCTATTAAGAATGCCCTGTTGGAAGCTGAAAAGGTGACGAACGGAAGCGGGGACGGAACTGCCGGAGATAATAATGGAAACGGGAATGGAACTACCGGAGATAATGGTGGGACCGGAAGTGAAGGAGGAACCACTGGAGATGGTGGAGGAACTGGAAGCGAAGGAGGAACCACCGGAGATGGTGGAGGAACTGGAAGCGAAGGAGGAACCACTGGAGATAGCGGAGAAATTGGAAGCGGAGAAGGGGAAACTGGCGGAACAGCAGACACAATCTACCAGGATGGAACATATCAGACGACTATATGGTGTTATCCAGATGATGACAGAGATTTTACCGCATATATTCTATCTATGACAGTCACTATTGAAAATGACAAAATCACCAGTATCACAGAGGTATCGGGGGATGGAGCACTTACCAACAGCAGTTACATTCGAAGAGCTTTAAATGGAACATCAACTATACCAGGTGTAGGAACTCAGATTGTAGAAAAAGGCACTTTAGAAGATATTGATATGGTATCCAGGGCAACCTGCACTTCAAAGTCCATAATTGAAGGCTGTCAGCAGGTATTAGATTATGCCGGAAAAACAACAGACATAGGAGTGGCCAGCAGATGAAATCATTTTGGATCAGACTCATGAATATAGTGGCAATTACTGTATTGCTCACAGGATATGAAGCAATATTGACCCAGCGAGAGCAGGAAGACAAAATTGCCAGGTTAAATATGGAATTGGAAACTGCGGCTTTAGAGACTGAAAATGTTAAGCAGCAATTGATAATCAATAATGGTACTGATTTGGGAACGGATGTTTCTGATGGACAGGATACTGGAGGGAACACAGGACAGTATGCAGATGGAACCTATAGTGGTGAAGCACAGGGCTTTGGTGGCCCTATTGCGATTGATATTGTCATAGAAAATAAAAAAATCTCAGAAATTAACATAGTATCTGCTGAGAATGAGGATACTGCATATCTTACAATGGCAGAGGATATCATACCGGACATTATAGAAAGTCAGTCAGCTGATGTTGATACCATAAGTGGAGCAACTTTTAGTTCGACAGGAATTAAGGATGCAGCTGCGGCAGCATTAGAAGAGGCGGAGAAGTAGTCATGCAGGATACGATAAAAAAGTTTATGAAGAATAAAAAGAAATTACATATCTGTCTTCGAGGGATTATTCAGCTCATTTATTTCCTGTTGATACCGTCTGCATATACAGCAGCTTTTGCAGGCGTCAAATATCTGTTTACTCAAATTGGTGCGGTGGAGAAGATACAATGGAATTCTTTTCTGGCGATATTAATAGTGCTGTGTGTATATACCATAATATTTGGACGATTCTTCTGTGGATTTGCCTGCACCTTTGGAAGTTTTGGAGATGCGCTGCATTGGATTTATCAGAAAACCTGTAAAAAGCTGAAAAAGAAACCCATAAAAATAAGTGAGAAAATCACAGGACTGCTTATTTATTTAAAGTATATTGTTTTAGTGGCCATATTAATTTTATGTTATCTGGGATTATATGGAAATCTTCAGGGCAGCAGTCCCTGGGATGTGTTTTCCATGATTCATGCAGGGAATCTTAAGCTGGGGGCATACACAGTAGGTGTTGTTGTTTTGATACTGCTTATTCTGGGGATGTGTATACAGGAGAGATTCTTTTGCAGATTTTTCTGCCCGATGGGAGCCGTATTCTCAATACTTCCGGTATTGCCATTTTTCTCGCTTCACAGAGATCGGGAGGAATGCTTGCGCGGCTGCAAAGGTTGTGAGAAAAAGTGTCCGGTTGATGTGAAACTGCCAAATTCAGGAACCATGGAAGTGCGAGGAGAATGTATTCAATGCCAGAAATGCATAGATACTTGCCCGAAATCAAATGTGCATTGCGGAGTTTCTAAAGTGCGTGGAAATGAGTTTTTATTTACCATAATTCGTGCAATGTTGTTGGCAGGATTATTAATTTGGGCAGGTATATAAGATGAATAGGAAAAGATGATGGGAATTAAAAAAAGAGACGGTATATTTGGACTGTCAGTTATTGGGATTGGATTGATACTGATGCTGGCAATGAATGTGTATGGAAAGACTCCGGGAAATCAGATTAAGATTACTGCGGACGGAACCGTATACGGAATTTACTCACTGAAAGTAAATCAGAAAATAGAGATAACAGAGGAATGGGGTCATAATCATATCGTTATAAAAGATGGAGAGGCCTATATGGAAGATGCTGACTGTCCGGATGGTTACTGTGAGCAGCAGGGGAAAATCAGCAAAGAGAAAGAAACTATTGTCTGCCTGCCTCATAAACTGGTAGTAGAAGTAATTACTGCTGAAGAGGAAAATACAGGTGACAGTAACAGTGGCAATGATAGTTATGATGCCGGGGAGGAAACGGATGTTGCAGAGGATGAGGCAGCAGCACCGGATGTGATTGCAAAATAATGAGTCGGAGACGATAAAATAGTATCTGTAAAAATAGTAGATATGAAAACAGCAAACACGAAAACAGCAAACACGAAAATAGCAAACACGAAAGTAAGAATTGGTAATACAGCAGGAAGGAGACATGCATGAGCAGAAAAGTTGCGTACTGCGGTATCTTAGTGGCACTGGCCATGATATTTAGTTATGTGGAAGCATTGATTCCGGTTAATTTCGGAGTGCCAGGTATGAAACTGGGAATTGCTAATCTGGTTGTCGTAACAGGATTTTATTTTTTGAAGCCTCAGGAAGTGCTGATGGTTTCATTTATTCGTATCTTATTAATGGGATTTATGTTTGGCAATGGTATGTCTCTTATATACAGCATTTCCGGAGGTTTACTTAGTTTCGGGGTGATGTATCTCATAAAAAAGACAGGTGGATTTTCTATTATCGGTATGAGTATTGCCGGAGGAATCGGACATAATGTGGGTCAGATTCTTGTGGCGATATGGATGGTACAGAATATTAATTTGATTTACTATCTCCCGGCACTTCTTGTAGCCGGAGCTGTAACTGGCACATTGATAGGGATTTTGTCTCAGAGGATTTTATCGGCAATTAAAAGCGGTAGTAGGATGGCAAATGTGCAAAATTAATTTTTTTTGATTGATAGTTAGCTAAAACTAACTTATTGATAAAATATATACATTAAAGGAGGATATATGAAAAAACAAAAAATCATTCAACAGACAATGGCTATGGCATTGTCAACAGCCATGATCGTAAGCAGTATGCCAGTATCCGTATTGGCTGTGAGCGGAGCAGAAGTGGCAAAAGATGGAACTTATTCCAGTACTAAACATGTAACGAATGACCCGGTAAATGAAGAAGACTGGGAAGAATATGATGTATCTGTAGAATTGGGAGTTTCTAATGGAGTGTTTAGCAGTATTACTTTGACTCCGGGAAATACTTATGTGGAATCGGAGAGCAGTGCATATTTTTT
Organism: Lachnospiraceae bacterium; assembly: GCA_028696165.1. Taxonomy (GTDB): domain Bacteria; phylum Bacillota; class Clostridia; order Lachnospirales; family Lachnospiraceae; genus JAQVHQ01. Next base: position 146,038 of record JAQVHQ010000002.1, on the reverse strand, counting down.
AAAAGCTTATACGAAATCAAAGGGAATACAGACTAAATTATTGGGACAGCCAGCAACCAGAGATACCGTTGATGGATGGGATACAGTCAGTGGTGCTACCTGCACTTCGGAAGCTGTAAAAACAGCAGCATTAGAGGCTATCGAGGGAGCAGAGGCAGCAGGAGATTCAGAAAACAATCCAGTTGTAGATACTTCAGCTCTGGAGCGTGCAATTGAAGCAGCAGAGGCATATGTGGAGGCGGAATACACTGCTGAAACCTGGAGTACATTTCAGAATGCTTTGACATCAGCAAAGAGTGCATTGGCAGCAAAAGAAAGTCAGGATGCGGTGGATGAAGCGAAAACTGCATTGGCAGATGCGGCAGCTAATCTGGCAAAGGCTGGAGAAAGTACACCGTCTGAAGGCGGAGAGAATAAAGATGGATATGTTTACGGAACAGTAAATATGCCATATGCAGATTTCTATTATGGAGAATTAAACTCTGTAACGGCAGCAGCAGATATGAATTTGGAAGCAGCAGATAAAGTCAGTGCAGCAGGGTATCGTGATGCGGGAATGTACGATGCAGTCAGCAGTGCAACTACCACAAAATCAAAAAAATTCGCACAGACTTATTATGAGGACACGGCAGCTGGTGTTGATATTGAAGGTCTGGCAGCCGTTAACATTGCAGTACCAACAGCTCTTTACGAAGCAGCAACTGCAGCGATTGCAGAAAATAAAACCAGCAACAATAAGCTCTTAGATTTCATCGGGGCTATGACGGTAGCAGAAGAAGGTGTTGTTCCAACAGAATATAAAGTATTAAATGGTGACGGAACCTTTGGAGCAATGGTTACAGAAACCATAACGGATGAAAATGCAGTAACTGAGATCGCAGCGAATACTACCTGGGGACATTATCAGATTACAGTAGATTCAGAATATCTGCCAGCCAACAGTAGCATGGAAGGGGTGGTAATAGAAACCTCAGATGGGGCTAAATATGGTATGGAACATTTGGATAATTTATGGCTACAGACTGGTGAGATCGGAATTGCCGTAAAAGATGGGTTCAAAGTACCACAGGGTAATGCTATTGATTATGCAAGACATGCAGACTTGCAAGGCAAGACAATTACCAAAATTACGTATTTGATTAAGGATGCAGCAGACTTAGTGGTGAATACCTCCTTAGAGTGTAAAATGCTTCTGGATGAAGGTTACGAAATCACAGGAGAGGACAAGGCTTTCGAGGATGGTGTTCAGGTTGATATGACACTGAATACCCCATCGGGCAGTGCTTATGAATTATCTTCTGTAAATTTTGACGGCAAAGCATTAGTTGAGGGAACTGATTACATTTACAGTAATAATGTACTGACGGTAAATGAAACTGAGAACACCGGAATTGGTCAGTATACCTTAACTTATGTGGATGATACTTACGAAGACATTCAGACCTCTATTATCCTGACGGCAGGATATGAGGAAGGAAGCGTAACAATTGTGGATAATAAGCTGGTATTGCCAGAAGGCCTGGATATGGCAGATTATCTTGCAAAGGTTTCTTCAATCAGCGTAAATGGCAAAGCATTAAGTGGAAGCAATCTGGGAACTACAGTATTTAATGCAGATGGAACTGTAAACTTTGAAGCATCAACCAGTTTCCACGGAAATAAAACTATCGTATTCCCGGATTATGAGACTGATTATGAATTAGAAATCAAATCCATCGGATATCCACAGGTAACAGGAACCGTGACATCGCCGGAAGAACCGGTTACTTATGTTTACGGAACAGTAGATATGCCATATGCAGATTTCTATTATGGAGAATTAAACTCTGTAACGGCAGATACAGATATGGATTTGGAAGCAGCAGATAAAGTCAATGCAGCCGGATATCGCGATGCTGGAATGTATGATGCAGTCAGCAGTGCAACTACTACAAAATCCAAAAAATTTGCACAGACTTATTATAAGGATACAGAAACAGGGGTTGATATAGAGGGATTAACAGCAGTTAATATTGCAGTACCAGAATCGCTCTATGAAGCAGCAACAACAGCCATTGCAGAAGATAAAACCAGCAACAATAAGCTCTTAGACTTCATAGGGGCCATGACGGTAGCAGAAGAAGGTATCGTTCCAACAGAGTATAAAGTATTAAATGGCGACGGAACCTTCAGCGCAATGGTGACAGAAACCATAACGGATGAAAATGCAGTAACTGAGATCGCAGCGAATACTACCTGGGGACATTATCAGATTACAGTAGATTCAGAATATCTGCCAGAGAACAGCACTATGGAAGGGGTAGTAATTGAAACTTCCGACGGAGCAAAATATGGTATGGAACATTTGGATAATTTATGGCTACAGACCGGTGAGATCGGAATTGCCGTAAAAGACGGATTTAAAGTACCACAGGGAAATGCTATTGATTATGCAAGGCATGCAGACTTACAAGGAAAGACAATCACGAAGATTACTTATCTGATTAAAGATATGGCGGATTTAGTTGTAAACACAAATCTTCTGTGCAAGAATTTACTTGAAGAAAACCAGAGTATCACTGGTGAAATGCAGCAGTTTACAGATGGAGTACAGGTACCATTAACTTTCACAGTACCGTCAGACAGCAGCTACCAGTTATCTTCGGTAACTTTCGGAGGAAAGACTCTGACTGAAGGAACAGACTATACTTATGAGAAAAATACTCCTGGTCTTTTTGACATGCTGCGAGCAGGCGATGCTGCAGATGCAGTATTGACCGTTAAAGCAACCGAGAATACAGGAATTGGACAGTATGCATTAACCTTCACAGATGAGAAATACGAGGACGTTACAACAAATGTAATTCTAACATCAGAATACGAAGAAGGAAGCGTGACAATTATTGATAATAAACTGGTATTGCCGGAAGGCCTGGATATGGCAACATATCTGTCCAGCATTTCAGCAGTCAGTGTAGATGGCAAAGCGTTAAGCGGAAGCAATCTGGGAACTACTGTGTTCAATGCAGATGGCTCTGTAAACTTTGAAGCATCAACCAGTTTTCATGGGAATACCACTATCGTATTCCCGGGTGAGGCAGAGACTGCTTATGAGTTATCCGTTCAATCCATCGGATATCCATCAGTGACAGCAACTGTTACATCTCCTACAGAGGAAGATGAGATAGATACCACTGCATTGACAGCAGCAATAGAAAAAGCAGAAGGTTTAAAAGAAACAGATTACACAGCTGACAGTTGGACGGTGCTTCAAGGAGCTCTGACAGCAGCGAAAGAGATATTGGCAGCACCGGCAAGCCAGTCGGCTGTAGATGCAGCAGTGACTGCGCTTCAAACTGCTATGGAGAGTCTAACTGCTAATGCAGGTGATGACTCAGGGGATGGTAATCAGACAACAGATGATCCGACATCTGGAACAGATGGAACTGGAGGGACAACCGGAACAACAGGGACAACCGGAACAACAGGGACAACCGGAACGACAGGGACAACCGGAACAACAGGGACAACCGGAACGACAGGGACAACCGGAACTTCGGGAACAACAGGAACATCAAGTTCAAGTGGGACTTCAGCCACTAGTTCATCCAGTACACCAAGTACAGGCGACAACACAAATTTATTTAGTTTGATAGGTTTAGCATTAGCATCATTATTTACAGCAGGTGTTACCTGGAAAACTAAGAGAAGCAGAAAGTATCTTAGCAAATAAAGATATGATTTATGGAAGAACGATAGCAGAGCTACACTGAGGCGTATAACAAATTAATAAAGAGTAAAAACCATGGTTCGAAATATAGTGCCATGGTTTTTTGCTATGTTATGCAGGAGTCAAGCGGATATTCGGAATCATCCCTGCAGACACAAGCAAGTCAGTCAAGTCAAAAGCCATTTTTGCCAGAAATCAAGGGCATAAGAGGCAAGTAAGAGAGAATTAAGAAGTTTCAGGAACATTTCCAATTGCATGTATCTTCTCAAGATGATAAACTTAAAATATCATTACAGTTTCTGAAAAGATATAAGAATACATGAGGGCAAAGGAGATTAAGATGGAATTTAAACAACTATATCAGCATGACACCAATGTATACAGTATGGAAGGGTTTGAACCTGCTATTGTAGATGGAGAATATTTGAAAAATCTTGGTGTTACGGTAGAACCTTCCCAGAGTACATTAGAGGGCCTGATTCGTGGTTCTGAGGTGTTTATGAAGCGACTTGAGAATAACACGGTTATTCCAAAGTCCAATGCGAGACTGGAGGAACTGGATCCTGAGACAGTGGAAACAGAAATACATAATTATACAGGAAGATGTCCTACCCTGACCTTTGAGATTAATCCAGTGAAGGGATGTCATGTGGGATGCCAGTATTGTCTGGTTACAGATGGAGTTCATGAACAGGAGTTAGTTGCTTATTCCAATTATCATCTGTATGTGCGCAAACTGTTGGAAGAGATGAACGGTACACCACAGGCAGAAGTGACAAAAGAAGATATTGCAAAGAAAAATCAACTGCTGCAGGATCTGGCCAAGGCAATCGAGCATGAGCCTGAGAAGAAAAAAGAGATTGAGAACCAGATTGTGGAAATCAGCAAGGGTAAAAACTGGAAGCATTATTACTATTTCTCACCTAAGACGGAGGCTCTTCAGGAACCGACGCTGGCGACAGGGATTGCTCATCGTATATTGAAGGAATTTATTGCCCATTTTGAAAAATATCCGGATTCTAATGCCAGATTATTTATAGCATCCAAAGCAGGAGCAAAACATCTGCTGTATGAATATGAAGGAGAAACTATCCTTGATTTATTTGTCAAATTGAAAGATAAGATGCAGTTTAATACCAGTGTATCCATTATGCCTACCGAGTTTAGAAATATCTTAGAGCCGTATGCTGCACCTATTGAAGAGCGTTTGAAATCAGTGAAATTATGTCAGGAGAATGGGATTTTGGCTAATTCGGCATTGATACAACCTATCTTTACACCATATCTTACAGATGAGCATATCAAGGAATTCTTTGACATGCTTCATGGTGTAGGAATTATAAATTATAAACCGGAATTCTTGACTGCATGTATGGAAAATCTTGCTATGCTTGGTCAGTGGTTGGGATATTATGATAAGTCATTGGAAAAAGCTCTGTATGAAGACTATATTATGCCTACGAATGCCGATCATAAGAAACAGCGTGGAAGAACGGCTCCAAACCGGGCACTTAGTATTGAAAATATTTGCAAGATGATGAATTATACAAAGACTTTGGGTATGACTACCAGTATCTGTTATTGGGTTCGTAAGCAGTTGAATATCGAAGACGCGCTAATTCCGATTATCAATGAGAATGGATTCCAATGTCTGGGATATCAGTCTCAATTATTCAACAATAAGTAAGTCACTACTTCTATGCTGAAAAAAAGCTGTTGTAATGCAGACAAATTACAACAGCTTTTTATTTTGAATGCAGACAAGAACTCTGCAGCGATAGTTACTATGTAATTATAAATGAATATTGAAGCGGATTGAGAATATATAATTCACATAAATCCGGAAAATAAAGCAAAAATATCAGGAGGAACAAATGAGTAAAAATGAAGTACTGTTTCGTACCTTACATACAGATTTAATCCCTTACTATCGCTCATGGGCGCATGATTGTCCTATGATAGTATCGTATAAACGGGATCAGGAATTACATAGAGTTCAGCAGTTATTATATCGATGCTGTGAATATTATGTTCATCATTATGAGGAATATCTGTCTGTGATTCCCTATGAAGAGAAAGTCCTGGAAATATTGGAACGGGCGAAGGCAAATCCTTATATGGCAGGAACTTTCCGGCCAGACTATGTAATCTGTGAAGACGGGACACTTCATGTATGTGAGATTACATCGCGATTTTTCGGAAATGGGTATTTCCTGTCTTACTTTATGGAACATGCAGGAGCGGTTTTTGCAAAGGAAAATCATATAACGGACTACAAAAGTTACTTTAATGATTTCTTAGACTATGCGGCAGAGTATCTTGGGAATAAGAAAAAGCTGATTGTATTAAAAAGTGCAGATAAATCAGATTCTATTAAGTTGTATGCGCCTTATTATGAGGCATTGGGCGCAAAGGTGACCATACTAGAGGCAAATCAAGTGGAAAAAAGCAGGAAGAAATGGGACAATGCTCTGGTAGTAAGTGCATTGAATCAAAAAGATTTGCTGAGCTTTTCCATGGATACGATTCAGAAGATGATTGATGTTCAGTGTAAGAATGATTTTAGAACTATTTTTCTGCTTCATGATAAACGTGTTTTCCATCTGTTTTATATGGATGAGTTTATAGATAAGGTTCTGAATCAGGAAGACAAGCAATTCTTACAGGAACATATGATTCCCACATATATCAGAGGGAAGAACCTGGATATCTGGGAAGATGCTAAGAATAATAAAGATGGATATATACTCAAACACTGCAGACTTGGAAAAAGTGAGAAGGTTTTTGCCGGTTCGCTATGTTCAGAGGAGGAATGGAAGAAGATATTTGCTTCTGATGACATGGAAGAGATGATTCTTCAGCCGTTTTTGCAGCAGAAATTGTATCCGACCATATGGCATGATGAGCCGCTGAATGATTATGTGTCAGGAACAATTCTCTGCGTAGATGACAAATACTTTGGAACAGGGCTTTTTCGAACATCAACCAGTCCGGTGATTAATCAGGTAGATGCACATAAAGTTGCGCCGGTAATTACGAATCAGGTGGATAGTTTTAAGGAGAAGCATATTTTATAGAAACCATATTGCTATAGAAAACGGGATGAACAAGCAGGCTGGACAATTATGTAAAATTGGCCATTACTCTAAATTGTAGGTTTGGGCAATTACATAAGGAGGTTCTGAATGTTCATCAATAATTTCCCGGGATGCCTTATAGTTATCGGTCCATAATCGTAACAGTCGTCTCAGGGAATAATTGCTGTGCCCTTCATTTCGTGCAAGATGTTCACAGGGGCTGGAAGTGATTCGCTGAGTAAAACGATATAAATAAGCTCCAATAAAAGGGTGCTGTGACCGGTAAGCGCGAAGCAGACTTATAGAATAAGAACTGACTGCAAAAAAACTGGTAATGGAAATTTGCGGCGGTGTCCTGGATATAAGCGGTGATATCTGCCGGTTTACATAACTGCACATGCGCCGAAAAGGCGATTCTTTCATAGATGGAAATCGGGCATACACAAGGTCCTGCCCATCTAAGATGCACTGGATTAAAGAGAAGATGTCTCTGGGATGGTGTTGTCCGTCGTCATCCATAAATACAGCGATATCACCCTTGATAAACGGGAAAGCTGCAGATTTCGCTATGGACTGTCCTTTGTTTTGTGCAAGGTGGATACCACAGACTGCAGGATCGTTTTTGCAAAGTATCTCGATTTGCTGTAAAGTATTGTCCGGAGAACAATCATTAACAAGCAGAATCTGATAGGTATATTCAGGATGTAATTGAAATTCACTTCGAATTCCATCAACAGTATGTCTTAAATATGCAGCGGAATTATAACAGGGAATGATAATTGATATTAACATATGGGCAGCCTCACGGATTTAATTTTTAAAATAAGTTTACCACAGACAACAGATGCAGTGCAATGGTGGAGGAAGTATGGGAAATAAGAAAAATACATACAAAAAAATAATTACTTTCATGATACTGGCACTGGCTGGTGTTTTCATTACTTTGTGTACATGGAAAAAGGAAATTGGATATCTGCTGCATCAGGAAAATTATAAGACTGTGATGATAGATGATTTTGCATCCTTAGAGCATCAGGACTGTGAGATTAGTGTAGATGGCAATATTGTGATTACAGGAGATGACCCCTGGATAGAAGTACCGGTTGACTGCATAGTAAGTCGTATTACTGTCTGTATGGCGAACATGATAAGCAGTGCGCACATCGAAACGCAGGTTTATTATGATAATGGAAGTGATTATCATGAAGACAATAGTAAGACTCAATTTTTTTATAATGGGGAAAATACAGTCTATGCAGAACAATTTGTTGAAAAAATCAGGTTGGATTTTATAGATGTTGAAAAAAATGTGGCTTTGGATGTGGACTATATCAGCGTAAATCCGGAAATATCCCATGGAAATTGGAAAGCTCTTTTTATATCAGCAGGATGGAGTTTGGGATATCTGCTGTTATTTATATTAATGCGAAATCAAAGATGCCTGTTTAAGGGAAACAAGAAAAAGGAAATTTTGATTTTTCTGATCATAATGTTGGCAGCAGCTGGCTTTAATTATACATTAATGAAATTGCATCTGCCTATGTATCTGTGCATTTTAGGTGGAGTGTCGGTAATGGGCTTTAGCTTATTCTGGCAGCTGTTTTTATACGAAGCAGATAGTAAGAGAAAAGTATGTTGTTTTTTGACTGGAGCATTTTTTCTCTATGTACTCTGGGCGGCAACTCAGGCTTTTGGGCATACACCTGATGAAGGGATGCGTTATCTGATTCCTCAATATATTATGAATCATGGAAGACTTCCTATGGGAACGGATCCAGAGATTATAGAGACTACTTGGGGAACTTCTTATGGATTTATTCCTACAGTTAGTTATATTCCGGCAGGAATCCTGATGAAAATTATTTCTATTTTAGGTGGATCGGGGAAACTGATATATCTGGCAGCAAGAATTCCAAGCTGCATTTATGCAGTGACAGCAGTGAGTTTCAGTTACAAAACAGGAAAACTCTTATTTTCAGAGAAGAGTGCCTGGTTGTTTACCTGCCTGACGGCGCTTTTACCCCAGTTTATATTTATATCCTCTTATGTAAATTGTGACGCATTTTCCATGATGAGTGTTACTATTTTGTTCTGGGCAGTATTAGAAGGAAAACGGAAAAACTGGGATATTAAAAATCTGGTGATGATTGGAACAGGGGTTTCGCTGTGTCTCTTATCTTATTATAATTCATATGGAATAATTGCGGCAGCTGTTTTATATTGTGTGTTGTCTGTATGCTGCCAGAAATACAAATGTGAGAACGATTCTGGTGAACTTTCGTTTAGCAGGAAGAAGGTACGGGAAGAGAAGGCACTGTTTATCATGAAATGTGCAGGTATCATAGCGATTACGGTTGCTTTGCTTACCGGGTGGTGGTTTGTACGCAATTACCTGCTGTATGACGGAGATTTATTGGGATTAAGGACCAGCAGAGCGACGATGGAACAGATGGCGGCGGATGGCATGAAACCATCTCAGCGGATAAGCTATATGGAAGCGGGATATTCGTTAAAGCAGATGCTTATTGACGGGAAGTGGATTGAGAAGACAAGTAAAAGCTTTGTGGGAGCGTTCTCTTATATGTCTATCTGGATGAGTACAGCGACCTATTGGATTTATGGGATTGTGATTTTGTTGGGAGTTCTGGGAAACTTTTGTTGCTATCCATGCGTAACTGGGAAATGGTCTAAAGATATAAATCCTAAAGATAAGGAATTTGGATACAAAAAATCAGTGTGTGATGATGCTATGTGTAAAGAATCCAAATATGAAGAAAAAGGCTGGATTGGGTACCTGGCTTTAATTGCAGCAATTGGGTTAACTGTTTTTATTTCTCTATATTATTCGTATGTAAAAGACTTTCAACCCCAGGGACGTTATATATTACCACTTATGCCAGCCTTAGGTATATTAATCACTATCGGATATGATAAGTGGTTGAGGTATCTGCCGGAGAAATTTGCAGGTATTATAAAAACAGTTCTCACAGCAGGTTGGTTTATAATGGGAATGCTGGCTTATGTATTATATATCGCACCGGTATATTATTAACTGCCAAGAATTTCCATACATAGTTTTTCGTAAATTTGCTCATCATCAAAGGCACAGATATAATAGCCAGGTCGTGTAGAACTGTCAATTGCAGTGACGGAATAATCTTCCGGCAGTTTGCTGACATGTACGATGCAGTCCGGGAAGGATTCTTTCAGTGCTGTAAATTGGAGATAATCATTCTGATTCATGATAAAACGTATAAAAGCATGTTTATGATGATTTAAAGGTGTAAAATCAGGGGTGATTCCCATAGCTGTGTCTATTACCATACGCAGATAATCATAGCCTGTAGTAAGAGGAACCAGATGAGAACCGATACAGTCGCCGCCCATACGTGCTCCGATTTCTATGATGACAGGGATACCGGATTCGGTGATTTTCAATTCAGAGTGTGCCGCACCTGTCTGAATACCCAAAGCATCCAGGCTTTGAAAGACAAGCGTTTGTATCGTATCTTTTAACTTGTCAGAAACAGGCGCCGGCTCTATGTGTCCTGTCTCTATAAAATGGGGAGCGCCTGTGGTATATTTTCTGGTTATACTCAACAGAGAATGAACTCCGGCATAAGATATGGTTTCGATACTGTATTCAACACCGTCGATATAACCTTCAGCAATTGCTTTCTGTTCGAAGGAGTCAGCAACAGCTCTTTTCAATGCAGGAAGTATCTCACTTTTTGTCATGATTTTAGTGACACTTCGACTGCCGGAGCGGTCGGTAGGTTTTAGAATAAAAGGCAAAGAAAAATTGCTGAGTTTCGATTCCCAGTCTGACAGCGTGATAACTTCATAGGCAGGACAGAGGATACCTGCTTTAGAAAGGGCTTTGCGCATATGATATTTATTCGTGGTATTGACAATCACAGAGTCACAAAGACAGGGGAGTCCAAGATTTTCTGCAACATAAGAAGCCGTAATATTAGCCAGATCCGAAGCAATTGTAGTCACTGCATCCGGATGAATGGTACGGCATACATCTAAGATGTTATCTTTTTCAACAATACTGATGGGATAAAAATAGTCAGCGATAGTTTCTCCTTCTGAACCGTCACGCCATGCAAAGACGTGGGTTTCAAAGTGCAGCTCTTTTGCCCGTTTGATAAGTGGCACCTGAAAGGTTCCCGCTCCGATAATTACCAGCTTTTTCATAAATAAAATCCCCTGATTTCGCATTTTTTTAATAATATCATATTATTGGTAAGAACGGTAAAAAATCTGTGGAAGAAAAAGCAGAGATTGACAAATGCCGGATTTCTTGCATAATCCGACTAAAAATGGTATGATATCCCTATCTTTTTTGAGGGAGAATAAAAATGGAACTATCAATAACAACATTTATCATCGTCTGTCCTCTGGTCTTTTTGGCTGGTTTGGTAGACGCAATAGGTGGTGGAGGCGGGTTGATTTCTCTGCCGGCTTATCTGATTGCCGGATTACCGGTACACACCGCGGTAGCTACAAATAAGTTGTCGTCGTCCTGCGGAACTCTTTTGGCAACTATTCGATTTATCAAAAATGGACTTGTGAATTTTAAGCTTGCCGTACCATCGGTCTTGGCAGCAATTGTAGGATCCTTTCTGGGTGCCCGCATTTCCCTTATTGTAAGTGAAGATGTAATGAAAATTGTTCTGATTGTTGTTTTGCCAATCTCAGCATTTTTAGTCCTGAATAAAAATCTGTTTTCAGATAAGGATACCACGGATCTGGTACTAAATCGAAGGACATACATAACTGCAATTTTATCTGCGTTGGTGATTGGAGTCTATGATGGATTCTATGGACCGGGAACAGGAACTTTTCTGATTATTGCATTTACTGTATTTGCAAAGATTAATATGAAGAGCTCTAATGCTCAGGCAAAGGTCATTAATCTGACTACGAATCTTACATCTTTGTGTGTATTTATACTAAACGGCAAGGTGCTCTTTACACTGGGTGTGGCAGCGGCGGCATGCAATATGGTTGGCGGATACATAGGAGCAGGACTTGTGATGAGCCAGGGTGCGAAGCTGGTACGGCCGAGTATTATACTGGTACTGATTTTATTAGCGTTGAAAGTAGTTGGTGTCTTTTAACTGAGTGGCTGGCTTGTATTTACTAAAGGTCGCTGCTAAAAAGATTAAGAGATGAAAATAATAACATGTATGCAAAATGCTGCATGAAAATATAAGAGGAGGGTTTTAAGATGTTAAAGGTATGGATTACCGGAGCAAACGGGCAGGTCGGTACTGCTATCAATCGAGTGGTAGAACCACTGGATTTTGAGATTATGAATACGGATATGGATGAACTGGATGTGACAGTTATGGAGGAAGTGCTTCGCTTTGCGCAGATTAACAGACCTGATGTGATTATCAACTGTGCAGCAGTGACTGATGTAAAGAAGTGCGAGGAAAATCCGAAGAATGCATATCTTGTAAATGCATTGGGTGCACGTAATCTGGCTATTGCTGCGAGAAAATCAGATGCAGTTATGGTGCAGATTTCCACGGATGATGTATTTGACGGAAAGGCAACAGAACCATATAAGGAATTCGATGAGACCAATCCAATTACGGTATATGGAAAATCAAAATTATCAGCAGAGCATTATGTAAAAGAATTCACGCAGAAACATTTTATTATTCGAAGCACCTGGGTTTATGGGCATACGAATAACTTTGTGAGTACGATTTTAAAACGTGCGGAGACAGAATCTGTGTTAAATGCAGCTTCTGATCAATTCGGTTCGCCAACCAGCGCCAAGGAACTGGCACAGTTTATTCTGACACTGATTAGAACCAATTTGTATGGAACTTACCATGCAACAAGTGAGGGCATTTGCAGCAGATATGAGTTTGCACAGGAGATTCTTCGTCTTGCAGGTAAAAATAACGAATTGCATGCTGTTCTTTCAGATGAATCGGAACTTTCCAACATTCGTCCGCCATATGCAGTACTGGAAAATTTTATCTTATCATGTGAAAATACATACAGCTTTCCACATTGGAAAGATTCTTTAGCAGAATTTATCAAGGAGGAGGTAGTTTCATGACACAACAAATGGAGACAAAACAAAAGAAAAAACTGGGCCTGACCACGAAGATTTTCATTGGCTTATTAGCCGGTGCCGTGGTGGGTGTTATCTTAAATTATCTGGTACCTGGTGGATATGTGAAAGATACCATTATCGTCGAGGGTGTCCTGTACGTTATCGGACAGGGATTTATCCGATTGATGCAGATGCTTGTAGTACCTTTGGTATTCTGTTCGCTGGTCTGCGGAAGTATGTCTATTGGAGATACGAAAAAGCTGGGAAGTGTTGGAGTGCGTACCTTGATATTCTATCTGGTTACGACTGCACTGGCTATTACCGTAGCATTATCTGTCGGTAATTTGATTGATCCGGGTATCGGACTTGATATGGCATCGATTCAGACTGCTGATACAGTAAATACCAGTATGGAATCTACAAGTCTGGTAGATACACTGCTAAATATTATTCCTACTAATATTTTCAATGGTCTGGCACAGGGAACTATGCTTCAGGTTATCTTATTTGCATTGATTGTAGGTATTATTCTTGCAAAACTGGGAGATAAGGTGGATGTAGTCAGCCGTTTCTTCAGTCAGTTCAATGATATTATGATGGAAATGACTATGATGATTATGAAGGTGGCACCTATCGGAGTATTCTGTCTGATTGCAAGAACTTTTGCTAATATCGGATTTGATGCATTTCTTCCAATGCTTAAATATATGCTGGCAGTACTGCTTGCCCTTGCAATTCAGTGTTTTGTGATTTATCTGGGACTGCTCAAAATATTTACCGGTTTGAATCCATTTATCTTTATTAAGAATTTCTTCCCGGTTATGGCATTTGCTTTTTCTACAGCTACCTCCAATGCGACAATTCCGATGTCCATTGATACACTGGCTAAGAAGATGGGAGTATCCAAGAGAATTTCATCCTTCACAATTCCTCTGGGAGCTACCATCAATATGGACGGTACTGCTATCATGCAGGGTGTTGCAGTTGTATTCGTAGCCCAGGCTTTTGGTATCGACCTTACGATGGTGGATTATATCACTGTTATCGGAACAGCAACGCTGGCATCTATCGGAACAGCCGGTGTACCAAGTGTTGGTCTGATTACCCTTACGATGGTATTTAACTCTATTGGACTTCCGGTGGAAGGTATCGCACTCATTATGGGTATTGACCGAATTCTGGATATGAGCAGAACTGCTGTTAATATCACAGGAGATGCTGTATGTACTACCGTAGTGGCACATCAGAATAAGGCGTTAAACAGAGATATATTCAATGCCTCTCATAAAAAAGAAGATATTGCCCAATAGGAAAAATTCCTGTTTGTGTATTTAGCACTACCGTTTGTGAAAAACGGTGGTGCTTTTTTAATGAATGTGGCATAATATAGGAAAAGGTTAAAGAGGGGGCAGATTATGAAATCAGAAAGTAAAATTCCGTACATTATTGCTGCCGGATTAACGATTCTATCCATAGTAATTATGGCTTTTGTAATAATTACCATGGCAAGACCGGAGGTTTCCAGCGTAAGTCTTATAGATACCATGAGTGAATCTCATGGCTGGAGTTATGAGATAAAAAGTGAGGATGGCAATAGGCAGATTGAGCCACAATTTCTTGATGAGTTTACTATGGATTGGGGAGAGCCGGTTCCATATGCTGTGAAGATGACCCGATCTATGACGGAAACCCTGCAGTATGCATATCTTTGTCTTAGACCATATGAAGCAGGAACGGAAGTATTTCTTGACGATAAATTGTTATACAGTGATTATCAGACCGACGAAAGAGATGATGAAGGGTATCTTATATTAGGTTCCTCTCAGCGTGATTCTGGTCAGTGGGATGATATCATAGGAAGACAGATACTTTTTAGTCTTCCCAATGACTACACAGGAAGGCAACTGACAATTATTACATATTTTGATGAGGAAGCTATGAGTGTCAGTCCGGCATTCCCGGAGATTAGTACAGATGAGACACAGGCGGCACCGATTGCTGTAAATTCATTGTATCCCGTAATTGGTTTGACGATTTGTGCCATATTAACACTGATATTATGTGGAGTCTTGATTTCGGGAATTAAGAATAAGCACCCGGATTATAGAGTTTGTGCATTGATTATATTCTTCCTGTTTTGGTTTATCGGACGGGCCTGCATGACTTATATGGGTACTTACAGTAGATTGAATGAGTCTATCCTGGCTGTCTTGCAGGGGTTATATGTAGTACCGCTGGTAATCTACGCAGCACTTTATTTATCTGGCTGGAGGAAGTATATACTGCTTATTGCCGCAGGTCTGGAATTTTTCTATGATGGCGGAAGACAGTTTTTGAACTGGAAAAGCGGGGAGTTTATTGATACAGGCGTGAATGGGCAAACGGTGGCGCTGCTGTTATTGCTGCTGCTGATTCTGGCTGCTATAGAGTTATTTCCGTATAAGGAGTTTGTGAAGAAATATGCCAGCTGGCAGCATACGCTGCTGTGTGTGTTTGTAGTTGTAGCGTGTATGTTCTTTTATTCCAGGGAGTGGGATGGCAGTTTTTCTGTATATTTAAAAAATGTATTTATCAGTATGAGAGTAAGCAATTTCAAACCTTTGATTCAGCTGGTCACTTCTGTTTCGGGTATTATGCTGGGATTGTTGCTTATAGAACAGATGGTTAAAACGAATATGGAAATGCAGAAGACAGTGGGAGTGTTGTCAGAACGGGAACATTTTGCAGTGGAGAGCTTAAAAGTCCAGAAACAGTCCGAGGAGAAAACAAGGGCTTTTCGACATGAGATGAATCACCATATGAACACAATCTATGCATTCCTGCAGGAGAATCAGATAGAACGGGCAGAGAAATACATTGCTGCAGTGACTGATGAATTAGAAGCACTGCCGAAGGGCATTTACAGCAGCAATCTCATGATTAATGTCATAGCCAGCACATATCTTGACCGTGCAAAACAGGAAGGAATCAAAGTTCAGCACCGGATCATGGTGCCTGAGACGCTGGCGATTGCAGATTCGGATTTGTGTGTACTGCTTAACAATATGCTGGAAAACGCAGTAGAGGCGTGTGAGCGTATGCCAAAGGAAAGTGACAGATATCTGCGGTTGACCATTAATTTTGATAAAAATTTTCTCTTTATCAGCTGTGTTAACAGTTCATGTAATATGAGTGAGAATTATGATCCATTTTCAATACCGACTTCAAAAGAAGATAAAGAAAAACATGGCTACGGAATAGCAGCTATGAAAAAAGTCGCAGAGAAGTATAATAGTATTTTGAAAATAGAAGTGCTTCAGGGAGCATTTTCTGTAAAGACAAATCTGTTTCTGGACAGACGCAGCAAAATTAAAGTGCAGTAACCTCATAAGCGTACGGATTTTATATACTTTCGCTTATTATCTAGATGATAATTCCCGTTTGTGCACCGTAAACAACTGTTTATGTAAAAAAGGTTGATTGTTGTGACGGATATATGATAGAGTAGGAATAGAAAAAAATACCATTTTGCGAGAATGAGAAATCACAGCCAGGGAGAAAAGAATGAAAGATAATGGTGTAAAAAAGTATGCTTCCGAGCATGAATGGAAGATTTCAATAGAAGAGACGGACAGCGGTACATGGAGCGGCAGTCTGGAGAATAAGGGAATAGTTTATTCATTTCAAAGCGAGTTGGAGATGCTCAGTTTGATTAGCAAATTTCTTGAGGAAGCAGACAATATTGGGGAACAGTAAGGGGCAACACCGGAATATAAGAATTTGCCAGACTGCGAGGATAAGATATGAACTATAGAGATACAGAAGCATTGACCATGCAGGCCGTAACACAGTATTACAAGGGAAATGTACAGCCGTTCTATGAAATCCTCCATCCCAATACGGTGATGCTGTCTGTGAGCAGAAATCAGTTGTTTGAAGGCAAGAAAAAGGTAATGGAAGCTTTTCGCATTGAAAATGAAAGCGGCATCAGCTATGATATAGAGAATATCAGCTGTAAGACATATAGAATAGAAGCTAGCGCTTGTTATGCGGTGCTCGACAGCGATATTATAACCTGCTATCCCAACGGGATTTTAATACGTGTAAATCAGCGTTTGTCTGTAATATGGAAGTATATTCGTGAGCGGAATATAGAGAAAGAAGGGGTAGAGAAAGAAGGCTGGTACGGAATGCATATTCATGTATCACTTGCCCAGGAAGCTCTGGAAGCTCCGGCGAATGTTGCACACTTTAGCGAAGCTGTTTTGGCTGATATGCTGAGACCTGTTCAGAATGAAGAACGTGTGACTATGTCAGATACTAATGCCTGTCTGCATTATGTTCCCCGGTCTCAGATTATTTATATGGAGGCAGCGGCACATCAGACATTGGTCTGTCTCAATGATGGAGAAAACTTTTATGTCTCAAAACAATTGAAAACACTGGAAGAAGAAATCGGAGAGGGGTTTGTGCGTACGCATAGGAAATATCTGGTTAATGCCAGATATGTGGATATGATGAAGGGGTATAAGTTAAGATTAAAAGATGGAAAGATACTTCCGATGTCAAAGGGGAATGTAGCAGAAGTAAGAAAGAACCTGGACAGAGAGATGCATTAGAGGAGAATATTATATTATGAAAAAATCAGAATTTAGAGAACTGGTTAAAAAGCCGGTTCTTTTGGATGGTGCAACAGGATCAAATCTTACGTTGGCGGGGATGCCAAAAGGTGTCTGTACAGAGATGTGGGTGCTGGAGCATGCAGATATATTAGTAGAACTTCAGAAGCAATATATTGCAGCAGGAAGTCAGATTGTGTATGCGCCGACTTTTGCTGCCAATAGAATCAGCTTGAAGGCATTCGGGCTGGAAGATGAAGTTGCTTCTATTAATACCCGGCTGGTGGGATTAAGTAAAGAAGCTGCCAGGGGAAGCGATGCACTTATCGCAGGGGATGTTACTACCACGGGTAAGTTTCTGGAACCTTATGGGGATTTAACTTATGAGGAATTGCTGGAAGCATATAAAGAACAGATAAAAGTGCTGGCAGATGCAGGAGTAGATCTTCTGGTGGCAGAGACTATGCTGGGTGCAGATGAAGTATGCATCTTTTTAGATGCAGCGAAAGCAGTGTGCGATCTCCCGTTAATGTGCTCGCTGACGGTATCGGCAGATGGACGAACACTCTATGGTGGAGATATGATGGAGGCAGTGACAACACTGCAGCAGTTCGGAGCAGATGCAGTGGGAATTAACTGTTCTGTGGGACCGGATCAGTTAGAAGCTACCGTACGCTCGATGGCGAAAGTTGCGACGATTCCAATTATTGCAAAACCAAATGCAGGACTTCCAACGATTACAGATACCGGAGAGGCAGTGTATAGCATGGATGCGGCTGCATTTGCCAAGAGCTGCCGTGCGCTGGTCGATGCAGGTGCCGGGATTATCGGTGGTTGCTGCGGGACAAAGCCAGAGTATATTAAAGCATTGAAAGAAATGTTAAAATAATAACAGAGGATCAAAACTTTGAGGATTTCCCAATCCATTGGGTGGGAAGCCGCCAAACAAGCTGAGTAAAATCAGTTTGTTTGACGGCTTCTTTTAAGCTATAAAACTTAGAAAATAAATCATCCAGAATATGCAAGTAGAAAATCAGTGGAAAACTTTATTTTTATTGTGCAAGATGCAGATTGTTTTTTATAAGCAAATATGTAACAATGTAAAACGATAAATTTATCTAATACATTTAATAAGAAGAAACTTATTGTTTGCAGTAATATCTACAGAGATATAAAGAGGATGCAGACAGACTTGAGAGGGGTACATCATGGAAGAATATCGTTATTTACTGGATCTGGCAATTATATTATTATTTACCAAATGTCTGGGGCTTATCACAAAGAGAGTTCAGATGCCGCAGGTAGTAGGTGCGTTGATTGCAGGGGTTGTCTTAGGACCGGCTATGCTGGGGATTATTGAAGAGACTTCTTTCATTCACGCTGTAGCAGAGATTGGTGTAATTGTACTGATGTTTACTGCGGGTATGGAGACAGATATTAAAGAATTAAAAGCCAGCGGAAAATCATCATTTATCATAGCTTTAATTGGGGTTGTAGTTCCATTACTGGGAGGATTTGCCACAGCTTATTTTTTCAATAAACCAGGAATGATAGATTCGGATGCAGCTGCAAGTGCATTTTTGCAGAATATATTTATCGGTGTAATATTGACAGCTACTTCAGTTAGTATTACGGTAGAAACATTGAAAGAACTGGGTAAGTTAAAAACACACTCTGGTAATGCCATTTTAGGCGCGGCTATTATCGATGATGTGCTGGGTATCATTGCTCTTACGATTGTTACAAGTATGGCAGATTCTTCGGTAAAAATCGGTGTTGTGCTTATGAAAATTCTTGGATTTTTTGTCTTTGCTATTGTTGTGGGTGTTATCTTCTATAAAGGATATAAGGCCTGGACTCAACGTTCTGAGAAGGGGCTGCACAGACATGCAATTATTGCATTCGTGTTCTGTCTTCTTATGGCTTATATAGCAGAGGTAGTGTTTGGTGTTGCGGATATTACAGGTGCCTTTATTGCCGGTTTGATTATCTCAAACGTGGAGAAATCGGACTTTGTAAGATCCAAATTTGACTGTGTATCTTACATGCTTCTGTCACCAGTATTCTTTGCAAGTATCGGACTGAAAGTTTCACTTCCAAGTATGTCCATGAGTATCGTGGGATTTGCTGTTGTACTGACATTGGTAGCTATCCTCACGAAGATTGTAGGCTGCGGTCTGGGTGCGAAAATGTGTGGATATAAGAATTATCAGGCAAAACGAATTGGTGTAGGTATGATATCCCGTGGTGAGGTGGCATTGATTATTGCCAGTAAGGGTACTGCATTGGGACTTTTGGGAAGTGCATTTCTCGGACCGATTGTTATTGTAGTCATTATTACTACAGTTATCACTCCAATTATGCTGAAGGTTGTATTTAAAAATGGACCTTCTATGCCGATACCTGAAGGACAGGCGGTTTCAAGTTATTATGAGAGACGTATCGACGAGAATGGAAATTTGAAATAGAGGTACAGGTTTTCAATAGAGTACAAGTATTTGAAGTTAGAAGCTGTTATCACGCGAACCCAATAATAGGGTTTGCAGCGATGACAGCTTTTCTTACTATGCATTTTAAGTATTCGTAAATTTTAATGCTGAAATAAGGGGCTGGATAATAAAGAAAATAGGTTTAAAAAAATTGCGGCTATTATGAATTTATGCTATGATTATTCAGTAGCTTAAACTGTTAGAAATACAAAAATTAAGCGAATACAATTATAAAGAGGTAATTATGAAAGAGAGAGAAAAATTTGGTTCCCGCCTGGGCTTTATTCTGGTTTCTGCCGGATGCGCTGTAGGGTTGGGAAATGTATGGAAGTTCCCGTATATGTGTGGACAGTATGGAGGCGCCGCATTTATTTTGATTTATCTGGTATTTTTATTAATACTTGGACTGCCTATTATGGTATGTGAATTTTCAGTGGGAAGATCAAGTCAGAAAAGTATTGCATCTTCTTTCAAGATGCTGCAGCAGTCGGACAGACAGTGGCATAAATATGGATATATCGCTATGCTGGGAAATTATGTATTGATGATGTTCTACACCATGGTTGGAGGCTGGATGCTGTGCTATACATGGCGTATGGCAAAAGGAGATTTTTCTCATGGGACCATGACCAATCAGCAGGTATCTGATGAATTTACTCAGTTTCTTGCATCACCTGGAAAATTGACTCTTTTTACAATCATAGCAATTGTGATTGCTTTTGGAATCTGTTCTCTAGGTGTACAAAAAGGTGTGGAGAAGATTACGAAAATTATGATGTCCTGCCTGTTGGTCCTTATTGTTGTGCTGGCAGTTCGTGCGGTGTCTTTAAGTGGAGCTTCAGAAGGATTGAAATTTTATCTGATTCCTGATTTTAGCCGGATGAAAGAAATTGGTATTGGCAACGTGGTATTTGGAGCTATGTCTCAGGCTTTCTTTACATTAAGTGTAGGAATTGGTTCTATGGCTATATTCGGAAGCTATCTGGATAAAAGCCGTTCCTTAACCGGAGAGAGTATCAGCATTACACTTCTTGATACTTTTGTGGCTATTATGGCTGGACTGATTGTTATTCCTTCTTGCTTTGCTTTTGATATCGAACCTGGAGCAGGTCCATCACTGATATTTATCACTCTGCCTAATGTCTTTAATCAGATGTCTGGCGGAAGATTCTGGGGAGCGTTGTTCTTCCTGTTTTTATCATTTGCAGCACTGTCTACGATAATTGCAGTATTTGAAAATATTATTTCCTTCGCCATTGATTTGTGGGGATGGGAGCGTAAGAAGGCTGTTTTAATCAACATTGTAGTTATGGTTATCGCTTCACTTCCATGTATCCTGGGCTTTAATCTCTGGGCTGGATTTGAACCGATGGGACCGGGAACAAATATTATGGATTTGGAGGACTTGTTCGTATCTTATACAGCGCTTCCATTAGGATCAATGGTCTACGTGATTTTCTGTACACAGAAATTTGGATGGGGCTGGGATAATTTTATCCAAGAAGCGAATACAGGAAATGGAATCAAACTTTCTTCAAAACTTCGTATCTATATGAGTTATGCCATTCCGGTCTTGATTATTGTGATTTATCTGAAGGGTTACTATGATATGTTCGTGGGAAAAGGAATGGTCTATCTGGTAACATGGATGATATTGGCACTGGGATTCCTGGGACTGTTGTTTTATATTATGCTTGGGAAAAATCGAAAAACATCGAAGCATATCAATGAAGAGGTAAGAAAATGATAAAGCTAATTGCATCAGATATTGATGGAACACTTTTGGTAGAGGGACAAGACCGGATAAATCCGGAAATGTTCGAAGTGATTCGTGGATTGAAAGAAAAAGGTGTGATCTTTGCAGCAGCAAGCGGCAGACAGTATAATAGTATTCGCCATGTATTTGCTCCTGTGGAAAATGATATGATTTTTATATGTGAAAATGGTTCGAATGTAATCTGCCGTGGAGTGGAGATGGCATCTACTGTCTTAAAACGCCAGGATGCAGAAGATTTGACCAGATTTATACGAAGTCTTCCGGACTGCTATTTGACAGCATCCACAAAAGGTCCGATGTATGTAGAAGATACGGACGAAGAATTTATGAATTTATTATTGAATGGGTACCACAATGATATTCGAAAGGTACCGGATATTTTGGCGGAAGATATTGAGATTATCAAAATGTCCATATTCCGTCACGATGGGATTGCTCAAATGGTAGATGGTGTGGTTGAAGAGTGGAAAGATCGTTTTCGGGTAGTGCAGGCAGGAGAACCATGGATCGATTTCATGGATTATCAGGCGGATAAGGGAAATGCGCTGAAGACAATCCAAAAGAAACTGCATATTACACAGGATGAAACCATGGTATTTGGTGACAATCACAATGATTTAGGCATGTTGGCCAGTGCAGGTGAGAGTTATGCAGTGGCCAATGCCCAGCCGGCAGTAAAAGAAGCGGCAAAGCATATAACTTTATCAAATACTGACGATGGTGTATTGAAGGTTATGAAGGAATTATGGTATGATATGTAATATAGATTTAAATAAAATTTAAAATTTTGGGTAAATTTTTTGGGAAATTGAAAAAAATCAATGAAGAAGTAAGGGAGAAAGAGGAAATGAAGGTAGGTATTTTGGGTTATGGGAATCTTGGCCGCGGTGTAGAGTGTGCTGTCAAGCAGAATGAAGATATGGAATTGACAGCAGTATTTACAAGAAGAGATCCTTCTAAAGTGCAGATTCTTACACCGGGAGCAAAGGTGTATTCGGTGGAGGATGCTGTTTCCATGAAAGATGAGATTGATGTCTTGATTATCTGTGGAGGAAGTGCTACGGATTTACCAAAGCAGACTCCGGAATATGCGAAATATTTTAATGTTATAGACAGTTTTGATACACATGCAAAGATCCCGGAACATTTCGATGCAGTGGATGCAGCTGCAAAAGCAAGCAATCATGTTGCGGTTATTTCTGTAGGATGGGATCCGGGAATGTTCTCACTGAATCGTCTGTATGCTAACGCTATTTTATCAAAGGGTAAGGATTATACATTCTGGGGTAAAGGTGTAAGTCAGGGACATTCAGATGCTATTCGTCGTGTGGAAGGTGTCTTAGATGCAAAACAATATACGATTCCTGTAGAAGAAGCTTTAGACGCTGTTCGTGCAGGCAGAAATCCGGAATTGACTACCCGCGAAAAGCATACTAGAGAATGTTTTGTAGTAGCCGAAGAGGGTGCTGATTTAGCGAGAATAGAGAAAGAAATTAAAGAAATGCCAAATTACTTCTCTGACTATGATACAACTGTTCATTTTATAAGCCAGGAAGAGTTAAATGAAAAACATGGTGCAATTCCACATGGTGGTTTTGTGATCCGAAGTGGTAATACCGGATGGGAAGAGGAAAATACTCATATTATCGAGTACAGTCTGAAATTAGATTCCAATCCAGAGTTTACCTCTTGTGTTTTAGTCGCATATGCAAGAGCAGCTTACCGCCTGAGTCAGGAAGGTCAGAGTGGATGTAAGACTGTATTTGACATCGCTCCGGCTTACCTGTGTCAGATGAGTGGAGAAGAACTGCGGAAACATATGCTGTAGGATGTAGGAGAAGCATACAATTCCAGAGGGGGAAGACTTCGAATGCAAAAGATAAAGCCAAGGGTATTAGTAGTAGATGACGTAGAGACAAATCGTATTATTTTGAAAAAAATACTACAGGAAGATTATGAAATCGTGGAAGCATCTAATGGACAGGAAGCCATGGGTCAGTTGGAAAAACTGGAGGATGAGATAGATGCCATGCTTCTTGATATTCGCATGCCCATTATGAATGGCTTTCAGGTACTGGAAGCTATGGGTAAAGATTCCAGGTGGAAGAATATCACGATTTTGGTAGTTACAGAAAACCAGGATGAAGAGTCTGAGATACAGGCTCTTGATTTGGGTGCTACGGATTATATTACGAAGCCCTATAATCCTAAGATTTTGCGACATCGACTGTCTACTCTGATGGATTTTCAAAAAAGGATTATAACATATCATGTTCTGGAGAGAGATTCACTGACAGGACTCTATAATAAAGTCATTTTTGAACGGGAAACAGAGTTATTACTGGAACGCAATAAATCAAAAGTGTACCAGATGATATGTATCAATATTGAAAAATTCAAGGTGATTAATGATTTATACGGTGCAGAAGCCGGAAATCGATTGTTGAGAAGAATTGCAGTGGAGATTCAAAAGGATGTCAGAAACAGAGGGGGTATTGCAGGAAGAATCGGCGGAGACCATTTTGCATTATGTATCCCTGAAGAGAATGCAGATCCACTTGATATGACAGAAGTAAAGTTAAGCAATAGAAAATTAGAGTTTCCGGTAGGACGTCCATTGGTTCTTGGACTGGGTATATACCGGATCGTTGACAGAAGATTGTCTGTAAGCGGGATGTATGACCGGGCAGAATTGGCAGTAAACAGTATTCGTGGAAATTACAAAAACCGCCTTGCTGTATACCAGGAAGAAATGATTTTACACCTTCGAAAAGAACAGATGATAGCCAGTGAGATGGAACGGGCGTTAAAGAATGGTGAATTTATATTGTACTGTCAGCCTAAATATAACCTTATGGATTATACCATAGCAGGAGTTGAAAATCTTGTGCGGTGGAAGCATCCGATTAAGGGAATATTATCTCCGGCAGAGTTTATACCTATTTTTGAAAAGAGCGGCTTCATAACGAAGATCGATTATTTTATATGGGAAGAAAGCTGCAAAAGAATTCGGGAATGGATGGATACTGGTCTGGAGCCGGTTCCGATGGCTGTTAATGTATCCAGAGTAGATATTTACCAGGAAGATTTGCGGGAATATCTAAATAATCTGGTGAAGAAGTATGATATTCCAAAGCGGCTTCTGGAACTTGAAATTACCGAGAGTTCTTATGCAGAAAATACGCAGCAGATTATCCGTGTGGTAAAGGAATTAAAGGAAGATGGATTTTTCATTTCCATGGATGATTTCGGGAGTGGATATTCTTCGCTGAATATGTTAAATGAGCTGCCGGTGGATCGTATTAAACTGGATCTTCGTTTCTTAAATAACGATGGAGAATACCATCGTACAGGCAATCTGATCAACTCGATGATTAGTATGGCCAGATGGCTGGATCTTCCGGTGATCGCGGAGGGTATCGAGACAAAAGAACAGATGGAATTCTTAAGGAGTGCAGGATGTCATCAGGGCCAGGGTAATTTTTTTGCAAAAGCGATGCCTGAAGAAGAGATGCGCCAGAGATTAAAGGAAGGGCGCATGAATCTGGATGTCCCGTATACAAAGTTAGTGACGTTGATTGACGTTAATGAATTTAATAATCCGAAATCTTCTTTGAATATGATGTTCAATTCCTTTGTCGGGGCATTGGCTATATTTGAACTGGATGGAGAAAACTGCAGTATTATACGAGGAAATAACAGATTCTTTGATATGTTCGATGTGACACGAAGTGAGATTGTAAAACATTTTTCTAATGTGGTTCAGTATGTGCATCCTTCTGATAAGGAAAAATTTCGTATTTTGCTTAAATCAGCAGAGGAGGAAGAAGTCGAAGTTGTAGGGGATATCAGATGGCTGTTTCCAGCCTATGATATCTTGAAATGGTTTCATATGCATGTGAAATTAATTATGAAAAATGATGAACGGCGTATGTTTTTAAGTACAATTGAAGATTCCACTAAGGAACATGAGACTGAAGCGGAGAAAGAGCAGTTGTTGGAACGTCTGCTGGAAAGTGAACATCGCTGTGAGGAGATTATTCGTTCTATGAAAATGACTCTGGCAGCGAAGGCAGATGATCTAAAGGAAAAGAACTACTTAAAAGAGGGCGATTCTAACAATCCCGAAAGGAGAAGCAGGCCGCGCAGCACGAGCAGGGAACCGTTGCGAATACTTGGCGGGAAAGAATTGAAGCAGGCGGTGGAATTTTGTATTACTGCGGATCCAAAGGAAAAAGATATGCTGTTTATTATCGATATCGATAATTTCAAACAGATAAGGGACAGTCAGGGACATGCTTTTGCTAATTTAGTGTTAAATTCTGTTGCGGAAGAGATTCGCCAAAATTTCCGTGCGGATGATATCCTTGGAAAGACGAACGAGGAGGAATTCGTCGTCTATATCAGGAATATCCAGAATGCCCAGTTTGCTAAAAGAAAGGCGGAGGAGATACTTCTTGGTATTCATAAAATATTCCATCAGGGACAGGCAACGTATAACATAGCGGGATCTATCGGAATAGCAGCGTATCCCAAGGACGGAGACACTTTTGAGAGTTTGTTTAATAAGGCGGCTGCAGCGCTTTATTATGGAAAAAAGGACAGCAAGAAGCGATACGCTCTTTATGGAGACAAATAAATATTGAAAAAATGAATGGAGTTAGTGAAACATGAATAACCAGTTACCAAAAGATCCGGTGATTTTATTGAGTTATCTGAATACAAATCTGAGAGACTACGATGGTTCTTTTCAGGAGTTCTGTAAGAGAAATCAGGTCGAACCGGAGAAAATAACAAAAAAATTAGAGCAGATTGATTACAGCTATGATGAGCGGTTGAATCAATTTGTGTAGATAATCATGACCAGATAATGATAAATAGCTAATCATTAAATAAATATAAATTTATCAAAAGCACTGGACAAATAAAACCAGATGTGATTAAATATAGCTTACCAGATGAAATTCAACTTCTAAAGAATTTCTGGTAAGCTATTTTTCTTAATACAGTCGTTTCTGACTGGAAGAATCCCAAAAGATACAATTAAAGAACTGACAAAGGGGATACTCTCTTTTGCGTGTTCGACAGAAGGGGGGTGAGTTTATGACGATTCCCGTATGTTTTGCAATGTCGATTAGTATGTGTGGTACTTGCTATGATTTGCAGAGCAATAAAATAAAAAACTGGCTGATTTTGGCTGGATATGGATTAGGACTGGGGCTGCAGCTGTGGTTGTATGGAGCAGCGGGATTAGGAGTCTGGGTATCGGGAAGTCTGATGCCGGCAGCACTTTTGATACCACTTTTTCATTTCCGTATGTTGGGTGCAGGAGACATTAAATTGTTTTCGACGCTGGGGGGAATTCTTGGAATGGTTGCAATATTAAAGTGCATGCTGTTTTCGTTTCTATTTGGTGCAATACTTTCTATCGGTGTTCTGATTCTGTGCCGGAATACATGGTCTCGTCTGCGGTATCTCGCAGATTATATTTCTCAATATATCAAAACTAAAGAACTGAAACCATATCGGAAGAACGGTATGGTTATGGAGCATATTCACTTTACAGTGCCGATTATGATGAGCGTACTGTTGCTTTCGGGAGGAATTATATGAAGAAGAAAATAATGGCTGTGGTAGATACGGAATCTGCCTACGCATACAATTTTATGGAATATCTAAACCAGAAAAGGAATATACCCTTTGAAATTCAGGCTTTTACGAATGTGGAAAATCTGGCAAAGTTTACCAGGGAACAGCCGGTTGAAATCCTATTGATATCTGACCAGGCGATGAACGATGGGGTAAAACAGCTTCCAATCAGACAGATAATTATATTGTCAGAAGGAATTATGCCTCTGAATTTAGAGGAATATCCCAGTGTATATAAGTATCAGTCTTCAGAGACAGTGGTTCGGGAAGTGCTTGCTTATTATGGTGAACGTCAGGCAAAAGAAGTGGTGCCATGCATGCTGCGAAATAAAACCAGGGTAATCGGAGTTTATTCCCCGGTGGGGAGAAGTATGAAAACTTCTTTTGCTCTTTCAGCAGGTCAGTTGTTGGCAAAGTATAAACCGGTGTTATATCTGAATTTGGAGGAGTATGCAGGATTTGAGGATATGTTTCAGAAAACCTATGAGAAAAATCTAAGTGATCTACTCTATTATCAGCGTCAAAAAGAGGGGAATCTTGCCTGCCAGATGGTGGGGATGATCCACTCAATAAATGGGCTTGATTATCTTCCTCCAGTCTTATCCCCCACGGACTTGATACATACTTCCTATGAAGAATGGGAAGAACTGATTCATGTTATCCAAAATCAGAGTGAGTATGAGGTGTTGATTATTGATGTGGGTGACGGAATTGATGATCTATATAATTTCCTCGATTTGTGTGATGTGATTTATATGCCACTTTTATCGGATAGTATATCCAAAGCGAAGGTAAAGCAATTTGAGAATCTCCTGCGTATGTGGGACTGCATTCCGGTGCTTGAGAAGATAAAAAAGATACAGTTAGAACGTCCGAAGATGGTGCTTCCGCAGGAACATTACATGGAGCAGCTGGTGTGGAGTGAATTCGGAAGGAATGTGAAAAAGATTCTTGAGCAAGACAAGGAGTTGTGATTAGTGAATATATGAATGAAATATATGGTGTACTGCATAGTGAATTAATGGAGAATCTGGATATGACGCACAGCATGAAAGATGAAGAGATACTAGAGATTATAGATGGATTGATTCTTGGAAAAAGCAAAGAAAAATATCTTTCGGTTAAGGATAGAGTGTCGCTTCGAAATCAATTGTTCAACTCTGTGCGAAAACTGGATGTATTACAGGAATTGATTGAAGATAATCAGGTTACGGAGATTATGGTAAATGGGCCGGATGATATCTTTGTGGAGAGAGACGGCCATCTATATCATTGGAACAAGCAGTTTTCATCAAAAGAAAAATTAGAAGATGTTATACAGCAGATTGTAGGAAATTGCAACAGGGTGGTCAATGAAAGCAATCCGATTGTAGATGCACGTCTGGAAAATGGGGCGCGAGTCAATGTGGTGGTAGCGCCAGTAGCGCTAAATGGTCCCATACTTACTATCCGTCGATTCCCGGATCAGCCAATTACAATGGAGAATTTAATTAAGAGAAAAAGCCTCACACAAGAGGCAGCAGATTTTCTGAAAAAACTAGTCATATCTGGCTATTCAATTCTCATAGGTGGAGGAACATCCTCTGGGAAAACAACATTTCTTAATGCTTTATCAAGTTATATCCCTCAAAGTGAAAGAATTATAACTATAGAAGACAGTGCAGAATTACAGATTCAGGGAATTGAGAATCTGGTGCGGTTAGAAGCGAAGGCAGCTAATATGGAAGGCGGCAAATCTGTCACTATTCGTGATTTGATTAAAGCTGCTCTTCGTATGAGACCCAATCGTATTATCGTGGGTGAAGTTCGCCAGGAGGAAACACTGGATTTGCTGCAGGCTTTAAACACTGGACATGATGGGTCTTTAAGTACGGCACATGCCAATAGTCCTAAAGATATGATAAGTCGTCTGGAAACCATGGTGCTTATGGGAATGGATTTGCCTGTGGATGCCATACGCAGACAGATTGCTTCCGGTATAGATATTATGGTACATCTGGGAAGAACAAGAGATAAGAGCAGAAAAGTGTTGGAAATTACGGAGGTATTAGGATATGAAAATGGTGAAGTACAGATGCAAAGCCTCTACCGGAGGGGAGAAGATGGCGAACTTCAAAAGGAGGCGTCGCTGTGTCATACAGAAAAACTCAAAAAGCAGGGATTGTGGACGGATTCAGTATAAGGAATATCACTTCACTATGTTGGAATGGATACGTTATGGAGGGGAAGGGCTGCTCTTATGTATTGCCATAGATTATCTGTTTTACAGTGTCTGGTGGATGATATTCCTGCTGATACCCGTGGGCATCTGGTGGGTCTTGCAGAGAAAAAATGCCTGTCAGATAAAGCGAAAGCAGAGACTGAATCTTCAGTTTAAAGATGCACTTTCAGCACTTCGAATCTCTCTGCAGGCAGGTTATTCTTTGGAAAATGCAGTATTGGAAACTTATAAAGATCTGCAAAAGATCTATCAGTCACAGGATGAGATTGTTCAGGAGTTTCGATATCTGGTGAGGCAGATGAGAATACAAGTACCCGTTGAGCAGTTGTTTGTGGAGTTAAGTGATAGAAGTGGTGTGGAGGATATTGAGAATTTTGCTTCTGTATTTTCTATCGCAAAGCGAACCGGAGGAAATCTAGCAGCTATTCTGGAACAGACGGCAGTTCGCCTCAGCGATAAAATAGATGTGAAGAAGGAAATAGAAGCTTCCATAGCATCAAAGAAGTTCGAGCAGAATATCATGGCGCTGATGCCTGCGGGAATCATACTGTATATGCGAATTTGTTCGCCGGATTTTTTAAATGGCCTGTATGGAAATATGCTGGGTATTGCGATTATGACTGTCTGTCTGGGAATATATCTGGGAGCATATCAGCTGGGGAGGAAGATTGTGACCATTGAGGTGTAGTGGCAGAGAGAAAGCTTGAGAGTATTGAGGTGCTGCGGAGGGGTGAAAATTCGATAAAAGGTGTACAGTTATGAAAGTAGATAAGACATTCATTATGGGGGAACTGCATCAAATGAAAAGTAAAAGTGTAAATAATGGGAATAAGAAACAAAAAAAGAAAAGTAAAAACAGTAGAGATAATATACATATATTCAGGCGTATAACAAG
Source organism: Lachnospiraceae bacterium (assembly GCA_028696165.1). Classification (GTDB taxonomy): domain Bacteria; phylum Bacillota; class Clostridia; order Lachnospirales; family Lachnospiraceae; genus JAQVHQ01. Next base: position 115,538 of record JAQVHQ010000002.1, on the reverse strand, counting down.
AATCATAAAGAAGAAAGATGACAGGCTGGCCGAAATCCCGGAAGAGGTCTTGATAAAAAGTTTGAGAATCATTTTTTATGGAGTTTTAGCCGGGATTTTGGTATGGGGCTATACCATTTATTTTGCAGCATCGGATATGGAATCTAAATTATTAAAAAAGAACTATCAGGAAGGTGTCTATGAGCAGGAAATGCAGGTGGAAGTTACCGATGAAAAGACAGGAGAAACGGAGAAACGGAACATAACTGTTCCGGTGCCGGAACGGGAGTATACCCAGAAGGAAATCGATAGATATATGATGCAGGCATTAGACAGATTGCCAGAGGAGATACTTGGAAAGAATACCGGTTTTGGAAAAATAGAACATGCTATGAATCTGATTACAGAACTTCCAGATAATCCGCTCCAGATAGAGTGGATAAGCAGCGATAATCAGATGTTGGACTGGACAGGGAAGATCGGTTCAGAGGTTCCTGCGGATGGAGTGGAAGTATCTCTCAAGGCGCAGATCATATGGAAAAATCAAATTCAGGAGTATGCGCAAAAGGTGAGAGTATACCCGCAGGTTTTGGAAGATATGGATTTACAAAGCATCATCTTGCAGGCAGTAGAGAGAGAAAATGAAGGGCAGGAGGCAGAAAAATATTATAACCTACCAGAAGTTGTGAACCAGAAACAGCTTCATTGGTATCAGGAAAAATCAAAGACAGGATTTATAATTATCGGGCTATCTTGGGTTTTAGGGATGGGATTTATTATGGCATATCAGCAGGATCAGCAGAAGAAGACAGAACAGAAAAAGCAGCAGATGATGTTGGATTATCCAGAATTAATATCAAAACTGGTTTTACTGCTGGGAGCTGGTATGAGTATTCGAAAAGCCATAGGTAAGATGGCTTTCGACTATGAAAATCATCGAAAGTTTCATAATAAGGAAATCAGGTATGCTTATGAAGAATTGTGTGTGGTATGTCAGGAAATAGAGAGCGGGGTAGGAGAATTGGAGGCTTACCGCCATCTGGGACAGAGAAATGATTTGATTAAATTCAAAACTTTATCTACGCTGCTTACTCAGAATCTAAAAAAGGGAAGTGCAGGGATGATGGAAATGTTGGAAAGGGAATCTGTGGAAGCTTTTGAAGATCGTAAGAGACAGGCCAGGGTAATGGGAGAAGAGGCAGGAACAAAGCTTTTGCTGCCTATGATTTTGATGATGATGGTGGTTTTTGCCATATTGATTGTTCCGGCGGTATTGAGTTTCTAATAGGGTTTAATGCATAAGAAAGGCAAGAGAAACAAATTATGACAGAACCGTAAATCAGATTGTGAATATTGGAGTTAACAATCGGAAAGGGGGTGAGGATATGCGGGAATGGGATGCATTCTGGTTGGAAGAAGATGCCGTAGGGGTCGTGGAAATTATTTTGATTCTTGTGGTTTTGATTGGCTTAGTTATTATTTTTAAAAGTCAGCTGGTCAGTCTGGTAAACAGTATTCTATCTAAGATTACCAGCCAGAGCAACAGTATCTAAAACGGTACACGATTCAAAATTTTTCTGATTCAAAAATCCAAAAGAAATGGAGGTGCACATCTTGAAAAAGGGAAGTATCACGGTATTTTTAAGCTTGTTGCTTGGTATTGTATTATCGCTGGTATGCACCAGTATCTATTCTGCTAAAATAGCGGCATCGAGGACCATGACGGTCAGTGCAATGGATCAGAGTCTTTACTCTGTATTTGCAGAATACGACACAGATGTTCTGGAGAATTATGGACTGTTCTTCTTAGATGGAGGTTATGGGAAATCTCAGTTTCAACCGGGAAGTCTGTACAAAAGAGCAAAAAGCTATGCGGCAGCAGTCCTGGAACCAGGGAAAAACAGTATATTAGCAGGAAACAGTCTGTTAAATATCCAGATAAAAAATGGGGGAATCAGTGGTTATGCTTTGGCATCTGATGGCAATGGCAGATTACTAAAGTCGCAGGCCATCGCCTATATGCAGGATACCCTGTTAGAACAAGGTGTGCAGTCTCTTCTTTCGAAATTACAAAATCAGCAGCAGCAGGAAGCTGGAAATAATCAAAGCGGCAATGTACAGGCTGGTGAGCAGGCAATCACTGACTATGATGCTGTAAAGCAACAGGCGGAAGAAGAGCAGGAACGAAAGAAGCAGGAAACGGATAGCAGTCAGGGTGAAGAATAGGAAGTCAATACAACTGAGGTACCTCTGGATTTTGTGAATCCCATTGAAGTAATTAAACAGATTAAAAAGCTGGGAATCTTAGGGGTGGTAGTACCGGGTGGTGTGGTATCTAGTAAGTCAGTTGAAGTAACTTCATTGCCATCACATAGGAGTCTGGCTCAGGGGATGGGTGAATATTCCCTGGACATGGATATAGATTCAGTCACTTCTAATCTTATGTTTCAAGAATATTTACTTGATATGTGCGGTAATTATACAGGTACTCCGGCAGGAGGACTAGATTATCAAATCGAATATATTCTTCAGGGGAAAGGTTCTGATAAGGAAAATCTGGAAGGAGTAGTAAAACAGCTTTTGCTCATCAGAGAAGCTTCCAATCTGGCTTATTTATATCAGGATGGAGCTAAGAGAGAAGCTGTCAATACTATGGCACAGATAATTTGTGCAGCAATCGGACTTCCGGTTGTAGCTCCGGCAGTACAGTTAGCATTACTGGCATGCTGGGCGTATGGAGAAAGTATTCTGGATGTCCGGGAACTGTTGGACGGTGGGAAGATTCCATTGATAAAAAGTACTCAATCCTGGCAGCTGTCACTGGAGAACCTTGCGTCCATTGCAGAACATCTGGATCAGGATAGAAAAAGTACAGAAAACGGAATGAACTATTCAGAATATTTGCGACTGCTTCTGGCAAAAGAAAACAAAACAGAGATTGCGCAGCGAACCATGGATATTGTGGAAAATACCATAAGAGTAAAGTATGCAAGACCAGAATTTTCAATTGATGCATGCCTGGTTTATGCAGAGGTGTTTTTGAATGTACAGGCAGAGAGCAAACGCAATTATGAGATTGTGAGAGGATATGGATATGATATGTAGGACAACCGGAGAGATGAGTTCTGGATGTATAAGCTCAAGGTGTATAAGTCCAGGATGTATAAGGATGTTCTTTTCTAAGCTGTATAAAAAAATAATAAAACCCCACTCTCTTCTAAAACAGAATCCGGCTCCCCCCAGAGCGGATTCCAATACAGCTCGGGAAAGAGCATCCTTATGCACCTTGGAAGAAACATCTTCATATAGCCAGAGAAGGAAGAATTCATCTGTTTTGAGGGAAACAAAATTGTGTGAGGTAAGAGCAAGTCTTACGGTAGAAACAGCCCTGGTATTACCTCTGTTCTTTCTGGGAATTATAACAATTATATGTTTCATGAATGCGGTGAAGCTGCAAGTGTCAGATAGCGTAAAACTGGCTGAAAAAGCAAAAGAACTGGGAATGTATGCCTATGTGGGAGGCGAAAGTTCAGGTGATGGGATTATAGATTTAGGTCATCAAAAGAGTTACAACCTTCCTGTTAAAATTGCGCCGCTTCCTGCAGTCAAATATTGGTGCAGCGCAAGAGTTCATGTATGGACTGGATATCATGGAGGCAGTGAAGTAAATGGGGAAGAAGAGCCAACGGAAGAAATGGTGTATGTCACAGACAATGAAAGTGTGTATCACACCGATAGCTCATGTACGTATTTAAAACTATCAATTCATGAGTCTACACTGGGTGCTGTTCCGTATATGACGAACGCATATGGGCAGAAGTATACAACTTGTGATAAGTGTGGTAAAGGACATGGTGCATTTGATGTGGTTTACATAACTGAAAAAGGGACTAGCTATCATTCAGATCGTAATTGCAGTGGATTAAAGAGGACAACCCGGCTGGTAGAGAAAAGCAGTGTGGATAACTTATCTGTGTGTTCAAGATGTGGTGGAGAGCATGGAGGAAATGAAGAGCATGGATGAAATGAAGAGCATGGATGAAATGAAGAACGTGGATGAAATGAAGAATCTGGAAATTAAAAATACCTGAAATTAGAAAAATCTGGAATATGGAAGTAGATCTAGCCAGTATATGAAGATAATACTGAGGATAGAGATAAATACATACGCGGAAGCAAGAACACTCCATGTAATATGTAAAAATGAGAGACAAGTACGTATCCAGAGGCAAGAAAGTACCATATGATACGTAAAAAAAGGAACAGAGTACGTATCCAAAAGTAAGAAAGTGCCATATGATACGTAAGAGTGAGAGCAAAGTACGTATCCAAAAGCAAGAATGCTCTATATGATACGTAAAAGTGAGAGCAAAGTACGTATCCAAAAGCAAGAACGCTCTATATGATACGTAAAAGTGAGAGAAGAGTACGTATCCAAAAGCAAGAACGCTCTATATGATACGTAAAAGTGAGAGTGAGATACGTATCCAAAAGTAAGAAAGTGTCATATGATACGTAAATGTAGAAAAAATAGGTACTTAGAAGTGAGTATCTGCTGCATACAAATATAAATACCGGAGGCCAATATATAACACCGAAAATGTAAAATAGACAGAATAAGTGAGGATAAAAACATGGAAAAAATAGAATGGGCAGTGGCAGGGAGTATCATGATTTTGTTGAGTATTTGGGATGTATGGAGAAGGAAGATACCCTGTAGAATCTGCCTGGTTGGATTCATTGTAAGAATTCCATTGCAGTTTCTATATGAAAGTTTTTCGTGGATGGTATTGGCCGCGGGTGTAGTTCCGGGTGTGATATTACTTGTTATTAGCTATTTGACTCGAGAGAAGATTGGATACGGAGACGGGTGGGGAGTGGCGATGTTGGGCTGGTATGTGGGAATTTGGAATATAGTGCAGATGTTATCTGTTGCGCTGCTGCTTTCAGCGGTATATGCACTGGGGCTACTGGTGATAAAAAAAGTGCCAAGAGATAAAGAAATTCCATTTTTGCCATTTTTGCTGGTGGGACTTTGTGGAGGGATTTTCTTATGAAAAAGGCAAGTTTTACAGTGGAGTGTGCGCTGCTTATGCCGATTATCCTTTATGTGATAATAGGGCTGCTCTATCTGGACTTTCATATTCATAACCAATGCTGGTTTACAGCAGCGGCATATGAATCCGCCATAGACGGCTCGCTGGCGGCAGTAAGAAGAAATCAGGATGGACTAAGAGAAGCGGAAGAAAAAGCGCAGAATCTGGAAAACATAGATTTGTTGGGTGAGATTAATACAAACTATGAGGTTTCTGGAGATAAACAAAAAGTGCAAGTAGAATTTACCAGCTCAACGATAGCTGTATGGGGTGGTTTTCATTGGGATTTAGAGGCCAAGGCAGAGAGTAGAATTATCAAGCCGGTTGTGTTTATAAGAAAATACCGTGCGTTAGGGATGGACTAAGATATGGATATAGAATACAAAAAAGAGTGGAATCATAATTTCCTGGTATTAAATCTGGAAGAATCGCAAAAAGTGGAAGATTATACCTGTCAGATGCTGCTGCATAATCAAATACAGGGAGCGCTGACCTGTCAGATGCAGACGATGGATAACCAGAAAAAGTTGTGTTATGAGATTACTTCCAGACAAAATCTTGAGACATTATATGAGAATAAAATGATGGATGAGAATATTATACAGACACTTATTTTGTCGATTATTCAGGTGTTAGAACAGATGGAGGACTATTTATTAAAGGGTTCACAGCTTCTTTTGCTGCCGCAGTATATATTTCAGGAAATAGAGACAAAGACTATCTATTTCTGTATTCTTCCCTATGAATATGATGAGATTCAGAAATCTTTTGTTTCTCTGATGGAGTATGTGTTGACAAAAGCAGATCACAGAGATGAAAAAGCAGTGCTTTTAAGTTATGGTGTCTATAGAAAATGTGCAGTGGATTATTATACTTTCACTCAAATAAAGGAATGGCTATATGAGCAGGGAACAACTAAGCTGACAAAAGAGGAATTATATGGAGAATCGTTGCCGGAAAATCGAGCATCCCGGAAAATGAAGGCAGAACTTCCGTGGGAGGAGAAGGCAGAGGCGACCAGGGAAGAACAGCTAGACATATTGTTTGAAGAAGAACAAGAGAAAGCAAGGAAGACACCCGTGTTTGTGGAACTCTTAAAATCATTACTGATTGGAGGAATAGTCTTTGCAGCTGTCTTTTTGCTGCTGAGCAGTCCGGTAAAGTACTACATAACACCAGGAATTATTGTAGGTGCAGGCGTAGGGGCAACGGTACTTATAACTGTTATTTCTACCTTAAGCAATAGGATAAAAAAGAAAGCAAAGGAGAAAGAGACCGATGAATTCTATGCAGATAAGCAACTGGAAGAGTCAGAAGATGATGATAACAGAGAGAAATCGACTTATAAGAAAGAAAAATATTCTTATGATCAAGAGGAATATCCCGTTCAAGAAAAAGACCAACCGGTCAATGGAATAGAGCGTTGGAAGGAAATTATGGAGGAGAATAAGGATAGCGAGGAAACAATATTTTTGTCGGATTTTCCCATTAGAAGGGGTGCTAAATTGAAGTGCATGGAAGGAGAAAGCATGCCGGATATTATGCTCAACAAAGAGGTTACCCTTATAGGGAAACTGGCGGAGACTGTGGATGAAGTGATAGAAATACCAACAATTAGCCGTATACATGCAAAAATCAGGAGGCAGAATGGGAAGTGGATAATTATGGATATGAATTCCAGAAATGGAACATTTGTAAATGGAAAAGAGCTGGTTGGGGATATGGAGGTTGAGTTAGCGGAGGGGGATGAGGTGATGTTTGCTGATGTGAAATTTAAGTATATGAATTTATAAAAAATATTGACGCCCTATTTGATAGGGTATATACTTAAGAAAGGAATACAAATGATAAGAACTTTTATTCCAACATCTGAGTTTACTAAACTATGGGATTAGATGATGATGAACTAAGAAGGCTTGAATTAGAAATTCTGAAAAACCCTAAAGCTGGAGTTGTTGTTCCAGGAACTGGAAATCTACGAAAAATACATTTTTCACTGAAAAATCTGGGAAAAAGAGGTGGAACAAGAGTTTATTATGTGGATTTAAGAAAATCTTACAGATTCGGAAAAAAGTAAGATTAAACAGCTGATAGAAGTATTAGAGAAAAGTCTTTGAAGGAGGTGAACGGAATGAGTGACTTATATAATAGTATCATGGCAGGACTTAATGAAGCAGTGGAGGATGCTAAGGGTACTGGAAAAAGGTTAAACAGGCGAATAGTTACTGTAATTCCTGTTAAAGAGTATAATGCAGATGAGATTAAGAAGATTCGTAAAAATACAGGGTTTTCTCAAAAAGTATTTGCTGATTATATGGGAGTTTCTGTAAAAACAGTAGAAGCATGGGAAGCAGGGACTAATCATCCTTCCGGTACAGCCAGTAGAATATTGAGTATGATGGAAATGGACTTGAAGTTAGTTGATGATTTCCCGTTTGTGCAAAGCGTAGATGATATTGATCATATTCGGGACGGCTTAAAGCAGGCTGAAAACGAGGATGTGAAAGATTTCAATGTGGTAGGTGAGCGATTAGAAAAAAAGTATCAAAATATATGTAAAAAGAATGATTGAGGAATTCACATCTAAATCAGAAAATGAGAGAGGAACGGAAAAGACTTGACTCTATATCAAATATAGAGTATATATTTAATACAATATAATTTAAATACCATCAAAAGAGATAGAATCAGAAGATCTATTCTTGAAAGATTGGCAACACAAAGGCGTGTATCCGGTTACGGATACACGCCTTTGTGACATTAAATCAGGGAGAGTACAAGCCAGATGAAATTAAATGAAGAGATTCAGGAGTTAATCAACACCATGGTAACAAGCCATGAAAAAGCAGAATACTACAGAGAACCAGTGATTGGTTATGCCAGTGCTGAGGATGAACTGTATAATCAGCTGGATGATATAATTGGAAACCCTCAGATTCATCCGACTCAGATGCTTAAGGGAGCAAAGACTGTAATAGTAGTATTTCTTCCTTATTCAAAACTGATTTATGATGATATGAATAATGGAAAGCTGACATCATCTATGTATTCCGATGCGTATATGGTCACCAATGACTTGTTGGATCAGATAGCAGAAAGCGCGGCGGATTTATTGCGGAAAAAAGGATATCAGGCAGTTACGGAACCTCCAACAGAGAATTTTGATCACGTAACAAAAACTGCAAAATGGGGACATAAATCCAATGCTGTTATTGCCGGAATAGGAACCATAGGATTAAATCATCTTCTGATAACCGGGAAGGGCTGCATGGGAAGAGCAAACTCTTTTGTTACAGATGCTAAATTGCCTGTTACACCACGTACGGAACATGAATATTGCCTGTATTATCAGTCAGGAAAATGCAAGGCATGTGTAAAGCGATGTCCTTCCGGGGCAATATGTTCCGATGGAACTATCGATAAATTCCGGTGTGATTCCTACCTGGAAGGTAAGAATATAAGTGACTGGCAGCAGGGTTGTCCTCAGTGTCAGCTGGGTCCCTGTGCTATGAAAGGATTTTGAGGATAAAGACAAGGAGAGATATATGAGCGTATATACAGAAGCAGAACATGCGATAGCCCTTACAGATACCATAGCCTGGGAGGAGCATCGGCCGGATAATCCACAGGAGTTTTTTCAATATGGCCAGTACCAATACCGATTAAAAGATTATAATGCAGCATATAATTATTACTTTAGAGCTTCAGAAAACGATTATATATTAGCCTGGTTTGAGATGGGAGAATGTATCCGTCGAGAATTAATTGATGAGGAAATTATCGGGAACCATGCCGAAGCAGAAGCTTGTTATAAAAAGGCATGGGAATATCTGGAATCAAAAAGCAATATTAATGATCTGGGCACATTTCAGAAAGCCTGTATGCTGCGCTATGGGCATGGTACAGATATAAATACACAAGAGGCATATGAGATATTTACCGGATTAGCCAAACAATACGAATGCTATACGTCGGAAGACTTTGTTGTAAATACAGTGTATACTATTAAGGGTTCTGTGGCAGATAAAGATACCACTCCATGCAAATCGATTGCAGGAGCTGTACTTTACGAGTTGGCAAAATATCAGCTGGAGGGGATATCTCCATGTGCACAGGATATAGAGGGAGCACGCAAATTGCTGAAGAGAGCTTACGATTTTCATTATGAAGAAGCGCTTTTCCTTGATTATGAAATTGCTGAGAAAAATTATGAATCCTATGAATATCAAAACGATATCCGTCAGCTGTACGGATTTCGCATTGGTCAATATGGTCGGATTACGGATGTGCACCCATCCATAAAAGCTTATTCGAGATTAATTCATATGTATGAAGAAGGATACCCTGGAGATAATTCCTTGAGAAAAGCGGAATTTGCTGAGAAGGCCAATCGATTTCGAAAATTAGTGGCGAAAAATTAAATGATATATAAAAATTCACTTGCATTACCCGAAACTATATCGTATAATGCAAACAACAATTAAACAGACGGGAGCTTGTATTACAGGCTGAGAGGAAGGTATGACCTTCGACCGATAACCTGATTTGGATAATGCCAACGTAGGGATGCCTAAACATAGTGTGTTTTTAACGGGAAGTTACCAGATTTGGCAGCTTCCTTTTTTGTTGTCTAATTGTAAAGTCTGGAGGTGAAAATGTGGTAAAAGTAAATGGTGATAATTTAAATATTGCTGGAAAGAGTATCAGGGAATATCTTGCATCCACAAATTATGATATCACAAGAATTGCTGTGGAACGAAATGGTGATATTGTGCCAAAAGCTCAGTATGGTGAGACTGTACTTGTGGATGGAGACAGTGTGGAAGTTGTGAGCTTTGTGGGAGGTGGGTGATTTGATACCGACAAAAGAAGAGATGATAAAAGCTTTGGAAGAACGACATGGAAAAGAGACGCAGAACAGATTCTTCGCAGCAACCGTAGCAATATGCGGATTGGGTGGTCTGGGATCGAATATTGCAGTATCACTTGCGAGAGCAGGGATTGGAAAGCTGATTCTCATTGATTTTGACCGTGTTGACATTACAAATCTTCATCGTCAGCAATATAAAGCAGCTCAGATAGGTGAATATAAGACCGAAGCTCTTAGGCAGAATCTTCAGGAAATTGCACCCTATGTAGAGATAGAGACTCATGCTGTGCGTATGGAAGAGGGCAATATAGAAGGACTTTTAAAAGAAGCAGATATTATCTGTGAAGCTTTTGATAAGGCACATATGAAGGCGATGCTAGTCAATACAGTTTTGGAAAAACTGCCCCAGACCGTCCTGATATCCGGTTCCGGTATGGCTGGATTTGGCAGTGCCAACAGTATAAAGACGAGAAAAGTGATGAAACATTTCTACTTATGCGGAGATGAAATCAGTGATGTAAATGATGGTATAGGTCTGGTTTCTTCGCGGGTGATGCTATGTGCAGCCCATGAAGCTCACAAGGTTTTACAAATATTATCAGGAGCAGAAGTCAAATAAAGAATAAAGACAAAGATTCACCAGAAAGGAAAACAAAATGAACAATGATAAATTAGTCATCGGAGGACATGAATTCGATTCGAGATTTATTCTCGGTTCTGGAAAATATTCATTGAGCCTTATAGAAGCAGCAGTAAGAGACGCAGGTGCAGAAATTATCACTCTTGCAGTGCGCCGTGCCAATACGAAAGAACAGGAAAATATTCTGGATGTGATTCCAAAGAAAATTACTCTGCTTCCCAACACAAGCGGAGCCAGAAACGCAGAGGAGGCAGTGCGCATCGCCAGACTGGCCCGTGAATTAGGATGCGGAGATTTTGTGAAAATAGAAATCATGCGTGATTCTAAATATTTACTCCCGGATAATCAGGAGACCATTAAAGCTACAGAAATTCTTGCCAGGGAAGGCTTTGTAGTTATGCCATATATGTATCCGGATTTATATGCGGCTCGCGATATGGTAAGTGCAGGAGCGGCAGCTGTTATGCCTCTGGCCTCTCCTATCGGTTCTAATAAAGGGTTGGCAACCAAAGAATTTATTCAGATTCTAATTGATGAAATTGATTTGCCGATTATTGTAGATGCAGGAATCGGCAGGCCATCCCAGGCTTGTGAGGCTATGGAAATGGGAGCAGCAGCGATTATGGCAAATACTGCCCTGGCAACAGCAGGAGATTTACCAATGATGGCATCTGCTTTTAAACTGGCAATTGAATCCGGAAGAAAGGCTTATCTTGCGGGTCTCGGCAGAGTCCTTACCCGCGGGGCCGCAGCATCGGATCCTTTGACCGGTTTCTTGAGAGACTAAAGGGGGGATAGAAGATGGAAAATCAATTTTTGATAGATTCAGAGTATTTATCACCCAAAGCACTGGAAAAAAAGCACGCTTTGGAAACCGATCCTTCCTCCAGAAAAAATCATATGGAATATATGCCGGGTATGGAGCAGATAGAATCCGATGTCCGTGCAAATGTTATGAATCAGATGAATACATACGAATATGAGAAGTATACGGCAAAGGATGTAAAAGCAGCTTTAGAACATGAGACCTGCTCTGTAGAGGACTTTAAGGCACTTCTCTCACCGGCGGCAGAGCCATATCTAGAGCAGATGGCACAGCGGGCAAAGTTGGAAACAAGCAGACATTTTGGGAATACAGTATATATGTTTACACCGCTTTACATTGCAAATTACTGTGAAAACTATTGTGTCTATTGCGGATTTAACTGTTATAACCATATTCACCGTATGAAATTATCCATGGAACAGATTGAACATGAGATGAAAGTTATTGCTGACAGTGGTATGGAAGAGATTCTGATGCTCACTGGAGAGAGTCGGGCAAAGAGCGATGTAGCGTATATCGGGGAAGCCTGCAAGCTGGCCAGAAAGTATTTTCGTATGGTTGGCTTGGAGATATATCCGGTAAATACTGATGAATACCGTTATCTGCACGAGTGTGGAGCGGATTATGTGACAGTTTTCCAGGAAACTTATGATACAGATAAATATGAGACGCTTCATCTGATGGGACACAAAAGAGTATGGCCTTATCGCTTTGAGTCCCAGGAACGTGCACTGATGGGCGGCATGAGAGGCGTAGCATTTTCTGCATTGCTTGGCCTTTCGGATTTTAGAAAAGATGCTCTTGCCAGTGCACTGCATGTGTATTATTTACAAAGGAAATATCCTCATGCAGAAATGTCCCTGTCATGTCCAAGACTGCGTCCTATCATCAATAATGATAAGATCAATCCCCTGGATGTTCATGAGAAACAGCTCTGCCAGATTATATGTGCTTACCGTATCTTCCTTCCTTTTGTGGGAATTACCGTATCTTCCCGTGAAAGTGCTGAATTTAGAAATGGAATTGTAAAAATCGCTGCCACAAAAGTATCCGCCGGAGTATCCACCGGAATTGGTGATCACGAAAGTAAATACAACGGAAAAGAAACGGATGAGAAGGCAGGGGATGAGCAGTTTGAAATAGAAGATGGTCGCAGCTTTGATAAGATGTATCAGGATCTTGCAGGAGAAGGAATGCAGCCGGTTCTGAATGATTATGTGTATGTCTGATAGGCGATGCGTGATAAAATCCGCAATATCAGATATGCAAAGTGTGAAGAAGCGCATGATATCTGATATCTGGTGTGTGACAAATCGCACGCTCTGCCGGGAAAACTTTCTGGATAGAGTCGAAAAGCTGGCAGCGGCACATCCGGCAGGGATAATTCTTAGAGAAAAAGATATGAATGAAGAGGAATACAGTGTATTGGCAGAGACAGTTTTAAAAATCTGCAAAAAATACAACACAGTCTGCGTCATACACAGCTTTACAGAAACCGCAAAAAAATTAAATTGCAAGGCATTTCACGTACCGCTTCCAGTTTTACGGAAAATGTCTGATATGGATAAAAAGAGATTTGTAATCCTTGGGGCTTCCTGTCATTCACTGGAAGATGCTTTGGAAGCTGAAAGACTGGGATGCACTTACATTACCGCAGGGCACATATTTAATACAGACTGCAAGAAAGGAATGCCTGGACGTGGGCTTAAGTTTCTTCAAAATATATGTGAAAGTGTTTCTATTCCGGTTTATGCTATTGGCGGTATCGATGAGAAGAATATAGAAGAAATAAGAACTGCCAAAGCCGCAGGCGCATGTATCATGAGCAGTGCTATGGTATGCGAAAATCCAAAAGAATATTTAAAATGCTTTCATTGAATCAAATATGAAAACTATCTTTGACAGGAGACGAAAATGAAATTTCAAAAAGAAATGCTGCTGTTATATGCAGTAAGTGACCGCAGTTGGGTTGGACGTCAGACTTTATATGAGCAGATTGAAGATGCTCTAAAGGGCGGTGTCACCATGGTTCAGCTCCGGGAAAAGAATCTTACCAGGGAACTGCTTATAGAAGAAGCCGTACAGATAAAAGAATTATGTCATAGGTTCCAGGTTCCGCTTATTATAAATGATGATGTAGAGGCGGCTATTGAAAGTGGAGCAGATGGCGTTCATGTGGGAATAGAAGACACATCTGTTGCCGAGATTCGACAAAATGTTCCAAAAGATTTTATTATAGGTGCGACAGCTAAGACGGTGGAGCAGGCAAAGGCGGCAGAGGCTGACGGAGCCAATTATCTGGGGGTGGGTGCAGTATTTCCATCTCCCACGAAAACCAAAGCCATCCGTATTACCACTAAGCAATTGAAAGAGATATGTTCTTCGGTATCGATTCCGGCAGTAGCTATTGGCGGCATCAGTCTTTCTAATATGCAGGAAATCCAAGGTGGTGGTATGGCTGGTATCGCCGTAGTATCTGCCGTTTTTTCGGCAGATGACATAGAAGAAACAGCCAAAAAGCTTAAAGAAAAAGTAAAAGATATGATTATATAAAAATAGCGCATAAGGAGAAAGTATGAAAACAGCATTATCAATCGCAGGTTCAGATTCCTGCGGAGGTGCCGGTATTCAGGCAGATATTAAGACAATGACCATGAATGGTGTCTATGCAATGAGTGCAATTACTGCGCTTACTGCACAGAACACAACCGGCGTTATGGCGATATCGGAGGTCACCCCCCAATTCTTGCAGCAGCAGATAGATGCAGTATTTGAAGATATCTATCCGGATGCAGTAAAGGTTGGAATGGTATCTTCGTCAGAATTAATCCATGTGACAGCAGACAGATTAAAAAAATATGAGGCAAAGAATGTAGTAGTGGATCCGGTTATGGTGGCAACCAGCGGCTCGAAGCTTCTGAAAACAGAAGCCGCGGAGATACTTGCCAAAGAACTTTTTACCCTGGCAGCTCTTGTTACACCCAATATACCTGAGGCTAATTCTTTGTCAGGAATTGCGATTTCAAATCAGGATGATATGCTTCGGGCAGCAGCAAAAATCAGTAAAACATACGGATGCGCAGTCTTATTAAAAGGCGGGCACAAACTAAGCGATTCTGCGCTAAATACTGCCAATGATTTACTATTCCAGAAAGGTTCATACAGATGGTTTGAAGGCAGTCGAATCGATAATGACAATACACATGGTACAGGGTGTACGCTGTCCAGCGCTATAGCTTCGAACCTTGCAAAAGGATTTATCCTTGAAGATTCCGTTCAGAGGGCAAAGGAGTACATATCCGGAGCACTTGGAGCCATGCTTGATTTGGGGCGGGGTTCAGGACCTATGAATCATGCATTTGATCTCACCAGCCAGTTTGCAGGCACAGCAAAATCATATAATTAATATCTACTTTGAAAGGAATATAAAAAATGAGAGAATATACAACACAGATGGATGCTGCAAAACGTGGTATCATAACCCCGGAGATGAAATCAGTAGCTAAAAAGGAGTATCGTACAGTAGAAGAAATCCAGAAACTGGTAGCAAAAGGGCAAGTTGCAATCTGCGCCAATAAACTTCATACCTGTATCGAACCAAATGGAGTAGGTTCCATGCTTCGAACCAAGATTAATGTCAATCTGGGTGTTTCTAAGGACTGTAAAGATTATGATATCGAGATGCAAAAAGTTATGGCGGCAGTGGATATGGGGGCAGAGGCTATTATGGACCTGTCTTCCCACGGAAATACCCAACCTTTTAGAAAGAAACTTACCAGTGAATGTCCGGCGATGATTGGAACTGTACCTATCTATGACAGTGTAATCCATTACCAGAGGGATTTAGCGACTCTTACTGCGAAAGATTTTATCGATGTGGTACGTCTGCATGCACAGGATGGAGTGGATTTTGTGACACTTCATTGTGGTATAACCAGAAAAACCATAGAACAGATCAAAAAGCATAAGAGGAAAATGAATATCGTATCCCGCGGCGGTTCACTGGTTTTTGCGTGGATGAGCATGACAGGAGAAGAAAATCCATTTTATGAGTATTATGACGAAATCCTGGATATTTGTCGTGAGTATGACGTGACCGTTTCACTGGGAGATGCCTGTCGTCCGGGGTGTCTGGCGGATGCCAGTGATGTATGCCAGATAGAAGAACTGGTTCGTCTGGGAGAACTTACAAAACGCGCCTGGGAAAAGGATGTACAGGTAATGGTGGAAGGACCTGGACATATGCCTCTGGATCAGATTGAAGCAAATATGAAGATACAGCAGACCATCTGTATGGGCGCACCATTCTATGTACTTGGACCTCTTGTGACAGACATCGCACCTGGATACGACCATATTACTTCAGCTATTGGCGGTGCGGTCGCAGCTTCGGCAGGAGCAGCTTTTCTGTGTTATGTAACACCGGCGGAACATCTTGCACTACCTAATGTAGAAGATGTAAAACAGGGAATCATTGCTTCTAGAATCGCTGCCCATGCAGCAGATATTGCAAAACATATACCGCATGCCAGAGATATAGATGATACTATGGCTGATGCGAGACGCACCTTCGACTGGGATAAACAGTGGGAATGTTCTATTGATCCAGAGACAGCTAAGCGAATCAGGGATGAGAGAAAACCGGAACATGAGGATACCTGTTCTATGTGCGGTAAGTTCTGCGCGGTGAGAAGTATGAATAAGGCTTTGAATGGTGAATATATAGATATATTATAGGAAGAAACATATTAAAAACAAAAGAGAAGGAAGCATATCACATTAAAAAAGTGATATGCTTCCTTCTTTATATTTAAAGCATTAGGGAAAGTAAATAATTACTTAGCTTCAAATCAATCAAATACCTTTAAAGCATTATTGAAGTCAGCAATCAAATCATCGGGATTTTCAATACCAACAGATACTCTCATTAATCCACCAGAGATGTTCATTTTCTTCAGGTCTTCTTCCGGTACATGCATATGAGAAGAAAGCAGTGGGTAAGAAAGGGAAGTACGAATTCCACCAAGGGTTGGTGCATATTTAGCAATGTGAAGTCTGTCTACGAATTCGCTGATTTTATCTCTGTCATTTGGCATCTCGAAGCTTAACATACCAGTTGCTTCTTCCGGTGAACGGAACAGCTTTTTACCCAGTTCATACTGTGGATGTGTGCTGACAGCCGGGTGATTTACGAAGTTAACATGTGGATTTTCAGCCAAAGCTAATGCAAGTTTTGCTGCATTTTCACACTGCTTTCTGATACGTAAATCTGCAGTAAAGATACCGCGGTATACCATCCAGGAAGCAAATGGGCATCCGCTGGTTCCTGTTAACATTCTGACAGTCTGAATTTTTTCAAAAAGGTCCATATCTTTTACAGTAATAGAACCAGCCAATGCATCAGCATGTCCATTTAAAAATTTGGTCAGAGAGTTAATGACGATATCAGCTCCCAGAGTAAGTGGTTTGATGCAGATAGGTGTGGTAAATGTATTGTCTACCATCAGCCATGCTCCTGCTTCGTGAGCAATCTTCGCAACTTCTTCGATATCACACAGGCGATCGGTTGGGTTGCTGGCTACTTCTGTGTAGAGCATCTTGGTGTTTGGCTTGATAGCAGCCTTTACAGCTTCTAAGTTATCAAATGGAACAAACTCAGCGGTAACACCATAGTTTTTTAATAAAGAAGTAATTGCATCAAAAGTTTCACCATAAATATTTTCATTACATAAGAAATGATCGCCTGGCTGTAAAAGTGCGAAATAAGTAGTTGTGATTGCACCCATTCCAGAGGAGAAAACTAAGGTATCTTCACCCTGTTCCAGATAGGTCAGATTATCGGCAAGTGCTTTACGGTTTGGATTTCTGGTACGGATGTAGGTGTAATCCTTATTTTCATAAGCTTTTTCTACATCATGCAGATTGCCAAGGTTAAATGCGCTTGTCATAAAAAGAGGGAATGCTTCCGGGGCGATATCCATTCCTGCTACACCTTTTCCTTCAAAAAGGATTCGGGTGTCTTCATGAAATTCCATGTCATCAAATTTGAATTCTATTTTTTTCATAATATTGTGCTCCTTTTTTCTTTGTTTAGGTTATCTTAAGCTATATAATAGTTATAGAGTCAATGGGAAAAATAAAAAAATAAAATAGTTGACTCTCTATTAATTATAGACACTATAATGCGTGGTATCAGAATATAGAAAAATAAAAATGATTCATATAAGAGAGGAGCTTGTTATGAAAATATGTTTTTATGCATTAAGAGAGTATGATGAAAAGTTGTTTTGTGATCAATTCAAAGAGGAATTTCAGATTGACTACATATATACAGGGGATTATCCTTCTGTGGAAAATGCAAAACTCGCAGAAGGCTGTGATGCAGTCAGCATGACACCTTGTGATATGTCAGCAGAGATATTGGAAGCTTTCCACAAAGTAGGAGTTAAATATATCACCTGTCGTTCCATAGGATATGACCATGTGGATTTAGAGACAGCAAAGAAACTGGGTATGCGCGTATCTAATGTAAGCTATCCGACAGACGGTGTTGCCAACTATGCGATTATGTTGATGCTCATGTGTCTCAGAAAGTTCGGACATATTATGAAACGTATGGAGCTGCAGGATTTTTCGTTGAAAAATAAAATCGGCAAAGATATCAGCCACTGTACCGTGGGTGTACTTGGTACCGGAAAGATTGGAGCAACGGTCATTCGTCATTTGTCAGGGTTTGGATGCAAAATTCTCTGCTATGATCCTTATGAAAATGAAAGTGTAAAACAATATGCAGAGTATACTGATTTAGACACTATTTTAAAAGAAGCAGATGTAATTACTCTTCATATGAATGCAACAGATGCCAATTATCATATTATAGGAAAAGAAAATATAGATAAGATGAAAGAGGGAATGATTGTAGTCAATACAGCCAGAGGAAAATTAATTGATTCCAATGATTTGATTGAAGGATTAGAGTCTGGTAAAATTGGCGGAGCAGGATTGGATGTATTGGAAGATGAAAACGGTCTCTATTATTACAATCATGTAGGAGATGTACTGAAAAATCAGGATTTGGCAGTACTGCGTTCATTTCCAAATGTCATTCTTAGTCCTCATACTGCATTCTATACCTCAGAAGACGTATCTGATATGGTAAAAGGATGTTTTGAGAGTCTGTATGCTTTTGAAAATGGTGAAGAGACTGCGCATGCGGTACTTTAATATCCTTACGGCAATTGTTATAAGGTTATAATAAACAAAGCGGATTGTATATGTCCGCTTTGTTTTGCGTTGCCAGGCATATCTAAAAGTAAAAAAGTGCAAAAGAAATACTGAGAGATATAGAGTTTGCAAAAAAATCTGTGCATCTTGAGAATCCTGTGCTATAATTCAGAATATAGGAAACTCCAGTTATGAAAAAGCATTTTGCATGACTTTCGTAACTGGATTTTAAAATTGGCCGGGAAAGGATGTTGGAAATGGAAAAATTATATTCAATTGGTGAAACAGCAAAAATTATGGGCATTTCAGTACAGACACTTAGAAATTACTCGTCCTTTTCATTTTTGCAGCCTGCATTTATTAATGAGGAGACAGGATATCGCTATTATACCTTTGATCAATTCCATATCATTGACCGCATCAAGTACCTGCGAAGCTTTGATTTATCTCT
This sequence comes from Lachnospiraceae bacterium, assembly GCA_028696165.1. Classification (GTDB taxonomy): domain Bacteria; phylum Bacillota; class Clostridia; order Lachnospirales; family Lachnospiraceae; genus JAQVHQ01. The sequence continues at coordinate 96,452 of JAQVHQ010000002.1, read as the reverse complement.
TGCTGAGATAGAAGAAGTTATGATGGATGGTAAAAAAGTTGACAAGATTATATCATTCTTGGAAAATCGGGAAGTGGCTCTGGAAAAAGAGATGGAAGAGCTGCAGATGCGCAAACAGGACTTGAACTGGTATATCGATTATTTTAAATATTTAAATCAGTCTGAGGTTAATGCACTGCCTCACATTACAAAACATGAGAAACGTCATGTACTGTATACAAAGTGTGAACCGGGTGAGAGTGTTGAGGATATAGAGATTCGCCTCGCAAAATTAAAAAATGAATATGCCAAATATGGTATGAACTTTAGAAGGCAGTTTGGATATTTGCTGGATTATGAGGATATTATCAAACAGCAGTGGGTACCCAAGGGCTATTTTATCTATATTTCCAATTATCAGGATTTGGTGAGAGAAGATGATCTTCCGAAAGATGCAACTACGCTGGAGTTTGATCAGGGAGATTACCTGTGCTTTAGTTTTCGTTTGCGTCATATGGAGGAATTAAATGTTAACCTGATACAGGAATATTTTAAAAAGCTGAAAAAACCTGTGTGGGTAATTGGCAATGAGCACGAGGATAACCTGGTATCTTACAAGAATTGCCCTTATGAATTACAGTTTCTTATGAGTTCTAACATATGAAAAAATGAAAATATGTGTAAATAGAAAATAATATATTGACTCTATATCGAATATAGAGAATAAAATACAATAAAAGATGTAAGCAGCATAGAAGAGGTTTTCAACGGACAAAGCGGTTCGAGGAAAACCTCTTTTTGCTACACGGCATCTGACATATAAGGAAAAAACTATGATTGAGATCTTACGTAATTTGATGGATTTTAATACCACCTGTGATACAGGTTCTGAAAAAGCCTGTGCACACTATATTGCAGAGACACTGTTTGAGTATGGGATTGAGACTCAGCTTTATGAGCCATATCCGGACAGAGTAAGTGTGAGTGCTGTGATTCAGGGGAAGAGCAGGGAGACACTCTTACTTCATGGACATATAGATACTGCATCCTACGGAAATCCTCAAGAGTGGCTGTTTCCGCCAGATCATGCAACCTTTCATAAGGACTGTATCTGCGGAAGAGGCGCTCTGGACTGTAAAAGTCAGTTGGCTGTTTTTATGAAAATTATGATAGAGCTAAAACAGAGCGATATTATTCCGGGCCGCACCATTCGCTTTCTTGCAACTGCTGATGAAGAACAGGGCGGAGAAAAAGGAATGAGATGGATAAAGGATAATACCAGGCTTTTGGAAAATGTCTTTCTGGCATTGGGTGAAGGCGGAGGTTTTCCGTTCCCGTATGACGGTAAGATCTATTATACTTTCCAAACAGGTGAGAATTGTACACTGGACGATACAGAAGTGCCAATAGATAAGTCGAAAATAAATAAAAGAACACCAGAAGAAATTCTGAATCTGGGTATTCAAAAGGGATATTACAGCGAGAGTACGAAAGAATACTGTCTAAAGTGTAAACAGACAGAAGGAAGAAGACTGGATGTGACTACTTTGTATGAGGGCATAGAAGAATTTTTGGGAAATGCTCCATCAACAAAAGTATATCAGGAATACGCAGAACTTTTTTTGCAGAGCTTAAAAAGTGTATGCCCAAATGCAGAACTAATACCGGTTATTACACCGGGATATAGTGATAATAGATATATCCGGATAGGGGGGATACCTATAATAGGGTTCTTTCCACTCGACATAAAGAACCATCTGTCGGGCATTCACTCTGCAAATGAGTATATTAGCAAAAAGTCTTTAAATACGGCACTTTTTACGCTTGAAAAAATAATTTCAAATTTACTCTTGACAGAAAAATAAAACGTGCTATACTCAATGTCATAAAACATAACCCCCCTAGGGGGATACAAAAAAGGAAAGAGGAAAGAGTATGGCAAAACAAAAAAAGAATTCAATTATCAATTTCAAAACGATCTGGTTGCCAACATTGTTACTGGTAACAATCATCCTGGGAGCGTTGTTCAATTACGTTTGGAAGGATGTGCTTCCTTTCAACTTTGCACTAATCCCATTGGTAATCGGCGGAGCCAAAGTAATCATTGATGCTTTGGAAGCTACTATCAAGAAAAGAAAGATAACAGCCGGTATGCTGGTGGTACTTGCATTAATCGGTACTACATACGTCGGAGAATATCTTTCAGGAGCTATTGTATGTTTCATGATGGTTTTTGGTGAAGTCTTAGAAGACATCACCATGTTGAAGACAAAGAATGCAGTTAGTGAATTGGTAAAATTAGTACCAATGAAATGTAGAAAACTGATTGACGGACAGTTTCAGCTGGTATCCATCAAGCAGGTTAGAAAAGGTGATACCATTCAGGTACAGGCCGGTGAAAAGATTGCAGTAGATGGTAAAATCATAAAAGGCCAGGCGGCAATCAATGAAGCAGCAATTACCGGAGAATCAATGCCAGTAGATAAAAAATCAGGTGATTCCGTATTCGTAGGTACCCTAAATGAAAATGGTGTTATCGAAATCGAAACAGAGAAACTCGGCGGTGAAACTGTACTTGGTAAGATTATTAAGACAGTTAAGGATGCTCAGGATAATAAAGGTAATGCACAGAAAATTGCAGACAAATTCTCAGAGTTTTTCCTTCCAGTGATTTTAATCATTTGTGCAATCGTATGGTTCGCAACCGGAGAATTAATCAGGGTAATGTCAGTACTTGTAATTGCCTGCCCATGTGCTTTGGTTTTAGCAACACCTACAGTAGTTATTGCAGCAGTAGGTAATGCAGCTAAGAAAGGCGTCCTGATTAAAGGTGGAGATGCAATCGAAGGTGCAGCTAAGATTACAACGATCTGCTTTGATAAAACAGGAACTATTACAAAAGGAACTCCACAGGTTGTTTCCACACATATTATGAAAGGCGTCAATGAAGCAGAGTATTACAAGACAATTGCTATGGTAGAGAAAAACTCGTCTCATCCAATTGGCAAGGCAATTATGAAAAATATCTCGAACCAGAGCCGCGTAGACGTAAAATCAATTCCAAATGCAGAATTTGAGATGCTCTTTGGCCGTGGTGTAAAAGCTACTTACAATAATTCAGTTTATGAAGTATCCAATAAGAAATGTTTAGAAGATATCAAGAATGTTCCGGAAGAAATCAAACAGTACATTGCAAAAGAAGAGTCTAAGGGACGTACCACAATGGTAGTTGTGGAAAATGGAAATATTATTGGTGGTATCGCTGTAGCTGATACAATCCGTGATAACATCAAAGAAACGATGCATCAGTTCAAAGAAATCGGTATCAAGCATGTAGTAATGCTTACCGGTGATAATGAATATACTGCAAAAGCAATCTGCGAAGAAGCTGGAATTACAGAATTCAGAGCAAATCTTCTACCGGAAGATAAATTAAGCGCTATTAAGGAATTCCAGGAAAAAGGTGAGAAGGTAGCAATGGTTGGCGATGGTGTCAACGATGCACCGGCCCTGGTACTTTCCGATATCGGTATCGCCATGGGAGCAGCTGGAACAGATGTAGCTATTGAATCCTCAAGCATCACCCTGATGTCAGACAGAATTGATATGCTTCCAGCAACATTTGCACTGTGTAAGAAATCATATTTTATGATTAAACAGAATATCATCGTATTTGCAGTATGTGTCAACATTGCAGGTGTTCTGCTCTCAGGTTTAGGATTCTTAAGTCCAATTGCAGCAGCTTTAGTTCACAATGCATCATCTATATTCGTAGTACTGAATTCATCTAGAATGTTATCATACAAATATAAAGGTTCAGAAAAGAGGAGGAGCAATTATGACGAAGAAGGGATCCCTTGCGTTCATTAAGAATGGCAAGATCAAAGCGATATATTGCCATCGCAATGCACAATTGGAAGGTTTCGGAAAGAGACTGGTAAAGATGTGTAAGTATTTCACACTGGAGGAATTAAATCAGTTATATGATTATTTGATTCCTGTAGATGAAGATTCGCCAATGACAGAAGAACAAAAAGAAGCTTATAAAAGTTATATGCCAGAGCAGTGTTGGAAGGAAGATTTGGATTGGACGACAGCATTGATGTATACAAAAGATCCTACAAAACCGATGATGGATGGATTTCCATATTTTGTAGATTACGCAGGATTCCTGCCATCATGGAGAAACAGATTCCGTTACGCGATTAATCTGGATGAGAATACCTTTTCAGTATCAAAAGCAGGGCTTGAGATGATTAGCCAGGAATTTGATGAGTTCAGTGATACTGCAGATTATGTAGATAAGATTCAGGCATGTGTTGTGGGAAGTTTTCCACTGGATAACATTCCGGATAACTGGATGGAACAGTGTCAGGATTATTGGAAAGAGATGATGCTGGTGGCAGTGCCTTACTCTGAGATTGCAATCGCTTCTGATAAAGTGGAAAGTGATCCGGAAGCGCAGCATGATGCAAAAGCAATGCATTTTTATCTGGGTATTAAAAATCAGTAATAAGTAAATAGCAAAGAGGGTTGAAAATATCCGATTTGACTATATAAAGTAACATTAAAAAATTAATGGAGGTGCACGATTATGCATGAAGGAAAACATGGTATTTTAGATGGACTTGAAGATATGGACGATTTATTTGGAATTGATGACGAGGAAGAAGAAGTAGAAGAAAAAGACACAAAAAAGAAAAAATCATTCCTTGGATTTAAGAAAGACAAATCAAAAGAGTAATCAGTTTATTTGAGGTTAAATGCCTGTTAATACAGGCACATGGGCAAAGGTGTTCATGAAAAGAAAAGCTGGTGTATAGCTGCATCGGCTTTTCTTATGAAAAAAATACAAAAAATAGTTGACTCTATATCTACTATAGAATATATGATGTATGTGTCAGAAAAGTTTTTGACTAAAATATGAAAGTAAAAAGACAAGCATAGACGCTTATAAATAAGAGGTCTATGCTTTTTTATTAAAAGGAGGAGCTATTATGTTTAAAGAAACAGACAAACAATTCAGTTATGAGACATCTATTTTACGAGAGGGTGCCTACATCAATGCACCGGCAACAAATCCAGAATCAGCCCCTATCTATATGACAACAGCATTTAATGTAGAAGACTTAGATGATTTATATGAACGTTATGATGAGAAAGGATTTTGCTATAACAGAAACAGAAATCCTAACAGAAGTGCATTGATTGACCTGATGACCTATACAGAAGGCGGAGAAGCTTCCATTGCCTGCGGTTCCGGTATGGCAGCCATTGCAACAACAGTTATCTCTCTTGTAGCAGGAGGAGATCACATCCTCTCTGATATGACTCTTTATGGAGAGACTATTGAAATATTTACTGATATTCTCGAAAAATATAATGTAGAGTCTACTTTCGTGGATTTTACTGATATAGAGGCGGTCAAAGCTGCTATTCGTCCAAACACGAAACTCTTCTATACAGAGACCGTATCCAATCCAATGATTACCGTTCCCGATTTAAAAACAATTGCAGATTTAGCTCATGAAAATGATGCTTACCTGGTAGTTGATAATACATTCATGACTTCTGTTGGAGCAAAGCCGATTTCCTTCGGTGCTGATGTGGTAGTAAATTCTCTGACCAAATTCGCCAATGGTCATTCAGACGCAGTGTGTGGAGCGGCTACTGGCAAACAGGAGTTAATTGATAAGATTTATCATAATCAGGTATTGCTGGGAAGTCAGGCTGATCCATTTACTTCATGGTTAGTGCAGCGTGGTATGCGTACTATGGAACTTCGTGTGGAGAAACAGATGTCTAATGCGACAAAACTTGCTAAGGCACTTGAGAAAAGCCCATATGTGAAGAAGGTATATCATCCATCTTTAGAAAGCCATCCACAGCATGAACTTGCACTGAAAGAATTTGGAAGTGAGTACAAATGCGGCGGTATGCTCAGCATCGTGTTAGATGATGATAAAGATAAAATCAATGCATTTATGAGAAAATTAAATCTGGCTCATTATGCTATGACTTTAGGTGGATACCGCACAACACTTTCTCATCCGGTATCATCTTCTCACTACGATATGCCAGAGGAAGAGAGATTAAAAATCGGAATTACTTTTGGTATGATGAGAATATCTGTAGGTATTGAAAATCCAGATGAATTAATTGAGGACTTCTTGCAGGCATTAGAGGTATTTGCATAAATAAAGCACACTCCAAAGCGTTGGAGGGTAATTATAAAGGCGTTTTGTCTATGAGGCAGAACGTCTTTATGGGTTATGGAGACAAACTATAGAAATAGATTAAAATCAGAAAAGAGTTAGGAGGCGAATCGTATGTCAGAGTATGGATTACCCCAAATAGTAACAGAAAAAGTACCTGGGCCAAAATCCCGTGAATTGTTGAAGAGACGGGATGAAGCTATTCCCGGTGCATTGTGTGGAAATACTTATCCAATCTGTATTAAAAGAGGCGATGGCGCTATTTTAGAAGATTTGGATGGGAACCGGTTTTTAGACTGGATTGGAGGTGTAGGGGTTTTAAACATAGGCTATTCCAATCAGGAAGTGATTGAGGCAGTAAAAGAGCAGTCCGATAAATATTTTCATACATTCTTTAATGTGGTAGTACATGAAGGATATGTTAAACTAGCTGAGAAATTCAATAAATTAATGCCTGTTCGAGGCGAAGATAAGAAGACTTATTTTGCTAACAGCGGTGCGGAAGCGGATGAGAATGCCATCAAGGTGGCAAAAGCTTATACAAAACGTTCTCATATTATCTGCTTTTCGGGTGCTTTCCATGGAAGGACGAATCTTACTATGGCACTTACCGCTAAGAAGTCATATGCCATTGGCATGGGACCATTTCCGGAAGGAATCTACCGTGCAGATTATCCCTATATGTATCGTGCACCAAAAGGACTTGAAGAGGGTGAGGCAATTCAGTATTATATAGATAGGTTAAAGAAAGTTATAAATGAAGAAACCAGACCGGAGGATGTTGCAGCTGTTCTTATGGAACCGGTCCAGGGAGAAGGTGGTTTCATTCCAGCTCCTATTGAGTATGTAAAAGCGCTTCGCAGATTCTGCGATGAACATGGTATTCTGCTGATTGCAGATGAAGTGCAGTGTGGAAACTGCAGAACAGGAAAGTACTTTGCGTCAGAATACTGGGCAGAGGCTGGCGTTGCTCCGGATATTATAGCAACGGCGAAGTCTATGGGTGCAGGTATTCCAATCAGTGCCATCACTGCCAGCAAAGAGATTATGGATGCGGTGATTCCGGGAACCATTGGCGGAACTTATTGTGGAAATCCACTTGCTGCACAGGCAGCCCTAAAAACACTGGAAATTATGACTCGAGATGATTATGCCGGAAAGGCAGCCCATATTGGTGAAATACTTATGAAGGAATATGGGAAGATGAAGGAAAAATACCCGGTAATTGGTGATGTGCGAGGGATAGGCGCCATGATCGGTATGGAGTTTGTCAAAGACAAAGAGAGCAAAGAGCCATATCCAGAGTTTGTAAATGGTATGATTCAGACTGCTCTTCAAAAAGGATTACTGCTTGAAAATGCAGGCTCTGCAGGCAACGTCATTCGATTCCTGGCTCCTTTGTGTATCACGGATGAACAGCTGGAAATGGGACTCAAGATTTATGAAGAGTCGATTCTGGAAACAATGAAGAAGTTAAACATTAAAAATTAGCATATTAAAAATATTGGTGCTATTGAGATAATAACCGGAAATTTATGAAAAGGTTATTTTTACACAATCTAAAGTTTACATAATGTATAAGGAGGCGAGTGGCATATGGAATTAAAACAGCTTGAGTTTTTTCTGGCAGCAATAAAAGCAGGAAGTCTTAGCAAGGCGGCTGCGAGTCTGTATACCTCTCAGCCGAATGTCAGTAAAGTAATCCGTTCGCTGGAAAAAGAGCTGGGAACAGAGCTTTTCCAACGTACCAGCAGAGGGCTGAAACTTACGGAAGATGGAAAGAATGTATATGAGTATGCTGTCGATATGAAGAAAAATGCAGACTTGATTCAATCAGTTGCGCATAGCAGAAAGCGTCAGTCCTTTTGCATATCCACTTACCAGAGTAATATCCTGGCGCATCTGCTGGTGGAACTATATAAGAACAATCATGAATTAGTAATTCGCCATGAGAGAGGTACTGTGGAAGAAGTTATCAAACAGGTGGAGACTGGTGTTTCTGAGATTGGAATCATCTATTTTTCTAAAAAACGAAGTACTGCTTTTCAGAATCTACTGGCGCAAAAAAGACTGGAATTTGTAGAAATGGGGAAAAGACAGGCCTGCGTATATGTGGGTCCTAATTCGCCTTTTTATAATCATGAGTCCATCACTTATTCGGAACTTAAGAATCTTCGGTTTGTCAGTGGATTCCGAGATTTTTTCACGGTTGAGGATGGATTGGAGAAAATTAGCCTAGGTGTAGTCAGTGCGGAGGAGATAAAACCATCAGTTTACAGTAATAGTGAGCATCTGACGACTAATCTTTTGCTGCAGACGGATCTGGTGGTACTTGGAATTGCACTGGATTATCCAGAATATCATCAATATGAAATTCGCAATTTATGTATAGAAGGAGATGAAGCATCATTGTGTCTGGGATATGTGGTGGAGGAAAACCATATTCTCTCGGATGCAGCCAGAGAGTTTGTGGATTCTTTCCATAATATATTGAGATAGTATTCCTGGCATATGAAGAAATGTTTAACTGTATTAGATATATAGAAAAATCATGTAGGAACCCATAACAATTTGTTATGGGTTCTTGTGCATAATCTGGTTCTTGTGTGGCGGAAATTACCTATATATAATAGGACATATCAAACATAAGCATTATATGAAGACTGGATAACACATAAAGTTATATCACTTAAAGATATAACGTATAGTTATTGCTTAATGCTTTGAAACGAAAGAAACATACAACGTATTTATCACAGGAGGATGCATTATTATGGAAAATAACACAGTGACATTACAGGATGTACAGGAGGCTGCAAAACGTATTGAAAAATACATTCGTCATACGCCGCTTCTTTGCGAAGAAAATATGGAGAAAGCACTGCAGTGTAAGGTATATCTAAAACCAGAGATGCTTCAGGTAACCGGCTCTTTTAAAATGCGAGGTGCACTTAATGCAATTTTTTCACTGACTGAAGAAGAGCGGGAAAAAGGGATTATCTGCAGTTCTTCAGGCAACCATGGAAAGGCATGCGCGCTGGCAGGCATTATGACAAAGACACATGTGGTTGTTGTACTGCCGGATGATACGCCAGAGGCAAAAATAAAAGGAATTGAAGAACTGGGCGGGGAAGTAATTCTTGGACCGCGTATGTACAGTGACAGATGGAAGATGGTAAGAGAGACTCAGGCAGAAAAGGGATATACTATCGTTCATGGATATGAGGACTATAAAGTAATGGCAGGACAAGGTACTTTAGCTTTAGAAGTGCTGGAAGATATGTCTGATATAGACACTATCGTAGTTCCTGTAGGTGGTGGCGGATTGATCTCAGGTGTTGCCACAGCTGCTAAGGCATTAAAACCGGATATTAAAATCGTAGGTGTACAGGCTAAGGCCAGTGACGCTTATGTGGAGAGCTTTCAGGCTGGTCATCCGGTAGAAGCTCCCTGTTTCCCGAGCCTTGCAGATGGACTCACCTGCAGAAGACCAGGGGAAAATCCTTATCCTATTATTGAGAATCTTGTGGATGAATTTGTAGCTGTATCAGAAGAAGATATTGCGAAATCTGTAAAACTGATTGCCCAGGAAGCAAAGCTGATTGCAGAACCATCTTCCTGTGTAGGAGTTGCAGCTGTGCTTGGCAAAGAATTAAAGGTAAGAGAGGACGAAAAAGTCTGCTTTATCCTTACTTCCGGGAACTGGAATATTGACTGGATTGGAATGCTTTTAAAGGACGAGAAGATTCCGGAATCAGAATTATCTTGAAAGAAGATAAAGCCTCCGGCGGATTGCAGAGCGGCTCAGATGTGAGCGGTCATCAAGGTAATATAGCACAATCGATAGTGTGAGAAATAAAGGATAACTATACAGGGAAAAGAGGAAAAAACATGGATACTATATTATTAAATAAAAGTGATGTGGGAAGTCTCATTGATTTAGATAAAGTGCAGGAAGCGGTGGAAGATGGATATCGCAGTTTCTCAAGCGGAAAGGTGGTACAGCCGGATTTTATGAATATCGTAAAACCGGGAACCCATACTGGATTTGATTTTAAAGGTGGTCTGGATCTTGGGGGCGGATTTATTTCTATTAAATCTTCTTCTGGTGGATATCCGGACAATCCAAAGCTGGGATTGCCTACAGGGCTGAACATGGTATATCTCTATGAGGCAGACACCAGTGCGCTTAAGTGTATCATGGATGGAACCTGGATTACAGGATGCCGCACTGCAGCGGCAGGTGCTATTTCAGTAAAATATCTGGCAAGGGAGAATGCCGATAAGATAGCGATGATCGGAGCAGGAAATCAGGCAAGAAGACAGCTTCGGGCCATCTTGCGTGTCAGAGATATAAAGGAAGTGTATGTATGGAGTTATACAAAGGAAAGCGTTGAACAGTATTGTAAAGAGATGTCAGAAGAGACAGGGTTGAGTATAAAGGCATGTGAGAGTGCGAAAGAAGCAGTAGAACAGGCAGATATTATCGTGACAACTACCAGAGGAAGGAAAGGTCCTGTAGTAAAAAGAGAATGGGTAAAACCAGGCACCCACATCGCAGCGATTGGTTCCGATATGCCAGATAAACAGGAATTAGATACCGATTTATTCCCGGGAGCAAAGGTGGTGGATGATTCGATTGCCTTTTGTCTGAAAAATGGAGAGACTCATCATGCAGTGGAAGAAGGTGTGATACCGGAAAGTGCGATTTACGGAGAGATAGGCGAGATTCTGTTAGGAGAAAAACCTGGACGGGAAAATGATGAAGAGATTACAATATTTGATACAGTTGGAATGGCTATACAGGATAACGTAATGGCTTCTGCTATTTATAAACAGGCGCTGGAAAAAGGTTTGGGGATAACGTTTGATTTCTTGAAATAAAACGTTCTGAAATAAAGAACAGACATATGGAAAGTAAGTATAACCGTAGGATAAACTGACAGGAGGTATATATTATGGTTACAAAGAAAAAAGGTGTCATTGCATTAAAGAAAAATAATCAGCTTAAAGTAGCGTACAGTCATAGAAATTCTCAACTGAAAGGTCTTGGAAAAAGAGTTGTTAAGATGTGTAATCTTCTGGGAATAGAGGGGCTGAATGCCTTGTATGATCAGACTGTGCTTGTGGATGAAGAGACACCTATGACAAAGGAACAGATAGAGGCGTATAAAAAATATATGCCAGAACAGTGCTGGAAAGAAGAGATGGACTGGCAGACAGCCCTTGTATATACAAAGGATCCGACAGAGCCTTTAATTGATGGATTTCCCTATATGGTAGATTACTCCAGCTTTTGCGGTTCATGGAGAAACCGGTTTCGCTATCTGATTGATCTGGATAATAATATGCTCATTATCGTGAAGGCTGGTCTTGAGATGATTTCTCAGAAAGAAGAGGAATATCCGGAGGATGCAGAATATCTGGATAAGATTGCACATACAGTGATTGGCAGATTTCCACTGGATGCTATCCCGGAAAACTGGATTGAACAGTGCGAGAACTATTGGCATTCCTTGATGCTGGTGGCTGTTGATTATTCTCACAATGCGGAGGCTGTTTATTCGGAAGAAGTGCAGGCAGAGGCTGTAAGCAGCAATGATAGAGATTACGAGAAAATCAAATTCTTTTATGGAGATAATCATTATAATGAGTTATTTGTAGACAAAAAATAATAGAGAATAATAAGGTACTGCCGGATTAATGTTATTGGATATACAACATTAATCCGGCAGTTTTTTTGTGCTATTTTTACATTATATGTAATAGAAATGAAAACTGGGTCAGATTCTTTACCTGATTTTTACCTTTTTTTACACAAATGTGATAGATTCTACGATTTAAAATCAGTATTATTACAAACAGTGCGAAAAACACAGGAAGATAAAAGGAGAAAATATATGGAAGAATTTCGAAAGAAAAAAGGGTTCCTCTGTGACATGGATGGTGTGATATATCATGGGAATCGCCTTTTGCCAGGTGTAAAAGAGTTTGTTGACTGGTTGTATAAAGAAGAAAAAGAATTTCTGTTTATCACGAATTCCAGTATGAAATCCCCCAAAGAATTACAGCAAAAATTAGAGCGTATGGGTCTTGATGTGGATGAGAGTCACTATTATACCAGTGCACAGGCAACAGCACAGTTTATCAGCTCGCAGAAGCCAAATTGCTCTGCTTACGTGATCGGAGATCCAGGACTGTTTCTTGCACTCAGTGAGGAAGGGATAACCAATAATTCCATCAATCCGGATTATGTGATTGTAGGTGAGACCAATAATTATAATTACGAAAATATCTGTCAGGCGGTGCATCACGTGTTAAATGGTGCAAAGCTTATCGGAACGAATGCAGATTTAACTACCCCTGTGGAAAATGGACTTATCCCGGCATGCAGAGCCTGGATATCACCTATAGAGATGGCGACCGGAAAGCAGGCATATTTTGTGGGAAAACCAAATCCATTGATGATGAGAACAGGATTAAAAATGTTGGGCGTACATTCTCATGAGGCTGCAATTATTGGAGACCGAATGGATACAGATATTATCGCTGGCATTGAAACCGGTGTGGACACATGTATGGTATTGTCCGGTGTAACAACGGAGAAAAGGATGCAGGAGTATCCGTTTCGCCCAAGACTGGTGCTAAATGGAGTTGGAGATATTGTTTTGCGAAATTGATTTCATGTTTAACAAAATTTTAACAGGATACAGATTTTATATTTTACAGAAACCATATATACTGCAAAAGCACTGTAGGTGTGAATGTTATATGAGAAAGGTAAAGAGGAGGGAATAAATTGTCAGAAATCGTATTAAGAAATGTATGTAAAGAATACAACAAAGGCAATATGGCTGTAAAGAATTTTAATTTAGATATACAGGATAAAGAGTTTATCATCTTTGTTGGCCCTTCCGGTTGTGGCAAATCAACAACGTTGAGAATGATTGCCGGTTTGGAAGACATAAGCAACGGAGAATTATATATTGACGGCGAGCTTGTGAATTATGTGGAGCCACAGGGAAGAGATTTGGCTATGGTATTTCAGAATTATGCGTTATACCCACATATGACAGTATATGAAAACATGGCTTTTTCACTCAAGATTCGTAAAATTCCAAAAAGCGAGATTAAAAAGAGAGTTCATGAAGTAGCGAAAATTCTGGAGATTGAGCAGTTGTTAGACCGCAGATCAAAAGATCTTTCAGGAGGACAGAAACAGCGTGTAGCTATTGGAAGCGCAATTATGAGACAGCCAAAGGCATTCCTTATGGACGAGCCGCTTTCCAATCTGGATGCGAAGCTGCGTGCGCAGATGCGTATCGAATTGGCAAAACTGCACGAGAGATTAGAAACAACAATTATCTATGTAACCCATGATCAGACAGAGGCTATGACACTGGGAAGCAGAATCGTTGTTATGCTGGACGGAGAGATTCAACAGGCAGCAGCACCGGAAATTCTCTATAATAATCCAATCAATAAGTTCGTAGCTGGATTTATCGGATCACCGGCAATGAATTTTGTAAGAATGAATGTAATCAGCGATACATCTGAAATCATGTTGGAAAAAGAAGGATTTCGTATCTCTACAAAGAATCGCATGAAAGAAGTACTGATTTCTGATAACTGTGTAGGTCATGAAGTGGATCTGGGTATCCGCCCGGAAAATATCTATACAGAAGTTGGAAAAGAAAGTGCTATTGACGTGGATTTAACAGATGCTATCGAAGTTGAAGTAGTTGCCCGGGAACTGGTGGGAGCAGAAGTTATCCTTTATGCAAACTGGTGTGGAGTGCAGCTGTGCGCAAGAGTAGAACAGGAAAATACCAGCCGCGAAGGCGACAGAGTGAACTGGTATCTGGATTGTAACTGCATTAAATTGTTTGATGTTAAATCAGAACAAAATCTGATGTATGGGGAGTGAGAGACAAATGAATAATAAAATAGGAGCAAAAAAAAGAATAGAACCATATATGTATCTTGTGCCGTGTTTACTGATATTTGGAGTGTTTTTATTCTATCCATTCTTTAAGACTATTTATCTGAGTCTTTATAAGACTAACAAACTGGGTGAAGCAAAATTATTTGTAGGACTTGGAAATTACACAGACTTGTTACAGTCTTCTTCCTTCTGGAATTCTATGATGGTAACGGCTATATTCGTACTTATTGTGGTAGTTGGAAGTATGCTGCTGGGCTTGATTGCAGCATTGTTATGTAATAAAGCTTTTCCGGGTATCCGTTTCTTTAGTACAGCATATGCGCTGCCTATGGCTATCGCATCCAGTTCAGCAGCAATGGTATTTCAGATTATGCTTGATCCATCTGTGGGTATTGTCAATAAAATTCTGCACCTGGATATCAACTGGATTAATGATCCGAAGTATGCACTGATTTGTGTGGCTGTTTTGACAGCATGGCTTAACAGCGGTATCAACTTCCTGTATTTTTCAGCAGGACTCGGAAATATTGATGAGAGTATATATGAAAGAGCTTCTGTTGATGGAGCGAATTCTGTACAGAAGTTTTTCAGTTTAACATTACCGGGACTTAGCCCGATTTTGTTCTACACATTGGTGGTAAATATCATTCAGGCTTTCCAGTCATTTGGACAGGTAAAGATATTGACAGAAGGCGGACCTGGTGAATCTACCAACTTAATTGTATATTCCATTTACCGGGATGCATTTTTCAATTATCGTTTTGGTAGTGCAGCAGCACAGTCAGTTATCTTGTTCGCTATCATTATGGTACTTACATTAGTGATGTTCAAGATTGAGAAGAGAGGGGTGAAGTATTAATGAGCGTAAATACAGCAACAAATCCAAATGGTATGGTCTTAGCAAAGTCCAAAGAAGAGATTGAATTATTACATCAGAAAATGAACAGCAGAGCGAAAACCAAGAGAAGGACAAAAACTACTTTGCTGGTATTAGGAAATGTAGTTATGGCTTTAGTAATACTTTTGCCTTTACTTTATGCAATCAGTATTGCTTTTATGCCCTCCAGTGAGCTATTTACACTAGATATGAATCTGTTACCCAAAAATCCTACTTTACAGAACTTTAAAGAAGCATTGACGAAAGTTCCTCTGGTACGTTTTGTGCTGAATTCTTTTCTGGTAGCCGGTTTGATTACTTTGGGACAGATTATTTCCTGTTCACTTGCGGCATTTGCATTTTCATTCCTGGAATTTAAAGGTAAAGGAATTTTGTTTATGCTGGTTATGGCAACCATGATGGTACCTGGTGAGGCAACTATTATTTCTAACTACTTAACTGTCAGCAGCTGGGGTTGGCTGGATAGCTATCCGGTACTGATTATTCCATATCTGACTTCAGCAATGGGAATCTTTTTGTTCCGTCAGTTTTATATGACATTCCCGATTTCGCTGTATGAGTCAGCTAAATTAGATGGATGTTCTAACTTAAGATTTATTATTAAAATTCTGATTCCACTGACCAAATCAGCAATTGGTGCTATGGCTGTTTACACCTTTATCAATGCATGGAATATGTATATGTGGCCGCTTCTGGTTACCGGTTCCAGTGAGATGAGAACAGTACAGATTGGTATCAGTATGTTACATAGTGTGGATGCACAGTCTATCACACTGATGATAGCCGGTGTTGTTATGATTATCGTTCCTTCTATCCTGATTTTTATCGTAGGACAGAAGCAGTTAATCAGAGGTATGTTCTCAGGAGCAGTCAAAGGCTAATCCTGGTCATAGATAAAAACAAAAATAAGAATAAGAAAGAATATGAGGAGAAGAAAATGAAAAACAAAGTAATCGCAGCGTTATTAAGTGTCGCTATGGTTGCCACTACTATGGTTGGATGCGGCAGCTCAACAGGTGCAGCAGAGACAACAGAAGATGCAGCAGAAGAGGATGCTGCAGCAACAGAAGCAGCAGAGGAAACTTTAAGTGCAGATGCATCAGGTCAGACTATTACATTTTGGCATTCTATGGGTGGTGTCAATGGAGAAGCAATTGATACTCTCGTAAATAAATTTAATGAAGAAAATGAATTAGGTATCACCGTTCAAGCTGAATATCAGGGTGAATATGATGACAGTATCAATAAATTAAAGAGTGCACAGCTTGGTAACATGGGCGCTGATCTGGTACAGATTTATGATATCGGAACACGTTTTATGATTGATTCAGGATGGGTAGTTCCTATGCAGGATCTTATTGATGCAGATGGATATGATATCACACAGATCGAGCCAAACATCGCAGCATATTACACAGTAGATAATGAATTATATTCTATGCCATTTAACTCATCTACACCAATTCTTTACTATAATAAAACTATGTTTGATGCAGCTGGTATCACTGAAGTACCAACAAGTCTTCCGGGTATTGCTGAAGTTGCTGATGATTTAGTAAGCAAGGGTGGAGCTGGTGAAGCTATCTCTCTAGGTATCTACGGATGGTTCTTTGAACAGTTTACCTGCAAACAGGGAGCAAGCTATGTTGACCAGGGCAACGGACGTGAAGCAGCAGCTACTGCTGTAGAGTTTGATACAAATGGTTCTGCTTTAAATACTTTAACAGAGTGGAAGGCATTATATGATGCAGGTTATGCACCAAACGTAGGACGTGGTGGTGATTCAGGACTTACTGATTTCTCTTCTGGAAAATCAGCTATGACTTTAGGTTCTACAGCTTCTCTGAAACAGATTTTACAGGACGTAAATGGTTCTTTTGAAGTTGGTACAGCATATTTCCCAAGCGTAACTGCAGAGGATAAGGGCGGTGTTTCTATCGGTGGTGCTTCTCTTTGGGCATTAGAAAATGGAGATGATGCTAAGAAAGCAGCAACATGGGAGTTCATCAAATTCCTGGTATCTCCAGAATCACAGGCATACTGGAATGCACAGACTGGTTACTTCCCTGTAACAACAGCTGCTTATGATGAGCAGGTATTTAAAGATAATGTTGCACAGTACCCACAGTTCCAGACCGCTATTGATCAGCTTCATGACTCTGCACCAGAATATGCAGGAGCACTGCTCAGCGTATTCCCAGAGGCAAGATCTATCGTCGAGACAGAAATCGAAAACATGCTCAATGGAAAACAGTCAGCAGAAGAAGCAGTTGACAAAATGGCTTCAGACATTAATAATTCTATTGAAGAGTACAACCTGTTAAATGAGTAAGCTTTAACAAATAAAAAAGGCGGGCACCTTCGTGTCCGCCTTTTTGGACTAATCACATAAGAAAATGAAAGGCGGTAAATTATGAATACACAGATATGGGCGCACAGAGGGGCATCCGGTTATGCACCGGAGAATACACTTCCGGCTTTTGAACTGGCAGAAAAGCAGGGTGCAGATGGTATAGAGCTGGATGTACAGCTGACAAAAGACGGAGAAGTGGTTGTCATTCACGACGAGAAGATAGACCGTGTATGTGCCAAAAAAGGATTGGTAAAAGATTATACACTTCAGGAATTAAAGGAGTTTTCTTTCCATAATCATATGGCTGAGTATGCAGGGGTACAGATCCCTACACTGCGGGAAGTGTATGAGCAGGTGAAACCAACAAGCCTCTGTGTAAATGTGGAATTGAAAACAGGGATTTTTTTCTATGAGGGGTTGGAAGAAAAAGTTTTAGAGATAGCGCATGAGTATGGTATGGAGACGCGTGTGTGGTATTCTTCCTTTAATCATGAAACATTAATCAGATTAAAGGGGCTGGATTCAAGTGTCAAAACAGGTATGCTATACGCAGACGGGATTGTGGATGCAGTTAACTATGCAAAAAAAGTTGGAGTTGATGCTATGCATCCGGCACTCTATAACCTGCAGTATAAAGGCTTCCTGGATTCCTGTAAAAAGGAAAATATGCCGATTCATGTATGGACAGTAAATGAAGAAGCGGATATGGAAAGACTGGTGGAGCAGGGTATAGAAGCCATCATTACTAATTATCCGGATAAGGCATGCGCTGTACGTGGCAGGACAGAAAATAAATGACAGATTAATTAATCCTATGGGATATATTTCCATGTAAATATGAGACGTAGTTATCTACGGCCATCTTAACAGCTCTTAGTCTGGAAGTGCGGGACTGCCATGCTATGTGAGAGGTGATATAAGTATATGGAGATTTCATAAGCGGTATCTGCAGGGCTGGAGGTTCTTTGGTAAGAACATCCAGTCCTGCTTTATATACTTTTCGCTCTTCCAACGCATCATATAGCGCGTCTTCATCTATGATGTCTCCTCTTGCAGTATTAATGAGGATGACGCCGGTTTTCATCTGAGACAGAGTTTCTTTGTTTATCATATGGTGAGTCTGCGGCGTATGCGGGCAGTGGATGGAAATAATGTCGGAACGTTCTAGCAGTTCTTCGAGAGATACCTGATCGATGAAATCATATTGTGGTCCGGTTTTTATGCTGCGGCTGTGGGCGATAACATGCATCCCCATGCTGGCGGCCATGTTGGCCATGCACAGACCGATATTTCCCAGACCTAAGATTCCGATTGTTTTGTCATAGAGTTCGATTTGAGGGAGCAGTACCTGGCGGTAAGAACGTGAAGAACCCTGTTCTTTTCCTTCCCAATAACCGGATTTGCTGTACTGACTATGTAAAGATACGTCATGACAGATGTTCAATAATAGTGCCATAGCGTACTGGGCTATCATATTGCTTCCATAAGGGGTGTTGCAGATGGTAACATTATATTTCCGGGTCAGGTCGATATCGAATGATTCGTAACCATGTCCTAAATCGGATATATAGCGGACGTTAGGATGAAGTTGGAAAAAAGGCTCACTTAAATAGTCAGGATTAATCCAAGGTCCGATTACAGCATCTGAATCTCCGATTTCTGCCTGGTAGCGATCGGCAAGCATACGTCCCTTTAGCGGATAGATATGGTAGTCACCGATTTCCAGGTGCCGGGCGAGCTGGTTTTTCCATTCTGTTACCATATCATCGTAAGATAAGTCTGCAAGTTCCGGGATACCTTGGAATATGGTTAATGTTGGCTTATTATTCATGGAAACATCCTCCTGAGTTTAATTTAGATAAGTGTAGTATATACTCTGATATAGGGATAGAGTCAATTGAAAATTATATATTTGACTAAAACAGATGATTTTTCTTTGAAAGCTATGCAAAACTCTTCGAAGAAGCTATAATAATCTTCGAAAAGTATATTGCTTTATCTTGAAAGAAGACAAAGCCTCCGGTGGATTGCAGCGCGGTTTCGATGTGTTATGTCAACATGGCTGATGAGTCACTACGTTTCGCTTCGACCGTTGCTTAACAAGTGCCGTGGGCACTTGGCAATGCAGTAAGTACACCAAGGCGTACTTGAATTCATATATATGCTTTGAGAAAAACTAAAATAATCACAAGGTATTTCTGGTTACAAAATACGACGGGGTAAATAACTGGCGTAATGAAATCTATGCCTCGTTTCTGCTCGAAAAGCCAAATAATATAGTTGTAGTGGGCATATAGAAGCCAACAATCGTTTTTTGCCTCGCACAAACTTGTTTTGCGAGGCAGATTTTCGATGTATAAGGATATGTGCCTCGCAACTGACAGTATAATATAAAAATTTTATTGAAACGGGGCATGATTATAGTTTACGTATGTATATGCCACGTTGTTCCAATTTCTATTCGAATTATCATCTTAAAAGATTATAGAGGTGTCAGTTCACATTGAAATTGAATAAGTAAAGCTGTCAATTATATTGTGATATACAAGGACTGATTTATCAGGTGAATACTGTAGAATCAAGAGTGTAGGGAAAGAGAATTACCTTAAAAAGTAATACAAACATTGATATAAATACAAACATCGATATAAATACAAATATAAATATAAATATAAATACAAATATCAATATAAATACCAAGATAGAAAGGGGAAAAATGGAGAATAATTACCAGAATATGGATGCCATAGATCGCATGAGAACACGCCCGCTGGCATGGATGAATATCTTGTTAGTAGTGGCAAATATCCTGATTTTTGTATTGGTGGAAATCACAGGATCTACTACAGACACGGCAAATATGCTGCTGTGGGGTGCATCTTACGTGCCATACGTTGTAGACGGGAGAGAGTACTGGAGATTGTTTACCAGCATGTTTTTACATTTTGGAATCCAGCATTTATTTAATAATATGCTTCTGCTGTTTTTCCTTGGGGATACATTGGAAAGGGTAGTTGGAAAGATATCGTATTTGCTTATTTATCTCCTTGGCGGATTGGGCGGGAATATACTATCCTGCTATGTGGAGATGAAAAATGAATCCTATGCGGTATCTGCAGGTGCATCCGGTGCAGTATTTGCCGTGATAGGTGCTATGCTTTATGTATTGATACGAAATCGCGGAAGAATTGAAGAAATGACCACACAGCGACTTATGATTATGGCATTGCTCACACTTTATGTGGGATTCACCACTAAGGGTGTGGATAACATGGCTCATTTGGGAGGGCTGATGTGTGGATTTTTACTTGCTGTGATACTATATCATGGGCGCCACAAAGCATGATAATGTCTGGTGAAAACTAGACAGGTTATGCCACCGGAAGCGAGATTAAAAAAGTGGTCCCTTTATTTTCATGGGACATAATCTGAATGGAACCGCCGTGGGAATCAATTACATTCTTTGTAATTGCCAGCCCAAGGCCGGTTCCTTCTTTTTTATGTGTAATAAAAGGCTGAAATAATGTTTCCATATATTCGTCCTTTATACCAGAACCGGTATCTTCAATGGACAAATAAAAATATGCACCGTCACAGTGGAGTTTAAGACAAATCTCTCCACCGTCCGGCATAGCTTCCTGGCTGTTGCGAATGAGATTTAAGATGGCTTCGCGGAACTTTGTGGTATCTAAATCGATGTCAGGAAGTGCGCTTTCCTTAACAAGATTTATATGCACATGAAGCGGTTCCATAACCGGTTCAAGAGATTTCACAAGCTGCATCATAAAATCATAAAAATTCACAGATACTTTATGTAGAGCTTTGGAATTATTATAATCCGATAATTCTCTGAGAAGATTCTTCAAGAATTCCAGATTATCCATAGTGTCAGCCCAATAATCAAAATCCCTGACTTGCGGATGCTGTGTCTCTATAAGCTGCAGGAAACTGTTGATTAAAGTTACGGGATTTCGAATCTCATGAGAGATGCGGGATAATGCCAGATGCTGCTGTTCTTCCAATTGCGATAATCGTTCTTCGTACTCGATTTCTTTCATAGCTTCCCCTCATATATGTGTGATATCTGTAAAATATTTTGTTGAAAAAAGTGTATCATCCTATCATCAAAATGGCAAATGAATTCTGTCGATAATAAATCCTATAATTCGACAATTTATCGGATAAGTATAGAAATTAAAAGCCAAAGTGTTGCACAAAAGAAGACGAATAAAGCTGTGGGATTGAAGCAGGAAGAGTGGGATAAATATGAACGCTAATTGCATTAACTGCTTGGCTTAGAACTGGAATTATATGGTATAAAATGAAATATATTGATATTCGAGAACATTTGTCGAATGTTCTATTTCATGATAATCATGCGTGTGTTATACTATTTATTATTAATTTGAAGGAGGACATAAAAAATGTCAGATTGTTTATTTTGTAAAATAGCAGCTGGAGAGATTCCGTCCGCAACCATTTATGAGGACGAAGAATTTCGTGTATTTCTGGATTTGGGACCAGCGACAAAAGGACATGCATTAATTGTACCAAAGACCCATGCTGCCAATCTCTATGAACTTCCGGATGAAGTAGTTGCGAAAGCGTTTATTCTGGCGAAGAAAATGATTACCGCTATGACGAAAGTGTTGGGGTGTGATGGATATAATATCGTGCAGAATAATGGGGAAGCGGCGGGACAGACCGTGCATCATTTCCATATTCATCTGATTCCGAGATATGAAGGGGATAATGCCGGGATTCTGTGGACACCGGGAACTCTTAGCGACGAGGACAAAGAGGATATTCTCGCTAAGGTTCAGGGTGTGTTCTAGAATCACCGGGGTAGGATATGAGTGAGGATAAATTCAATAGTATATATGAGGAATATTCCAGGCTGGTCTTGAAAATTGCCTTCGATGTCGTGCAGGATTGGGATTTGGCACAGGATGTCTGTCAGGAAGTCTTCGTGAAATTGTACCAGAAAGGGACAACTATCCAAGGTGATGATGTAAAACCTTGGCTTATTGTCTGTGCAAAGAATCGTGCAATTGATTATCTGAGAAATAAAGAGCGTAAGCATAGTGCTCCGAGGGATTTATCAAGCGGAGTTGGCGATGATACAAAAATTTCTGCGGATATCATGGATGAAATTTGTTATAAAGAACTTCGGATGCAGGTGTTTGAGGCTTTGGAAAAGAAAAATGAGAAGTGGCATGAACTGATGGTGCGCACGATACTCTATCAGGAGGAACTGAAAAAGATAGCCCAGGATATGAATAAGACAGAAAATAGTCTGAAAATACAAATATCCCGGGCGAAGAAATGGATTCGTGAAAACTTTATGGATGATTATGATAATACCTGAAAATAGAGATACACATAGGATTATGCATAGGGCAACAAAAATCTTGAAAATAAATCCAGGCATTAATTATTTTGCGGCGCTTCAAGAGGCGCATTCTTCGATGATACTTACAATGTGCTCGATAGAATCCATATGCTGGCTAGCTGCCATGGCATCAATATAAGACTGACGATTTGCGTGCAATTCCTGAATGGCATTCAACAGAGTCTTATCAGAAATCATTTCTTCTTCAAGTACCATACTGTAGCCAAGCTTCTCAAAAGAACGAGCATTGAGAATCTGATCGCCGCGGCTTGCTTTTGCAGATAACGGAATCAGCAGATTTGGTTTTTTGAGCGAACTGATTTCGCAGATTGCATTGGCGCCGGCTCTTGAGATGATTAAATCAGCCAGGGCAAATAAATCAGGAAGTTCCTTCTTGATATACTCATACTGTACATAACCTTCTGTGCCTGTTAAAGATTCATCTAATTTCCCTTTTCCGCACAGATGGATAACCTGGAATGTCTTTAAAAGTTCTGGCAAAATGCTGCGAACTGCATCATTTACTGCAACTGAACCAAGGCTTCCGCCGATAATTAAAATAACAGGTTTGTCACTGGTGAAACCACAGAAATCCAGAGCGGCCTGTCTGTCACCATTTAACAATTCCTGACGAATGGCAGTTCCGGTAAGGACAGCCTTATCTGCAGGAAGTAAAGAAACTGTCTCTGGGAAATTACAGCAGACTTTCTTTGCAGAAGAGATACAAAGTTTATTTGCCAGTCCGGGAGTCATGTCGGATTCGTGAATAATAGCTGGAATCTTAGAACGATTTGCGGCGATTACAACAGGGACGGTTACAAAACCACCCTTGGAAAATACAACATCAGGCTTAAGCTCTTTCATAAGGGCTTTTGCCTCCCCATAACCCTTGAGAACCCGGAAGGGATCTGTAAAATTCTTAACATCGAAGTAACGACGCAGTTTGCCGGAAGAGATTCCGTAATAAGGAATGCCCATTTCTTCAATAAGTTTTTTTTCAATTCCATCCAGGGAACCGATGTAGGATATCTTGTAGCCTAATTCCTGTAAACGAGGAACTAAAGCAATATTTGGTGTAACGTGTCCGGCAGTACCACCACCGGTAAGTACGATATGTTTCATGGAAAAACCTCCTAAATGTGGATTCAATAAACTGATTCATAAATCAAGATATGTATCGCAGCGGTACGAAAAAGGACCGTCGTTTGCGTAGACATATACCATTAATATGATACAGTTTTGCGAAAAAGTCAAGGGAAAGGAATATTGGTAGAAAGGAAACAAAATATTGAAAAAGCAATCTGCCAACGAAGAGCAAGTAGACACATACCTTTGGGAACAGATGAGAGAGGAAGCTAAAAGAATTGAAGAAGCTTCAGAAAAGAGCATCACAATTGTACCAGAAGGGATAGTAAAAGATACATATAGAAGAATTATAGAAGAAATACAGCAAGGGGATAAGTCTGCCTTTGGAGGGAAAAGTGCGACTCAGGCGAATGACCCTGCATCAGCAACGAAAATATCCGAAACAGAGAAAATTAACAAAATCAAAAGATTCCCAACTAAAAGAATCAGCAAGTGGGTGGCTGCAGTTGTGCTGATTTGTATAGGCGTGTTTGGAATAAGTATGACCAGCCAGGCGAATCGGTTGTATATGATGCAACAGTTAGAGACGATACTTGGGAAGGATACGCAGGTTGTGATTGATGACGATGAAAATCGAGATGACAGTAATACTGAAGAACGGGAGGCTAGAAATGAGATACATGACAAACTTGATGTAGAAGTTCCGTATTTTGCATATAAACCAGATGGATTTCAGCTGTCTAATTATGATGTGTTAGAAACTGATGGGTTAGCACTGGTTCAATATGTATATAAAGAGTATGCTTTAACGCTACAAATATCTGTTCATGAGTCAAATTCAACACAATCGATAGAATATAATAATGAATTGATGTCAGATGTTGAAATGGATTTATGTCAAGGTAAAGCACAAATTTATAAAGTTGTTGACGAAGAAGATGAATATGTGGCTCAGTGGGTATATAAAAATAATTTTTATAACTTATCAGGGAAAATAGGAATAGAGGAACTTAAAAAAATATTAGAATATATTTCATATTGAAGAAACAAAATAGCGTTTTATATCGTTTCCTTTATGTAATGTAAATGTTAGTATGTGGAAGGAGGAATAATGTTAAAAAAAATCATCAAAAAGATTGGGGTTTTTGCTTTGACTTGTAGTTTGTTAATCCCTGTATTGGGTAACGCAGAACAAGTGAAAGCTGATGGTCTGGATGAGGTTGGACAAATAGTAGATGGATCTGTTTTAACTACAGATGCCGAAACTGAGAGTACTTATAATGTATATGCGAGAAGTAGTCTTCTTAATTACGGGACGGTTAAACTTTCCGATTTGGGTAACCGAGTTGTAAGTGTTGGAGGAAGTACTGTATGTCATAGAACGTGCACCACAGTTAGATTATATATGATCTTACAACGGAAAGTTAATGGTTCATGGACAAATTACAGAACATGGCAATATACAGCTAACAATACTTCGTTATTATCAAGAAGTATACAGGTATCTGTAGCGGGCGGATATTATTATCGAGCAATTGGTTCATATTCCGCAACCTATGGGAGCACTGAAAGCGGTTCCAGTACAACCAACGGAATCTGGATTCCATAATCCAACCAAAGAAAAATAAAAAGTAACTCGTAAACTAAGCAAAAATACAAATCAAAAAGCGAAACAATTCGTATATTAGACAGAAAAACTGCAAATATACAATTCAGAATCGTGCTTGTGTCCTGTACTTTTTTATGGTTGCCAGCCAAAGAAGTACAAATAAAAAATATAACTTTCATTTACATTACCGTGGGCAGGGCGGGAGATTCTGACTCTTTATGGTAAAAGCAGTATAGTAACAAAAGTTTGGTCATTTACTAAAAAATGATCCTGCAAACAAAATTGAGTATCAAAAACCCTTAACAGAGAACTTCTGATTACTATTTGATAAAAATAGTGATCAGAAGTTCTCTTCGTTATTTTGGAATTCCATCTGGAATAATTATTGAGTCTTGTTTGGGCAAGAAGAATATGAAAATAAGAAATTTTACCCTGGAATAAGTCGAGAAATAAGAAAAAGAAAAATATTCTGAAATAAATCTCAAATCGCTATATTATTCGCTAAATTTGCAGTATAATATAACAAAAGAACAAAATTTATAAGACAGACAGAAAGGAGACTTGATTATGCAACTAACATTCATAGGTGCCACCCACGAGGTAACTGGAAGCTGCCATTTGGTAGAAGCGGCAAACAAAAGATTCTTGATAGACTGTGGAATGGAGCAGGGGCCTAATATCTATGAAAATGTTCAAATACCAGGTAATATCTCTGACATAGACTTCGTCCTGCTGACTCATGCGCACATAGACCATTCGGGAAATCTTCCACTGCTGTATGCAAGAGGATTCAGGGGAAATGTATATGCAACTAATGCTACCTGTGATTTGTGTAACATCATGCTTCGTGATAGTGCACATATTCAGATGTTCGAGGCAGAGTGGAGAAACAGGAAAGGAAAAAGAGCTGGTAAGGAAGCTTTTGTTCCTGCATATACCATGGAAGATGCTATGGGTGTAATACAGAAACTGATACCTTGTGATTATAATAAGGAAATCGTCATAAGCGACGGCATTCGTGTTCGCTTCAATGATGTGGGGCATCTGCTGGGCTCTGCTGCTATAGAGGTATGGGTAAAGGAAAACGAGCAGGAGGAAAAATTAGTCTTCTCCGGAGATATTGGCAACATTAATCAGCCGCTCATCAGGGATCCTGGCTTTATCGATGAGGCAGATTATGTATTAATTGAGTCTACCTATGGTGACCGTAATCATAATGCACCACCGGATTACGCTGCAGAACTGGCAAAGGTTATCCAAAGAACATTTGACCGTGGCGGCAATGTGGTAATTCCATCCTTTGCCGTAGGCCGAACTCAGGAAATGCTGTATTTCATCCGTCAAATAAAAGCGGAACATATGGTTCAGGGGCATGAAGGCTTCGAGGTTTACGTAGATAGTCCGCTGGCAGTTGAAGCGACATCTATATTCTCAGAGCATATTTCTGACTGCTATGATGAGGAAGCAATGGAATTGATACACAAGGGGATTAATCCGATTCGTTTTCCTGGACTGAAACTATCCATTACAAGTGAAGATTCCAAGGCTATTAATGAGGATGAATCCTGCAAAGTGATTTTATCTGCCAGCGGTATGTGCGATGCGGGCCGTATTAAGCATCATTTAAAACATAACCTGTGGCGTCCGGAATCTACAATTTTATTTGTAGGATATCAGGCTGTGGGAACTCTGGGGCGTTCGCTTGTAGAAGGTGCGATGGATGTGAAATTGTTTGGCGAACCAATCACAGTGCAGGCTGAGATATGTCAGCTGCCTGGAATCAGTGGCCATGCAGATCAGAAAGAACTGCTCCACTGGGCAGGTTCCTTTAAAGAAAAACCCAAAAAGGTATTCGTGGTTCATGGGGAAGATGCAGTATGTGACAGTTTTGCACAACTTTTGCGGGATACCTTTGGATATGACACCATGGCACCATATAGCGGAACTATCTATAATCTGGCAGAAAATGTATGCGTTAAAGAAGCAGAAGGTATTAGAATTAAAAAACAGGAAACGGCAATGGAGACAGCACAGAGAAAAGCTGTCAGCAATGTGTTTGCACGTTTGCTTGCAGCCGGACAGCGTTTGATTACCGTGATTCAGCGTAATGAGGGCGGTTCTAATAAAGATCTCGGCAAATTCACAGATCAGATTAATTCTTTGTGTGATAAGTGGGACCGGAAATAGTATGTATGCTAATGCAGCGTGGCAACACGAAACATTCATCAGGTAAAGTAAAAAACGTAAGGAGAAAATGTGAAAGTACTAAATTACGGCTCACTAAATTATGATTATGTATATCAGGTAAATCACATGGTAAAAGCAGGGGAAACTCTTGCCTCCAGTGAAATGAATACCTTTTGTGGAGGCAAAGGTTTAAACCAGTCCATAGCCTTGGCGAAGGCCGGTGTCCCGGTGTACCATGCCGGCATGGTGGGAGAAGAAGGCGATGTCTTGATAAAGGAACTCGCATTAAATAATGTTAATACAGAATTTGTAAAGAAAATCGAAGGCAAAAGCGGGCATACTATTATTCAGGTGGATGCCACCGGGCAAAACTGTATTCTCCTTTTTGGCGGCGCCAACCAGCAGCAGACGAGAATATATATAGATGAAGTATTGAGCCATTTTGACAAAGGAGATATGCTTTTGCTGCAAAATGAAGTAAATGAACTCGCATATCTGATTGACCGTGCTTATGAGAAGAAGATGGTGATAGCTTTAAATCCTTCGCCCTTCAATGAAAAACTTGATAATTGTGATTTAAATAAAATTAGTTTGTTTTTTATTAATGAGATAGAAGGACAGCAGATAACTCATCAGAGCAGAATTGATGAAATTCTTAATGGGATGCGTAAAAAATATCCTCAGGCAAATGTGGTGCTGACATTAGGCTCGGAAGGCTGCGTATATCAGGAAAGGAATATCCGGCTGTGTCAGCCGATATTTGAAGTGGATGTGGTGGATACCACTGCAGCTGGAGATACATTCACTGGTTATTTTATTGCATCTATGTTGGAGAATATGCCACCGGAAGAAGGCCTTCGCATGGCGGCTAGGGCTTCTTCCCTGGCTGTATCACGACCGGGGGCAGCGGCATCGATTCCAAAGAGAAAAGAAATAGATTTATCTTGAAGATAAAAGAGGCCCGATGGGCCTCTTTTATGCGATCTTCCTAAGAAAATCTTCCAGACTTGTTGCATAAATGGCTGTGGTACGCCATTTTTTTAAGGTGTCGAGGTTATCCTGAGAAGAAATTAATGAAATAATTTCATCTGAAATGTCCCCAAACCGCCCCAGGATTTCATTGATAGAATCTCGAATATCTTCAATAATACCCTGAGCAATACCCAGCGACATTCCTTCATTATAATGATCCTGCCAAGCTTTACACATATCAACGCCCTCCTCTTTTATACTATTCTGTGGGATCGTAATACCAGTAACTGTACTTAGAAGTTGACTGGTTAGTCGATTCAGTGACTGATACCCTGGTTCTTTGCTCATTAATTCATTCATACTTTTATTATCCTCTGCATACTTCAGGAAAGGAAGCGAGTATTTCAAATCACTCCTGAATTTATCAAAATCACAGATTTCGTTTGGAACAATCAGATTCAATTTATAGTTCGGAACAAAGCCTCTGCTATATTTATTCAAAGTCAGCATGTCATGCAGCTGTCTGGGAGCATCCCATTTCTTACTGCCCCAATAGACGACTGCAGTGACTACTGGCTTTATTTTATCATGTTTTTGCAGACCGGACAAAAATTCAGCAGGGCCTTTTAGATTTTTATCCTTTCGGTTAAAAGCACTAAGTTTACTTGTCTGTCCGGCATAATTAAGTGCATCATAGAGCATACTGCGAACAGGCATGGCATAATGTATGTTCGCCTGATTTTCAATGCCAAGAAGCATGTAGATAGTGTCATCCGTAGATTTGATAGTACATAGTTTCAGAATATCCCGAAGTTTCTGTACCGGAATGGTGAGCTCCTTATCGTTCTCAGTACCATAAGGGATGGAAATTTCTGTAATATCCTGCTCAGTAAGGGAAGATGGTAATATAATTTGTTCCCCCTGAAAGAGCAGATAGTTAAATACATCTGCATACACTTCCGGCTGCGATACATACTCCTTCGTGTAAGTGTCGATATCTCCCATAAATCCTCCGTTTCCGCTACACCTCCATGGGAAAATGAAAATAGAGAAAAGTATGAGATTCGTTTTCTATATTATACAAAAGATAGAGGCATAACTCAATTATAAAAAATGTTTTAAATGGATAAAAATGGCGGAATCGCCGATACAGCAAAAGCTGTTAAGAAAATAGAAATATTTCTATATAAGACTCTATCATAATCAGCGGAAAATGACAAATGAATTTTTTGTAAAAACTATATACGGAAACTATACACCAAAACCATATCTTGAAAATAAATATATAAATATTTATATAAAAGTTTTGCGTAAAAGTAGACGAAAGAATAAAAAACACAAGAAAAACAAGTGATAATGAACAAAAAATATGGAAAATAATAAACAAAACATACAAAAATAAACATAAAAACTAAATAAAACTAAAACAGTTATTGAATGTTTATAAAAAGCGTTTATACTATAACTATAGATAAAAAGAAGGAGGGGAACCATGAAAGTAAGTATTAAAAAAATTAGTGAAATCACAGGTTATTCCCCAGCAACCATCTCGAATGCATTAAATAATAAGCGGGGAGTCAATAAAAATACTTCGGCTGAAATCTTTAAAGTAGCGCAGGAACTTGGCTACATCAGTGAGAATCGCATTACAAAGATCAAGTTCGTTATTTACCGGAAAAATGGTCTGGTTATCGATGATACCCCATTCTTCTCCCTGATGCTTGACGGTGTAGAGCGGGAGTGCAGGAATCTTGGCTACGAGATGTCTGTATGTAACCTGGATTACCGAAGTGATGATTATGAAGAACAGTTAAAATGGCTGCTTACCGATACTTCCTCAGCCATTATCCTGCTAGGGACAGAACTCTTAGACGATGACATTGCCCCTTATAAAACTTCCAAAAGTCATATCTTATGTCTCGACTATTCCAATTCAGATATGGATTTTGACTGTGTGCTGATTAATAATTCGGATTCTGCAAAGATGGCAACAGAACATCTCATAGACAGAGGGCATCGGGAAATCGGATACCTGCGAGGGTCGTTTCGTATCAAGCCTTTCCGCTCCAGAGCGGTTGGCTATGCAAGAGCACTGCAGCTGAAAGATATTCCGCTGAACCGGCAATACACAGTAACACTTTCGCCTAAGATGGAGGGCGCTTATTCAGATATGAAGGAATACTTAAAGAAGAAACCAAAGCTTCCCACTGCATTCTTTGCAGATAATGACATGATTGCCCTTGGAGCTGTGAAAGCATTGCAGGAATCAGGATACCGGATACCGGAAGATATTTCCATCATCGGTTTTGATGATCTTCCATTTTCCGAGATTTCATCACCAAGGCTTACAACCATTCGGGTAAATAAACAGGAAATCGGAGAACTGGCTGTTCGAAGGATACACGAGATCATTAAAGGCGTAGGAAAATCGAAATTAAAGATTAACGTATGTACAGAATTTATCGAACGTGACAGCGTATGTGACTGCAGACAAAATTGAAAGAATAAACAATTAATAAAAAAAACAAATGGTTAATAATGTTATGTTAACTAAAAATCAATATAAAAATCATAGGAGGTCATTATGGCACACATTAAACTTGGTTACGCACCAACACGACGCAGCATCTTCAGCGCCCCGGATGCAATTAAATACAGAGGGCTCACCGCAGACAGATTAACAGAACTGGGAATTGATTTTGTAGATATTACAGATATCAATGAGGAAGGTCTTCTCTATCAGGACGAAGACATGTACAAAATCGCTGAGAAATTCAAAAAAGAAAAAATTGACGGGTTATTCTTACCACATTGTAATTTCGGAACGGAATATGAATGTGCCAGACTGGCAAAAGAGTTAAACGTTCCAGTGCTTTTATGGGGACCTTTGGACGAAAGACCGGATGAGAATGGTGTCCGCTTAAGAGATACGCAGTGCGGACTGTTCGCCACAGGCAAGGTGCTTAGAAGATTCCAGATTCCATTTACATACATGACAAACTGCAGATTAAATGATCCTGTATTCGAGAGAGGATTAAGAGACTTCATGGCTGTCTGTAATGTGGTTAAGACTTTCAAGAACATGAGAATTCTTCAGATTTCCACCAGACCATTTGATTTCTGGACAACCATGTGCAATGAGGGCGAACTCTTAGAGAAATTCAACATACAGTTATCACCGATTCCGATGCCGGAACTTACGGATTATGTAAAGAAGGCAAAAGAAGAGAAGACAGAAGTGGAAGAAGTAATTGCTTACTGCAAAGCCAACATGAAGATAGAGATTAAAGAAAATGAACTTGAGAACGTAGCAGCACTTAAAGTAGCCATGAAAACCTTAGCTAAGAAATATGGTTGTCAGGCAATTGCTATCCAGTGTTGGAATCAGCTTCAGAGTGAACTTGGCATTATGCCATGCGCAGCTAATTCCCTGTTGAATGAAGAAGGCATTCCTGTCGTCTGTGAGACAGATATCCATGGGGCAATCACAGCACTTATGGTAGAAGCAGCAGGTATGGATGAGACCAGAGGCTTCTTCGCAGACTGGACTATCCGCCATCCGGATGTAGCGAATGGCGAACTGCTTCAGCATTGCGGTCCATGGCCAATCTCAGTTGCAAAAGAGACACCGAAGATTACCTATCCATTGGCATTCGATCATCCTGGCGCTATTACAGCAGAGGCAAAACATGGTGATGTGACCTTATGTCGTTTCGATGGAGACAACGGAGAATATTCCCTGTTATTAGGTAATGCAAAAGGAATCGACGGACCAAAAGGTATGGGAACTTACCTGTGGGTTGAAGTTGAGAACATTAAGAGACTGGAAGCGAAAATCGTGGAAGGTCCATACATTCATCACTGCGTAGGAATTCACAAAGATGTAGTCCCGGTATTATATGAAGCATGTAAATACATCGGTGTAAAACCTGATTTGTATGATCCAATTGAAGAGGACGTAAAAGCTTATCTTCGTGGAGAATGATAGAAATTTAATATAGTAGAAAGAGGAGAATAGCATGGAAAATTTAAAAGCATTGTCATATGACTTGCGAAAAGATGTCATTAACATGATCGTAGAAGGCAAGGGCGGCCATATCGGCGGCGACATGAGCGTAATGGACACACTGGTAACACTTTATTTTAAACAGATGAATATCAGTCCAGAGAATATGGACGATCCGGACCGTGACCGTTTTGTTATGAGTAAAGGCCATTCGGTAGAAGCTTTATATGCAGTATTAGCAAAGAAAGGATTCTTTCCAATCGAAGAAGTAATCAGCCAGTTTTCTAAATTCGGTTCCAAATACATCGGACACCCAAATAATAAACTGCCTGGAATCGAGATGAACTCCGGTTCTTTAGGCCATGGCCTTCCGGTATGTGTAGGTATGGCACTGGCAGGAAAAATGGATGAAAGAGACTACAGAGTCTATACAGTTATGGGCGATGGAGAATTAGCAGAAGGTTCTGTATGGGAAGGTGCTATGGCAGGCGGTCATTATAAATTAGACAACCTGTGCGCAGTAGTTGACCGTAATAGACTCCAGATTTCCGGAAATACAGAGGATGTTATGTCTCAGGATGTCCAGGAAGAGAGATGGGCAAGCTTTGGATGGAATGTTATCAGCGTGAACGGTAATGATATCGATGAGCTGGACAAAGCATTTACCCTGGCAAAAGAAACAAAAGGAAAACCAACCGTAATTATTGCCAACACAACCAAAGGATGTGGTTCTTCCGTGATGGAAAATAAAGCAAACTGGCATCATAAAGTGCCAACTGCTGAGGAGTATACACAGATTATGAAAGATTTAGATGCCAGAAAGGAGGCTGCCTTAAATGAGTAATAAAATCCCAAATCGCCAGGCCATCTGTGAGGTATTGATGGAAGAGGCAAAAAATGACAAAGATATCGTAGTATTATGCAGTGATTCCAGAGGCAGTGCTTCTTTAGCGCCATTTGCCGGTGCATTCCCAAAACAGTTTATCGAGATGGGAATCGCAGAGCAGAATTTAGTGAGTGTATCTGCAGGCCTTGCAAAATGCGGCAAGAAACCATTTGCAGCATCTCCTGCATGTTTCTTATCAACCAGAAGTTATGAACAGGCAAAAGTGGACTGTGCATATTCCAACACGAATGTTACTTTAATCGGTATCAGTGGAGGAATCAGCTACGGAGCTCTTGGCATGAGCCATCATTCTGCACAGGATATTGCAGCTATGTCTGCTATTCCAAACATGAGAGTTTATCTTCCAAGTGACCGTTTCCAGACGAAATGTCTGATTGAAAGTTTGTTAAAAGATGAAAAACCTGCATATGTCCGTGTTGGACGTAATGCAGTAGAGGATATCTATTCTGAAGAGAATTGTCCATTTGAGATGGATAAAGCAACTGTTGTATGCGAAGGAACAGATGTAGCTATCATCGCATGTGGAGAAATGGTAAAACCTGCAGTTGATGCAGCAGCGATATTAAAAGAGCAGGGAATCAGCGCAACTGTTCTTGATATGTACTGTGTAAAACCATTGGATAAGGCTGGAATCATCAAAGCAGCTTCCAATGCAAAAGCAGTTATCACTGTTGAAGAACATGCACCATATGGTGGATTAGGATCCATGGTAAGTCAGGTGGTAGGCGCAGAGTGTCCGAAGAAAGTTATCAATATCGCACTTCCGGATGAACCGGTTATCACTGGAACTTCACAGGAAGTATTTAACTATTATGGCATGAATGCAGAAGGTATAGCTAAGAAGGCAGCTGAACTGGTGAAATAGATGAAGTATATTATCGGAATTGATCAGAGTACACAAGGTACAAAGGCATTACTATTTGATGAAAATGGGGATATTCTAGGTCGTGAGGATTTGCCTCACGAACAGATTATCAATGAAAAAGGCTGGGTGGAACACAATCCCGAAGAATTTTATGGCAATACTATTGAAGTAGTCAAAAAGGTTGTGGAGAAATGCGGCATTTCCAAAAGTGATCTGGCAGGTGTGGGTATCAGTAATCAAAGAGAGACAGCCCTTGCCTGGGATATGGATGGAAAACCGGTTTATAATGCCATCGTCTGGCAGTGCGCCAGAGGTGAGGCTATCTGTAGACGTATCGCTGATTCAGCAGAGATGGTAAAGGAACATACGGGATTACAGTTATCTCCATATTTTTCAGCTGCCAAAATTGCCTGGATTTTAGAAAATGTAGATGGTGCAAAAAAACTGGCTGACGAAGGTAAACTCTGTTACGGAACGGTCGATAGCTTTCTTGTATATCGTTTGACTAAAGGTGCTTCTTATAAAACAGACTATTCCAACGCTTCACGTACACAGATGTTTAATATCTCTACGTTAAAGTGGGATGAAGAAGTATGCAGGGCATTTGGTATTCCTGTTAAGAACCTGGCAGAAGTTACTGATTCCAATGGTTATTATGGAGAGACAGATTTCGAAGGATATCTGGAGAATCCGATTCCGATTCATGGTGTGCTGGGAGATTCTCATGGAGCATTGTTTGGACAGGGCTGTATTGAAAAAGGTATGATTAAAGCTACCTATGGTACAGGTTCTTCGGTTATGATGAATGTTGGGGATAAGCCTGTATTTAGCAAGCATGGTGTAGTGTCTTCACTTGCCTGGGGTATGGATGGTAAGGTGGAATATGTGCTGGAAGGCAATATTAACTATACCGGTGCTGTTATCACCTGGATACAGAAGGATCTGCATTTGATAGAGTCTGCCAAAGAGACGGAAGAACTGGCGAGAAAAGCAAATCCGGAAGACAGAACTTATATAGTTCCGGCATTCACAGGATTAGGCGCTCCATATTGGGACAGCGATGCTACCGCTGTAATTAGTGGTGTGACAAGAACGACCCGAAGGGAAGAGATGGTTCGTGCAGCACTGGACTGCATCGCATATCAGATTACGGATATTGTGGATGTTATGAGAGAAGATGCCGGGATTGAAGTACAGGAACTTCGCGTGGACGGAGGTCCTACTAAAAACCGCTATCTTATGGAATTCCAGAGCAACATCCTGAACATACCGGTGCAAGTGCCGGCCGCAGAAGAATTATCCGGAATAGGCGCAGCCTATGCAGCGGGGATTGGTCTTGGAATGTATGACAAGGATGAACTGTTCATGAGAATGAAGAGAGAAAAATATATTCCTGATATGAATGAAGCGGTGAGAGAAAAGAAAAAGAACGGCTGGAGCGAGGCTGTGAAACTTGTTTTGACAAAGTGAGATTAATATAAATATAAAAACAACCATAGAATTAACAGATGTTAATGTATGGTTGTTTTTTGTGTATGTGTGATTTTTTTTTCTTATAATGTGGTTTTTAAGGCTTGAGCAAGCTGGTCTGGACATGAAGTTGCTTTGAAGCCACATTTGATACCTTCTAATTTGGAGATAGCTTCTTTTACTTCCATACCTTCTACTAAAGCTCCGATACCTTTTAAGTTACCATTACATCCGCCGTCGAAGGATACACCGTGAACTTTACCGTCTGTTACGTCGAAGTGAATCATCTGTGAACATGTTCCTTTAGTTTTGAAATCCATATTTGTCACCTTCCTAGTCTTTTATTTATATTCGTTTAACTTAATTGGCTTAAATTAATCCGTGAGGTTATTATAATCAAAAATGGGGGAAAAGAAAAGGGTTTTCTGGAAATAGTTGATTGGGGGGGACGGACGCTGGTTATTGGCGACTGCTTGGGAAATCAACTGATTTCGTGGGCCTCCGGCCTGGCGGCGGAGTGTCGCGGGTGGGGGATGGTAAAATTATCCATAAGGTATTTACAGTGAGTCGTTTCGGGGGTGTGCCGTGAGTGAGAAATGTCTGGATTATAATGCGAGGGATATCTGGATATAGAATAACTCTTCGTAGTTTTTAAAGTTTACATTGGACAGTTCTTCGATTCGATGGAGGCGGTATTTTAATGTGTTTAGATGAATGTGCATCTTTTGAGCGGTTTCGGCCTGGCGGCAGCCGTTGTGGACGTAGGTGCGCAGTGTGTCCAGGAGTTCTGTTTCGTTCTTTTTGTCGTATTCCATCAGTAATTCGATTATCGGGTGGCGCAGGTTTTCGGACATTTCTGTCTGTCTTAAGTTTTGCATCAGGTATGGCAGGGCCACGTTGCGGCAATAGCGTATGCCGGGTTCTACGGAGGACTGCAGGGCGAATATACTTTGCTCGAGGGCGATGTGAAGGAGTTTTAGTCTTTGGATTGGCATGGAGACTCCCATGGAAAAACTGGAGGAAGTCATGTTGCTGATTATAAAGTTAAGGACGTTGGATACATGTTCTTCATCTGTCAGGATTACTACATATTTTTCGAATTCACAGCTTAGGCCTGGTATCTTAGATGCTGAGAAATCTCTGCAGAGCATGCGGCGGTGCGTGTAGTTTTGAATGGAAATATTTTGCACTGTCAACAATAAGGGATTTGAAGTTAATGCCAGATGTGTTTTGAATTTTTGAATGACTTCGGCAGGGACTTCTTCTTTGTTCAGCAGCTGCATCAAGATGGAATGATTAGACTGGTGAACGGAGGTCTTTTCTGTGAATTCTTCTGCCTGGGCACAGGCGTTGACCAGCATGGGTTCTATACACATGCCGATGGCTGCCTCTTCCGGATTTGAAACAAACATAAGTGCAAATCCAATTCTCTCTTCTTTCTGGCATAAATAGATGGAGACGGATTCTACATCTTCATGTCCCTGAATATGCAGAAGTTGAGGCTGATTAGTCAGGTCGTGACTGATATTACCGTCTTTGTCTAAGAAGACCTGTCCTATAGTGTGTGTTCCCAGAAAACGAGTTTCTCTGATAGCATGTAAATCTGATATGTTATCTATTTCCTTATGACATTCCCCGACCAGATTGCCATCTATATCGAATACAAGAAGAGGGCAGTCTAAGACTGTCTCAATGATTTCCATAATTTCCTGAAGCGGACGATTGTTTGCGGCTGCAATATAGAGCTTCTGTTCAAAGGTGTTATAGTAATCAAAAGCTGCCAGGACGTCATTAAGAAGCTCTTCATATCCTGCACCTCGACAAATAATCTGATTTTGCCCATTGGCCAGAAGCAGAGCGTCTGCATAGTGAGGATCTTGAAAGTAGTGGCTTGCTGTATCAAGATAGACATATTCCCGGGAATAGGATGCCTGTTCGTCAGTGAAGAAACGAACTCCTTTAATAGTGAGCGTATCTTCCAGAATATGGCATTCAGGGTTATATTTTTTCATGTATTTTCCGATGAGAGACATACTGAGTTTCATTTCACAATTCTCCTTTGAGAGATATACTGAGCTTTATTTATATTTGATATGTACTATTGTCTGTTTTGGACAAATAAAACGGATGCGATACGTATTAAAATGTATCTGCCATACGTAGACTTATATATAAAAATACAGGTATAATCTAACTATATTATAAGAACTTGAAACAATTATTACAAGCATATTTATTGTCTTATTTAAACAAAAGGAGGAAATGTATTATGCCACAGGGACCACAATTTAATTTCAAGGAGAATTATCTTAATTTCTTACATCATCAACCGACCACATTTATTCCAAACTCTTTCACCGGCAATAAAATCTATGGATTTGGACAGGGAAATGGTCCATCTATCGAAAAGGGCGCCCAGTTTGGTGACTGCATTGATGGATTCAACATTAAATGGGAATATCCGTCTACTGGTGGCGGAGCAGCCGTTCCGGACTGCAATTGCGTCGTTATGGATGATGTTACGCAGTGGCGTGAAAAAGTAACTATTCCGGATCCTGCAAAATATGACTGGAAAGCAGCTTATGAGATGGAATGTAAGATATTTGGTGAACCTGACAGAGAGAATAATGTTATTGACTTTGGATTTGGAAATGGTGTCTTTGAACGTTTAGCTGCTCTTATGGGATTTGAAGATGCATTGTATTCCATTGCGGCAGAGCCAGAAGAAACTTACGCATTGATGGAAGCAATTACAGATTATAAAATCGAAGCGTTGGACTACATTATCGACGCCTATCATCCGG
This sequence comes from Lachnospiraceae bacterium, assembly GCA_028696165.1. Taxonomy (GTDB): domain Bacteria; phylum Bacillota; class Clostridia; order Lachnospirales; family Lachnospiraceae; genus JAQVHQ01. Next base: position 57,764 of record JAQVHQ010000002.1, on the reverse strand, counting down.
ATACCATCACTTATTTTGATGATGTGGCAACCCAGAGAAGCTTGTTTATGTCGCCGGATGCTTACCGTAATATCATTAAACCTCATCACAAACGTTTTGCAGGTGAATGTATCAAACGTGGAATCATTCCTATCTTCCATTGCTGTGGCCATGCGGAAGCAATTGTGGAAGATATGATTGACTGTGGATGGGCTGCATGGACTTCTGTTCAGATTAGTAACGATATCGCTGGTCTTATTGAGACTTATGGAGACCGCATAGGATTCATCGGTGGTTATGATACCAATGGACTTCCAGCTCAGGAAAGTGCACCGGATGAAGTTGTTATCACAGAAGTAAAACGTTGCCTTGATACCTATGGAAAATATCACAAGGGCTATTGTTTCTTTGGTTTCCGTTATGCAGATTCCCTTGACCCGGCAGCGCAGGGCGCAGCTATGGGACCAATCGTAAATGCAGCGATTGAATATGGTTTTGAATTATTACAGGCAGGTAAATAATGAACTGTAGAATTGATTTATACTCAGGTCTTCTCGGATGCGGGAAGACCTCTTTGATAAAGCAACTGTTAAAGACAGAATATCTGGATGCAAAAGTGGCCATCATCGAAAATGAGATTGGTAAAATCAATTTGGATGCAGAGGAGTTAAAATGCCCTGAAATATCCATTACAAAAATTACCAATGGATGTGTATGCTGCACGATTCAAGGGGAACTTACCCGGTCTATGGAACTGTTAATACAGACAGAGAACCCCGATTATATTGTCGTTGAACCTACCGGGGCTGCTGATATAAGAAGTCTGCTGGATACACTTGCCAGGGTAAAAGGAGCTTCTCTTCGCCGGTGCATCATGGTGGTTAATGCCAAGAAGCTGTTGCCGTTGCTTACGATAACGGGTCCCTTCTTCAAAGAACAGATTGCTTCTGCTTCAAGTATCTATATGAACTTCACGGACTTCATGTCTGAGGAAGAGATAGTAAAGACATCGGAAGCGCTGTGGGATATAAATCCTTCCCTTACAATTGTGAAGACACCACTGGATGAGGTAAATGCTCATACATTTACTACAATTAAAGAGTGTTCAGTAAATGTGCCAAATAGTACAAGACATTCCGGGCAAAAGAAAAACACAAGTCTGAAAATTGTGTCGTTGGATAATAGTAATCCAGCTATAATACAGGTTTCTCATAGAAATGAGCTGATTTTATATACCCTGACACTGGAGATAAAGCAGAGATTGACTCAAGTACAACTGAATCATCTGAAAGAAATGTTAAGTGATGCAGGCAATTGTGAAATATGGCGTGCAAAAGGAGTCATCACTATGATGGATGGCAGGAAAGAACGTCTGGATTTTACCTTTGGAGATTTTTTTGAGAAGCAGATAGATTCTGTGATGGAAGAAGCGGATGGGAAAATAGTTTTGATTGGGAAAAAATTGAATAAAAGATGGTTAATGGAACAACTGAACAATCTGTAATGTGGTCTGGAATACTGCGTTACAGATTATTCTGTTGTTTTTATATTATCTGTAATTAAAGCAGGTGATAAAAAGGTAAACCAAAAAATAAAAAAAGATACCATATTATGAACTATTTTGGTATACTTGAGTTATTGGAATTATTTCCAAATGACGAAAAGGGATAGGAAACGGGAGGACTACAGATGGGACATATAGGTATTATTGGTGCCATGGATGAGGAAGTTGCTAAGATTAAGGAAAATATGAGTAATATCAAGATTACCCAGAAGGCAAGTATGGATTTCTACGAAGGAACTTTAAATGGAAAAGACGTGGTAGTAGTACGTTCAGGGGTAGGTAAAGTAAATGCTGCTGTCTGTACACAGATTCTAATTGATATATTTGAAGTTGAAGCTATTATTAATACTGGAATTGCAGGTTCTTTAAGAAATGAAATTAATATCGGTGATATAGTTATCTCTACAGACGTACTTCATCATGATATGAATGCAGTAGAGTTCGGGTATCCTAAGGGACAGATTCCGAGAATGGAGTGTCTGGCTTTTGAGGGTGACGAGCACTTGAGAAAAATTGCTAAGGTTATCAGCGGAGAAGTAAATCCGGGGGTTCAGGTATTTGAAGGACGTGTGGTCAGCGGTGATCAATTTATCGCAGATGATGAGCGTAAATACCAAATTGTCAGTGATTTCGCAGGCTACTGCACAGAGATGGAAGGGGCTGCGATAGGGCAGGCGGCATACTTGAATCAGATTCCTTTTGTAATTATCAGAGCTATTTCGGATAAAGCAGATCACAGTGCGAATATGGATTATCCGGCATTTGAGAAGATGGCAATTGAAAATAGTGTGAAATTGATTCAGGGTATGATGGAATCTATGTGAAATTGACTCGAGAAATGATGGGTTCCAGATGAAATTGATGTAGAGTTGATTCAGAATATGATGAAGTTAAAGCAAGAGAGTGCAATCAAAGGAACCTATATTAAGAAAAATCGATTTATGTTATGTAAACTATATTTAACAGAGAATTTGACGAACGATTTATGTTTCCATTGACAATTAAGTGCGCTATAATGACCTCATTCAAAATAAAGGGGGTAATTGATATGCTGCACACGTGGATGGAATGGAAAGTATTGCTGTACGCTTTGGTGGGTATCGGAGTGGTGAGTTTTCTGGCGATGATAGTGGAGAAGCGATTTTGGATGAAAAACTGGCGCAGTTGGACAAAGATGGACTGGGCTATGAATAAACAGAAGATGATTGCCATGACAGGAGGACTGCTATGTGTGGGCGTAACCACACTGGCAGTCTTCACTGCATATTATTACAAATATTCAAGGGAAACTATTTACCAGTATCTGAAAGTGGGAGGCGGGCTATTGCTTGCAATTTATCTTGGCAGACTGTTTCTTGGAATGGCATCGCGAGAGCAAGTGCTAGGTGAATTCCTTATGAAACAGATGACAGAAAAACCAGCTAGAACCAGACCGGAGCGGCCGCCTAAAATTATTTCTCTAAAAAAGGAAGAGGATCCTAAAAAAGAGGTGGTGGAACAGGTGATTAAAAAGATAAAAGAAAATCAACCGGAGACTACCAGTTATTCCAAATACCTGACAAAAGAGGAAGAGGGAATTATGCGGGAAGTGATTCATGAGTATATGACGTGATGAATCAAAGGCAATAAATCGGAAAGAATGGATTCAATTATCCATGGAAAATGTATGAAAAATCTTTTATAATCTATATACAAAAGATAACAGAAGCAAGCAGTGAACAGGAGGATAATTATGCCGGAAGTAAGTATTGATTTAGACATGAAGAGAATAACGAACGATGCATTTGTAAAAATTGCCCGGGAATGCGAACCGGATTTATTGGAAAAGACAGTGAGGCCAGAGAAAATTGTGACGATCGAATTAGATCAGGATAAGAATCCGGTCATTACCAGGGAACGACCAATAAATGAACTCTCTGAAATCGAAATGAAAAAGGGCGATCGAGTATGTCTTGATTTTGGACATCACCAGGTGGGCTATGTGACACTGCGTCTAAAATCTGTGGGAAGCCCTCAGGATGCTCCTGCTTTCTTTAAATTAAAATTCGGAGAAATAGCCAGAGAATTGACGGAGAACTCGGAGGATTATAATGGATGGATTAGCCGTGGATGGATTCAGGAAGAGTTTATGCATGTGGATGTGCTTCCAGCGACGATTGTTCTGCCGAGACGATATGCATTTCGTTATCTGGAAATCACCACAATCGATACTTCTATGAAATGGCAGCTGGTGGTAGAGGAAGTTACCTGTAAGTCAGTTTCGGCTGTAGATATGGACAAGGTCGAGCCTTATGCTACAGAAGATGAGATGATAAAGCAGCTTGATGCGGCAAGTCTTCGCACATTACAAAACTGTATGCAGTCGGTATTTGAGGATGGTCCGAAACGTGACCGTCGTCTGTGGCTGGGGGATCTTCGCCTTCAGGCTCTGGCTAATTACGAGACCTTTAAAAATTATGATCTGGTGAAAAGATGTCTGTATTTATTTGCAGGTCTGACCAGAGATGATGGTAAGATAGGTGCCTGCCTGTTTATTGAACCGGAGTATATCGTGGATGATACATTCCTGTTTGATTATTCACTGTTTTTTGTGGCAAGCTTGTATGATTATTATATAGAAACAAAAGATATGGATACCGTAAAAGATTTATGGCCAAGTGCATTGCGCCAGATAGAACTTGCCAATGAGTATTTTGATGAGAAGATGCTTGTGGTAATTCCGGAAGGATTCACCTGCTTTATCGATTGGACAGAGGGTCTGGACAAGCAGGCCAGTGCGCAGGCAGTCTATCTTTATTGTGTAAAGCGTGGCTTGGAGCTGGCTAAGGTTCTCGGGGATGATGAGAATGAAGCATGGCTTACAGGACAGATTACAGAAAAGCAGGATGCTGCAAAGAAGTGGCTGTGGGACGAGAAGCAGGAATTATTTGTCAGCGGTTCTCAAAAACAGATATCCTATGCGTCCCAGGTGTGGATGATATTGGCTGATATTTTTAACAAAGAAGAAAATAAGAAATTGCTGAATCATATCATCGATCTTGATCCGGAAAAAGGTATGGTCAGTCCTTATATGAATCATCATTTTGTAGAGGCACTGATTTTGTGCGATGAAAAAGAGAAGGCTATGGATTATATGAAGTACTATTGGGGCGGTATGATTCGGGAAGGTGCAGATACATTCTGGGAATTATACAATCCAAAGAACCCGGGTGAATCCCCGTATGGTTCAAGTATTGTCAACAGCTATTGTCACGCATGGAGCTGTACGCCTACGTATCTGCTTAGAAAATATTTCAAATAAATGTGAAAGATCCGACTTAAACAGTCGGGTCTTTTTATGCAATATATATGTAAAAACATGGGCAGATATCGTAAAACAGTCAAAAGAAGGAAGGTTGTTTCTCCTGTTTGAATCGGGTATAATATGGGATAGATTAGGAATTAGTGGAGCGGAGAATTGGTATGGGAAAGACAACAAAGAAGGAACGACGGTTATACAGGCAGGAATTTAAGGAAGCAGTCAAGATGGAGCTTGCAGAACACAAAAGCAGTTTTATAGTTTATACAGTTCTGCGGGTGATGGTAATTCTTACCATGATAAGACAGTTTTTCCTGGGAAATTATGAAGGGTTTTTCTTGTGTATACTTACGTTGATGCTGCTGATAGCACCCAGTGTGATTCAGGTGCGTTTTCGAATTGAGCTTCCAAAGACTTTGGAAATTGTAATTATGCTCTTTGCTTTTTCGGCTGAGATTTTGGGAGAGATTAATGCATTTTATATTATCATTCCGGGATGGGATACGATTCTGCATACATTAAATGGATTTCTTGCGGCAGCAGTGGGATTCTCACTTGTTGTGCTGCTTAATGACAATGAGAATCTTAATTTTACCTTATCTCCAGTGTTTATTGTGATTGTCGCATTTAGCTTTTCTATGACAATTGGTGTCCTGTGGGAGTTCTTTGAATGCTTTATGGATACTGTTTTTCGTTTGGATATGCAAAAGGATACTATAATTCATACTATTACCAGCGTTATGTTGGACCCTGCGGGCAGAAACACACCCGTTTCTATTAAGGATATCAGTGATGTGATTGTGGACGGGCAAAATCTTGGGCTGGGAGGCTATCTGGATATAGGTTTGTTAGATACGATGAAAGATTTATTTGTGAATTTTATCGGTGCAGCTATATTTTCTGTGTTGGGATTTGTATATTTGAAAAATAAAGGCCGGGGTAGAGTTGCAGGAAAATTTATTCCGCGAAAAAAGGATGCGGATAAGGATTATCTGCAGCAGGTAAGGGATAAGAATTCGATACAATTGATTACGCAGGAAGAGAAACCAAAGGAATGATTACCAGATTGATGAAAAGGTGAAAATAGTGAACTATACAGATGAGACTGCCATAGATAAAATAAAATATTTGTTAAAAGGTATCAGCGCGCTTGCTACAATCTCCATATGTGGCTATGACCGTGTGGACGGAAGTTATTCTTACTTTAATGAGCTGATTCATCCGAAAGCATTTGCGGAGAATAAGAAGCTTACGGAATGGCTGGTGTCACAGGCAGTTGGGAAGGCGGCACCTTATATTCTGGTAGAAGAACAGTGTATCTGTTTTGCTGCGATAGCGGTGAATGACAGCTACTTTCTTCTTATGGGACCGGTGGAGATAGGAGAACCTGGTTATGAGATGGTGCATGCTTTTTGCCGGAAATATAGAATTCCAGAGAAGTATTATGTGGGGATACCAAGGCGGGACTTTAATTATTTTGTGAATTTCACAGGGATGGCATACGAAATTGCTGTTTCAAAAGCACTTTCGATAGGTGAAATTCTGGAACAAAATGCGATAACCATGGATATGCCCACGGATATGATGGCTGCTAAAGGGATGAAAAGAACGGAGAATTATAATCGTGAAGAATATCACCATACCTATGATGAAGAGAGGCGTTTCTTAGATGCTATTCGTCAGGGGAATATGGACGCGGTGAACAAGGAGTTAGACGCACTGATATCCACCACCGGAAAATTGTCAAAAAATGCAGTAAATCATTATCACAATCTGGCAATCTGTATGATTACATTGTCCTCACGCGCGGTAATTGAAGGGGGCGTGGAACCGTCAGAAGCTTATGAAACCAGTGATATCTATATCAACCGTCTGGACAGAATTCATAGTGTCCAGGCCTACAATGCATTGATGAGAGAATCGTCCATGGAATTTACCCGATTGGCAAAGGAAAAGCGGAACAAGAGAATCTATTCCAATTATGTGGAACAATGCAAAGCGTATATTCACAACCGATATAAAGAGAAGATTTCACTGACAGAGTTGTCCGAATACATAGGAATCAATGAAACGTATCTGTCCCATCTGTTTGCTGAACGGGAAAACATGACTTTAAAAGAATATCTGAATCAGGTACGGGTAGAGCGTGCGAAAAATCTTTTGAAATATTCCAGCACAAGTCTTATTGAAATCAGTGATTATGTGGGATTTTGTTCGCAGAGTTATTTTGGAAGGGTCTTTAAAAGAATCACCTCCATGACTCCACAGCAATATAGAAATCAATATAAGAATGCAGAATATCAGCATCCGGTCAAATGGAATCCAAAACAGACCGGCGAAGAGAACTTGGGGGCAGGTGAAAAATGACGGTTTCTGTCAGGGCGTTTCCGTTTTTGCCTGCCATCGAGTTCTTTTCACCGATACTTATTGCTTGTCCGAAAGCTACTCATCTAAATCAGTTCATACTGCAGCATCTCATAATGAAGCCTGCTCCCCTCCATGATTTCTGCTGGCAGCAAAGCACGTGCCACTAATTTCAATTCCGCTTCCGGTTCATCAACCCGCTCAAGATGAGCGTAATCTCCATCTATGATTTTAACAATATAATCACAATTTAAAAATTCCATATCTATACCTCCTGGTATTATCACCTTTTTTCATACACTACCTGGTTTATTACAGTGTTATGTCAACCTTCTTCGATGACTTCCAACTCCAAAAAATCAAAATCTATCTGTTCAATAAAATTATCCTGATAAAAACGAGTTTTCGCATGTTTTTTAAAATCTGTAATAGTATTCTCAAGCCAGATAGGCTTTCCCAGATCAAATTCATAACACATGGATTCTAACCCATTAAATACCTTGTGCGTCCTCGTATCGTCACTCTCATCACAAAAGACGGTATCTTTTATCAAATGATTGTCTTTCATAATCTTTCCCCATAAGCGAAACATATGATGAAGCCCTCCTTGTCTGTATGTCCATCAAATTTTGTGAGTCCATGAATCACTGTCAGTTCATGAACCTCTGAAAATTCATTAGTTTATAAATGATAGCATGATTTCCTGTGCAAAACAATAGGTCTTTCTTGGAATATCTTCATAATTTCCTAAGAAATTACCCACTTTTTAATTAAAAATGTATTGGTATAGTAATTTCAACGAAGAGTATTTATAATAAGATTGTCGGATAACTGGTATCCGATAATACAGGGGAGAGGTGAGAGATATGACAAAGATATTAGTATGTGATGATGATAAGGAAATAGTAGATGCGATAGAAATTTATTTGATAAATGAGGGCTACGAGGTACGAAAGGCCTACGATGGTTTTCAAGCTGTAGAAATTCTGAAAAAGGAAGATATCCAGCTGCTGTTAATTGATATTATGATGCCAAGACTGGATGGTATCCGCGCAACACTTAAAATCCGTGAGGAGAGCAGTATCCCGATTATTATCCTGTCTGCAAAATCAGAAGATGCAGATAAGATTCTTGGACTGAACATAGGGGCAGATGATTATGTGACAAAGCCGTTTAATCCACTGGAGTTAGTGGCTAGAGTAAAGTCGCAGTTAAGACGCTACACCAAACTTGGCAATGCGCCGGATACCAGCCAGAATGTATATACAATCGGCGGTCTTCGCGTAGAGGATGATGAGAAGAGAGTACTGGTGGACGGGGAAGATGTCCGACTGACACCCATTGAATATAATATATTATTGCTTCTTATGAAAAATCCCGGACAGGTGTTTTCTATTAACCAGATTTATGAAAAAATCTGGAAAGAGGAAGCGTATAGTGCTGAAAATACTGTGGCTGTACATATTCGCCATATTAGAGAGAAAATCGAGATCAATCCAAAAGAACCACGTTATCTGAAGGTGGTCTGGGGAGTTGGGTATAAGATTGAAAAAGAATCTTGAGAGGAGATCCTATGAAAAAATATTCACCAATTAAAAAGGGAATCGTGTGTGCCCTTAATATAATTTTTGCGGTCATGATGGCATTGTCCATTTTATTTACCGCTGCCATGCTGGAGAGAGCGGATGGGGACTGGGCTTCGATGGGAATGAATAAAGATTTCGCTTCATCAGATAGCTTAGCCAATCAGCTGTATTCGCAGGCTGGCTACATACAGGACTATGTGTGGCAGAAAGACCTGCTTGAAACAAAAGGGGAGTTGGATTACAGCAAAAAGATAGATGCTTTTAAGGTACAGAGTTTTTACAATGGAGAGGCTTCGTTTAAAACGGGAATGAACTATACCTTGAAAGAATTGATGAAATATGCTGATATATATAATGATGTACTGGAGAATGAAGATGCCTATTATGATGTAGAACAGGGAAAACCTATTTCATATGAAAATGTTTCTGCGAGCACAGATTTTGCACCGGATGGATATAAGAGCGTTGAAGAGTATGCATCAGAAAATGATTATGCAGTGACATCATGCTATAAAGCGTTATATGTGACACTGGATTCGATTAATAGAGTTTTGGAAGATTACAGTTCTAATGCCTATGCTTTTGACCCTAAAAATACAAATATCAGATATCAGGCAAAAGATGAAAATGGGAAAGTGGTATATGATAACGGAAAAGAGCCTGAGAATCCGTCAAAGAAGATTACAGAAACAGGTAATGATTACACTATTGAAGTTGTAGCAGATATGGATTTCCCTGTTTCGGACTCAATCAGCGACATGGCACAGTCAGAAGAAGAGTATGGGCGTGTTTTCGGATCTCCTAAACTATATATAATGGGGCTAATTCTTGGAATTGTTGGATTTCTGTCAACACTAATCTATATGACTGTACTGGCAGGACACAAAGACGATACAGAAACGATAGTATTGAATGCTATCGATAAGATACCAACTGAAATTGCCGCTATAGTATGGGTGGTATTGGGTATAACATTAATTTTCAGTGCCATATCTACGGGAAGCGGTTTCTTTTGGAACTATTATTTGGGAGATGTGATTTTGTGCATCCTGTTTCTGGTTGCACTGTCTGTTGCATTTTTGTGTGCATATCTAAGCCTGGTAAGGAGGATTAAAGCCAAAACACTGGGGAGCAACAGCTTATGCCATATTCTGAAACATATATGTAAATATACGTATTCTCATGGTAATGTCGCAGTTAGAGTATTGGGTGGCTTTCTACTATACCTGTTATTGAGCGTGGTTCTGATGATGGCATTCCAGGGACTTGGAGTATTTATGTGGCTTGTTATGAATATCGCGGTAGGATACCTCCTTTTGCGGGACAGTGTCAGCAGGATGGAATTGGCAAAAGGTTTACAAATCATCACAGGCGGAGATATTAATTATCAGGTGGATTCCAGCAAAATGCAGGGATACAACAAAGAGATGGCAGATGGAATCAATAATATCAGCGGCGGACTATCCAAGGCTATGGAACAGAGCATGAAAGATGAAAGACTGAAGACGGATTTGATAACAAATGTTTCACATGATATCAAGACACCGTTGACCTCTATTATTAATTATGTAGATTTATTAAAGAGAGAAGATATAAATGATCCAAAAGTGAAGGGATATATAGATGTCCTTGATCAAAAGTCTCAGAGATTAAAGAACCTTACAGAAGATCTGGTGGAAGCATCAAAAATCAGCAGCGGCAATATTACACTGGTTATGGACAGAATGGATTTTAAGGAACTGCTTATGCAGATGATTGGAGAGTTTCAGGAGAAATTCGAGAGCAAGAATCTTCAGGTAGTTACAACCCAGCCAGATACTCATGTGATTATTGAGGCGGATGGGAGAAGAATGTGGAGAGTTGTATCCAATCTCTTCCAGAATGTGTATAAGTATGCGATGCCAAATACCCGGGTGTATGTGGATTTAAAGAAAGAACAGCAGAAGATGTGCTTTTCTGTGAAAAACATATCGGAATTTCCACTGAACATAGAAGCAGATGAATTGACAGAGCGGTTTATCCGGGGAGACGTTTCCAGAAATACCGAAGGAAGTGGACTCGGATTAAGCATTGCTCAGAATCTGACCACTATGCAGAAAGGAAAATTCCAACTATATCTGGACGGAGATTTGTTCAAGGTAACACTGGAATTTCCATTAAAGTAATATTAAAATTGTATAATAGACTAACCGTTTGGTAAGTATAAAGGGCTGTTACACTAATTGTGATCATATCACTGTGATTAGTGTACAGCTCTTTTTTGTTGCTATACATGCGTAAAATGGTCCCGTGGACCATTTTGAAGCCTTGAAGATAAGACTCCTACTTTTATAAGAACAAGCAAATAACAAATAGTTTTGGCGGGAGTCCAATCTTCTTCCTGAATAACGCTTCTGGTTGATATAAAGGGAATTACAGTGAGCGCGAGGCATATACAGAAGGAAAAAGCTACACTGCCCTGTTTTCTGGTTGATATAAGGAAGTATACAGCGAGCACGAGGCATATGCAGAAGAAAAAGCTACACTTGCCTCGTTTTTTAGTTGATATTGGGGCATTAGGAAAAAAACGCTTGTATATGCCCCATTTATCTATATATGATTAAGAAAATACAGCATAATGGGGCACTGAGTTGAAAATGCGTTGTATATGCCCCGGGGGGAGGGCTCTGCAGAGTCTATTTGCTTCCGTATTTGATAGGGCTGAGTTTTATTTTCCTCAGTTGGGAGGACTCTACAGAGTCTATTTGCTTCTAAGATAATGAATATAAAAGTAGAATACAGAAGACACAAGAAAAGCAGCTGTCGCACTGGGCGCAGAAGGCACGGGAAAAGGAGCTACCAAACTGCGCACCAGAACGATAGCTCCTTTTATGGAAAGATAAGTTAAATTATGCAGAAAGACAAATTATACAGAAAGACAAATTATACAGAAAGACAAATTACTGATCAATGGAATCATGCTCAGCACTCTTATTTTCAATACTGTCATTTTCAGAGGTTTTGCCATCGATGCTCTCGTTTTTGTCGATCTCCTCTTCGCTGTCTTCTTCGGAAGGTATGTAATTTGCAAAAATCCGGTTGAACATATAAGAATTAATAAAAGCCTCCAAAGAAAATCCGACTAAGATATAAGCTAACAAACCATAATAGAATACATATCCACCCATGATGAATACGATTACCGGAATCAGATTAATAACTAAAATCAAAACGGTATATGGCAGATGGCGGATTCCCATAAGCAGAGAATTGCGCAATGTGTTCTTAATGGTGTTATAAAACTTTGACTGAATAGGAAATACATAACTTGCCATGATAAAAAGTACCAGAGCCATAGCCATGAAGAAAGCTCTTACTGCGAAAAGTGCAGTTCCGCTAAGCAACTGAGGGAATATCATAATGTCGCCGCCAAGAACAATTCCTATTACAAGAATGATCAGCCATATAGGAGTTGCCTGCTTGAAGTTCTCCTTGAATGCTTTCAGGAAACTCTTTATAATGTAGGATTCCTCATCTTTTACCGCTTTTAAAGTTACTGTGTACAATGCTGTGATAGATGCGCCAATGGTAAAGACTGGAATACAGCACACCAGAAAAATAATATTGAGGATAATTAAGTCTGCAATCTTGCCTAAAGCAGTAAAAAGCTTATTATCCATGTCAAATAATCGACCCATAGATGGATTCCTCCTGTTTGTTCCTTCTAAATATAGTATATAATACTTAAAACGTCTGTAAAACAGTATAACGAATCACAGTATAAAAAGCAAATAAACAAATTATAAAATCAAAATTCGTCAAACTGCATATCAAAAACGAAAATCTTTGTGGAAATCGGTCATGGTAAAAAAATGAAGGGACGGTTATACTAGTAGCATGTTCAGAGAGAATAATCTCTATAAATGTTGATACATAATTAGGAGGAGAATAAAATGGCAAGTTTATCATTACAGCACATTAACAAAACATACCCAAATGGTTTTGAGGCAGTTAAAGATTTTAACTTAGAGATTGAAGATAAAGAATTTATCATCTTCGTAGGTCCTTCAGGATGTGGTAAATCTACTACACTTCGTATGATCGCTGGTTTGGAAGAAATCAGTGGCGGTACATTAAAGATTGGTGACAGAGTAGTTAACGACGTAGAACCAAAAGACAGAGATATCGCAATGGTATTCCAGAACTACGCTTTATACCCACATATGACCGTATATGATAATATGGCATTTGGTTTGAAATTAAGAAAAGTTCCAAAAGAGCAGATTGATAAAATGGTTCGTGAAGCTGCTAAAATCCTTGACCTGGATAAATTATTAGATCGTAAACCTAAGGCTTTATCAGGTGGTCAGAGACAGCGTGTTGCTATGGGACGTGCTATTGTTCGTGATCCTAAGGTATTCCTTATGGATGAGCCACTGTCAAATTTGGATGCTAAGTTACGTGTACAGATGCGTATTGAGATCTCTAAATTACATGAGAGATTAGGAGCTACTATCATCTACGTAACACATGACCAGACAGAAGCTATGACACTGGGTACCAGAATCGTAGTTATGAAAGACGGAGTTGTTCAGCAGGTTGATACACCTCAGACATTATACAATGCTCCTGCAAACTTATTCGTAGCTGGATTCATCGGATCTCCTCAGATGAACTTCATGGATGCAGCTGTTAAAGTTAACGGACAGGATGTAACCTTAACAGTTGGTAAAAACGTATTCAAACTGCCAGCATCAAAAGCAAAAGCTGTTATTGATGGCGGATATGATGGAAAAACTATCGTTATGGGTATTCGTCCAGAGAACGTACATGATTCTCAGATGGTTATCGAAACTTTAAAAGACAGCTCATTCGAAGCTGAAATCAAAGTTTACGAATTACTTGGTGCAGAAGTTTACTTATACTTCGATGTAGAAGGATTCTCTATGACAGCAAGAGTAGATCCTCGTACAACAGCAAGAACAGGCGATACCGTTAAATTTGCATTGGATATGGAAAAAGTTCACTTATTCGATAAAGAAACTGAACTTACTATCACAAACTAGAAATTATTATATGAATATTCGGGAGGTTCCGGCTTATGTCGGAATCTCTTTTTGCTGTTGCACATGCAGCAGCATTCCTGGAAATAATAATCGTCTTTATTAGGATTATGATCATTGAAAATCAAACTAAATACAAATGGAACTATCCAGTCGGTATATTATATGGAAAATCAAATAGAAAAAAACGAGGTTCGCAAATAAAATTATCAAAAGTGCCTAAAATTATCAACAAATAAAAAAATATGTTGACTCTATATCCACTATAGAGTGTATGATATGAAAATATTAAAACAGTAATTGCTTTCGCAAAAAAGATTCTATATTCCCTTCAAATGAGAAGAACCTTAGACGCAGAGCGATTGCTGTTTTTTACAAAATAAGGAGGGCTGAAGATGAACAATTATGTGATTACCATTGCCCGTGGCTTTGGAACCGGCGGAAAAGAAATCGCTTCCGCATTAGCAAAAGAACTCGGTATTGAATGCTACGAGAATCGAATCCTTACATTGGCTTCCGAATATAGTGGTTATGATGAGAAAAAGTTTGTAGCAGTAGATGAGCGGCTTCGTGGGGGAATCCTTAGAAAGATGACCAAGACCCATCATGCAAGGCCACAGAATGGTTTCGTATCAGATGAACAGCTGTTTGAATATCAGGCAGAAATCATCAAAGATCTGGCAAGAACCGAATCCTGCATCATAGTAGGAAAGTGTGCTGATTATGTATTAAAAGAATTTGATAATGTAGTCAGTGTCTATATTGAAGCACCCAGACATTACTGTGTGAAACGTATTCAGAGAAAGATGCAGGTCACTGCAACAGAAGCAAACAATCTGATTGAATCCACAGATAAATATAGAGCCGAGTATTACAAATACTATACAGGCGGCAACTACTGGACCAATCCGGTGAATTATGATATTACAGTAAATGTAGAGCGTATCGGGCAGGAACTTTGCAAGCGTTTGGTTAAAGACTGCTTGACAGAAAAGCTGGGAGTTGTTATAAAATAAAGACCAGGAACAATCCTGATACTATATAGAAGTATGAGAATTAGAATTCTCCACAATTTGATATGATAGAAAGATATAAGCACAGGCGCTTAACAACAGGCGGCCTGTGTTTTTCTTTTTATTATCATAGATGCAAAGCTTAAGTAAATTTAAAAGAGAAAGCAAAAAGAAAAGACAGCAAGAGGAGGAAACAAGTTATGAAGAAAAAATGGTTAGGAGTTTTATTATCGGCAATGTTAGCAGTAGGAACATTAGCAGGATGTGGAAGCAGTTCAGATGCAGACGCCAGCACAGAGACTGCCAGTACAGATGATGCTGCAGGAGCAGCAGAAGGTGGTCATATCAATATGGCAGTATCCTTCTGGTATGAGTTAGATGCACATACCGATTACAACGGATGGTACACTTCTATGTACGGTATCACAGAGACTTTATTCAAAGCTAATGACTCCGGAGAAATCGAAGGATGGCTTGCTGAATCAGGAACAGCAGAAGGTAATGTATGGACGATTACATTAAAAGACGGTGTTACATTCTCCAATGGAAATCCGGTAACCTCAGATGTGGTTATTAAGAACTTACAGCGTGTGGCAGAAGTAAATGAACGTGGTGTGACCTTCGCATCTGCAACCTTTGAAGCAGTTGATGATAAGACATTTACAATCACAACCCCTGAAGTTTACCCGACTATGTTAGATGATCTGGCAGATCCATTTACTTCTATTATGGATGTAGATAATATCACAGATTACAATACAGGTATTATTGCAACTGGTCCATTTACCCTGACTTCTTATGCTGTTGAAGATTCTGTAGAACTTGCAGCAAATGAGAGTTACTGGGATGGAGATGTTGCACTGGATTCTGCAAGCGTATTCTATATCCCGGATGCAGCTACAGAAGCTATGAGTTTACAGAGTGGTGAAATTGATATGTATATCAATCCGGATGTAGATTCTGTTGCATTATTCTCAGCAGATTCTAACTACACCGTTGCATCTACTCCAAAAACTATGATTCGTACATTAATCTTTAATCAGGAAAATATTCCGGATGCCAATGTTAGAAAAGCAGTTGCAGAGAGTATTGACAAAGAAGGTATCGAAGCGATCTTAGGTGGAACAGACAGCCTTACAGAAGGTGCATATTCATCAGAGTCAGCATACGGTGCTGTAACAGCATTACCTTATGACACCGCAGATGCAGAGTCATTACTGACAGAAGCAGGTTACACAAAGAATGCAGATGGTATGTTTGAAAAAGATGGACAGCCTTTGACCTTAAGACTTGCATATTATTCAGCAAGATCTAATGATAAAATCGCTACTTTAATGCAGGATCAGTTAAAAGATGCAGGAATCACTGTAGAAATGGTAGCTTATGACGAACCAGAAGGAACTTATATGTCAACAGGAGACTTCGACCTGGCAGTATACTACTGTTCATCATCTGCAGGTACTGACCCATACGCATTCCTGAATGCAGAATTATCTTCAACAGGAAGCATGAACTCAGGAAAATATTCTAATCCGGAAGTAGATACACTTCTTACAGAGATGGCAACATGTACCGATGCAGACAGACGAGTTGAAATCGCAACACAGGTTCAGCAGATGGCTATTGATGATGTATCAGTTGTATATTATGCAATTCCTAATAAAATCACGGTTATGAAATCAACTGTTACAAATGCAGGCGAGACCATGCCAAAAGATTATTATATCTTAAACAAAGATACCGCAATCAGCTAAGGATAAGACAACGGGCTGAAATTTAGAAATAACCGCTAATTAAGAACACAAATGCTATGGAGTATATCATATTCCATAGCATTGTTGTAAGGAGGTTTTATATGGGAAGCTTTATAGGCAAACGATTATTACAACTGATTCCGATTTTGCTGGGTGTCACATTTTTGACTTTTGCATTACTATATTTGGCTCCCGGGGATCCGGCACAGTCGAAATTGTTATCCCAGGGAGCAATCGTAACAGATGAGATGCTGGAAAATACAAGAGAAGACATGGGGCTTAACAGACCATTCCTCACTCAGTACTTTAGCTGGCTGGGAGACCTTCTCACAGGGGATCTGGGAACTTCTTATCATGACGATACTCCGGTAAGCGATAAAATCGGCCGAGCAGCAAGTGCAACTGTTCAATTGACTGTATGGTCTATGATAATCACTTTACTGATATCGATTCCACTGGGAATTCTGACAGCAGTGTATCAGAATAAATGGTTTGATAATGTGATACGAATGCTTACCTTCGTAGGAACATCTTTTCCGAACTTTATGATAGCTTTGATGTTAATCTATGTTCTTTGTCTGAAATTAGAACTTCTGCCCATCGTCACTTCCGGCGGAGGAATCAAAGGATTGATCATGCCGGTTACTACACTGGTTATTATGCAGTCAAGCAAATTTATCAGACAGATCAGAGCAGAGATACTAGAGCAGATGTCAGCAGAATATGTACTCAGCGCCAGAGTTCGTGGTGTAAAAGAAGTGGTTATTCTGATGAAGAATGTATTACATAATTCCATGATTACCATCATTACCATGATCGGACTTTCTGTAGGAACTCTTTTAGCAGGTACTGCAGTTGTAGAGACCATTTTCTCATGGCCTGGCTTAGGAAAACTGGTAATAGATTCTATTTCTTATAGAGATTATCCGGTTATTCAGGCGTTTGTAGTGGTTATGGCTACGGTGTATGTATTGATTAACCTGATTACTGATATATGTTATAAAGTATTAGATCCGAGAGTGGGGTGAGGAGGCATTATGGATAAAGTTAAAAAAAGATTGATTGTATTTGGCATATTAGCTGCCATACTTATATTATTCAGCCTGGTTGCTGAGAACTTTGCGCCAAATGATCCTTATGAGACGGATGTCACTATAGCGCGGCTTGCTCCGGGTGGAGACTATCCGCTGGGAACAGATTCACTTGGAAGATGCGTATTGTCCAGAGTTTTGGCCGGTGCAAGAACCTCTATCTTCTCAGCACTGGCATTAGTTGCTATTACTTTTGTATTCGGTACTGTTGTTGGTATTGTTTGCGGATATTTTGGTGGAATTGTAGATAGTGTTGTCATGAGATTTGTAGATATCCTGCTTGCATTTCCGAGTATGATTCTGGCAATTGCTGTAGCCGGTATCTTAGGCGGCGGTTTGTTCAATGCCATGCTTGCTTTGGGATTGACTGCCTGGACTGTGTATGCAAGACTGGCACGAAGTCATGTTATGGCTATTAAGGAAGAAGATTTTATCAAAGCAGCAAGAATTAATGGAAACAGTAAAGTGAGAATTATGGCGAGACATTTATTGCCAAATGTTATCGGACCACTGGTGGTAAACGCAACGGTACAAATCGGAAGTACTATGATGGGTATTGCGGGACTCTCATTCTTAGGCCTGGGTGTTCAAGTTCCAGCGGCAGAATGGGGTTCTATGATCAGTGAAGCCAGAAACTACTTCCAGTTAGCACCGTGGTGTATCTGGGGGCCTGGAGTGGCTATTATTGCCACCATTATGATCTTTAACTGCCTTGGTGATGCAGTCCGCGATGTTCTGGATCCAAAGAGAAAAACAGTAGAATAGGAGGAGCGTGTATGGGAAACTTAATAGAAGCAAAGAATCTCTGTATTAATTATGGCGAAAATTGTGTAGTACACGATGCCTCTTTTACTTTGGCAGAAGGCGAAGTTCTTGCGATTGTAGGGGAAAGCGGAAGCGGTAAAAGTACCATATTAAAAGCAATTATGCAGATGCCGGGATTTGGTGTACGGGTGAGTAATGGAACCATTGACTTCGATGGAAAATCTTTGCTTGATATGCCAAAACAGCAGATGAAGCAGATTCGTGGAAAACAGATGGGTGCTATATTTCAGAATCCGGGTGCTGCGCTGAATCCTATTCGTAAGATTAACATCCAGTTTTTGGAAACCTTAAACAGTCATGAGAGAATCAGCAAAAAGGATGCTTATAAGAGAATACTGGATGTATTCGAAAGCCTGAATCTTAAAAATGGCGAGCGAATCTTAGAGTCCTATCCATACCAGTTAAGCGGTGGTATGAATCAGCGAGTTGCAATTGCATTATCCATGATTATGCGTCCGAAACTTCTGCTGGCTGATGAACCTACCAGTGCACTGGATGTTACCACGCAGGCACAGGTTGTAGATGAACTCTTAAAATTAAAGAATAATTTCCATACCTCTATGATTATCGTTACCCATAATATGGGCGTGGCAGCAAAATTAGCGGATAAGACCGCAATTATGTACCAGGGCCAGATCGTGGATTACGGTCCGAGTCAGGATGTATTGAGAAATCCAAAAGACGAGTATTCCAAGAGACTCTTAGAATCTATTCCGAAATTAATCGTTCAGGACAGAGAAGAAAAAACAAATGGTAAGGTAGTGCTGGAAGTAGAAGGTCTGTCTAAGACATACGGTAAAGGAAAGAATGAATTCCAGGCATTAAAACCGGTAAGCTTTAAGCTGCAGGAAGGGGAAATTCTTGGGATTGTAGGAGAGAGCGGAAGCGGAAAAAGTACCATTGCAAAGCAGATTATGAGACTGGAAAATCCAACCAGTGGAGCAGTTTCTACAAAAGATATGGTGCTTACGCAACTGATACCAAGCGAATTTCCAAAGCTTTATAAACAGGTTCAGATGGTATTCCAAAATGCAATCGGTTCCTTTGATTCCCATATGAAGATTCGTGCATCCATCACAGAGGCGATTCGCAATATAACCGGGGAAAAGGATAAAAATAAAATCAACGAGAAGATAAACAGTCTGATGGAAAAAGTGGGTCTCACACCGGAGATGGCTGACCGGTACCCCCACGAATTAAGCGGAGGACAATGTCAGAGAGCGGCGGTAGCCAGAGCGATTAGTCTGAATCCTAAGATACTTATCTGTGACGAGGCAACCAGTGCACTTGATGTATCTGCCCAGGCACAGGTGGTGAAACTTCTGCAACAGTTGGGAAGAGAGATGAACATCAGCATCATCTTTATTTGTCATGACCTGGCACTTGTAAGTGATATGTGCCATCATGTAGTAGTTATGAAGAATGGAAACTGCGTCGAAGCCGGAAAGACCAGCGAAGTAGTAGCCAACCCACAGGAAGGCTATACCAAAAACCTGTTAAATTCCATCTTAACCATATAAATATTGAAGCATATCGGCGAAAAGAGTCGGGGGCAGGTGAAAACAGAAACAACCTGCCTCCGATTCTTTTTGCTATTACAACTGTTCTAAAACCGCCGCTGCATCACGAATTTTCCCATGGTCGGTTCTCCAAATCTCATACCCGCTCTGTCCCAAAGTCCCCATATCCACATCTTCTTTTCTATAGTGCATTAAGCTGTCTACAAGAACCTTGCCAGACATATGGAAAGAAGAAGCATGTGTCTTTGCATAAAGTTGTTCCAAAATCCCAGCATGCACGCCGCTGCCAACTAAAATATCAATCCGCCAACTGCTTTGGCACACAAGCTCACTAAGAAGCGCGGCTCCGTCCAGACAGTTATCCTTCTGCCCTGAAGTAAGGATTGTATCAAACCCCAGCAAGACTGCTTCCTCCAAAGCGGCATATGGGTCACAGCACACATCAAAAGCTCTGTGTAAAGTAAGCGACATCCCCTCAGCAAGTCCACATAATTCCGATAATTGAGAAAAGTTCAAAGAACCATCAGGCTGCAAAATACCGATAACAATTCCATCAGCCCCCAGCTTCTTATATAGCGCTACCTCTCTTTTTATAATCTCATATTCAAAGTCTGAATAACAAAAATCCCCACAACGCGGTCGAATCAGGACATGTATAGGAAGAGAGACCTGCTCTCTTACCAATTGAAATAAGCTCTGCCCGGGTGTAGTGCCGCCGATGGAGAGGTTACTGCACAATTCCAGACGAGCAGCGCCGCCCTTTTGGGCAGCAATAGCAGATTCTACAGAATCGACACATGCTTCTAAGATGAAATCTTTCATAGGCGCTCCTTTAAATTGCAGACGGAATCGCGGGTGATTAAGGATGCAGGAATCTTAATCAGAGAAGGATAGTCGTTCCAATCCCCTTCGATACGTCGAAGCAGCAGATTCGCAGCCTGGCGTCCCAGTTCTTTTATATTTTGATTTACTACAGTGATACCTGGCCTGACAGAAGAAAAGATAATGTCATCGTCAAAACCTACGATGGAGAGATCTTTGGGTATTCTGTAATTATGCATACTGGAATTTATAAGAGCTCCGATACAGATATCATAATTGACGGCAAAGACTGCAGTAGGCGGACGATTTATATTCATAATCTGTTCCAGAGAATGCTGCCCCTCGGCAGTGAGGAATTCTTCTGTGTAAGCAATCAATTCACTTTCAGGCGCGATACCGGCATCACGCAATGCAGCCAGTGCACCGCGGGTTCTTTCAATGGCGGTGTAACTGTTTTTTGGTCCTGCAAGGATACCGATTCTGCGATGTCCCTGTGAGAGCAGATACTTAATGGCTTCGTATCCTCCTTCATAATTTGCGGAAGTGACTGCATCAATGTTAGCTGATTCTAAGACATGATCAAGTGAAATACATGGAATCTTATCTTTTAAAACAGAGATAATCTGACAATCTTCCTGGGAATATGGAATTAAAATCGCACCGTCTATTTTTTTGTCGAGAAGTGCGCGAATCGTTTTTTTTGAGCTTTCTTCATTAGGTTCGTGGGAACAGCAGATCACGGAATACCCCCTGAGCCGCAGTTCTTCTTCGGAATACCCAAGCACAGTTCCCCAGAAACTGTTGTTTAATGTGGGGATGATGATACCAATGGTATGGCTTCGCTTAGAACGAAGACCCCGTGCAGAATCATTTGGTATATAGTGCAGTTTTTCGATGGAAGCAGCAATGACTTCGCGGTTCTTTGAAAGGATTGGTTTATTATTTAAGTATTTTGAAATAGTTGCGACTGACAATCCGGTATCCATCGCAATGTCTTTGATTGTTATGCTCATATAGAATCCTCTTTTGAATTTATCCTCTATGTTTTCTAAGTTGCTAAGTGTTCACATTATAGCATAGGATTTTACCTGGGGAAAGGTAGATTTGACAGAAACCTGTCCACTTTAGAAAAAATCTCTCTTTACCTAAAATATGACAGTCAAGATGAAAAATACGCGAAACGATATTTGTTAAAAACGAAATAATAACCAATAAAAAATACTATCAATAAAATTAAATGGTAAATATGACGGAATAAAGATTGACAAAACAAGGCTTGGAAAATATAATGAAAACATCATAAACGAAACGATTAACCTTTAAGCAACAAGAAAGCATGAGGAAAGAGCATGAAGAAAATGAGAAAAATGGCTGCGATTTTACTTGCTGGAATGATGGTATTATCCATGACGGCCTGCCAGGGCAGTGGAGGTTCCACAGATGATACAGATGCTTCCGGGAGCAGTGGCGATACTGGAAAAAGCGGTAAGAACGTAGAAATTTCCGTTTCGACCCGTTATGCCAGTGACAATCCGGATGAAACCTACTATCGCGATATGGTGGGAAAGTTTAACGAGATGGATAATGGCATTCATGTAACTTTGGACAACATTGCTACAGAATCAGATTACCTGGATAAACTAAGAACCTCTTTTGCCAACGGCGATACACCGAATGTGTTTATCGAGTATGGCGGTTCCCGTTGTTATGATTATCTGGAATCCGATGCCTTACTTGACTTATCAACTTATTTAAATGAAGACAAAGAATGGTATGACAGCTTCTACGACAGTATGTGGGGCCAGAGTGTATATGATGGATATGATGGAATTTATGGTGTGCCGTTCAAATCCTACATGGTAGTTTTATACTACAACAAAGATTTATTTGAAGCACAGAATCTGACACCACCGACAACTTATGAGGAGTTTTTATCTTGCTGTGAGACATTTTCAGCAGCAGGCATTACACCGTTACAGGTAGGTGAAAAAGACGTATACCGGTTTGGACATTTTAATAACTGTCTGGTTATCAAGTCTATGGGTGTAGATGGTGTAGATAAATTAGCATCAAGAGAAATCGCTTATGATGGCCAGGAGATGATGAATACTTATCAGATTATGGCTGATATGGTTTCTAAAGGATATTTTGGTAATGACATTCTGGATATGGACGCGACAGCAGAAAACTCTGCCTTTGAGTCAGGCAATGTAGCCATGCATTATGATGGATCCTGGTATGTAGCCAATAATCTTATGGGAAAAGATTTTTATGATCATGTTGGAGTTATCAATTTCCCATATATAGACAAAGCATATGAGAATCATAATCAAGGCGGTAGTTCTGATATCTGGTTTATATCCAAATTAGATAAGTCAGAGGAAGAAATCGCTGCATCTGTAGAATTTTTGAAATATATTACCTCCAATGATTATTTCGCTGGAAATAATGAAGTGGCATCCGCTATCTATCCGGCTGAATTTACAGTGACAGACGCTACACCGGAGAATCCATTATTAGAGGACATCAATAAAATCGTGGCAGCTACCACAGATATGCGTACAGATGTACAGAATTATGATGCAGATTCTTCTATGTTAGATACCGTAAGAAACTCTTTACAGGGATTGGCAATGGGTAATTCCGCTGCCGAATGCGCAGCACAGATTATGGAAGAAGTAAATGCTTTTGAAGAGTAAATAAGGCGAGAGCGTGGGATTTGCTCAGTTAATAAGAATCCCTGGGAGGTTTTATGAGAGCGAAGAAGAGGAAAGACCTGATTATCATCGTTATGTTTTTACTTCCGGCAATCGTCATATTTGCCTGCTTTATTGCTTATCCGGTTGGGGATACTATCTTTCTCTCTTTCCGCAAATGGAAAGGAATCTATGGAGCTTCAAGAGAATGGGTTGGTATATCTAACTTTACAAAAGTATTGGCAGATAAGGATTTTTGGAAATCTTTATTAAATTCTTTTTATTTTATGATTGGTGGATTTGTGATTTTGATGCCCCTCTCTTTTGGACTGGCACTTATCATTACTTCAAAGATAAAAGGAGCGAAACTTATGAAGACGGCATATTTTATGCCGGTTATGTTAGGAACTACAGCAGTAGCACTGATGTGGGTGTATATATTAAATCCTTCTTATGGTGCTGTAAATGAAATCCTTAGATTTGTGGGATTGGATAAAGTCACGAAGGACTGGCTGTCGACTCCGACTTTAAATATCTGGTGTGTAATTCTGGTAAATGAATGGATGTTCGCCGGATATAATATGTTGATATTTGCAGCAGGCCTGGTGTCTATACCGGGAGATTTATATGAGGCGGCCCAGCTTGACGGATGCACCGGATGGAAGAAAATCAGATATATATCGATACCATTATCAAAAGAGTCCTTTAAGATATTCTCCATACTGTGTGTGACCGGATGTCTGAAAGCCTTTGATATCGTCTGGGCTATGACGAAGGGGGGACCGAATCGTTCCTCGGAGATGCCGGCAACGCTGCTCTATAATGAAGCATTTACTTATAAAAATTTCGGGAAAAGTAGTGCCATCGGTGTGATTTTACTGGTGTTGGGAATCGTGTTGAGCCTGGGTATGAATCAGATATTCAGACGGAAAGAATAGAGGGTTCAGGATGACAAAACGAAAAGCAGGTAAATTTTTCATATATCTTTTTGCAATCTTCTGGACAATTATGACACTGTTTCCATTGTTTATTACATTTTTATGTTCTGTCAAGGATAACAGTGGGATAACACTGGGGATGTTTAAATGGCCGGAAGTATTTCGATGGTCCAATTATGCGGATGCCATTGAGAAGGCCGGGATTTTAAGAGCGGTAGTTAATTCCATGTTTGTATCTCTGATATCCACCGTGTTTATTATTGTTATAGGCATGTTCGCAGGCTATGTACTGGCGAGAAAAAAGTTTAGATTTCGTGGAATTGTGTACAGTATCTTCCTGATTGGTGTCATGGTTCCGGTACATTGTACGATTATACCAATTTCCGGAATGGCAACGGCGGTTAATGGAAAGAACAGCTTCTGGTTTTTGATTTTAGTTTACATTGCGTTTAATCTGTCCCAGGCTATCTTTTTATTTAGCGGCTATCTTCAGGGTATTGATAAAGAATTGGATGAAGCAGCGATTATTGACGGGTGTAATGATTTTCAATTGCTGACAAAGATTTTATTCCCGGTATCTGCGCCTATTATTTCCACAGAAGCAATCCTGGCTTTTGTATATGGGTACAGCGAATTGATTTTCGCTATGATCTTAATGACAGATGCAAGCAAATACACGGTATCAAGAGCCATGCTGACATTTCAGGGCGGATATAATGTGAATCTGGGACCTATCTTTGCCTGTATTATAATTACTATAGTACCAATGGTCGTACTCTATATTGCATTCCATGAGAAAGTACAGGACGGTATGCTGACAGGTGCTGTAAAGGGCTGATAGACAGATGCAAAAAATAAAGATAAAATAGGTATAGACAGGGAAAACGGGAGGAAAGAATCTATGAATGATACAAAACAACAATGGTTTAAAGATGCAAAATACGGGCTGTTTATTCACTGGGGGCTATATGCACTGCTGGCAGGAGAATATAAAGGCCAAAAGACCGACCGTATTGCTGAGTGGATTATGAATTACCTTAATATTCCGGTGGAAGAATACCGTAAACTGGCTGCTGATTTTAATCCGGTTGATTTTAACGCGGATGAGATTGTGCGCAAAGCAAAAGAAGACTGGGGCATGAAATACCTGGTCTTTACCTCCAAACATCATGAAGGCTTTGCGATGTATAACTCTCCATGCAACGATTATAACGTAGTGAAAGCAACTCCGTATGGAAAAGATATATTAAAACAGTTTCGGGATGCCTGCACCAAATATGATATGAAGTTTGGGTTTTACTATTCCCAGGCTCAGGATTGGGATGATCCGGATGGCTTTATGCATACCAGGGATAATTCCGGGAAAAATTTCCAGAGATATCTGGATGAGAAATGTAAACCGCAGTTACGGGAATTACTGACAAATTATGGAGAGATATCTCTGATATGGTTTGATACGCCAATGGGCATTTCCATAGAACAGACCCAGGAACTGATTGATCTGGTTAAAGGAATTCAGCCTAATTGCATTCTAAATGGAAGAACTGGTAATCATATGGGAGATTATATGACTACTGGCGATAACTTCATACCGAGACTGCCATATGAAGGCGACTGGGAAGTTCCAGCTACAGTGAATGATACCTGGGGATTTAATAAATTTGATAACAACTGGAAGAATCCTGATGACATTATTCGGATGTTGTTGAAAATAAGCAGCCGCGGTGGGAATTATCTGTTGAATATCGGACCAGATGCCCTCGGAAATGTTCCGCAGGGATGCGTGGATGTGCTGGATGAAGTGGGCAGATATGTCAATGATAATTCAGAGGCGATTTTTGGAACAAAACGGGTAGGTCTTTATCCATACGAACTGGAATGGGCTCAGTTTACTCAGAAGGACTACAAACTGTATGTACATATCCTGCAGCCAAGACTTAGAGTGGAACTGCTTAATGTTGCAAATAATGTAAAGGAGGTATACCTTGTTAAGGATCACTCACCGCTTCCTTATATGGTCGGAAAAGTATGTGAGGGCGACAGCGTGATTGAAGTAGAACTTCCAAAGGAACTTCATGAGAAGAAAAATTATGCAATCTGCGTCGAGATGGAAGAAAAAGAACCAATATTTGAGGATCTTAAAGGCTAAATCATTTATGCCAAATGAAAAAATCGGAAAAATGCTTTCAAAAGCAGAGTATGTCATGTATGATAAAAGTATCTAATATTAGTGGTTTCAGCGGTTTCGCAGAACCGGAAGTGAGGCATGCATGTCAATTACGATTAAAGATGTGGCAAAAGAGACGAATCTTGCTATGTCTACCATTTCAAAATATATGAATGGTGGAAATGTGAGACCAAAAAACAGAGAAATCATAGAAGAAGCAGTGAAACGCCTGGGCTATCATCCGAATGATATAGCCCGGGGGCTTCGCAGCACAAAGACACGGACGGTAGGAATTGTCGTGTCTTCTTTTGATACCCATATGGTTCAAATTCTTAATGGAATTGAGAAGACATTGCGCGCGAATGGCTATTTCCCGATTATCTGCAGCCACAGGGATTCTCTGGAAAAAGCAAATCAGGCGATACACTTCCTGATGGAAAAACGTGTGGATGGAATTATTGTAGAAGGTATTCTGACTTCTCAAAAGTACGTATTGCCTATACTCGACAGAGAGATTCCACTTCTGGGCCTTGAGACGATTACAGATAATCTCGCCATGGATTATGTCGTGGCTGATGGGGCAACCGGAAGCTATCAGGCGGTAGAAGAGTTAGTGAAAAGAGGTCATACAAAAGTAGGCATTATCTCCGGCCCGGAAGGGTATTATACTGCCAGAGAGAGACTGCGCGGATATCTGAGAGTCTTTGAGGATTACGAGATTGAGGTGAAAAAAGAATATATTATAGAAGGGGATTATACCTATCAAAGCGGATATGAGGGCATCTGCAGATTATGGAAATTAGAACAGCCTCCAACAGCTGTATTTATCTGCAACTATAATATGTGTCTGGGTGCGGTTGCTGCCATAAACCAGCTGGGAATTCATATGCCGGCAGAACTGTCACTGGTGACTTTTGATGATATGGAGTTTTCAAGAATTGTGCGTCCTCATTTATCGTCCTTTAGACAGCCCCTGGAGAAAATGGGAATACAGGCAGCACAGATACTGGTCAAACGAATGAACGGTGACTATGGAGATTTTCCAAAGAAGGTCCGGCTCAAGGGGGAATTTATATCCCGTGATTCTGTACGCTGTGTATAATCGGCAGGCGAACCCTTTACACGCCAATTACTAAAAAATATTATTAAAAATAAAAAAATCACTTTCCAAAACTCAATAATTCATGTATGATAGAAGCATCATCGGTATTCTCAAAGGGGAGATGTTACTTTAACCAGTAACATCTCCTTATTTGCGTTAAAAGGTATTTTGTAAAAGCTTTATAAAATCCGGCGCTTTACTTGCGTAAAGTGTAAAAATGGGATATACTAGGGACACCTGTAAACAGTAAAAAATAATGGAAACGGAGTGCAGAGATGATACCAGGACAGATACTTCAATCATTATTAAATGATACAAAAAATTTTATGAAATGCCCGATGTCGTTATTAGACGGAGATGGGATATTGGTAGAGAATACCATGGAAGAGGACAAAGTGGAAGATTCCGCAGTGGCTTCTTTTTTGCGGTCTGACGCAGACAGTCAGGAAGTAAAAGGCTTTCAGATGCTGAAAGTATATGATGTAGGACATGTGGAATATGTAATTGTTACAAGAGCTGACGTGGATAATGCACTTATGATAAGCAAATTCGTAGCCAGTCAGCTGCAGAATCTTATGAACGCATATAAGGACAAATTGGATAAGCATGTATTTATCCAAAATCTTCTTATGGATAATCTGCTTCCGGTAGATGTCTATAATCGGGCTAAGAAGCTTCATATCAATGCAGAATCCAGAAGAATCGTCTTCATGATTGAGACGAAACATGAGAAAGACAACAGTGCCCTGGAGACGGTAAGAAGCTTGTTTGCTGCCAAACCAAAAGATTTTGTCACTGCGGTTGATGAGCGCAACATTATCGTGGTAAAAGAATTATCCGCAACGGATACCTATGAAGACGTAAATCAGGTTGCCATGATGCTGGTGGATATGTTAAATACAGAGGCAATGTCCAGCGTTCGTGTCTCTTATGGTACGATTGTACATAGGATTCTGGATGTGTCCAGAACTTATAAAGAGGCCAAGTCTGCACTGGAAGTAGGCCGTATCTTCTATACAGAGAAGAACATCATCCCTTATAATAATCTGGGAATCGGCCGCTTGATTTATCAGCTGCCATTGCCTTTATGCAAGATGTTTATGCGGGAAGTATTCGGAGAGAACCTTCCGGATACCTTCGATGATGAGACAATTACAACTATTAATAAATTCTTTGAAAACAGTCTGAATATCTCAGAGACTGCAAGACAGTTGTATGTACACCGAAATACACTGGTGTATCGTTTGGAAAAGCTTCAGAAAAGCACAGGATTAGATATTCGTGTCTTTGATGATGCCCTGACATTTAAGATTGCTATGATGGTTGTCAACTATATGAAATATCTCGAGAATGAGAACTAAAGGAGGAAATATTATGATTAAATTATCAGAAGGCGGAGCATATCTGGTGAATGGTACTCAGGTTGTTCCGGAAGCAGAAGCCGCAGCACAGAATCTTCCTGCAAAAGAAGAAGCTGCAAAGAACACAATCGCCTATGGAATCTTAGAGGCACACAACACTTCCGGAAATATGGAAAAGTTAATGGTGAAGTTCGATAAACTTACTTCCCATGATATTACATTTGTCGGAATTATCCAGACAGCCAGAGCTTCAGGCCTGGAAAAATTCCCGGTTCCATATGTATTGACAAACTGTCACAACTCTCTTTGCGCAGTAGGTGGAACGATTAATGAAGATGACCACATGTTTGGACTGACCTGTGCGAAAAAGTATGGTGGAGTCTATGTGCCACCTCATCAGGCAGTTATTCATCAGTTCGCCCGTGAGATGCTTGCAGGCGGCGGTAAGATGATCTTGGGTTCAGACAGCCACACCAGATATGGAGCACTTGGAACCATGGCTATGGGTGAAGGCGGACCGGAACTGGTAAAACAGTTATTATGCAAAACTTATGATATTAATATGCCGGGCGTAGTTGGAGTCTATCTTACAGGAGCACCAATTCCTGGAGTAGGACCACAGGATATAGCACTTGCTATCATCGGCGCTGTATTTAATAACGGTTATGTGAAGAATAAAGTGATGGAATTCGTAGGACCTGGAGTTGCCAGCTTAAGCGCTGATTACCGTATCGGTGTGGATGTTATGACAACAGAGACTACCTGCCTGTCTTCTATCTGGAAAACTGATGAGAAGATTAAAGAATTCTACGATATCCACGGAAGAGTAGAAGAGTATAAAGAGTTAAAACCTGGCGATGTGACTTACTATGATGGAATGATTGAAATTGACTTAAGCGAAATTCGCCCGATGATTGCTATGCCATTCCATCCAAGCAACACCTATACGATTGATGAAGTAAATGCAAATCTGGAAGATATCTTAAATGACGTGGAAAAAAGAGCCAAAGTCAGCTTAGACGGTAAGATTGACTTTACACTGAAAAATAAAATCAGAGACGGCAGATTATATGTAGATCAGGGAATTATTGCCGGATGTGCCGGTGGCGGATTTGAAAATATCTGTGATGCAGCTGATATCTTAAAGGGCGCAAGCATTGGTTCCGATGAATTTACATTAAGCGTATATCCTGCAAGTACACCTATTTATATGGAACTTGCTAAAAATGGAACATTGGCTTCTCTCTTAGAGACAGGAGCAATCGTTAAGACCGCATTCTGCGGACCTTGTTTTGGTGCCGGAGATACACCTGCGAATAATGCATTCAGTATCCGCCATTCAACCAGAAACTTCCCTAACCGTGAAGGATCTAAGATTCAGAATGGACAGATTAGTTCTGTGGCATTGATGGATGCGCGTTCTATCGCTGCAACCGCTGCTAATAAGGGATATCTGACACCTGCGACAGAATTTGCAGGAGAATATAGAAAACCACAGTACTACTTCGATGGAAAGATTTATGAAAACCGTGTATTTGATTCCAAAGGTGTGGCAGACCCATCTGTAGAGATTCAGTTCGGACCAAATATCAAGGATTGGCCGGATATGTCAGCATTGACAGATAACTTACTGTTAAAAGTTGTTGCAGAGATCCATGATCCGGTTACCACAACAGATGAGCTGATTCCTTCAGGAGAGACTTCTTCTTATCGTTCGAATCCGCTGGGACTGGCTGAATTTACATTATCAAGAAAAGATCCTTCATATGTAGGAAAAGCTAAAGAAATTCAGAAGGCAGAATTCGCAAGAATCGCAGATCAGAAACCATGTGAAGCAGTGCCTGAATTAAAATCAGTTTTGGACTGCATCCACACAAAATATGCAGATGCTGACCGCAATAATATGGGAATCGGAAGCACCATCTTTGCAGTGAAACCAGGTGATGGTTCTGCCCGTGAGCAGGCTGCGTCCTGTCAGAAAGTTTTAGGCGGATGGGCTAATATTGCTACTGAGTATGCAACTAAGAGATATCGTTCTAATTTGATTAACTGGGGTATGCTGCCATTCCTTATTAAAGAAGGAAACCTTCCATTTGCTAATGGAGACTATATCTTCATACCGGATATCCGTAAGGTAGTAGAAGAAAAAGCAGATGTTATAAAAGCTTACAAAGTAGGCGATACTTTAGAAGAATTTGAACTGACATTGGGAGAACTCACAGATGATGAACGTGAGATTATCTTAAAAGGATGTCTGATCAATTATTATCGTGGATAGAATTATGGGACGAGTAATCAAATTGATTGCCTGTGATATGGACGGAACTCTCTTGAATGATGAGAAGAGAGTTTCCGACCGTACCAGACAAGTACTGAGAAAATTAAAAGAAGAAAATATCGCTTATACCATATGTACCGGCAGAGTTGCCACCATGGTGGGAACCTATGCGAGAGATTTGGAAATCACCACTCCCATTATTACCAGCAATGGTGCTGCACTCTGGGACCCGGTAGAGGGAAAATGCATCTATGAGAATCCTGTGCCAAAGAAAGAAGCCAGGGAAATGGTTCGCTATTGTCAGCAGCATGGAATAGACTGCTGTGTGCTGGCGGTTGAAAAGAGCCTGTTTACGCTGCCGGATGGCCGTATTAATAAGTTTAAACTCTATAATCAAATCGCCGGCGAGGCAGGAGATCCACCTATGATACTGGAAATGCTGGGCGACGATTTATCGCCTATGGATGATTTATCCATTCATAAACTACTGATAAACTGCGTGCGTCCAGGGGAATTCGAACAGATCGAGGATTATGTAAAGGCTGTGCCTAATCTGGATTATGTAACATCAGAGAAGTCGCTTATTGATGTGTGTGCAGTAGGTGTCAGTAAAGGTGCCGGGGTAGCTCATCTTATGGAACAGCTCCATCTGACGAAAGAAGAAGTCTGTACCTTTGGTGATTATTATAATGATATATCTATGATGTCAGTTGCCGGCCTGCCAATAGCTATGGAGAATGGCTGCGAGGAGATAAAACTGGAAGCACTGTATGTGACCGAGAATAACAATGCAGATGGGGTGGCCAAAGCTATAGAACAACTGATATTATAAAACTGTTTGGGTAGTTAATATCGTATACTATCGCATACGGAAACAACCTGACAGAAAGTGTCAAAAATAGATGTTTGAATTAATTTCATCTGTTTTTGACACTTTCTGTCAGGTTGTTTTGGTTTTCGCCTGCTCCCATGGGGTTCCGGCAATTTTTCGGAAAATTCAAAGTCGAATTAATTATTCTGAAAATATCAGACAATTTACAATATTCAGACGAATAAAAAGTTAATTAAGAAAATAATTCAAAATAAATAGAAAAAGGTGTTGACAAAATGATAGTTATTTGTTATTATTAACTCATCAAAAAGAAAAGCACTTAACAATATCACTTAAAAGAAACACCTAATTGGCGACGAGAAAACCAATTAGAAGAGGAAACAAAAGAGTGAGAAAAGAGAAGTAAAAGATTTTTAGTTTCAAGAGAGAAGGAATCAAGAAACAAAAGAATTAGTTTACAAAAGTGATATTAGTTAAGAATAAGAAGATAGGAGGAGAGTCCAATGGGACAGGCAGAACATCTTCATCAATATGAGAGTGGTATTGCATAACAAGTTCCTACATGAAAGACCTTTTAAAAATTTAAATCTTAATTATAAGATATCCTTATTGAGAAGGAAAAAAGAAAAATAAAAGGTAATATATAAAGTTAGCAACTCATATTGAATACATACCACAAAAAATAATGAGAAGAATTAGGGTTTGTGTAAAGAAACAAAGACTAATAATTATTAATTATATATCATCTTCTTATTATAATTACTTACAGTATTATTTATGAAAAGATATTTAGACAATGGTTTTCTAAGTATAAGTAGTAGGTAGTCCTGATAATTATAATCTGAGAACATATATAAGAATAATTGAAAATTTATATTTCGTAAAATATAAATGGAAACTTTAAGTTATTAAGATAGAAATATTAATATAGATAATATATATGAACTTTCAAAATAGTTTTATAAATGTCAATTTATAAAAATTATGAGCAGGAACTATAAAAAAGGTAACTATTAACAGACTTAAGAAAGGTAAGAATAAAAATTGAATAACGAAGAATTTTAGCGGCCGTTGTGTTATCGAAGAAGAGTAGATGATACAACGGTCGTGTTCGTTGTGAAAAGTATCTACCCTTAGCACCGTATAAGTGTAGTTGTTGGAGCATCATTGACTCTGACATCAACACTTATTTTTTGTGCATAAACTTAGTATAGTAAGATTGTACGAGGGATTGTACCTAAATAAAATCTTGACAGTTAGGTTCCTCCTTAAGTATACTCGATATAAACTAATCAGTAAGGTTATTCCGTATGGATTTATAAGCGGTGTTGATCTGTTGCTGAACAGTTGGAACATTTGATACTTTTTTATATGTACGCAGGAGGCGCTTGACAGTGGATTATATTTGGTTGTTATTAGGATTTGCATTATTGATTAAAGGGGCAGATTTTTTCGTGGATGGAAGTTCCAGTATTGCGAAAATTTTGAGGATTCCCACAATTATTATAGGATTGACAGTAGTTGCTTTTGGGACTAGTCTGCCGGAAGCGTCAGTTAGTATTACTGCAGCGATGAAGGGTGAGAATGCACTGGCGCTCAGTAATGTGGTAGGTTCTAATATATTTAACCTGATGATTGTTGCCGGGGTCAGTGCTGCGATAAAACCGATTTCGGTTCATGCATCTGTGCTGAAAAGAGATTTTCCTGTTACTATATTTATCACTGTGCTTTTACTTCTGTTTTCGATACCGCTTACAGGTAATGGTGTAATTGGAAGATGGGAAGGAGCTCTTTTATTAGTTATCTTTGTGGGATATATGGTGGCAACTGTGCAGTCTGCTTTGGAATCGCGAAAACAGTCGAAAGAAGAGAGTGCGGAAGAAGCTTCTGAGAGTCAGGAAAAAACACTGAAACCATGGCTGGCGGTGGTTTATATCGCGGGCGGAATTGTGGCGATTAAATTTGGTGGAGATTTTGTAGTAAACAGTGCGTCTAATATTGCTGCAACATTTGGTTTAAGTACTCATCTGATAGGACTTACTATTGTAGCTTTGGGAACTTCACTGCCAGAATTGGTAACTTCTATCATAGCAGCCAGAAAAGGCGAGAGCGACCTTGCATTAGGTAACGTGGTGGGTTCTAACATCTTCAATATCTTGTTAGTATTGGGAATGTCAGCAGCTCTGCATCCAATTGGTGTGGATATGTACTCTGTATATGATATGCTGGTACTGTTGGTGTTCAGCGTGATTGTGTATATATTTGCTTATAGAGAGAAAAAAGTGAACAGACGGGAAGGCTTTGTTATGATACCGATGTATCTTGCTTTCTTTGTATATATTATAGTAAGATAATGAGCAGGAATAAAAAAGATTCTGTGGAAATAAAAATCCACAGAATCTTTTCTAATAGAATGGAGAAAATAAATGGCACAGTTTACAAAAGAATGGATACAATATGAAGATGCAGACATTATCGTATGTCAAAAACCAGCTGGATTTCCGGTTCAGAGTGCAAGAATAGGTGAACAGGATATGGAAAGTGCACTTCGCAACTATTTTGCAGGGGAAGGCGGCAGCCGAAGTATTCCCTATGTAGGGATTATTCACAGATTAGATCAGCCGGTAGAAGGACTCCTGGTGTTTGCAAAAAATACATTTGCTGCAAAGCAGTTAAACCAACAGATGCAAAAGGGGACTATAGGAAAATATTATCTGGCTGTGGTAACTGGAGAGGCTGATAAGAAAGAAAAAACGGGAATCAATGAAGCAGAGAAGAATATTTTAGAAGATTATCTGCTTAAAAATGGAAGAACTAATTGTTCACAAGTGGTAAAGAAAGGAACAGCAGGTGCAAAACTGGCAAAATTGGAATACGAGATAAAAGACAGGAAAATAATGGAAGATGATACACAGGCCATGCTGGTAAAGATTCATCTTTACACAGGGCGTCATCATCAGATTCGGGTACAGATGGCACATGCTGGAATGCCATTATGGGGCGATACCAAATATAATTCTGATTTTCAGGAAAACGGAAGTTGGAGTCAGATTGCTCTATGTGCTTATTCACTGAACTTTCAGCACCCAAAGACAAAGAAGGTGATGAAATTTAGTATGGATCCTGAAAATCCTATATTTGGTAAGTTTGATGGAAAGTACTGGTAATAATCTGTAGAATGTTGTAGGAATTGGGTAAAAATATACAGACAAATTGTAGAAAATGACTAGATAAAGCAGAATAAAACTAGACAGTGCTAGTAAAATGCGATATATTATAGTTGTATTTCTTTAAGAACAAAGGTGGTGATTATTTGTTAGAAGATACCATTAAAGCAGTTAAAGACGCGGAAAACAAGGCTGAAGACGCGTTAAAACAAGCTCAGGATGAGGCAAAAGCAATTGTTACCCATGCAGAAATGGATGCTGCTACTAACAAGGAGCGAAGCATTCAGGAAGCGAAGGAAGCTGCCCAGGCTAAAAAGACGCAGTCGGAGGCAGACGGTGCGGTGTATCTGGAGAAATCCATGAATGAGATACGCGGTGAGATTTCCGCTTTGAAAGAAGCGGCAGGTCAGAAGGAAAAAGAAGCGGTGGAGGCTATTATTTCTAATCTGATCTAAAGAAAATAAAGGAGGGAAGTCCATATGGCGGTATTGCAAATGCAGAAAATTAGTATTTGTGCATTGAAGAAGAACCGTAAGGCTATTTTGGAGACCCTACAGTCTATGGGCGCCATGGAGATGATTACGCAGGATTTGGAGACAGAAGAGTTTGAAACACTTGATGTCACTGGACAAAGAGCTGCGTTTGATCGAAATGCTGCACAAGCTGATCAGGCATTGGACATCCTGCAAAGTTACGTCCCGGAGAATACCTCGCTGTTATCAAGTCTGGCAGGTAAGAAACTGATTGAAAGAAAATCATTTTATGATGCAATCAATCGACAGGACAAACACATGAGCGTTGCAAAAAAAATCATCGCTTGTGAAAAACAGATTGCAGAATGTAAGGCGAACATCCAGAGAATGGAAAACCAGAGAGAGTCATTGACTCCATGGCTAAGTCTTGATGTGCCGATGAATTTTGAGGGAACCCGATTAACATCATTTTTGCTTGGAACAATGGCACCGGATATAACATTAGAAAAAATCTATAGTATTCTGGCCGAGCAGGCACCGGAAGCCAGTTCCATTGATGTGACCATTGTATCGCAGGATCGTGATTTGTCTTATGTTACGGTCATCTGTATGAAAGCAGATGAAGCGATAGTGGAAGAAGCACTGAGAACCAATGGTTTTGCAAAACCATCTCAGGTGATTGCAGACATTCCTACAGCTATGGTTAAGCAAATCGAAGAAGACATTGTGCAGGAACAGGGCAAAATCAGTCAGGCTACACAGGCAATTGAAGCATTGGCTGACAAACGCGAAATACTAAAGACAGTATCTGATTATTATCGGATTCGTGCACAGAAGTATGAGCTTTTGGGAACTATTCCACACACGAAAGAGACCTTCTTTGTAGAAGGTTACGTACCGGCCCAAAAGGCTGATAAAGTGCTGCAGGTTATGAGTGACAAATTCCAGGCTGTAGCCGAGACGGAAGACATCGCAGAGGAAGAAGAGACACCAATATTGTTGAAGAATAACAAATTTTCAACAGCATCAGAACCGATTTTGGAGTCTTACGGATTGCCTCATAAGGGAGAAGTGGATCCGACAACCATCATGTCTGTATTTTATGTATTTTTCTTTGGACTGATGCTTTCAGATGCTGCTTACGGTTTTATTATTTCCCTGGTTTGCGGAATATTAATATTGAAATTCCCACGTATGAGCAGTGGCATGAAGAAATCTATCCAGTTGTTTTTCTGGTGTGGATTATCCACTCTGTGCTGGGGCGTACTATTCGGAGGATATTTTGGGGATATCGTCGATGTAGTTGCAAAGAATTATTTTGGAGTTGATGTTTCAATTAAGGCTCTTTGGTTTGTGCCTTTGAATAATCCTATGAAATTGCTGGTTTATTCTATGCTGTTTGGTACTATTCACCTGTTTGTGGGTCTGGGAATCAAAGGATATATGCTTTTGAGAGACAAACTTTATAAAGATTTTGTATGTGATATCGTATTTTTATATGCATTATTGATTGGCTTGATTTTGATATTGCTGCCAAGTGATATATTTGCATC
The DNA here is from genome assembly GCA_028696165.1 of Lachnospiraceae bacterium. Taxonomy (GTDB): domain Bacteria; phylum Bacillota; class Clostridia; order Lachnospirales; family Lachnospiraceae; genus JAQVHQ01. The sequence continues at coordinate 20,339 of JAQVHQ010000002.1, read as the reverse complement.
TATAGCACAGACAAAAATCGTATTTCCTGCATCTATTACCTTACTTAGTAAGATATTGGCAATTGGCGGTGCAATTGGTGTGTTACTTTTTGCTGGACGTTCCAGTAAGAATCCAGGCCTTCGTCTTGCATTGGGAGCATATGAACTGTACAATCTTACAGGCTGGTTAAGTGATGTGCTTTCATATTCACGTCTTTTGGCTTTGGGACTGGCAACCGGTGTTATTGCATCTGTTGTAAACCAGATGGGAAGTATGGTAGGAACCGGTATCTTTGGTACACTTATTTTTATAGTAGTATTTATTATTGGTCATGTATTTAATATGGCAATCAATTTGCTCGGTGCTTATGTTCATACAAACCGTTTGCAATATGTAGAGTTTTTTGGCAAGTTTTACGAGGGTGGAGGAAGACCTTTCAACCCATTTAAATCGAATACAAAATATGTAGATATTAAGAAGGAGGATCTCAGTTTATGAGCGAATTAGGAATTGTTTATGCGTTACTTGGAGCAGCAGTAGCCGTACTTTTGGCAGGTGCAGGATCTTCAATTGGAGTAGGTATTGCCGGACAGGCAGCAGCAGGGGTTGTAACAGAGGACCCAAGTAAATTTGCAAAGGTTTTGATTATGCAGTTGTTACCTGGTACACAGGGTATTTATGGATTGTTAGTAGGATTTATCGTATTATCTAAAGTTGGTTTATTAGGCGGTGGAGCAGCAGCTTTGACTCCTCAGACAGGACTTATGATTTTGGCTGCATGCCTTCCAATCGGTATTGTAGGTTTAATCTCAGGAAAATATCAGGGTAAAACATCTGCAGCAGCTATCGGAATTGTTGCAAAGAAACCAGACCAGTTTGGTAAAGCTATGCTTTTCCCAGCAATGGTTGAGACTTATGCAATTCTTGCACTTTTGATCTCTATTTTAGCAGTTACTAATATCCCGGTTTAAATTCCAAAGAACAAGCAGAATGGAAAAGTTGGATATCAAATAATGTTAAAAGGAGAGCTTAAGCATGACTGGATTAGAAAAGATTATAAACCAGATAATGGACGAAGCAAAAAGCCGTGCAGATAAAATTATCGCTGAAGCCCAGGCTCAGGCCGATGAAATTACCGCAGCTTCCCAGAAGGAAGTGCAGCAGCTGTGCGACGATATCTCCGAAAAATCAAAGGCAGATGAGGCAAATTACAAAGAACGGATTCAATCATCTGCAGACTTGCAGAAGAGACGAGCTGTTCTGGAAGCAAAACAGGAAATTATTACAGAGACCATTCAGAAAGCTTATGATAAGCTGGCTTCCCAGGAAGCGCCTGAATATTTCGAAATGATTCTGAAGATGCTTGAGAAAGCCGTACTGCCGCAGAGCGGAGAAATCTTTTTTGCAGAATCTGATTTGAAAAGAATGCCTCAGGATTTCGAGGCTAAGATAGCAAAAATTGCCGGAGACAAAGGCGGTTCATTAACATTGGGAAAAGAAGTGAGAAAAATCGAGAATGGATTCGTTCTGGCTTATGGCGGAATCGAAGAAAACTGTTCTTTGAAAGCACTTTTTGACGCAAAGAAAGACGAATTACAGGATAAGGTACACGCGGTACTATTCGCATAAACGCAAAAAGGAGGCTAATTATGGCAGAATTATATACTTATGCGGTTGCGCGAATCCGTGCCCTGGAAGTAGCACTTTTCACATCCTCTACGATTGAACAGCTTATGGGCTGCAAGACAGAAGAGCAGGCATTGCAGTTCTTGACGGAAAAAGGATGGGGAGATGCAGATACACCGCTAAATGCAGACGCGATTTTGACCAGAGAGCGGGAGAAAATCTGGGAGACCATGAATGAGCTGGGTGTGGATATGTCCATATTCGACGTACTTTCCTACCCGAATCTGTTCCATAATCTGAAGGCTGCAGTCAAGGAAGTGTGCATCAAAGGCGAACATCAGGCAGCATTCTATACTGACTGTGCAATTAAAAGGGAAGAGATGCTTCGTATCGTGAGAGAAAAGGATTTCTCAAAATTGCCGGAACATATGCAGCTCGCTGCAAAGGATGCTTATGAGACACTTCTTCATACAAAGGATGGCCAGCGCTGCGATATCATTATTGACAGAGCAACCCTGGACGCTATCTATGAAGCGGGTCAGGCATCAAAAGAAGAGATTATTCGGGATTATGCAGAGGAGACCGTGGCAGTAACGGATATTAAGATTGCAGTCCGTTCTCAGAAGACCGGAAAGCCATTGGAATTTATGAAAATGGCACTGGCTGAATGTAAATCTATGGATGTAAATCATCTTGCCCATGCAGCTTTGAGCGGAATGGATGCAATTTGTGAATATCTCACTTCGATTGGATATGGTGGTGCTGCAGAAGCTTTGCAGGAATCTGCGTCAGCATTTGAACGCTGGTGTGACAACCGTATGATAGAGACCATTCGTCCACAGAAATATAATGCATTTACCGTTGGCCCTCTGGTTGCTTATGTTATTGCCAGAGAAAATGAAATCAAGACGGTTCGAATTGTACTTACCGGTATTCAGAATGATATGCCGGAAGAGGTAATTCGGGAAAGGGTAAGGGAGATGTATGTATAAGATAGCAGTGTTAGGCGACTATGACAGTATTTACGGTTTTGGTACGCTTGGACTGGATACATTTCCTGTTCAGGAAGCGGAAGAAGCCGCAGGCAGACTGCATACACTCATTGAGAATAAATATGGAATCATCTATATTACAGAGAGTTTGGCAGCAAAGATAGAAAAAGAAATAGTAAAATATCAGGAACAGCTGACACCGGCAATTATTTTAATACCGGGAGTTGCAGGCAATACCGGCAAGGGTGTTGAAAATGTAAAGAAGTCAGTGGAACAGGCTGTTGGTTCCGATATTTTATTTGGTAGTAATTAAGTCAGAAAGGTGGGTGATTTGTCCAAATGAGTATAGGTACAATAAAAAAAGTAGCAGGACCGCTTGTAATCGCTGAAGGCATGAGAGATGCCAACATGTACGATGTAGTGCGTGTTAGTAAGCAGCGATTAATCGGTGAAATTATAGAAATGCACGGGGATCAGGCATCTGTTCAGGTATACGAAGAGACTTCCGGACTTGGTCCAGGGGAACCAGTAGAATCTATGGAGGTACCGCTTTCCGTAGAACTCGGCCCTGGTTTGATTTCCAGCATATATGATGGTATTCAGAGACCTTTGGATGATATTATGAAAGTTTCCGGTGGAAACAGTCTGAAACGTGGTGTAGAGGTACCGTCATTAAAAAGAGATTTGAAATGGGAGTTCGTTCCTACATTGAAAGTGGGAGATACAGTAGAAGCCGGAGATGTATTCGGAACTGTTCAGGAAACTCCGGTTGTACAGCAGAAGATTATGATTCCATTCGGTATCACAGGAACTATTAAAGAAATTAAATCCGGTGAATTTACCGTAGAAGAAGTAGTTGCAGTAGTAGAGACAGCAGAAGGCGACAAAGAATTGACTATGATGCAGAAATGGCCGGTTCGTAAAGGACGTCCATATGCAAAGAAACTTCCGCCGGAAATGCCGTTAGTAACAGGACAGCGTGTAGTTGATGCATTTTTCCCAATTGCTAAAGGTGGTGTGGCTGCAGTACCAGGACCATTCGGAAGTGGTAAGACAGTTATTCAGCATCAGCTGGCAAAATGGGCAGAAGCAGATATCGTAGTTTATATCGGATGCGGTGAGCGTGGTAATGAGATGACTGACGTATTAAATGAGTTCCCTGAATTGAAGGATCCGAAGACTGGACAGTCTTTGATGCAGAGAACTGTATTGATTGCTAATACATCCGATATGCCGGTTGCAGCCCGTGAGGCATCTATCTATACAGGTATTACAATTGCAGAGTATTTCCGTGATATGGGATTTTCAGTAGCCTTAATGGCAGATTCTACTTCACGTTGGGCTGAGGCACTTCGTGAGATGTCAGGACGTCTGGAAGAGATGCCTGGTGAAGAAGGATATCCCGCATATCTGGGAAGCCGTCTGGCACAGTTCTATGAAAGAGCCGGACATGTTATCTCTCTTGGTAAAGAAGGACGAAGCGGAGCATTATCTGTTATCGGAGCAGTTTCGCCTCCTGGTGGAGATATTTCCGAGCCTGTAACTCAGGCAACTCTTCGTATCGTAAAAGTATTCTGGGGACTGGATTCTGCATTAGCTTACAAGCGTCATTTCCCGGCTATCAACTGGCTGACCAGTTATTCTCTGTATGTGGATAATATGGCAGCATGGTTTAATAAAGAAGTTGCAGACGACTGGATGGATCTTCGTCAGAAGTTAATGTCACTTTTGCAGGATGAGGCAGAATTGGATGAAATCGTTAAGATGGTAGGTATGGATGCATTATCTGCACATGACCGTCTGAAGATGGAAGCAGCACGTTCTATTCGTGAGGACTTCTTACATCAGAACTCTTTCCATGAAGTAGATACTTATACTTCTCTGAAGAAACAGCACTACATGATGAAATTAGTATATGCATACTATGAGCAGGCTGTAGATGCACTGGAGAAAGGTGCAACGATCAACAATCTGGTTAAGATGTCTGTAAGAGAACGTATCGGACGTTACAAATATACAATAGAAGCAGATGTAGATACAGAATATGCAAAAATCAGTGAGGAATTAAGCATCGAACTTGCAAACCTGATTGGGAAGGAGGACTTCTAAATGCCAAAAGAGTATAGAACCATACAAGAAGTTACCGGCCCACTGATGCTGGTGCGGAATGTAGAAGATGTTTGTTATGATGAGCTGGCTGAGATTGAGCTGGCAAGTGGAGAAGTTCGTCGTTGTAAAGTACTTGAAATCAACGGCAGTGATGCACTGGTACAGTTGTTTGAAAGCTCTACCGGTATCAACTTATCCAACAGTAAAGTTAGATTTTTAGGACACAGCATGGAGTTGGGTGTATCGGAAGATATGCTTGGCCGAGTATTTGATGGAATGGGAAATCCTATCGATGACGGACCGGAGATTTTGCCGGAAGCACGTATGGATATTAATGGACTTCCTATGAATCCGGCAGCAAGAAGCTATCCGGAAGAGTTTATCCAGACTGGTGTTTCTGCCATTGACGGATTAAATACTCTGGTTCGTGGACAGAAACTTCCTATCTTCTCTGCTTCAGGTCTGCCACATGCAAACCTGGCTGCACAGATTGCAAGACAGGCAAAAGTTCGTGGAACCAGTGAACCATTCGCAGTAGTATTTGCTGCTATGGGTATCACCTTTGAGGAATCCAACTTCTTCGTAGAAAGTTTTAAAGAGACAGGTGCTATTGACCGTACGGTTATGTTTGTCAATCTGGCAAATGACCCTGCTGTAGAACGTATCAGTACACCTCGTGTGGCACTGACTGCAGCAGAATATCTTGCATTTGAAAAAGATATGCATGTACTGGTAATCTTAACTGATATTACAAACTACGCAGATGCACTTCGTGAAGTGTCTGCTGCACGTAAGGAAGTTCCGGGACGTCGTGGATATCCTGGATATATGTACACTGACCTTGCTACTTTATATGAAAGAGCCGGACGTCAGAAAGGTAAAAAGGGAAGTATCACTATGATTCCTATCCTTACTATGCCTGAGGATGATAAGACTCATCCAATCCCTGACTTAACAGGATATATCACAGAAGGACAGATTATCTTAAGCCGTGAATTATATCGTAAAGGTGTTACACCTCCAATCGATGTACTTCCATCTCTGTCACGTCTGAAAGATAAAGGTATCGGTGAAGGAAAGACTCGTGCTGATCACTCCAATACACTGAATCAGTTGTTTGCAGCTTATGCCCGTGGTAAAGAAGCAAAAGAACTGATGGTAATCTTAGGTGAGGCAGCATTGTCAGATACTGACTTGATTTATGCTAAATTTGCAGATGCATTTGAAAAAGAATATGTATCTCAGGGTTACATGTCCAACCGTGACATCGAAGAAACCTTGAATATTGGATGGAAACTGTTGTCAATTCTTCCTCGAAGCGAGCTGAAACGTATTGATGATAAGTTCTTAGACCAGTATTATCAAGGATAAAGGAAAGAGGTGATTGCAGTTGGCATCTACACAAGTGAATCCTACCCGTATGGAGCTTACCAGGTTAAAAAAGAAACTGATAACAGCGACCAAAGGACATAAATTATTAAAAGACAAACGTGATGAACTGATGCGTCAGTTCCTGGATTTGGCACGGGAGAATATGGCACTTCGCCAGAAGGTAGAAGCCGGCATCCTTTCCGCAAATAAGAACTTTGTTCTTGCAAAGGCAGGTATGTCAGAAGAAACACTGCGAACTGCTCTGATGGCACCAAAACAGGAGGTATATCTATCAGCAAGTAAGAAAAATGTTATGAGTGTAGATATTCCGGTTTTTGATTATCAGACCAGAACCGCAGATGCCAATGACATCTATTCCTATGGTTTTGCATTTACCTCCAGTGATTTGGATGGAGCTGTAAAATCATTGGCAGATATCCTGCCGGATATGATGGAACTTGCAGAGTGTGAGAAAGCATGTCAGTTGATGGCTTCGGAAATTGAGAAGACCAGACGCCGTGTAAATGCGTTGGAACACGTTATTATTCCGGAGACTCGGGAAAGCATCAAGTATATTACCATGAAGCTGGATGAAAATGAGAGAAGTACGCAGATTCGTCTGATGAAGGTTAAGGATATGATGCTGGAAGAGGCGCATAAGTACAGCGAGAGAGCTTATTAATAGCAAAAGAGGACTCCTTACATATATTAGTAGTAAGCTAATGTATGTAAGGAGTTTTTTATGTATTTTCAGGATTCTTTTGATAGAGTGAAGTTTCAGAGTTTGCTGTATGAGGAAAGGGAGCAGGAACTGGAGATGGAGAGGATGAGGCAGTATTACCCGGAGACTGCCAGGTTGATTCTGGATAAGGTGCAGGAGGCTTGTGATTTGATGGAGTATGAGGGGAGCAGGATGTATGATGAGGTGCCGGATCGGTTTATGATGGACAGGGTGGTTGGCAGGATTGAGAAGGGGATAGAGGAGGAGATGGCATTACAGGCGGTAGAGTGGACTGGGGCTTTGGGGGATTTGATTCGGGTGCTTTTGTATCAGGAGATTGGGAAACGGCGGATTCGGAGGAGGAAGATGCGGAGGTATTATGTGTTTTAGGGGGGACGCAGACTGTCCGGCTCTGGGCTGGTACACATAGATGTTTTTTTGCAAGGTCATTTCACCGTGAACCTCTAAGCGTGCGAACCGCTGCTGCGACGGGGATCAGCCACATTCAGTGTGTATGCCGGATGCATACACACTTCAAGGTGGCTTCGACAGGGTGTTTGGTAAACACCCTGTCGCCCCGTTGCAGCAGTGGTTCGCGCGCTAAGAGGTTCATCGGCTTATTCGATTGCAAAGAAACATCTATGTGTACCAGCCCAGAGCCGGACAGTCTGCTGGGTGTTGGCGGCGGAAGTGGAGGTTAGGGGCTGAGTTTGTGGGTGGCAGTGAGAGCGCGTGCCTTGGAGAGGCACGGGGCTTGAGGGGGATTGGGAGGTTAGGGGCTGAGTTTGTGGGTGGCAGTGAGAGTGCGTGCCTTGGAGAGGCACGGGGCTTGAGGGGGATTGGGAGGTTAGGGGCTGGGTTTGTGGGTGGCAGTGAGATCGCGTGCCTTGGAGGCACGGGGCTTGAGGATGTTAGGATGTTAGAGGCTGAGTTTGTTTGGGTGAGGGGAAAGACGTTTGGGTGTGAAGAAAAAATGTATTTTTTTCGAAATTGGTTGAGGTTTTAGGGTAAAACATTTACAATGGTAAAATAAGTGAAAAATATGGATATAAGTTGTAGATGGAAGTATGTAGATAGAAGTGTGTAGATAGAAATATATAGATAGAAGTATGTAGATAGGATTATGCCCCAGGGGTGTGGAGAGGAATTTTTGATGAATTTGGATGAATTGTTGTATGAGTATATAGATGAGAATTTGAGCAGGGTTATTATTAGTGGTGCGGGGAAGGATGCGGAGGTTTCTAAGATTCGGATTCGGCCGGTGATGATTCAAGGGAAGTTGATGTTTCAGTGTACTTTGACGAAGGGTGCGCAGGAGATTCATAAGAATTATGATAAGACGCAGGTGATTGTTCAGATTAAGGTGTGGATGGAGTCTTTCAGACAGCTGCAGTTAGAGGGGCGTTTTGTGCAGGGGCAGGTGTTGGTTAGTAAGAAGGGGAAGATGACCGTTAAGGTTAAGAAGAGACGGGAAGAGGTGTTTATGCCTTTGAATCTGGAGCATAACCGGAGTAAGAGATATATTCTGGAGGAGGGGACTCCTGTGGATTTCCTGGTGGATTTGAAGGTTATGACTAAGGAAGGGAAGATTGCGAATTCTCATTATGATAAGTTTCGACAGATTAACCGGTTTCTGGAGTTTGTTGAGGACATTTTGCCTCAGCTGCCGAAGGAGAGGGAAGTTACGATCTTGGATTTTGGGTGTGGGAAGTCTTATCTGACTTTTGCCATGTATTATTATCTTCATGAGAAGAAGGGGTATGATGTTAATATTATCGGGCTGGATTTGAAGCAGGATGTGATTATTCATTGTAATAAGCTGGCGAAGAAGTATGGGTATGAGAAGCTGCATTTCTTTATTGGAGATATTGCTTCTTATGAGGGTGTCGATCAGGTGGATATGGTGGTGACTCTTCATGCCTGTGATACGGCTACGGATTTTGCTTTGGCAAAAGCAGTTTTGTGGGGGGCGCAGGTTATTTTGTCGGTGCCTTGCTGCCAGCATGAGTTGAATGGTCAGATTCAAAATGATATGTTGGATCCGGTTTTTTCTTATGGGATTTTGAAAGAGCGGATGGCTGCATTGATTACGGACGGATTACGTGGTAAGATATTAGAGTGTGCTGGATATGAGACTCAGATTCTGGAGTTTATTGATATGGAACATACGCCTAAGAATCTTTTGATCCGTGCGGTGAAGAAAGGACAAAAGGCAGAACTTTCCAGGGATGTAAGACAGTGTATGGAAGAACTGCATGTGCAGCCAACATTGGCGAAACTATTATTTGATGAATAGCACTTGGATGTATATACTGCAGAAATATAGACAATAACAGATAAATAATACGGAAAAATAAGGAATACAGGAAAATAGGCAATACGAAAATAGGCAGTACGAAAATAGGCAATACGAAAATAAGCAATACGAAAATAAGCAATACAGAAAAATAAGTGATGCAGATATATAAGTAATATAATGACACGGTGATACTAAGCTGTGTGATTGCGTAAGTATTAAAAATGATTGAGAATATAGGAAATCGATGCATATAGATGTACTTATATTACGGGAGACATAGATTGATGAGGAAAAGATTATTACGAATAGGAATTTTATTTTTGATATTTGTAGTGGCAGTGATAGGATTCGGTGCTTTTATGAATAGAGATACTACTGAAAATACAGAGGAGATGAAAGCGGCATCCCTTCCGGTGATTAACATCAGTTATGAAGATACTGTGATTAATCAGATGTATGGATATACCCAGGAGATGCAGGATCGTTATGTGCGTGATAGTATTACTCCTTTGGAGACGGAACGTACTCTAACTCTGGCGGTGGAAACTTTTGGAAGAGAGCTCTCTGGTATGACCTATGAAGTGAGAACTGCGGATGGAGAGACAGTTGTAGAAAATGGCAAAATCAGTGGGTTTGTCACGGATGGGGATTATGAGAAGGTGGATTTTACCATAGCGAATCCTATATTGATGAATCAGGAATACTCTCTGTGTCTGACTATTCAGCAGAATGATCAGGAGATTCACTATTACACCAGATTGCTGCAGCGTTCCGGTTTGAATATCAGTAAATATCTGGAATTTGTTCAGAACTTTTATGAAAAGTGTACCAATAAAGAGGCAGCTTCAGACTTGGCGGCTTCACTGGAATCAGATGAAACTGCTTCTAACAGCAGTTTTACGGAGGTAAATATTCATTCGAGTCTTGCGCAGGTAACCTGGGGCGATTTAAATCCGAAGATTTATAGAAAAGCAATTCCTACAATTGAGGAAATTAATGAAACTACGGCCAGTATTGGTATGAATTATATGATATCTGCAGAAAATTCGGCAGGTGAGACAGAACTTTACTATGTCACAGAATTTTACCGGATGAAATATTCTCAGTCGAAGGTTATGCTGCTGGATTTCCAGCGGAGTGCGCAGCAGCTTTTTGATGGTGAGAATTCAGTTCTGTCAAATACAGGAATTACGCTTGGTGTGACAGACCGGAATGTGGAGTATGTGACCAATTCGAATTCCGATGTGACTGCTTTTGTACAGCAGGGGGAATTGTGGTCCTATAACGGCAGTGCAGATAAGCTGTCTAGAGTTTTCAGTTTCCGGGATCCGGAAAATGAAGATGAGAGAAATGATCATCTGGCACATGATATTAAAATTGTCCGGGTGGAAGAAAACGGGGATATCGATTTTGTGTTCTATGGATATGTGAATCGTGGAAACCACGAAGGAGAATCTGGAATTGGTGTTTATCATTATAATAGCGAGATGAATGCTGTGGAAGAACAGGTATTTATTCCGATTACTAAATCATTCCAGTTTCTGAACAGTGATATTGATTTGTTATCCTATGTAAATACACAGAATATGATATTTGTCTATCTTGATGAGACTTTATATCAGATTGATTTCCAGAATAAGACTTATCAGGTTATTCAGGATGACATTAATCCGGACTGCTTTGTGATTTCTAAAAAGCAAAGTCGTGTGGCCTGGATGAAAGAGATGGATGAGAATGGTTCCAGCAATATTACCTTGATGGACTTTGATACTGGAGAGATGAAGAGCATCGCTGCAGGTGCCGGCGAGAAAATCAAGGCACTGGGATTTATGAATGATGATTTTGTATATGGACTGGCAAAGGACGAGCAGATATTTAAGGACGCTGTTGGTAATGTGACTTTTGCCATGTATACAGTCCGTATTCAAAATTTTGATGGAACTGTCATCAAGGAATACGCGGAAGAAAATGTATGGGTAACGGATGTTAATATCGAAGAAGGATTGTTAGAATTAATAAGAATCAGTTCTGCTAATGATGCCTATGTAGCTATTGCAAACGACCACATTATGAATAATCTTCAGAAGAATGAAGAGACAGTTACCCTGAAGTTTACGGTAACAACGCCTAAAGAAACTCAGGTTTCCATGATTTTACAGGAGCCGATTGAAGATAAGGATCCGCTGGTTGTGTATTCCAGAGACCGTATTCATGAAGAAAGTAATACACTGAAAGTAGATATGAATAAACCGGCAGATCAGAACACATACTATGTCTATGCGTCAGGTACCTTGAACAGTATTTGGACTAAGCCAAAGGAAGCGATTGTGCAGGCTGACAATGTGCTGGGAGTTGTATTGAATGGAAGTCAGCAGTATGTGTGGGAGCGTGGTAATAAAGTGTCTGAGACCATGATAACTTTGACAGATGTACCACAGGCTATCTTAAGTGGAAGTATAGATGAACAGGAATTACAGACTGCTATGGGAACAGAAGCAACGGTAATGAATCTGACGGGATGTACTTTGGATGAAGTCCTCTATCAGGTTAGCCAGCAGAGACCGATTGTGGTGAAATTCTCTAACACAGAAACTCGGGTAATAGTGGGATATGATCAGTACAATACATGGCTCTATAATCCGGCTACCCAGACTACCGAGCCATATGGTATCAATGATAGTACTGCATTATTTGAATCTATGGGAAATGTTTATGTAAGTTATATAGATACTTTTGAGGAATCCCAGGCGACAGAATAAGGAGAGAACATCTTATGGATGAGAGAAATAAAACATTAGCAAAGGGCCTCGTTCGTTATTCCTGCCAGGTGCAGGAAGGGGACAAGGTATATGTTCACTATACAGGTAAAGAAACACAGGATTTGGCAAGGGCAATTGTCAAGGAAGTGTATCTGGCGAAAGGGATTCCTTTTGTACATTATACGGATCCAGTGCTGCAAAGAGAGATTCTTCTTCATGCCTCTAAAGAGCAGATGGAACTGATGGCTAAGGTTGATGCCAGTGAGATGGAACAGATGGACTGCTATATCGCAGTGCGAGGGACAGATAATGTGTGTGAATTATCGGATGTTCCTTCTGAAAACATGAGATTATATGAGACTTATTATCAGACCCCGGTACATCACAATATCAGAGTTCCTCATACCCGCTGGGTAGTATTACGATACCCTAATGCAGCTATGGCTCAGTTGTCCAATACAAGTACAGAAGCTTTCGAGGATTTTTATTACAAAGTCTGCAATCTGGATTATTCCAAGATGGCAAAAGCCATGGAGTCTTTGGTAGAATACATGAACCGTACAGACAAAGTGCAGCTGAAAGGCCCGGGAACCGATTTGACATTTTCTATAAAAGATATTCCTGCGATTGCCTGTGATGGTCATATGAATATTCCAGATGGAGAAGTGTATACAGCACCTGTACGTGATTCGATAAATGGAGTGATTTCTTACAATACGCCATCTATTCAGCAGGGATTTACCTTTGAGGAAATCAAACTGGAATTCAAAGATGGAAAGATTATTAATGCATCAGCCAATGATACAAAGCGTATTAATGAAATCTTTGATATTGACGAAGGCGCCAGATATGTAGGAGAATTTGCTATTGGAGTTAATCCATATATCTTGAATCCTATGAAGGATATCCTTTTTGATGAGAAGATTCAGGGTTCGATTCATTTTACTCCTGGAAATTGTTATGAGGAAGCATCTAATGGAAATGCATCCGCTATACACTGGGATTTAGTACTGATTCAACAGCCACAGTGGGGCGGCGGAGAAATTTACTTTGACGATGTATTAATCCGTAAAGATGGAATTTTTGTGATACCGGAACTGAAATGTCTGAATCCGGAGGAGTTAATCTGACCTTACTTGATGAGGTTAAAATATTGAAATAATAAAATAAATAACATATGTGACACCCATATTGATGCTTCTTGAAAAAGTGATATATGGGTGTCTTTGCAACTAGCTTATAGAGTAAAACATATATATGATAAAAAATAATTTTCATGCAACAGAAATGAAAGTAATCGACACCATATTAATATAGAAGTAATGAAAAGAGGGAATTCTTGGGAGGGGCAATGGAACATACACAGGAATTGATTTTGCAGGCAAGGGATGGAAATCGCGAAGCTTTTGCTGAATTATATGGACAAATATATAAGGATTTGTATCGTTTTGCATACTATACTCTGAGAAATGCACATGATGCGGAGGATGTAGTAAGCGAGACTGTGGTGTCTGCGTATAAGCAGATTGCTAATCTTCGTCAGGCAGAAGCATTTCGTGGATGGTTTTTTAAGATACTGTCCAATCAGTGTAAGCGAAAACTAAAAGAGTATGTAAATAAAACAGTGGAGATGCCGGAACAGCTTGAGGCGGAGGGAACAGATTTCATTGAAGATATTATGGTACGGTCAGCATTTGAAAAGCTTAGTGATGAGGAACGGCTGATTATATCTATGCATCTGTTTGCGGGATACAGCAGTCAGGAAACAGGGGAGATTTTACATATGAGCGCAAATACTGTTCGCTCTAAGGAAAGCAGGGCTTTAAAGAAGATGAAAAATATTATGGAAGGTGGAAGGTAAACATGGAAGAAGATAAGAAAATATTAGACAGTATAAAAAAATCGGCAGAATCTTTACCAATTCCGGATAGCCTGAAGCCGGATAATCTGGATAATATCTTGAAAGATACTGCATTTGCTGAAAAAAACTCTGAGCAGGATATGACAGAGGATACAAAAATGACAGATAAGAAGAAAAAAATTACATCTTTCTATAAGTGGGGTGGTGCGATCGCAGCGGCACTTGTACTTGTTGTAGGAATTACGGCATGGGTTCAACTGGGAGGCGGGAATAACAAATCTGCTATGGATATGACAGCAAACAGTTCTGCTGATATGGATACTACGGAATCAGTCACGGCAGAGTCTGAAGAACTGAATTCTGAGGATACACAAGTAGCGGAGAATAGTGCAGAAGTAAGTGAAGAAAGTGCAGCAGATATGACAGAAGAAGTAACTTTAGGTGGAGTGTTGACCCAGGCATCTGATTATCAGGAAATATATGAAAAATATGCCAGTATTCAATCATCGGCAGGTATGTACGCCAGAGACGGAGTGGTAGAATATGGTGCTGCGGCAGATGGAGAGGCATCGATCTCGGCTCAGGCGGAAACTGCGGGGGTGGAATCAGCCTCTTCTCAGGATAATGCTTCTGCAGCAGGTTCGGCAGATTTTTCACAGACCAACATCCGCACAGAGGGTGTGGAAGAAGGCGATACAGTAAAGACAGATGGGACTTATCTTTATGTGTTGGATCGAAATACGGGAGTCCGGATTGTAAAGGCCAATGCGCAGGAATCTCAGCTTATAAAGGATATTCCACTAGAACAGACCAGTGGATATGCGCGGGAGATGTACTTATATGAGAAACGTCTGATTGTGATCGTGGATGGAGTGGAAGCCGGGATTGAAGAAGCTGAAGAAGAGGATGTGTTTGATATTAATCAACAGCAGCAGACGACAGTATATACTTATAATATAGAGAATCCGGAAGAACCAAAACTATTAGGTCAGGTTAGCCAGGGGGGATTTTATCATACGTCCCGTCTGGTGGATGGATATCTGTATGTGTTGACGGAAGATTCCAGAATGCTCCCATATGCAAAAACTTATGGTGTAGAAGATACGAACTCTTTTGTTCCGTCTGTAAACGGTGAGGTTATGGCGGCAGATGATATATATATGCCAAATACTCCGGACAATGGTACTTATCTTGTGATGACTTCCGTAAAGATAACCAGCCCGGCGCACTTTATAGACACCAAAGCAGTAATGGCGATGCCATATATGTTCTATGTAAGTAACAGTAATATCTATGTAAATGGCTCTGGATGGAATCAGACAGCAAGTGGTTCTACCATTGTGCGGATTGCATTTAAAAATGGAAAAATCAAACCGGAAGCAGCTGGCTGGGTAAAGGGTTACTTAAATGACAGCTTCTCTATGGATGAATATCAGGGCTATCTGCGTGTGCTGACCACAGACTATGTTCAGGATGCCACTCAGAATGCGCTTTATATTCTGGATGAGGATTTGCAAGTGACAGGTAAACTGGAGAATCTGGCAGAAGGAGAACATATTGAATCTGCACGTTTGTTAGATGATATAGGATATTTTGTCACATATAAACAGACAGACCCATTGTTTTCTGTGGATTTATCAGACCCGGCGAATCCTGCAATTATAGGAAGTCTGAAAGTAAATGGATTTTCTGAGTATTTGCATTTCTATGGAGCTAATCAGCTTCTGGGAATAGGATGGGAAACCAATCCGGATACTCAGGAGAGAATCGGTTTGAAACTTTCTATGTATGATATCTCAGATCCGGAGAATGTGACGGAAATTCACAAAAAAGTAATAGAGGGAATCGGAGATGTCACTGCACTTTATAATTATAAAGGTTTTCTGATCAATCCAGATAAGAACATTATCGGATTTACCAGCCAGACATGGAAAGAATCAGGTTCGGAATCCAACTATATGGTATTTTCTTATGACAAAGACCAGGGATTTACCCAGAATCTAAGTTATAAGTTCCAGGCGGAAGGTGAAGAGGAGTATATGGATGTGTCTGATGTCCGGGGCGTTTATATAGGAAACGAATTATATATAACAAGATATGATCAGATGGAAGTATTTAAAATAGACGAAGATTATGCCCAAATAGCAGTGTTTGACTGGAATTAGCGCCCATGATATACTGGTGATAGTATTTTTGTAAGTAAATGTATATATTGCCTATCAATAGGGCAAAACTTGCGGAATATAGTATTGGATAAAAGAGAGTAATGATTTTGGCAGGCAGTTTTGGGAGAATGCTGGATTGCAAAAGAATGATTACAGAATTTAAAGGAGAAATGGGTATATGAAACTGACAACAATTAAAGAGATTTACAGAAACCAGGAGAAATATCTGAACCAGGAAATTACAATCGGCGGATGGGTACGCAGTGTTCGTGATTCTAAAACCTTTGGTTTTATGGTGGTTCATGATGGAAGTTTTTTTGAGACATTACAGGTGGTTTATCATGATCAGATGGAGAATTTCGCTGAGATTTCAAAGTTAAATGTAGGTGCAGCGGTTATTGTAAAGGGAACTTTGGTTCCTACGCCGCAGGCAAAACAGCCATTTGAGATTCAGGCTGAGGAAGTGACCGTAGAAGGTGCTTCAGCACCGGATTATCCGCTCCAGAAAAAGCGCCATTCAATGGAATATCTTCGTACGATTTCACATTTAAGACCACGTACGAATACATTTCAGGCAGTATTTCGCGTTAGGTCATTAATTGCCTATGCTATTCATCAGTTTTTCCAGGATAGAGGTTTTGTCTATGTGCATACACCTTTGATTACGGGAAGCGACTGTGAAGGTGCCGGTGAGATGTTCCAGGTTACTACGATGGATTTGAATAATATTCCAAAAACAGAAGACGGGAAAGTTGATTTTACGCAGGATTTCTTCGGAAAAGCTACGAACCTTACGGTAAGCGGACAGTTGAATGGAGAAACCTATGCGCAGGCATTCCGCAATATCTATACTTTCGGACCTACATTTCGAGCTGAGAATTCGAATACCACCAGACATGCAGCGGAGTTTTGGATGATAGAACCGGAAATCGCATTTTCTGATTTACAGGATGATATGGACCTGGCAGAGAGCATGTTAAAGTATGTGATTAATTATGTACTTGAGAATGCTCCGGAAGAGATGCAGTTTTTCAATTCATTTATTGACAAAGGACTGATTGAACGTCTAAAGGGAGTTGCGAGTGCATCTTTTGCACATGTTACCTATACAGAAGCAGTGGAAATATTAGAAAAGAATAATGACAAATTCGATTATAAAGTGTCCTGGGGATGCGATTTACAGACGGAACATGAGCGCTATCTCACAGAGCAGATTTTCAAAGGTCCGGTATTTGTTACGGATTATCCAAAGGAAATTAAAGCATTTTATATGAAAATGAATGAAGATAATAAGACGGTAGCAGCTATGGACTGTCTGGTTCCTGGAATTGGAGAAATTATCGGAGGAAGCCAGAGAGAAGATGATTACGATAAGTTAGTTGCACGTATGAAAGAGTTGGATTTAAAGAAAGAAGACTATGAATTCTATCTCGACTTACGTAAATATGGTTCTACCAGACATGCAGGATTTGGTCTGGGATTTGAACGCTGTGTGATGTATCTTACTGGTATGGGAAATATTCGCGACGTCATCCCATTCCCAAGAACTGTTAATAATTGCGAATTATAAAGGAGTCACTGTATGAAGTTTTTTCATATTGCTGATGTACACTTAGGAGCAGCCCCGGATGTGGGCTGCTCTTGGAGTACAGAGAGAAAAGATGAGATTTGGGACACATTTCGAAAATTAATAAGTAAGGTAAAAGCAGAAAAGATAGATCTGCTTTTGATTGCCGGTGATTTATTTCACGGACAACCTTTGGTTCGGGAACTAAAAGAGGTTAATTACCTGTTTACAACGATTCCGGATACTAAGGTTGTATTAATTGCGGGCAATCATGATTTCTTGAAAATAGATTCTCATTATCAGACCTTCCCATGGGCAGAAAATGTACTGGGATTGTGGAGTAAGGACTGGAGCCGGGTTTATCTGGAAGATTTAGATACATATATCTATGGGTTGAGTTACTATAGCCGTGAGATTGAGGAACCTTTGTATCAGTATATTAAACCGGATACGTTAAGACCTGAAGCAGTACATATCCTACTGGGACATGGGGGAGATGCAAAGCACATTCCTCTTCAGCCGGGGGCATTGGTGGATGAAGGATTTGATTATGTAGCTCTGGGGCATATTCACAAACCGGAAGAACTGATTCACAATAGAGCAGCATATGCAGGGGCTCTTGAACCTATTGATCGAAATGATATAGGAAAGCATGGCTTTATCCGGGGAAAAATCGAGGACGGTGATGTTAAAATCGAGTTTGTGCCATTTGCGCAAGGTGAATATGTGGTTTTAGATATTCCGGTGGATACCCAGACTACCCAGACTTCACTGGGCGAGCTTATCAGGGAAACAATTGAGGAAGAAAACCGTAAGGATGCCATATGGAAGATTCATCTGGTGGGCAAACGTGCGGCAGATATGGAGTTTCGTACAGAATTATATATGGGGTATGGGAAAATCATACAAATTGAAGATTTTACAAAACCAGACTATGACTTAGAAGAATTAAAAGAACAATATAAAGGCAGCCTGATTGAAGAATATATACATGCTTTTGAAGATGCACCGAAATTACCGGTAAATGAAAAAGCTTTGGAATATGGGCTGTGGGCGATGCTTGAAACGAAAGGTTAATGCATGAAGATTACGAAGATACAGGTAAAAAACTTTGGAAAATTTCATAATAAGACCATGGAACTGAAAAGTGGAATAAATCTGGTTTATGGAGATAATGAGAGCGGAAAGACGACACTTCATACCTTTTTAAAGGGGATTTTCTTTGGCATTCGGAAACTGCGTGGAAGGGGATCTGGATCAAAGACAGATACCTATGGACATTATGAACCATGGGAAAATGCATCCTACTACGCTGGCACGGTGTGGTTTGCATGTGGGGAAAAAGAATTTCGATTGGAACGGGACTTTAACCGTTTAAGTCCCAAGGCGGAATTAGTCTGTGAGACAGACGGAGAGTGCTTATCCATACAGGAAGGTGATCTGAGTATGCTCATGGGTAATATCAGCGAAGTGGTTTATGATAATACTATATCTATAGGACAGTTAAAGAGTCAGACAGAAGGTGGATTAGTTACGGAACTACGCAATTATATGGCGAATTATCAGGGCAGCAATGACTGCGATTTGAATTTGATAGCGGCTAGAAATTATCTGGTTGAGAAGCGAAAAGCCCAGGAAGCGCAGCTTGCACAGGAAGAAGAACGAAAAGAACAATTAAAGAGAGAGATACATTCGAAGATTGATTATATTATAGAAGAAACAGAGAATCTGCGGCAGAATATCAAGGAGCAGGAAAGTGAATATGAACGTGTCTGGAGACTGGAGAAGCGAAAGAGATATGTGAAAAAGCAGAATGTGCAGAATCGCAGATGGGCCGTTTCAAGGATAGCTGCTATAGCTGTGGCTCTTCTGACTTGCTTTGGGGACTTCATAGTACAATCCAGAATAGAGAGAACGGTCATGACCGTGGCCGCAATCCTTATCGTAGCAGCTATTCTGTTCTGGGGAAGAGATAAAAAACGAATGGATAGGCCAGGTGGAGAAAGTTATACAGATGAGAATGATAATTCAGAAAAAATCCGCTGGAATATAGACAGCCTAAAAAAATCTCTAAGAGAAAAAGAGATACTTTTAGAAAATTATCAGCAGGAATATCGCGATTACAGCGAAGACTCACCTTTGATGGCGAAGCTGCAGACTGAGCAGGAAGCCATTACCCTTGCCATGAACACCATGAAAGAAATCTCCACTAATATGCAGGAGCGGGCGGGACAGGAGATACAGCTTAGGACGTCTAGAATCCTGCAGGAACTGACAGAAGGAAAGTATGGTAAGATTCAGATAGATGCGGATTTCCAGATGAGTCTGGATACAGGAGAACATTATGTAAACATAGAACAGTTAAGCAGAGGTACGATTGAACAGATATACTTCTCACTAAGAATGGCAGTCAGCGAAATCCTATGTAAGGAAGAGCCTTTACCTATCCTGCTTGATGATGTGTTCGCTATGTATGATGACAGGCGCCTCGGCCAGGTGCTTAAGTGGCTGGCTAATCAGAAACGTCAGGTAGTACTGTTCACCTGCCATCACAGGGAAGAGGACTTGTTAGATAAAATGGGAATTCAAGTAAATAAAATACATATTTAGTACGAAATAAAATCAATAATGCAGATGCACAAATAGGAAAACCATTTATTAAGAAAATGAAGAATTAAAACAGCCTTCCGTCTATATGTTTCATGAGAATGATTAAAAAACATATAGATGAAAGGCTGTTTTATTATTTTAGATGCTCTGATTATATAGTGTCTGCTGATTAATTCAAAAATCAGCTTCAAGCACTTGATTTTACTGACTTTCACGCCTTTGAGTGGTATACTATAAGTGCACGGATTTTGATGAATTCAAAACTTTTTTCGTGCAGTT
>JAQVHQ010000111.1 GCA_028696165.1 Lachnospiraceae bacterium | reverse complement strand
AAATATGGGCTTGATATGAGTACACAAAAGATGTATATTAATTCCACAAGTCATTGCCTGATATTTTATCAGTGCATCGTGGGTGAACTCTACACTATTATTTCCGAAGGTAAATTTACGCAATCAGTACTTTTTCTTCTAATTGACACATTTTGCAAGACATGATACAGTGAAATCAATAAGTTTTACGTACTACACAGATAAGCAGGTGAAGATATGATTGCATTAGACATCCTCGATGTAAAAAGCTTTATGAAACAACTTCTGGTGGAGAAAACCTTTGACTCCTTTCTCCTGTCCGAAGCTACCGTGACGACCTTTAATCAGTTCTATATAGATGGAGCTCTCCATCCGGACTTCTTTGATACGGATACGAAGGAACAGTTAAAAAACCGAAAATATTCCTACTGGAAAGAACTTCGTGAATTTGTCTTTTCTATCATAAAAGGCAAACGTACTCCTCTGCATTTTAAAATGGTTTTTCAGCTCCCACACACACAGATTGTATCTTTCTTACAATTTTCCAATCTTGAATATGAAGAGACAGAAATCCAGGGACTTTTCTTTAATCTGCTTTTTGATGGACACAAGCTTACCTGCACCACCGGTACTTCCCAGAAGCATTTTACTATGGACCGTACTATTGACAATGCATGGGATTTATATGTTATGTCCTACTTTAAGAACAATGGGATTTCCACCGAAAAACTATAATGTCCAATTATTTTTTTCAGATTTTATAATTTGTTTATAATTTTAATAAATTTATTAGCACTCATTTCGGTTGAGTGCTAATTTTTTCTTGACATTTGAATTTCCAGGGTCTAATATATTTTTTATAAATATAAAAGATAAAGGAGTGTGAACATCATGTCAAAAAAACATGGTAATCTATCTATTAATAGCGACAATTTACTTCCAATCATTAAGAAATGGCTGTACTCTGACCACGATATCTTCGCTCGTGAGTTAGTATCCAACGGCTGCGATGCTATTACGAAATTAAAGAAACTTGAAGTTATGGGAGAATATACATTCCCGGAAGATTACAAACCACAGATCCAGGTTCTGGTAAATCCTGAAGAAAAGACTCTGAAATTCATCGATAACGGTCTTGGTATGACTGCTGATGAAGTAGAAGAATATATTACCCAGATTGCTTTTTCCGGTGCAACAGAATTCCTTGAAAAATATAAAGACAAAACCACAGATGATCAGATGATAGGTCATTTCGGTTTGGGATTCTATTCTGCATTTATGGTTGCAGATGAAGTACACATCGATACGCTCTCCTATCAAGACGGCGCAACCCCTGTTCATTGGGAAAGCGATGGGGACAGCGAATACGAAATCTCTGACGGAGATAAGACAACCGTAGGTTCTGTCATTACTTTATACTTAAGCGAAAACAGTTTGGAATTCGCTAACGAATACCGTATGCGTGAAGTCCTTGAAAAATACTGTTCTTTCATGCCAGTAAACATTTATCTTGCAAAAGAAGGTGCTGCCCAGGAATTTGAGACTATTGATGAGGCAGATTTAAAAGATGATGATGTGATTGTAGAACACATTCATGAAGATGCAAAGACAGAAGAAAAAGAAAATGAAAAGGGTGAAAAAGAAATTGTAGAAGTATCCCCTGCAAAAGAGAAAGTTAAAATCAATAAACGTCCTGTTTCATTAAGTGATACCCATCCATTATGGATGAAACACCCTAATGACTGTACAAAAGAAGAATATATTGAATTCTATAGAAAAGTATTTATGGACTACAAAGAGCCTCTGTTCTGGATTCACCTGAACATGGACTATCCATTTAACTTAAAAGGAATATTATATTTTCCAAAATTCAACAGCGAATACGATTCCATTGAAGGAACCATCAAGCTCTACAATAACCAGGTATTTATCGCTGATAACATCAAAGAAGTTATCCCTGAATTCCTGCTGCTGTTAAAAGGTGTCATCGACTGTCCTGACCTTCCGCTGAATGTATCGCGTAGTGCTCTGCAAAATGACGGATTTGTCAAGAAGATTTCTGACTATATCAGTAAAAAGGTAGCAGATAAATTAAGTGGTATGTGCAAGACAGACAGAGAAACTTATGAGAAATATTGGGATGATATCGATCCATTTATCAAATTTGGCTGTATCAAAGACAGCAAATTCTCTGAAAAAATGATGGATTACATCCTGTACAAGAACTTAGACGCTAAATACCTTACACTTCCGGATTTGATTCCTGCAAAAGATGAAAAAGATGATACACCAGAGGTGGTAGTAGATGACAAGGATACCATGACAGTAGACAACAAAGAGGCTGATGCTTCCAAAGAAGAAAAAGAAAAGACCACCATCTACTATGTAACTGACGAAGTTCAGCAGAGTCAGTACATCAATATGTTCAAAGCAGAAGGTATGGATGCTGTTATATTAAAACATAATGTTGATGCTACTTTCATCACACAGTTAGAGCGTGAAAAAGATACCATTACTTTCAAACGTATCGATTCTGACATTACAGACACCTTAAAAGAAGATTCCACCGAGGATCTGGAAGATATTACAAAAGTTCTCTCTGAGACCTTCCAGAAGACATTAGGCAAAGATAAACTGACCGTCAAAGTAGAAAAACTGAAAAATGGAAATGTTTCTTCTATGATGATTCTCTCAGAGGAAAGCCGCCGTATGCAGGATATGATGAAAATGTATGGCATGGCAGGTATGGATCCGACTATGTTTGGCGGTGAAGAAACGCTTGTATTAAATGCTAACCATCCATTAGTTAAATTCATCGTGGATCATAAACGTTCTAAGAATGTTCCTGTCATCTGCGAACAGTTATACGATCTGGCTGTATTAAGCCACAAGCCACTCTCTTCTGAAGAAATGACAAAATTTGTAAATAGAAGCAATGAAATCATGATGCTGTTAACAAAATAATTTTAAAAACCATATAAAACAATTATCCTGGTAAAATAAGCCTGCAAATAAAAAGTCAAGGCTAAATTGAAAGAACATTGAAAATTTTATACAGGTTGAAAAGTAGGCATCAAAATAAGACCACCACATCGTGCTGGTCAAAAAATGAGAGTTTTGGAT
>JAQVHQ010000077.1 GCA_028696165.1 Lachnospiraceae bacterium | reverse complement strand
ATGAAGATTTCTTGAATGCACTGGAAATCGGTATGCCACCTACAGGCGGTATTGGATTTGGTATTGACAGAATGTGTATGCTTTTGACTGACTCTGCAGCTATAAGGGATGTTTTGCTGTTCCCAACAATGAAGTCATTGGATAAGTAGAAACCTAGTAAAATCAAGGGTTTGCGAGGTTGAGTAAGGTGCTTACTACAACGCTTACTACAACAAATTCGTAATTTGAGATGAAGAATTATGGGCTCAACTGACGGATAGCTTTGAATAAAACAGGATAAAGATTAACGAAAATAGGGACTTTCCTTTAGAAAAATCTAAGGGAAGGTCCTTTTTTTGTTCCATCGTATATTCAAAGAATGTATACGAGAATTGCGATATTGTATACGAAACTTATACGAAGTCAGAAAGGAGCTAAAAAGTATGAATAACACAGCGTTAAGTGCAAAGAAAGAAACAATCAATTTTAAGAATGAAAGTCACCGAGAATTCTATGAGGAATGGATGCAGAAGTGTAGATATCAAGATGTATATCACAAAGCATTGGTATATTGCCTCGGCATCAGTGAGGATACAAGAAATCATGTAGAGGAAATCTACAATTTCCAGACTGGATGTGTTCAGACGGAATGCCTGAAAAAAGGATGGAATACCAGTGGAAGTGTCAAAGTAATCAGAATGGCTTTTAATCTATATTGCAATGGAACACCGAGTGTAGATGATTATAAGAAACATGAGCAGCAATTAACAGAGTGTCATCAGTACACAGTGGAAGAACTGTTCTGCAGTGGATATGCAAGATACTTCTGGGAAGCAATTAAGATTCGATACCCAGAATATTGATCTTATGTAGATTGGGAGGCTTTATATGTTAAAGGTTAGATTACAGGGTACAAAGGAAAATATAGAGTGGTTTTGTGGATTGCTAAAAAGTAGTCCACAGATAGAGGTCATTCAGATGTCGGAGATCTATACAAATAAAGGAACAAATAAATATTACAGAATGTATGCAGAAATCAAAAAAGTAGAATTTAAGGAGGACAAGTAAAATGAGTAAAGTTATTATATGTGCAAATCAGAAAGGTGGAGTCGCAAAGACAACCACAACAATCAATGTAGGAATTGGTTTAGCAAGATTAGGTAAAAAGGTATTGATTATTGATAACGATCCCCAGGGATCTCTTACAGAGGCATTAGGTTATCAGCAACCAGATGAATTAGATGTTACATTGTCAAATATCATGGAGTGGGTATTGAATGAAGATGATTTTGATCTTGATGCAGGGATTCTTCATCATCAAGAAGGAGTTGACCTTTTGCCAGCTAATATCGAATTAGCTGGTGTGGAAACATCCTTAATCGGAATCATGAGCAGTGAAACGGTCTTAAAGGATTATATTGAAATGATTGAAGATCGTTACGATTACATTGTAATTGATTGTTCTCCAAACCTTGGTCAGTTGACATTAAATGCACTTGTAGCTGCAGATGAAATTATCATACCAGTACAACCTGCATATCTGCCAATTAAAGGCTTGCAACAGTTACTTAAGACAATTAGTAGGGTGAAAAGAAAAATGAATCCAAAGCTCCATATTATGGGTATCTTGCTTACAATGGTGGATTATAGAACCAATTATGCCAATGACATTATTGATGTTGTTTATAACGCATATGCAAAGGATATTCATATCTTTGAGAATGTGATTCCAATGTCAGTAAGAGCAGCTGAGATGCCAGCGGCAGGAGTCAGCATATATACACATGATGGAAAAGGTAAAGTTGCAAAGGCATATGAACAGTTAGTAGGGGAGGTTGTTAATCATGGCTAAGAGAAACTTAGGAGAAAAGATTACACTTAGAAAATATGATGAAATGTTCGACATAGAATCAGAAGAAGGTGCAGTGCAGGTACAAGGTGAACAGATTAAGGATGTGGCTCTTAGCGAGCTACATCCGTTCAAGAATCATCCTTTTAAAGTCTTAGATGATGACAAGATGGAAGAAATGGTTAAGAGTGTCAAACAGTATGGAATTCTTGTTCCTGCTATTGTAAGAGTACGAGCAGAGGGTGGCTATGAACTGATCTCTGGTCATCGTAGACACCATGCGGCAACCCTGGCTGAATTAGAGACAATGCCAGTTATGATTAAGGATTGCAATGATGATGAAGCTACTGTGATTATGGTTGATGCAAATATTCAGAGAGAGGATATTTCCATTAGTGAGAAAGCCAAGGCTTACCGCATGAAATATGATGCAATGAAGCATCAGGGATCTACTGGTGGATTATCATTGCAGGAGATGAGTGATTCTGCAGGAGAAAGCTGTAAGACAATTCAGAGACTTATATACTTGTCAAATCTGTCAGATGAACTGTTAGAATGCATTGATTTGAAAAAGCTTGGAATTGCGCAAGGTGTGGATTTGTCCTTCATATCTGCAGAACAGCAGGAAGTTGTATATCGTGTTATGAATGAGATTGGTGTATTCGTTAATATGGAACAGTCTGCAAGAATCAAGAATGCAGTAAAGGAAGGTCTTTTTAATGAGCAGTGGCTGAGAGAAATCATGAGCTATAAGAAAGTTGCAGTTCGTAAAGTAGTATTCAATCAGAAAAGATTAGATTCTTACTTTGAACCGAACATGAGCAATGAAGATATTGAAACAATTATTGTGAAATTATTGGATGAATGGAAAGAGAAAGGGGGTCAGAATTAGTGGAGAAGTTAGAACTAGATTTTTATTATGGGAGAGAGTCAGAGCAGTTTACGTTTTATAGATTACCAAAGGCGTTGATTACAGATGAACGCTTTAAGGATATGTCAAATAACGCAAAGCTTCTCTACGGTCTGATGCTTGATCGAATGTCTCTTTCCAAGAGAAGAGGATGGCTTGATGAGGACAATAAGGTCTTCATCAAGTATTCTCTGAATAATATCGAAGAGGATTTAAATGTAAGCAAGAAAACAGCAGGAGTATTGTTAAAAGAGCTTGAAAATATAGGCTTAATTGATATGGTAAAGCAGACTGGTGTGGCAAATGTTATCTATGTAAAAAACTTTGTATCAGAGGATAAGAGCAGTGTATCCAAAACGCCAGTGAAAGAAGTTCACCAGAATACTAATAACACCAGTGAAGATATGGAACCAGTGAAAAAAGTACACCAGTGTGCAAATGGCACTAGTGAAGCCGATTCACTAGAGGATAAATTTCGCCAGGATAGAATAGTGGACGAAACCAGTGAAGAAACTACCACGGTACTGGGGGAATTATTACACCCGAATAATAAAGAGAATAATAATATATTGAGTAATACTAATCCTATCAGTCAATCTTATCAGCAGGTGGATGAGATGGATCAGGCATCTGCATACATGGAAATTATTAGGGAAAATATCGAGTATGATATTATGATGTCTAACTACCAGTGGCAGGATAGAGATATGTATGATGAACTGTATCAGATTATCTGTGATGTTGTATGTGTTCCTCGTAAGACCATTCGAATTGCAGGAGAAGAATATCCATACAGCTTGGTTAAAAGCAAATTCTTAAAACTGAATTCGTCTCATTTGCAATATGTTATTGGATGCATGGAAAAGAACACAACAAAGGTTGCGAATATCAAAGCTTACTTGATCACAGCTCTTTATAATGCACCAAATACCATTAGCCATTATTATAATTCAGAAGTACGACACGATATGTATGGCATAAATTAGTAAATAGCACTTCTGGTCAAGTTGACTAGAAGGTGAATCCCTTTGGTCAATCGACCAAGGGGGACATCCACAAGAAAGCAAGAGGGATTTATTATGGCAGATAGAGATAGGGAAAAATTACGCTTCAAGGTCATTAAGACATATCCAACTGGTGACTGCAGGTGCAGTTACGAATATGAGGGAACAATCAGAGAGTTGTGTATCGAGCTGAGCAAGTATACTGGTGGAGTATACACCTGGTCGAGACGAATGTTAGAAAAGAAGTTGTATCAATATGAAAAAGAACATGGAGCAATCCATTTTGAAGTAAAGAGCCTCAACACAAGAACATGGAGAGTAATTGATAAAAACCATTTGAAGTAGTTGCAAATTAACGATATGATATATGGGAAGGCGAGGAAAGAATATGGCAAAATACATTGTAGAAGATATCAAGACAAACTCATATGAAAAGAATTACAAGATTCCATTGATAAATATAGTGCCTGCAGTTGTGTGGAGCATTCCGCTTCATCAGAAATTATTCCCTGATGCAAGTTGGTGGATGACATTTGGAATCTGTGCAGCATTTGTTGTTCTGTATTGTGCGTTAAGCTATATGCCAATCGTTGCTGCAGTTCCATGTATCGCAGGTGTGATTATCTTCACTGCATTGTTTTGGGTGTTTGCAGATTACATTGGAAATGATATAGCAAGAATAGCGGTCAAGGTTGTAATAGCAGCATTCTTTGGCTTTGTGGAATTAGCATTGTTTGCAAATGCAACTATACCTTGGTTGGATCGGAAGAATCCGCAGACGCCGAGAGTGAGAAAAATTGAAGGATAAAGAAGATTAGTAAACAAGGGTCGATTGTGAAATTGATCCTTTTTCTTTACCCTTTTTGAAATATCACTATATAGTGATATTTATTTGCGATATTGATTGGAGCGTGATATAATGATACAAGCGATTTTTAAAGAGATAATAGGCTTTAAGGGGGCATAAAATGACTGTAGTATATGATAAATTATGGAAATTAATCATTGATAATAAAATGAAAAAAACAGATCTAATCACATGTGCTAATATAAGTGCAAATGTTCTGGCACGGATGGGAAAAGAAGAATCTGTCTCAATGGAAAGTATAGGGAAAATATGTAAATATTTTAATTGCACTGTTGATGATATATTAGAAATTATTATTGAGTAAATAGATGGAGACAAATATGAATAATATAAAAAAGCTGTTTGAACAACCGTTACAATCGACCAGGACAGGGGCATTCTTTAATGCTTTTCCATATCCTACCAAAATATCACCAGAATCAATAGCGGTATATATCGCAACAGTAACAAAACCAAACGATACTGTTTTAGACGTGTTTGGTGGAAGTGGTAGTACATCAATTGCTAGTTTGTTATGTGAATATCCAACAGAAAAAATGATAAAGATGGCGAATGATTTAAACGTGACACCAACATGGGGAAAGCGAGATGCTATTTCTTATGAAATAGGTTCATATGGTTCATTTGCTGCCAAAACTATAACAAATCGAATTAAGGCAGACGAATTTAAGTCAGTAGTAGATGAATATGTAACAGAAATGGAAAAAGAGTTAAATCCTTATTATGAAACTTTTGATGAGAAAGGAAATAAAGGGATAATTAGATATGTAATATGGACAGAGTATTTGTTGTGCACAAGTTGTGGAAAAGAAATTTCTTATTTTCAAGAAGGAACAGAAAGAAATCCTGTAAAATTTAAAAAGCACATAAAGTGTCCATTTTGTAATCAAGAACATTTAGTAGATGATTTACAATTTGCTACAGAAAATTATTATGATGAACTTGTAGGAGAAGAATGTGTAAGAAAAAAGAGAGAACCAGCATGGGTTTATGGAACCACAGGTGGTAAGAACTGGAATAGAAAAGCAAATATTCATGACATAGAGATGGTTGCACGAATAGAACATGAACAAATTGAAAATGACTATCCTAAAAAAATAATATGGGGGGATCTCCATAGAAGTGGATATCACTTTGGAATTTCATACTTACATCAATTCTACACAAAGAGAAATTATATTGTGATGAAGAAATTGTGGGATAAAACAGATGAGTATCCAGAGAAAATAAGAGATTCTTTGAGATTGCTTTTGTTAAGTTATAATTCAACACATTGTACTTTAATGACAAGAGTTGTTGCAAAAAAGAATGCAAAAGATTTTGCACTTACAGGAGCACAAAGCGGAGTACTTTATATTAGTAAAGTGCCTGTGGAAAAAAATATTTTGTTAGGACTTAGGAGAAAAGCGAGTCCATTTATTGAAGCTTACAGAATGTTGGAAAAATGCACAGGTATAGTTAATGTTCATAATTTGTCTAGCGAGAAAATAGTAGAAAAGAATAATTCTGTGGATTTTATTTTTACCGATCCACCATTTGGTGATTTTATTCCGTATGCGGAAGTTAATCAGATTAACGAATTATGGTTGCCCAAAGTGACTGAACGTAAGAATGAAATTATTATTAGTAACGCACAGGAAAAAAATCTAGAAGATTATCAAAAGATGTTAGTGAATGTGTTTAGCGAAATGAATAGAGTGTTAAAAGTAGATTCATATGCGGCTGTTGTGTTTCATGCAGCAAAAGCACAAATCTGGACGGCTTTTGAAAATGTAATTGCAGATGCTTGTTTTCAAGTATGCTTTGCAAATATATTAGATAAGAAACAGGCAAGTTTTAAGCAAATTGTTTCGGATGGTTCTGTGCAGGGAGATCCTATTTTTCTATTAAAAGATAGGGAAACTAAAGGAAAAACCAAAAGAACAAATAAGAAGATTTTGGATCAGGTAATAAATGATAATAATGAGCAATGTGATGAAAGAAGACTATATTCCCTTTATATAAATGAATGTTTGAAAGAGGGAGAACAAGTTAGATATGATGCAAAGGAAGCATATCAGTATATTAAAATGGCTCGGGAAGGATAAAGTCAGATGAAAGAACTTGAAGATTTGTCATTACGCCAAAAGAGATATGGACAATTCTTTTCGGGAAATAGAGTTGCGGATTTATTAGTTTCGTTAATTCCAGAAAAGGAAAAGATAAAGACAGTTATAGATCCAATGGTTGGAACTGGAGATATGTTGGAAGCTGTTAAAAACAGTGAAATCCGTGCATCTCGATTATGGGGAATAGATATAGATTCTACAGTTTTACCTACATGCAAGAAAAAAGTAAAAGAGGCAAACTTGGTTAATTCGAGTGCTTTTGATTACTATCCAGCACAGTTTCGTAGTGGATGGGATTTGGTGATAACAAACCCTCCATATGTTCGATACCAATTATTAAATGGAGAAGACGCATTTGGATTGCCAGACGGTGAAAAAATAAGACAGGATTTAGCAGGTTATATTGAACATAATCCGTATATTTCAAAAAAAGATAAAGCATTATTTTTATCACTTACACAAAACTATTCTGGCTTATCAGATTTATCAATTCCTTCTTGGATATTATGTGCATCTTTAGTGAGAACAGGTGGTTATCTAGCAATGGTGGTGCCTGATACTTGGCTTAACAGAGATTATGCAATGCCTATTCATTATTTACTCATGAAATGCTTTGAGTTGCAAATCATTATTAAAGATACCGGGTCATCATGGTTTGATAATGCACAAGTAAAAACATGCATCATATTGGCAAAAAGAAGAAAAACCATAAATTTGTGTATGGGTGAGAATGATGAGACAATTTATATCAGTATGGGAAAGGGAGTTGCGGGAAAGAATTCTCTGACACAGAATTTAATATTTGAGCAATTTTCAGGTAAGCAAGCTTTTTATAAAATTCTTTCTAGTAAATTGGAAATAAATAATCATGATTTTGCATTGAAGATAGTAAATACGCGTATTTTATTTTCTAATTTTTTAAATGATATTGATAAGGTGAAGTGGATTCAAAAAGAAGATAAGATTGCAGTTAAGGATAGAGATAAACTTCCATTGGAAATTCAGAAGATTATTGAAGGCTATGGAGAATCAGAGTATATCTCTATTGAATCGTTAAAATGGAATATAGGACAAGGATTGAGAACTGGGGCGAATGAGTTCTTTTACGGAAACGTAATATCTAAAGAGAAAACATTTGTACGGGTGAAGACAAGAGAATGGAACAATAAAACCATTTGTGTGGATAATGAAAATATTGTGTATGCATTGCAAAATAGAAGTGAGATAGATGGTCATTGCGTGACAGAGGAAAAACTAAGTAAGTGTATTTTTTATTTACAGAAAGAAATTAGAAGAAGTGATGTAGAATTGCTTTCAGGCAAATGTGAAAATGTATATCATATAATGAAGAAGGAGTTAGAAGAGTATATTGATGAGGCAGAAATGTATAAGCCCAAGAATGGGAAAAAGCCCTTTCCAGAGTTATCGGCAGTAAAGACAAATATTAAAAAAGATGATTCTGGATATACAAATTTTTGGTATATGCTTCCGAAAATGAAAGAAAGACATTACCCAGATATATGTATTCCTAGAATCAATGGAGATTCAGTAAATAGCTTGTTTGTTATGCAAGCAAAAAATAAGAACATTGTCGTAGACGCTAACTTTATTACCATGTGGAGCAAAGATACTGATTCGCATATGGAGATGTTTGCAATAACTAATTCTTTATGGTTCAAGTGCTACTTAGAATTAACAAGTACTGTTATGGGGGGCGGCGCATTGAAAGTAGAGGCGAGTCATCTGAAACATATGCTTTTACCCAAGATGACAGATGAACAGAGAATTACGATGCAACAATTGGGTAAGAGACTATTATTGAAAACAAATAGTAAAGAAATACAGAGTGAAATTGATAATATTATGTTTTCATCATTTGGAATAAATAAAGACGTAGTCATTGATGCATTTAAAGAATTGCTGGCAAAGAAAAAGAAAGAAAGAGGGGGAACATATGAATATTGAGGCTTTGAAAAGATTTGCACATCTTGCACAGAGTGAGATAGCGAATGGGGCATTAGAAGATAAATTACGTCACTTATTTTCTTCTGAACTTAAAACAATTTTTCCAGAAGAACCTTGGTGGATACAAGACCATGTACTCGGAACAGAGACGTTTGTTCATTTTGCAAATGAAAGTGGAACCGAAAGAACTGGATTTGCAGATACAGTGGTAGGTAAGACAGCGATTGAATATGAGAAAAATTTAAATATCCAAGGAATTTTTGAAGAAGGATATCATCAGGTTGAAGAATATTGTGCTGCGTTATATAACAATGGAATAAAGGAAAATGAAATATTGGGTGTTTTATCAGATACTGTACGCTGGTATGGGTATTCTATTGTAATTGATATGGATTTGACTGGAGGCACAATGTGTGGTGCCAACAATATAACGTTAGTGCAAGAAGATTTCGTGGACTTATCTTTGCAAACTGATGAGGTAATGCAGAAGTTTGAATTGTTTGTTAAAAAATATATGGGAAGAGATCAATCCAGAATATTAAATGCGAAGGCATTGGTCATTGATTTTGGGGTTGGAAGCAAACTGTATAGTTCACAAATCGCTAAATTTGTTTCCTTAATTGATACTGCTATGGAAACAAAACCAGATTATGGAGAATTGATAAAATCAGTCTGGCAGAATTTCGTAGCATATCTTGGAGCTTCAGATTATGGAGCATTTTCCATGGAGACATATGTCAATGAATTTTATTTAGTTACAGTTGCTAAAATGATATGTGCGAATGTATTGAACGGAACACCGTTAATCAGTAGCGAAGATGAAATAAAAAGAATATTAGATGGTAAATATTTTAAGCAACACAATATTATGAATCTTGTAGATTATGACTATTTTGGATGGCTGAATAAAGAACCCTTTGTTAATGAAATAATAAGTGCTATTCAGGAGATACAAAACATTCTTTGCGCATATGACTATTCGATTATTTCAGAACAGGATTTGTTTGGTGAATTATTAGCTCAATTGGCTAATAAGGAACACAGATTGTTATTAGGACAAGAATTTACGCCACATTGGGTAGCTAAAGAAATGGTAGAAGCAACTATTTCTGACTTAAACGAGTATCCAAAAGCACTAGATATGTGCTGTGGCTCAGGCGTATTTCTTATTGAAGTTATTAAATCGGTTCGAAAGAAATATGAGATCCAACCGGATTTTTACAACACTGAAAAAGATAATATTATCTTCTCTTGTGTAATGGGATTTGATATTGATCCGCTTGCTATTATGCTTGCAAAGGTAAACTGGATTTTATCTATGAAAGATTTATTTTCTTTGCATTCGGGCTCTATTACTGTGCCAATATATCATGCAGATTCGTTATTTGTAGCTACACCAATTACACATAATATGCCGAGTGATGAGGAAGAATCATATGCTTTACATTTTGATGATAGTGAAATAAGTATTCCTGCTTTTATTCTTAAGCCAGAACATAGGAGTGTTTTTGATTCATATATGTCAAAGAGTTATAAATTAGCAATGGTTCGTGCTGAGCATCAGAATACACCATTAACAGATGCACAAGTAAATACACTTATGGAAGCTGTCACAATTGAAACAGGAGTTGAATTATCTGCTACGGAGAAGCAAATACAACGTATTGCTGTGTATAATTTAGTTCTGAAATTAGAGCAATTACAAAGAGCAGGAAGAAATGGAATTTGGTTTTTTATTTTAAGTAATAGCTATCGTCCTGGGCTTACAGCAAATCAATTTAATTGTATAGTTTCAAATCCACCATGGCTTGCAATGAGTAAATTGGCGGATAATCCGTATAAGGGATCTTTGATTAGCAGAGTAAATTCATATGGGATAAAACCACCTGGGGCATCACATTTACATATGGAATTGGCAACAACATTTTTATTATGTTCTATAGATAAATATCTTGTTGAAGGAGGTCGATGGAGTTGTGTTCTTCCTGGAAGTGTTTTAAGTGGGGTAAATCATGAGCCACTTCGCCAGGAGAAGTATAGAACTGCAGATCACTGCATAGAAGCAAAGGTTGATGAAATATGGGAATTACCTATTCCAACATTTAAAAACAAGGCAATTGTTCTCACTGGAAATAAAAGTAGTTGTAATAATCCAGAAGAAATTCAAGGAAGACAATATATTGATGATAAACAGTATCAGCCGTGCAACTATGTATTAAGCAGGCAGGGAAACAGAACGGCTTGGACAAATCATGGAAGTGATTTCGATATTATTGATTTGATAAATGAAGAACCTATGATTTTTTATGAAGGCGCTGATATTTTCCCAAGAACAGCATTATTCCATGAATATACAAGGCTTGAAAATAATTTGTGGAAAGTTGATAAGATTGAGCAATCTAGTGAATTGTATTATTTGATTAGTGAGCGAAAAATTAGTATGGGTATAGACATAGAGGGAACAGGATTTGATGATAAGTATATGTTTGATTGCCTTACATCAAAATTACTATCACCATTTTATATGAGTGATTCTGTTAAAGTGATTATGCCTGGATATAAAGAAAATGGAAGCTGGAAGAAAATAGATGATCAAGAAATGGCAATTATGAACGCTGGAACAGAATTTATTTTTAATTCTATAGAATCAGAGGTGGGGATGTCACTTGATAGATTACTATTGGAAAAAATAAATATGCGTGGAAAATTGTTTAAACAGCAGTTTGTATCAAATAAATGGCTAATATTATCAAGTGCAGGTGGATCTAATATATGTGCAGCATATATTCCATTAGAAGGAGTCAATTGTTCAAAATTGATTGTGGATCAAACATTATACTGGTATTTAGTTGATAGTGAAGACGAGGCAAAGTACATAGTTGGGTTGTTGAACAGTCCAGTTTTAGGTAATGCAATTAAAGATTTTCAGCCACAAGGTGGATTCGGAAGAAGACATATTCATACAATACCATATAAAATAATGCCACGCTATGATAGAGAAAACGATGCGCATAATGAGGTTATTTGTAAAACAAGTAGTTTGATTCATGAATGGTATGAGTACTGTTCTCAGAATGAAGTGGGAAAATATTTGCAGCCAAATAGTAGTTCACTTCCAAGTAGGAGAAGAAAACTTCAAACAGAATTAAAGCAATTACCGTCATTTGAAGCATATTCAAGTGCTTGTGCTACTGTATTTGGAATAGAATAATAATTAAATATGTTTACAGTAGGGGCAGCTGTGCTAGGCTATCTCAAGAGCGAAAGGCTCTGGTTTCTATATTAAGTAGGAATCAGGGCCTTTCTTTTTGCCTTTCAGCACGGCTGTGGGTTCATGCTGTCAACATATAGGACAAGATTTACTTCTGGTCAACTTGACCAGAGGCTGTCATGTGAGGAAAAAATATGGTACAATATAGTTATACTTTGAAGCCTTGAGAAAAGGGGGATTTGGAAATAGATGTATTATGATATTACAACACCGGATATGGCATACGATTGGATTTATGATACTTTACAAATAAAGCAGGGGCGATTTATAGAAGATTTCATACTTAAATGTAATAAGGACATAGATTCATTTTGTGAAATGTATAAAAAGCAAATCCAAAAGATAAATATAGAGAAACTTGAGATTGTGGCATTTCACGTAACCAGTAACAAAGATAGATGTGTATCTATTAGAAAGAATGGGATAAGAAATCTACAGTGGGTTTTGAGCAATGAAACAGAAATGAGATACTTGTTGGCGGAAAACGGAATTTTATTTTACATAGATCAGCAAAAAATGTGTGCCAATAGTCAAGAGTATGATATTGGGTATGCAAAATACAAAGGGAAAAATCATGCAACTGATACAGCAGAAAACCTGGAATGGATAGCACATAAAATATATTACGATTACCAAATAAATGCTTTTTTCTTTTGTGAAGATATTTCAAAGTACAGTACAGTATGCAAAATGCCAGAATTTTTATATACATTGTCAAATCTTTCAGATGATGCTCAAAAGGTAGCAGATCAATGGATTGAAGACAGAAAGCCCTATGTAATTAAGTATAAAGCAAATTTTAAAGATTTTGCCTATTATACTTTCTATGATAATGAGATGGATTATCAGTACGATGAGATAAATAATTACAAATTTTTGAAGAAAATTTTAATATTGCGGGCAATTGACGGCATGAATGGAGAATTAGCAGATGATGTGTTTGCATATATGAAACCAGAAACATACATACCACCAGAAGATATACTTGAAATCACATCAGCGGAGGAGTGGAGAATAAATGTACTTAAATACTTTGGGAAAGCTTGAATTGTATCAATCTCTAGTAGAAATCACAGGGGCTACTGAACTATGTATTAAAGAATATATTGTTGAAAACATGGATGAAATTGTTGATTTTCATTATGATGAATCTTCTATTTATAAATTGGATATAGATAAATTTTTAGAGTATACAGAATGTAATCACCTGAATCTTATTGATAAAATTGTGGTAAATCATATTACGCCTAGAAAGGATATAAACGGCATATATACAGAAGGATTACTAACATTGCCACATGCATTAACACAAGATACGGTATTAGCAGATTATTTGAGAGGAACAGGATTTACTTTTGAATTTGTAGATGATTGTGTCATTATGAAAAAGAATGGGGAGAAAGTCAACCTTAATAAATTATATTTTTCTAATCTTCATGTACGATTTGGAGATAAATGCTCAGTTGTAAACGGCAAGTACTTTCCGACAAAAAATGGAAATTATTTTCCAGCAGTTTCTGGCAAATAAAATCCAGCACTTTTTGGTATAGCACCCACGGAATAATCCGCGGGATTTTTTATTGAAATG
>JAQVHQ010000076.1 GCA_028696165.1 Lachnospiraceae bacterium | reverse complement strand
AAATATGGGCTTGATATGAGTACACAAAAGATGTATATTAATTCCACAAGTCATTGCCTGATATTTTATCAGTGCATCGTGGGTGAACTCTACACTATTATTTCCGAAGGTAAATTTACGCAATCGCGGATATGTATAAGCCTTGCATTTTTATACATTATTCTGTAATATTAGTTTAGATAGTGTACAAAATAAAAAAACTTGAGGAGAAAGCAAATGAGAACTAGGAAAGAAATGAAAAAAAGCGCAAAACATGTGGTAAAGACCCATTATGCGTTGCTGGTGATTACTTGTTTAATTATGGCTTTCGTGGGAGCACAGTTTTCTAATTCCATGGATTTCGTAAAACAAAGTGTAGATCCATATTCTTCTGATTTGAGTGAAGAGGAGAATGGAACCCAAGTGGCTACCGGAACAGCAGCATCACAGCTTAATGCGGTTGCAGTTATCCGAGAAGCCTTATTTGGTGATGAACAGGTTAGTCAGGAACAGGCAGAAGAAATCCAGAATGAATCTAAGGAAAAGTCTGAGGCTGAAGGCGCGAACAAAGCATTGGGAAGGACCAGAGGCGTTTTAGCAAGTGCAATTAATTCAGTTGCATCCGGCTCGGTTTTTATTACTATATTATCAGGTCTTAATTCGGTGAGTAAATCCAGAAATGTTGCAGTTATTTTATTTATTCTGCTAAGTTTGGTGGCAATGCTTGCGGTATGGTTCTTCTTTCAGAACCTGCTCGAAGCTGTAAGCTGCAGAATTTTCATGGAAAGCCGTACATATGAGAAAGTACCGGTAACAAGATTCCTCTTTTTCTACAGGATTCGTAAATGGTGTAAGGCCTCCTGGACCATGTTTGTACGATATATGTATCTGGTATTCTGGATGTTTACAATTGTTGGTGGAATAATTAAGAATTATTCTTATAAAATGGTTCCATATATTGTGGCTGAAAATCCCAATATGAAAGCAAATGAAACCATTACTTTATCCAGAAAGATGATGGATGGACATAAATGGGAGTGCTTCATTCTGGACTTGTCTTTTATAGGATGGAACTTACTGAATGCGGTGACATTTGGTTTGGCAGGTGTATTTTTTATAAATCCATATACAAATGCAACTTATACAGAATATTATACAGAGCTTCGTAAACAGGCAATTGAGAAAAACATTCCTGGATATGAAAAATTGAATGATATTTATCTTTATGAAAAAGCTGCAGAAGATATTTTAAATGAAAAATATCAGGATATTGTAGAACTGATGAAGCAGCCTCAGGCAGAAGCAGCAGGACATCAGGGAATACAAGGATTTATTGCCAATGTGTTTGGTATAATTCTTGTAAATAACGATACAGAGAAAGAATATGAAGCAGCAGAAGTAAGAAAATTAAAGATTCATTCTTTCAAGGATATTTTGGAAGAAAAACGCTATCCGGGACGTCTCTACAGTATACCAGAGAAAGAAAAACGTAAAAAAGTGGAAACTATGCGTTATCTGAGACACTATACAATATGGTCTGTTATTTTACTATTCTTCTGTTTTTCATTGATAGGCTGGTTATGGGAAGTAAGTCTTCATCTTGTATCCGATGGAGTGTTCGTCAATAGAGGAGTGCTTCATGGACCATGGCTTCCGATTTATGGAACCGGTGGAGTTTTGATATTGGTAGTATTGAATAAATTCCGTGAAAATCCGGTGGTAGAGTTTATCGCTGCAGTTATTTTATGCGGCTGTGTAGAATACTATACTTCTTACTATCTTGAGATGGCACATAATGGACAAAAATGGTGGGATTACAGTGGTTATTTCTTAAATCTGAATGGAAGAATCTGTGCGGAAGGATTGCTGGTGTTTGGCCTTGGCGGTATGGCAATTGTATATCTGTTGGCTCCAATGCTGGATAATTACTTCAGAAAAATTAAATTGTCAATATTAGTTCCTCTTTGTGTAGCATTACTGTGTATTTTCTGTGTGGATCAGGTATATTCTGGTAAACATCCAAATACTGGTAAGGGAATTACAGACTATGCAAGTCAGGTTATAGAAGAACGGCCGGAACTGAATT
The DNA here is from genome assembly GCA_028696165.1 of Lachnospiraceae bacterium. GTDB lineage: Bacteria > Bacillota > Clostridia > Lachnospirales > Lachnospiraceae > JAQVHQ01. The sequence continues at coordinate 11,666 of JAQVHQ010000076.1, read as the reverse complement.
TGCAGCAGGAACTTTATTTCTAATATGGCAGGTATGAGTAATTCGAATTGATGTAGAAATAAAAATAGAGATAAAAATAGAGTGTAAAGGCTTTGATAACTCAATAGACTTTACACTCTGTTTTTTTATGGGAAAGTCCCTTTTTCAGGGGGGCAATTTGAACATTTATTATGTTTGATATTGGCAGCAATGATTCATTATCAGTCATTGCAGGTACCTCATCTGGTAAAATTATATCATATACGCAGATGTAAAGACTATTCAATTAGCAAAGTACTATTATAATGAGTCACACCAATAAAAGTCACCATTTTCAATTATAATATTTATTTGAAATTAAAATCATTAAAGGGAAATCTATTGCGAAAGCAATAAGAAAGATTAAGAATAATCAAAGTAAAATAAAAAAAAGATGCAGGAGATGGGACTTGAACCCACACGATATTGCTACCACAGGCACCTGAAGCCTGCGCGTCTGCCAATTCCGCCACTCCTGCATTTCTTATGATGTGCTGTTTTTGAGCACTTGATTATAATACCGAATTTTCTGTGAATTGTCAACACTAAATTTTAAAAATAAAATACAAAATTATTTTATGAGAACAAAAATTATTTAGTGTCGATTCGGGTTGAAAAAAAGATGTTCCTATGGTAAACTTTATAAGATTAAAGAGCCCTAAGTCTGTCTCTTTTTTTTTGAAGATTTTTAATGTCAGGCTTACACCTAGAACGGAGGTAATGATGAAAGCTTTTCTTATACTTGAAGACGGTACAGTTTTTACCGGAACCAGCATTGGTTCAACGAAAGAGATAATCAGTGAAATCGTATTTAACACATCTATGACCGGTTATTTGGAAGTGCTTACCGACCCATCCTATGCAGGACAGGCCGTATGTATGACTTATCCATTAATTGGAAATTATGGAATCTGCTATGAAGACCAGGAATCATTAAGACCATGGCCCGATGGCTATATTGTGCGCGAATTATCCAGAATACCAAGCAACTTCCGTTGTGAGGATACAATTCAGAACTTCCTGGAGAAACATGATATTCCGGGAATCGCAGGTATTGATACCAGAGCACTGACCAAGATATTGAGAGAAAAAGGAACTATGAATGGTATGATTACCACTAACGAGAATTATCAGCTAGAGGAAATTATTCCACGATTAAAAGCATATGTAACAGGTAAAGTAGTTGAAAAAGTTACCTGCAGTGAGAAATCCGTTCTGCCAGGTGATGGACCAAAGGTAGCATTACTGGATCTGGGCGCAAAGAAAAATATTGCAAAATCCTTAAATGAGAGAGGATGTCAGGTTACCATTTATCCGGCATTGACTTCAGCAGAAGAGATACTGGCAGATAATCCAGACGGAATTATGCTTTCTAATGGACCTGGTGATCCAAAGGAATGCGTATCGATTATCGCGGAAATCAAGAAGTTATATGATAGTGAGACACCAATCTTTGCTATTTGTCTGGGACATCAGCTTATGGCTTTGGCAACAGGTGCAGATACACATAAGATGAAATACGGACATCGCGGAGGTAATCATCCGGTTAAAGACCTGATGACCAACAAAAGAGTCTATATTTCTTCACAGAATCACGGTTATGTAGTAGATACAGATACTCTGGATCCTGCTGTGGCAGTACCGGCGTTTGTTAATGTTAATGATGGTACAAATGAGGGATTAAGCTATACTGGTAAGAATATTTTTACGGTACAGTTTCATCCGGAAGCATGCCCGGGACCACAGGACTCCAGCTACTTATTTGAACGTTTTATGGAAATGATGAAAGGAGCGAAATAATGCCAAAGAATCCAGATATTAAGAAAGTATTAGTGATTGGCTCTGGCCCGATTATTATCGGACAGGCAGCAGAATTTGACTATGCAGGTACACAGGCCTGCCGTTCCTTAAAAGAAGAAGGAATAGAAGTAGTACTTCTGAACTCCAACCCTGCTACTATTATGACAGACAAGGATATTGCTGACAAAGTATATATCGAACCATTGACAGTAGAAGTGGTAGAACAGTTAATTATGAAAGAAAAACCAGACAGTGTACTGCCTACTCTCGGTGGACAGGCAGGTCTGAATCTTGCTATGGAATTGGAAGAAAGAGGATTTTTAAAAGAGCATGATGTGCGATTAATCGGAACAACTTCCCAGACCATTAAGAAAGCGGAAGACAGATTAGAGTTTAAGGACACAATGGAGAAAATTGGTGAGCCTGTTGCTCCGTCTTTGGTTGTTGAAACCGTGGAAGCAGGTATTGAATTTACCAATCAGATTGGCTATCCGGTTGTGCTTCGCCCGGCGTATACACTGGGAGGAAGCGGCGGTGGAATCGCACATAACATTCATGAACTGGAAGAAATTCTGGAGAATGGACTTCGTCTGTCACGTGTAGGACAGGTCCTTGTAGAACGTTGTATCGCTGGATGGAAAGAAATCGAATATGAAGTAATGCGTGATGGCAATGGAAACTGCATCACTGTATGTAATATGGAGAACATCGATCCGGTTGGTGTTCATACCGGAGACAGTATCGTAGTAGCTCCTTCTCAGACATTGGGGGATAAAGAGTATCAGATGCTTCGTACTTCCGCATTAAACATTATCAGTGAACTGGAAATTACCGGTGGATGTAATGTGCAGTATGCATTGAATCCTAACAGCTTTGAATATTGTGTTATCGAAGTAAATCCTCGTGTAAGCCGTTCTTCAGCCCTGGCTTCCAAAGCAACCGGTTATCCGATTGCAAAAGTAGCTGCTAAGATTGCGCTGGGATATACTTTGGATGAGATTAAAAATGCAATTACCGGAAAGACTTATGCAAGTTTTGAGCCTATGCTTGACTACTGTGTAGTTAAGATTCCAAGACTTCCATTTGATAAATTTATCAGTGCTAAGAGAACACTGACAACGCAGATGAAAGCAACCGGAGAAGTTATGAGTATCTGTTATAATTTTGAAGGTGCTCTGATGAAAGCTATCCGTTCTCTGGAACAGCACGTGGACAGTTTAATGTCTTATGATTTTTCACATCTGGACAAAGAAGAATTATTAGAAGAATTAAAGATTGTAGATGATATGAGAATCTGGAGAATTGCTGAAGCAGTTCGTCAAGGAATCTCTTATGAAGAAATTCATGATATTACTTTGATTGATGTATGGTTCATTGATAAAATTGCTATTTTAGTAGAGATGGAACAGGCGTTAAAAACCCAGCCTCTGACTGAAGATTTATTAAGAGAAGCAAAACGTTTGGAGTTCCCGGATTACATTATTGCTAATCTCGCAGGTATGAAGGAAGAAGAAGTGAAAAAGCAAAGATTTGACGCCGGAATAACTGCTTCTTATAAGATGGTAGATACCTGTGCAGCGGAATTTGCAGCAACAACTCCTTACTATTATTCTGTATACGGCGGCGAAAATGAAGCTATTGAGACAAAAGATCGTAAAAAGGTTCTGGTACTTGGTTCAGGTCCTATTCGTATCGGACAGGGTATTGAGTTCGATTTCTGTTCTGTACATTGTACATGGGCATTCTCTAAAGAAGGTTATGAGACAATTATTGTAAATAACAATCCAGAGACTGTAAGTACAGACTTTGACATTGCAGATAAATTATATTTTGAACCACTTACTCCGGAAGATGTGGAAAACATTGTAAATATTGAAAAACCGGATGGAGCAGTAGTACAGTTCGGCGGACAGACCGCTATCAAACTGACGGAAGCATTGATTAAAATGGGTGTTCCGATTTTGGGAACCTCCGCTGAGAATGTAGATGCTGCGGAAGACCGTGAACTTTTCGATGGAATTCTGGAAGAATGTCAGATTCCTAGACCAAAGGGAGATACTGTATATACAGCAGAACAGGCAAAAGAAGTAGCAAATCGTCTGGGTTATCCGGTACTGGTAAGACCTTCTTATGTATTAGGCGGTCAGGGTATGCAGATTGCAATCAATGATGAGGATGTGGAGGAATATATCGGAATCATTAATCGTATAGCTCAGGATCATCCAATTCTGGTAGATAAGTATCTGGTTGGTAAGGAAATCGAAGTCGATGCAGTTTGTGATGGAGAAGATATCCTGATTCCGGGAATCATGGAACATATTGAGCGTGCCGGTATTCACTCAGGAGACAGTATTTCTGTATATCCTGCACAGACAATCAGTGCAAATGCGAAGGCAACTATTGAAGAGTATACAAAACGTCTGGCTCGTTCTTTACATGTAATTGGCATGATTAATATCCAGTTCATCGTATGTGGAGAAGAGGTTTATGTAATCGAAGTAAATCCTCGTTCCAGTCGTACTGTACCATACATTAGTAAAGTTACAGGAATTCCGATTGTACCATTAGCTACGAAGGTAATTCTAGGATATAAGATTAAGGATTTGGGCTACACACCTGGGCTGCAGCCGGAAGCAAAATATTTTGCTATCAAGATGCCTGTATTCTCATTTGAGAAGATTCGCGGAGCAGATATCAGCCTTGGACCTGAGATGAAATCTACAGGTGAGTGTCTTGGTATCGCAGAAAGCTTTAATGAAGCTCTTTATAAGGCATTCTTAGGTGCTGGCATTAATCTTCCAAAATACAAGAATATGATTATGACTGTAAAAGATGAAGATAAAGCAGATGCAGTGGATATCGCAAGAAGATTTGTTAATGTAGGATATCGTATTTATGCAACCAGAAGCACAGCAAAATACTTAAATGACCATGGCGTAAAGGCAGTTCGTACCAATAAGATTGAACAGCCGTCACCGAACCTTATGGATTTAATCCTGGGCCATGAAATTGACCTGGTTATCGACACACCATCTCCAGGTGTAGAGCATGCAAAAGACGGATTCCTGATTCGCCGTAATGCTATTGAGACAGGAGTTAACGTATTGACTTCTTTGGATACTGCTGGAGCGCTGGCAACTAGTTTAGAGAATACAGATTTGAACAAATTGACATTGATTGATATTGCAACAATTGCTACAAAATAGTTCCTCACACAAATTATACAGGAATATCCCTGCAACAGGAGATGTTCCTGTAATAAGTGATATTTCTGTATAGAATAAATATCGAAAAATAGATGTTCTTATGTTATACTTACCATAAAGCAGAGCGTGAGAACATAAGATTATTTAGAAGACCCTTAAAGGGGAGCAGGAGGAACTGATGTTAGAATTTTTGAAAGTAATTATTCTGGGAATTGTGGAAGGAATAACCGAATGGCTTCCAATCAGCAGTACCGGACATATGATATTAATTGATGAGTTTATTAAACTGAATGTTTCGGCTGAATTCAAGGAAGTGTTTTTGGTAGTTATACAGCTGGGAGCAATACTGGCGGTTATTTTGCTGTTCTGGAATAAAATCTGGCCTTTCTGCATCCGAAGAGATGTGGAGAAAGAAGATCTTTCGGAATTCACTTTTAAAGAAAAGATGGGAAGCAGATGGTTCTACTTTTTGGATCGTTATGTAAAAAAAGATAAATTTATTCTCTGGTTTAAGATTTTAGTATCCTGTCTGCCGGCTATAATTGTGGGACTTCCATTAGATGACTGGCTTGAGGAACATTTTTATAACTATATCGTGGTAGCGATTATGCTGATCGTCTATGGTGTATTATTTATTGTAATCGAAAATTATAACAGACGCAGACGTCCGTCTACCGTAAGGTTATCTGAGATTACATGGAAGACGGCACTTCTAATTGGAGTATTTCAGTTATTATCTCTGATTCCGGGTACTTCCCGTTCAGGCGCTACTATATTAGGTGGGATTATTCTTGGATGTTCCAGAAAACTTGCATCGGAGTATACATTCTTCCTTGCAATACCGGTAATGTTTGGAGCTAGTTTGTTAAAGATAGTAAAATTCGGTTTTCATTTTAGCGGAATGGAAATCGGAATGTTAGTTGTAGGTATGCTGGTGGCCTTCGTGGTATCAGTGTTTGCTATTAAGTTCCTGATGGGCTATATCAAAAAACATGATTTTAAGGTATTCGGATGGTATCGAATTGTTCTTGGAATCCTGGTTTTGTTATATTTCGCAGGTAAATCATTCTTTGCATAGGAGGACGTGGTATGGATAAGAAAATAGTTGTGGTTGCGCTGGGACACCGTGCGCTTGGCACCACACTTCCGGAACAGAAAAAAGCAACAAAAGAGTCTGCAAAAGCAATCGCAGATTTAGTAGAGGCTGGGGCTGAAGTTGTGATTACACACAGCAATGCACCTCAGGTTGGTATGATTCATACAGCTATGAATGAATTTGGTAAAAATCATGAAGACTTTACTGTGGCACCAATGTCTGTCTGCTCGGCTATGAGTCAGGGCTATATCGGATATGATTTGCAGAATGCGATTCGTGCAGAACTGGTATCACGTGGCATCTATAAACCAGTGGCAACTGTTTTGACACAGGTTAAAGTTAATATTTATGATGAAGCTTTTTATGAACCTACCAAAGTTATCGGCAGATGCATGTCTAAGGAAGAAGCTGAGGAAGAGGAGAAAAAAGGTAATTTTGTCGTAGAGACTGAGAATGGATATCGTCGTATTGTGGCTGCTCCTAAGCCACAGGCAATTATTGAAATTGATACGATTAAAGCACTTGTTGACGCAGGACAGATTGTTATTGCATGTGGCGGTGGCGGAATTCCAGTGTTGGAGCAGGGCGTGGAGCTTCGTGGGGCTAGTGCTGTTATTGAGAAAGATTTGACTAGTGGCAAGATTGCGGAGTTGCTTAATGCGCATCAGTTGTTAATTTTGACTAGTGTGGATCAGGTTGCTTTGGATTATCAGTCGGATCATGAAGTGAAGTTGGGACATATTACTGTGGAAGAAGCTAAAAAGTATATGGCGGAGAATCAGTTTGAAGCTGGGTCTATGCTGCCTAAGTTTGAGGCTGCTATTTCCTTTATTGAGAAGGGCGTGGGAAGACAGGCTGTGATTACTTCTTTGGATTTGGCTAAGGCCGGGTTTAGAGGGAAGGCTGGGACTGTTATTTCGCAGTAGTGGTAATGCACTTGCGGATGGATGCGGACGCAGGGGTAGAAAAGAAGGGGATTGATTGACAGTCATTTCGCTGTAAACGTCTAGGCGTGAGAATGCCGTTTATCAGCTTATTCCAATGTCAATCAATCCCCTTCTTTTCTACCCCTGCTGTTGGTTGGCGGATAGTATGTTGTGGAGTGATTTAAAAATGTGAAATAAAAGACCGCCGGGAGGTGGGCGTGGGGATGTTGAGTTGATGTGATACGATTAGTTGATTGATGTAATTATCGCAATGAAGAATCTGGGAACAAATTTGATATGTAAATATTAGAGGAAAGTAAAATATAGTATAAAAGAAAAGAAGCGAAATTGCCTGGCAATTTCGCTTCTTTTCTTTTATGAGGGGGAGATAGTGAGTGGTTAATCAACTATCTAATACGTAGTATACAGGGAAAATGTGAGGAAAATATGTACTTGTCATAAAGAAATGGGGAAAATTATAAAGAAATTATAAAAAAAGTCTGAGATTCTTTTTTATAATTAAAGTACTGTTACGGTACTTTTTGTTGTGCTTGTTGTGGTGCGGCTGTGATACTGGGGATGACACTTGATGTGGTAATTTTCGCGGAGATGGGGTGACTTTTGGAAAAGTTGAAAAAAATGGTGGTATATGGTATCATACTGACATATGTATTTATCTTGAAAGAAGATAATATTCCTGTTTTGCTTTGATGCAGAGGGATTGTTTTGATTGAAAATATGATGTGGATGTTTGAATTCCACGGGTTGGAGGTTATATGAAGTTAAGTACTTTAGTTGAGAGAATTGAGTTTGAATGTCTGCAGGGTAGTGTGGATGTTGAGGTTAAGGATGTTGTTTATGATTCCAGAAAGGTTTCGGAGGGGTCTCTGTTTATCTGTATCCGGGGGGCTGTGGTTGACGGACATAAGTTTGTTACGGATGTGGTTTCTAAAGGGGCTAAGGTTTTGGTTGTAGAAGAGGCCGTTGTGGTTCCGGAGGATGTGACGGTTCTTTTGGTTAAGGACAGCAGATATGCTATGGCTTGTATCTCGGCGGCTTATTTTGATCATCCGGCTGAGAAACTGAAGATTATTGGTATTACCGGGACGAAGGGGAAGACTACTACTACTTATATGGTGAAGTCTATTCTGGAAAATGCTGGGTATAAGGTTGGTTTGATTGGGACGATAGAAGCGATTATCGGGGATAAGGTGATTCCTGCATCGAATACTACACCGGAGTCTTATGTGGTACAGCAGTATTTTGCTCAGATGGTGGATGCGGGCATGGATTGTGTTGTTATGGAAGTTTCTTCTCAGGGACTGATGCTTCACAGAACTGCAGGATTTTTATTTGAAATTGGTATCTTTACGAATATCGAGCCGGATCATATTGGACCGAATGAGCATGAAAGCTTTGAACAATATATGGAGTGTAAGGGTATGCTCTTTAAGCAGTGTAAGATTGGTATTGTCAATGGTGATGATGAGCATTTGGAACAGGTTATTAAGGGACATACTTGTCAGATTGAGACTTATGGATTTGGTAAGAATTTGGACTTACGGGCGGAGAATACGAAACTGGTATCTAAGCCGGGATATCTGGGAATTGCTTATGATGTAAAGGGATTGATGGACTTCCCGGTGGAGATTGATGCACCGGGCAAATTCAGTATTTATAATTCGCTTACGGCAATTGCTATCTGCAGACATTTTAAGGTTTCGGTTGAAAATATTCAACAGGCTCTAAAGACCGCTAAGGTTAAGGGGCGTATTGAGATGGTGAAGGTGTCGGATGAGTTTACGCTTATGATTGATTATGCTCATAATGCTATGGCTCTAGAGAGCCTGCTTACAACTTTAAGAGATTACAATCCTCATCGTTTGGTATGCTTATTTGGATGCGGTGGGAATCGTTCTAAGATGAGACGTTATGAGATGGGGGAAGTGTCTGGCAAACTGGCAGATTTGACCATTATTACTTCGGATAATCCGCGTGATGAAGAACCTCAGGCTATTATTGATGATATTAAAACTGGAATGGCAAAAACAAATGGAAAATATGTGGAAATCATTGACCGTAAAGAAGCGATTGCTTATGCGATTCATCATGGAGAACCAGGCGATATTGTGATTCTTGCCGGTAAAGGACATGAGGATTATCAGGAAATCAAGGGCGAAAAGCATCATATGGATGAGCGGGAGTTAATTCGCGATATCCTTGCAGGAGAATAAATGAAGAAATATGCGAATATTATCGTAGATATTTCATTAGACAAATTGGATCGGTGTTTTCAGTATCAGATACCGGAAGAACTGGCCAGTCAAGTTAAAGCTGGTTCTCGTGTGGAGATTCCTTTTGGAAAAGGAAATCGAATCATCAGTGGGTATGTGATTGAACTGACAGATGATTCGGAATATGATCCGGATAAGGTGAAATCTATTCTGCGTGTATTGGTAGACGGCAGTAATCAGGAATCAAAGATGATTGCCCTGGCAGCATGGATGAAGGAACAATATGGTTCGACCATGAACCAGGCACTTAAGACGGTGCTTCCTGTGAAGGAAACACGAAAAAAAAGAAAAAAGCAAACACTTATATTAAATATACCAGAGGATAAAGCACGTGAGATGCTGGCTGAATTAGAATCAAAACATCGAACGGCCAGGGCGCGTCTTTTACGTGCATTAATTGAAGATGGGCCGCTTGCTTCTGAATTGGTTACAGGTAAACTAAATGTTACAAAAGCAGTTATCAATGCTCTGAAAGAACAGCAGGTGCTGATTGTGGAGGAAGAAGATAATTTTCGTAATCCACTGCATTTAGACGAGGTAAAAGAAAAGAAAAATGTGTTATCTCCAGAACAGCAGCAGGTATATGAGCAGATTATCCGCGAATGGGAGCAGGATAATCCCAGACCGACATTGATTTATGGGATTACAGGAAGCGGTAAAACATCAGTCTATATGGAATTGATCCAACAGATATTGGAAGGAAAAAAACAGGTTATAGTATTGATACCTGAGATTGCACTTACGTATCAGACAGTTATGCGTTTCTATCGCCGTTTTGGAAATCAGGTTTCCTTTCTTAATTCTAAAATGACTAAGGCAGAACGTTATGATCAGTTTGAACGGGCAAAAAATGGGGAAGTTCAGATTATCGTTGGCCCTCGTTCCGCTTTATTTGTACCATTTCCCCAATTAGGGATGATTATCATTGACGAGGAACACGAGAATACTTATAAGAGTGAGACTACACCGCGTTATCATGCCCGGGAGACAGCGATTGAAAGGGCCAGGATGGAAGGGGCAGCCGTAGTTATGGGTTCTGCTACACCATCAGTGGAAGCTTATTATCGTGCGTGTCAGGGTGCGTATCTGCTCTGCAGACTGGATAACCGTTATGGAGAAAGCCATCTGCCAAGTGTGGATATTGTGGATTTGCGAAAAGAATTAGAGATGGGTAACCGATCTATCTTAAGTCTTTTGCTTCAGGAGAAGATGCAGGAGAGATTAAACCGGGGTGAACAGATTATTTTATTCCTCAATCGCCGTGGCTATGCAGGGTTTGTATCCTGTCGTATGTGTGGTCATGTGATGAAATGTCCCCATTGTGATGTCTCTTTATCAGAACATAGAAATGGTAAGCTGATTTGCCATTACTGTGGATATGAAACCAAAATGGTAAAAATCTGTCCGGAGTGTGGTTCTCCATATATCAGCGGATTTAAAGCAGGGACACAGCAGATTGAAGATGTTGTTCACAGAAAGTTTCCGAAGGCAAGAGTCCTTCGTATGGATTTAGATACTACAAAAGAAAAAGACGGTCATGAAAAAATTCTTTCTGCATTTGCTAATCAGGAAGCAGATATATTAATTGGGACGCAGATGATAGTCAAAGGCCATGATTTTCCTCATGTGACACTTGTGGGAGTCCTTGCGGCGGACCTCTCACTAAACAGCAGTGGATTCCGTTCTTCTGAGAGAACTTTTCAGTTAATTACTCAGGCGATTGGACGAGCAGGAAGAGGGCAGCTGGAAGGCGAAGCTGTCATTCAGACTTATCAGCCGGAACATTATTGTATCGTAGATGCTTCCAGACAGGATTATGATAATTTTTATGAAGAAGAGATGAACTTTCGTGAATTGATGGATTATCCTCCGGCGATAGCTATGACTGCTATTTTAGGAAGCAGTGAAGACGAAGCGCTGCTGACGCAGGGGATGGAGTATATAAAGAAGTATATCCAGAAGATTTACAGGAAAGAAGATTTACAGCTGATTGGACCTGCATGGGAGAGTGTAGGACGCATACAGGATGTATATCGTCAGGTTATCTATCTAAAACATGAAAAATATGATATATTAATTAAGATAAAAGACGAATTAGAACGTTATATAGATATAAATTCCGGATTCAGTAATATTCGGATACAATTTGATTTTAATTTGTAATAGCACACAAAATATTTTTAAATACATCATCAATATATAAGCCTGCAAATAAAAAGTCAAGGCTAAATTGAAAGAACATTGAAAATTTTATACAGGTTGAAAAGTAGGCATCAAAATAAGACCACCACATCGTGCTGGTCAAAAAATGAGAGTTTTGGATTAG
>JAQVHQ010000075.1 GCA_028696165.1 Lachnospiraceae bacterium | reverse complement strand
ATAGATAATATCGAATACTTTTAAACCATAAGTAATACCAAATACTAAGTTAATCATAACTGCACTGGATAACATTGGCAGTGTGATAAATCTAAGTCTCTGCCAGAAATTGGCACCGTCAATCTCAGCAGCTTCATAATATGTCTTAGGAATCGTACTTAATCCTGCGATGAAGATAGTCATAACGTAACCAATACCACGCCAGGCATCCACACCAAAGATAGATTTCCATACCATATTCAGATCTGATAACCATTTCTGTTTTAAGAATCCCAGATGAAGAGCTTCTAACATTACATTCATAAGACCATTATTATAATTAAGAACTGATTTAAATACCAGACCAATAATTACATAAGGAAGAATCGAAGGCAGATATAGTAATGTACGATATAAGTTCTTGCCTTTCATTCCTTCATTTAACATGATTGCCAGCAATAATGCCGGAATCAGTTTTACGATATTTGATACGATGGTAAACATCAGCGTATGTCCAATACCGGTTATATAATCTTTATCAGAAGTAAATACTTCGATATAATTTTGCAGACCAACAAAGTTTACACCATCCACACTTCTTGCATTCCAGTCTGTGAAGGAATATCCTACACCAAGCAAACTGGGGGTCAGGAAGAATACAATATATAAAACTAATGGGACAATCAAAAACCATTGTGGGTAAATTCTTTTTTTATTCATGGTTTCACCACTTTCTATAATACGTCTTAAATCTTCAGTTTTTTGATAAAATATGCCGAGAGTTTGTTCTCCCGGCATATTTTTACTTACATGCTTCCATAATACACTGCCAGCAGCAGCTTACTATGTTTACACTTTAGGCTTCTTGATTAGTTCCAAGCTTCGTCGCCTGTAACTTTAGCAGCTTCTGCTCTGTTTGAATCCATGTTGGATAATACATCGTTTGCTTCCATAGTACCCTGGCAGTAAGCGATCATATCAGAACCGAAATCTGACCAGTAATCATTTGTATATTTTGTACCAGTCTGAAGAACAGGTGTAGCCATCTTACTTTCGTCAACAGAAGCCATGAACTCTTCTTCTTCAGGTAACCAGTGCTGTTCTACAGCGTCATCATTAACATCTAAGTTTGTGTAAGCTGGTGAGTTGTCCAGGATTTCCTGTAAGCTCTCAGTTGTTGTAACGAAGTTAAAGAATTCTTTTACAAGTTCTTCATGCTCTGTTCCTTTGTAACCAAACATGGTAGGGCCAGCCGGGTTAGTAGGATATGTATCATTGTCACCAAGTGGGATTAAGAATAAACCGAATTCATCTTCTGTACCGGTATCATCTTTAATCTGCTGAATGAAACTTGAGTTAGCCATTGCCATAGCGATGTTTCTGTCGCCAAAGTCATTAGACATGTTAGTACTGTCAGATCCGATCCAGTCTTCTCCTAAGTAACCTTTGTCAGATAACTCTTTGTACTGCTCTAATACTTCTAACATTTTCTCATTGTCAGCAAATGTTGCTGTGTTGTTATTTAATCCATCATACAGACCAGGTGTAGCTTCTTCATAAACACCACCGATCTGGAAGAATGCTAACTGTTCCTGCCATCCATCAGCTCCAGGTACGAACCAAGGTGTGATTCCTTCAGCTGCAATCTTATCGCAATCAGCCAGGAAATCAGCATAGGTTGTTGGAACTTCTGTAATTCCTAATTCTTCGAATAAAGTCTTGTTGTAAACCATGACATACTCTGGAGAGTTGTGCCAGATCTGAAGACCATATAATTTGTCTCCGCTCATGCAGGATGCTTTTCTGGCTTCCGGCATAATGCCTTCCCATTCAGCTCCTGTAAAGTCGATACAATATTTCTCAGGATCAACGATTACTGAATCGATAGCAAATGGATTTGACTGAATCCAGAAGATATCTGCACAGGAATCAGTAGATAATTTTGACTGTAACAAATCATCATACTGATCTGCCGGGATAGTCTGTAAGTCAACAGTTACATCATAGGTCTCCTCGAAACGAGCGATGGTCTCATCATAACGATTGTCCATCCATCCTGCGGAAACCAGGATACTTAATTCTTCACCACTGAAATCAGTATTACTTGCCTCTGCTGATTCGTCGGTTCCTTCATCAGTTGCTTCTGCTGTGTCCTCTGCTGCTGCATCTGTGGAATCGGATGTACTTTCGCTGCTTGAGCTTCCACATCCAGCTAACATAGCTGCACCCATAGTGGCACATAACAATACGCTGATTACTTTTCTTTTCATGTTGTTTCCTCCTTCATGCCTCGCCAGGCATTTGTTTATTTGATAAACTAATTATATCTTTGAAAATGCTTTTGGTCTATGGACTTTTTTGGTTAGAATTTGTACTTTTTTCTCTTTTTTAAGTAATTTTTTATACTTTTTTCACATGTTGATAACCAGTAAACCATTGAATTTATTGATGCTTTCCCGCATAAGGATGTATAATATCCGAAATTCCATGTCAAATTTGTGCAATTGTGTTATAATTTTTATATTCAATTAATATATAATGCTTGAACACACATAACCGACTTCATACCGGAAGGATTTATGATATATGAAAAAAAGATATCCATCTAAATTACAATCACGCTTTTTTCTTGCTTATTTAAGCATTTCCATCAGTATTCTGGTGATATTTTCTATTTTTTTCTATCAATACGTATCTAATATTCTGCTTGAACAGAGTAAGGGGTCAATTACTGACCTGAATAACTCTTTTATGGAACAGACGGAAAATATTTTGGAAGATATGGATTCTGTATCGATTAATATCACCTACAGTTCTGCCATTAAAGATCTGCTTGGCAATAACACTCTGCTCATTACCCAGCAGTCACTGCCTGCCTTCTCTAACCTGGTGGTAAGTATTAATGGTGCTGAGAATAAAGCAGACCAGATTAATCTCTTTGATTACAACGGGAACTGTATGATGGTAGGTATCTCTACAAAATACAGCCGTGTGGAATTAGCGGACTATCCCTGGGTCGAGGACACCAAGATTACCGGGGGCAGCAAGATTTTAAGTGCGCCTTACCAAAGCCGGTCTATGAGCAATAATGTATCTGGTTCAGACTGGTTTATTTCCCTATACCGCAGTTATTACAATGCTTCCGGCAGAGATGTTGGTGCAATTGAGGTTATGAAACGCTGCAAATCCATTTTCAAAAATATTATTACCTATAAAAAGAAAAACCCATCTGAGTTAGGTACATATGTATACAATCAGGATGGTCAGCTGCTCTATCCTTATGGAACAAATGACTCTTATTATGATTATTACTCTGTCCTGGACTCCAATTCGTCTGATATTACATTCCACAACCCGGAAAGTAATCGTTCAGAATTGATTGCCTATGAGTCCTCCCCCTTCAGTGGATGGACTTATGTAACCGTACAGCCTGAATCTGCAGTTCTGCAGCCAGTTCGAAATCTGGTGAAATTGCTTCTGGGCGTCTGCCTCGTCATGATTCTTGGTATCATACTGATTTCTTTCCATATGTCTAAGAGTCTTATGCGGCCTATTCGACAACTGCAGCAGGAAGTCAAAGATATTGAGATTGGCAATCTGGATCAGATTTCTGCACATCCTCTGGCGCATTCTTTTGAGGAACTGGAAGAATTAAACCAGACCTTCCAGAAGATGCGAAAAGACTTAAAGCTTTCCATGGATGACCTTTTGGAAACCCGTCAGCAGGAAGTTAAGTCCCGCACACTGGCATTGCAGTCTCAGATTAATCCACATTTTTATTATAATACTCTTGCAAGTGTGATTGTACTGGCCGAAGACAATCAATCTGAGGAAGTGATTAAACTCTGCCGTAATCTGACTAATATCATGCGATACATCACAGACACATCGGTTATGACAGTAACCATTAAAGAAGAGATGGATTATATTCAGCGATATCTCTACTGCATGAAGGTCCGGTATCAGAGCAGTTTGAATTATATGGTCGATATTGACCCGGATTTATTAAATGAAAAGATTCCCAAGCTGGTCATCCAGCCTCTTGTAGAAAATGCTATCAAATATGGAACAAATAAAATTCCACCATGGGGAATTGCTGTTCACGGAAAAATCTACAAGGATTACTGGCAAATTGATGTCATGGACTCTGGAGATGGATTCACAGAGGAATCCTTAGAACTGATACATAAGAGAATCGAGGCTGCTTCTAAGCATCTGGGCATGCCGGACATTCAGTTAAATGGAATGGGAACTTTAAATGTATATCTCCGTTGGAAATTATTCTGTGGGGATGACATGATTTTTGAACTGGGAAATACAGAAGATGGACATGGAATGGTCAGCATTGGCAGACGTTTTACATCAACTGATAATAATAGTAAGGAGAATTAGCATATGGCAGACAATAAATATACTGTAGTAGTTGCAGAAGATGAAGAATTATTGCTGAATAATCTAATCAAAAAGATTGAACGAACAGATTTAGGTTTTGAGGTTGTAGCTTCCGCCCAAACCGGGATCCAGGCCTATGACCTGTTAAAAGAACATATGCCGGACGTACTGATTACTGATATCAGAATGCCTGCCATGGATGGTATCGCTTTACTTACCAAAGCACGGGAACATTTTCCTTTGATGAAATTCATTATCATCAGTGGTTTTTCGGATTTTGAATACGCCCGCAGCGCCATTACCCTGCAGGTGTCGGATTATCTGCTAAAACCTGTGGACCCTGACGAACTAAAAAATGCTCTGCAATCCTTGAAAAACAAATTCCAGGCTGAGCAGAGCGCTTATGAAGATATATTTAATGATGAACTATCTTATCAGGCTCCGGAAACTATTGCTTCCACGCTGAAAGATTACCTTGTGCAGAATTATAATACTGATGTGAACTTGAACCTGATTGCCAATAATATGCATTATAGTCCAAGTTATCTTACAAAAGTGTTTCAGCAGCAGTATGACTCCACCCCCTCTAAGTTTATTACTTCCCTTCGTATGCAGAAAGCTTCTCATCTGCTGCTCCATAATCCTGAGTTGTCTATTAAACAAGTAGGTGAAGCAGTGGGATATAATGAACAGGGGTATTTCAGTCGGATATTTAAGAAACAAATGGGGGTTAGCCCATTTGAATATCGAGAGAATTGAATCTTATAGATTACTTTTTCTTTATATCCCCCGGTTTACTTCCGGTAGCCTTCTTGTACTGCCGGTAAAAATTGGACATATTTCTAAATCCACACTCCATAGCAATCTCAGTAACACTCCGCCCTGTTTTTTCCAGCTGCTCTTCTACTTTTCGAATTCTGAATTCTGACAGATATTCACTAAAGCTTTTCCCTACAATTCTCCTGAAATAGGAAGAGAAGTAATTCGGGCTCATATAAACGGATTTTGCCATATCTTCCAGGGTAAGTTTCTCTGAATAATCTGCTTCGATTCGTCTGAAAACTTCCTCTAATCTCTTCATGGCAGCTTTCTTTTCTTTTAAGAGTTCTCCTGAAGAGACATCTTTTTGATAATATCGAAGAAGTAATGTCAATATACGGAGCACATCCGACTTTATAAACAATCGGTATCCAGCTTCTTTATTTGCCCACTCTTCACCGATTTCCTGAATTATCCTTCCTATCTCTCTTCCATTATTATCCGCACCACTGATACAGTTCTGAAAATTACTGCCTCGCTCTATAAATGGATTTAAGAATTCGTATTCATAAGAGTCTCCATGATCTGCAATAAACTCCGTGGAAAATATAATCACATCCACTTCCATGTGACCATCTTTCACCAGCCAGCCATGAGGTTCCACATTATTAAATATAATAATATCCCCATCCTGCATCTCATATTTCTGTCCATTTACCAGATATGCTCCTGTTCCGCTTCGAACATATGTAATTTCAAAATAACTGTGCCAATGAAAAGAATCTTCTCTATTATCTGCCTCTTCCAGTATATGAGAAGAAAACATACAGGGATACTGCGGATTTAGAGGAACTCTGTCACGTACTATATGCATAAACTATACTCCTTTTTCTAATCGGCTAAATTGTGGCAGACTTTCTAATCCGCAAAACGTCCGCTTACCCCTTCACATATATCTCCAACTGCAACTGCACCGCCATTTAGGACTTCTGCAAATAAAATCTCCTCTGTCAGCATACACTCCAGATTCTGCATGACTCTCATACAAAGCTCCGGATAACATCTCTTTCTGCTGTCAATAATCCGAACCGATGCTTCACCAATTTTAACTTCATCTCCAGCCTGAAAGGACGCACAGCTTTCTGACACAACTACATTCACACCCAGTTTACCAAAGCAAAGTCCTGTGGGCTTCTCTTCCTTCATCCACTGTTCAGCTTTTGCCGAAACCAGTGTAATCTGTCGATCCACGCCTTTTCCATGAAAATCGCCTTCCATGCCAATATCTTTCTGTAAATTACATTTATCTACAGATACTGCTTTCTTACCTTTCTTTGGAAATTTATATAATTTTTCCACATTCATCTGTCTTATATCCTCCTAAGTTTCTATTCCTCGTGTCTGATTTTATGTATGAACCGCTTATTTCCGGGCACACTCCGATGCCGTTCCCGCCAATATTTCCAATCCATGTTTTAATGAAGGGAGCACATATCCCAGACTCTCTTCCACGGCTTTAGGACTCCCCGGCAGATTTACAATTAAAGTCTGATTTCTGATAACAGAGGCCTCGCGGCTGAGCATTGCTCTTGGTGTAATCGTCATGGAATATGCGCGAATCGCTTCTGCAATACCTGGTGCATTCCTGGTGGCGACCGCCATGGTAGCCTCCGGCGTACAGTCTCTTGGTGAAAATCCGGTACCACCTGTTGTAACGATAAGATTTGCCTGACGACCATCTGATAATCTGGTCAATTCTATCTTAATGCGCTCTAAATCATCCGGGATAAGAACCATCTCGATCACCCGGTATCCGGAATCTTCCAGCATCTTCTTAATAAGTGGACCGCTCTTGTCCTCACGTTCACCCTTTGCGCCTTTATCACTTAAAGTCACTACTGCCGCCGTCATTCTGTCATCCTTTAATTCCGGTGCCAGAACCATCTCATCACCTACAGATATAGTTCCCCCATGACGTACCTCGGCAAACACACCCTGAACAGGCATAATACATTCGCCCATCTTCTGATAAATCTGACAATGTGTATGACATTCTTTTCCAATCTGAGTCATTTCCAGTACCACATCATTACAGCGAAGTACTGTTCCCACTGGCAGACTGCGAAAATCAAAACCTTCCACAACCAGATTTTCTCCAAATGCTCCTGCTTCTACATTCGCCCCACGTTCATTAAATTCTCTTATCTTATCTGCTGACAGCAGACTGACCTGTCTATGCCAGTTTCCACCGTGGGCATCCCCACATATGCCATATCCCACTTCAAACTGTGCACTCTTTACATCCGTCTTCTGTATTCCTCTTCGGTCACTGGTACAGACTGCCTTCACTATTCCCATACCTATCCTCCTATTTCTACCATCTTCCTGCTTTCTTTTTCTGCATTATTCTTCTCTAAAAATCCATGATGTCGCGGTTTCCCATAGATTGCTGCTTTTAAAAAATGTTCCAGTTCCTCATCTGTGGCTCCGCTTCGTATATAATCCCTCACATTGATATGGCTGCTGTAATTCAGACACAATTTCAAATAGCCATCTACTGTCATACGAATACGATTACAGTCCTGACAAAACTCATGACTGATAGCACTGATAAATCCAATCCGCCCCAGGAAACCATCTGCTTTATAATAAACAGCCGGGCCATTGCCTAAGTGTTCCTGCACGGGGATTAATTTTCCAATCCGCGCCTCCAGGTTTTCTATCATCTGTTCCTGACTAATACGGTCAAATTCCTGTCCCATGCCAATAGGCATAAGTTCTATGAATCTTACATGAACTGGTGCGTCTTTGGCCAGCATAGCAACCCCAACAAAGTCATCCTGATTTCCTCTCATAGGTACACAGTTAATCTTGACTGAAGGAATGCCTATACTTACAGCTTCTTTGATGCCTGCCAATACCTCTGAAAGACCATCATTTCTTGTAATCTGATGAAAATGCTGTGGATCTAAGGTATCCAGACTCACGTTAATCCCTGTAACACCTGCCGATTTTAATTGTGGAAGGTATTGCCTTAAAAGATATCCATTGGTAGTTAAAGTAACCGAATCGATTCCATCTATAGCTGAGATTTGACGAATCAAATCACAAACTCCATGGCGCACCAACGGTTCTCCACCGGTGATTTTTATCTCATGGATTCCAAGTTGCACTGCGCATCGGCAAACTCGAAGTACCTCCTCAAAACGCATAACTTCTTCATGCTCTATGTATTCTACGCCATCTTCCGGCATGCAATATACACATCGAAAATTGCATTTATCCGTCACAGAAATCCGCAGATATTCTATTTTTCGTCCATACTGGTCCTGCATGTGGGCCTCCTGATATTATTCTTAGACATATCCTGTATATACTTATTCTGTATATTTTTATATCATATATTGTTAATTACCCATAAAAATATGCAATTATTATAACACTATTTGTGCAACTTTTGAATAGCTTTATTCTTTTATATGTAATTTTCCGAAAATTATAAGGGAACGACACCCTTTATCCGGATATCGTTCCCTTTATAAGAATTACCACTCTATGTAATTGTATATAAAATGCATACCACATTTAAACCCACTTTGCCAAGGTCTCATATAGTATATCTGTATCTATTGGTTTCGCCAGATGATCGTTCATCCCGGCTTTCAGCGAACTCTTTACATCATTATCGAAAGCATTAGCCGTCATGGCTATAATTGGTACTTCCTTCGCTCCTTTTTTTGAAAAACTGCGTATCTTTTCTGCCGCTTCCAATCCGTCCATAACCGGCATACGAATATCCATCAATATGGCATCATAATAATTAGGAACTGCGGCATAAAATGCAGTTACAGCCTCCTGACCATTTTCAGCCTCTTCCACAAGCATACCCTTTCTTTCCAACAGTTTGCGGGCTATTTTACGATTTAACGGGTGATCATCCACCAGCAGAATATGCATGCCATTAAAGTCCACTTTTTTCCTTTTTCTTACCGGTTTCTTTAAAGCATCGCTTCGCCGATATTCATACGGCAGACGATACATAAACTGTGAACCATTTCCCAACTCACTGCTTACTGTAATATCTCCACCCATTGCAAGCAGAATTTTCTTCACCAGTGCCAGACCCAGACCTGTACCCTGTACCTGTCCGGAATATGGATTTTGTTCCTGCTCAAATGGTTGGAAGATACGCTGCATAAATTCCTGACTCATACCACATCCGGTGTCAGATATTGTTACATGGTCGATTCTATGACTCTCATCAATATCTTCTGTTTCTATTTCCATAGCAATAGTACCGCCGGTTGGCGTGAATTTAATTGCATTATTCAGTAAATTCATCAATATCTGTTTGGCACGAAGCGGATCAATATAAAATTCCACCCCGGAATCATGATCTTCTTTGGGACCTATAAAATGAATCCCTTTCTGTTTCATCTCGTTACCCAGCATATTCATGCAGGTGGTCAGCATAGTATTGGCAGAGGTCCATTCAGGATGCAGTTCAAACCTGCCGCTTTCGATACGACTCATATCCAGAATATCATTGATAACATCCAACAGATAATGACTGGAGTTCTCGATTTGCTTTAAGTACGCTCGGGTTTCCGGACTCATATCCGTATCCTCTGCCAGATGGGACATGCCAATAATCGCATTCATAGGAGTCCGGATCTCATGGCTCATCTGTGAGAGGAAAGTGGTTTTAGCCATACTGGCTCTCTCAGCCAGATCCAACGCCTCTTTTAGTTCTTCCTGATGTTTGATTTCCTCTTCATATATATCTGTGATATCTCTTCGCGAAAAAATAATATCCTCTTTGTACTCATCCATATAATAGGCTCGTACCTGTTTTCTATATGTTTTTCCGTTCTCCGGCTGATGATTATAGGTAATCACATAATATTTCTGCTTATCCAGCTCCTTCTTAACATTTTCCAACGCAAACGCATTCCTGCAATATTCCTGATCCTCCAAAGCAATACGATGAACCACCAGAGTTTCAATCGCTTCATCATAATCATATTCCTGCACATACGACGCAACATCTAACTCATTAGCAGCCGTAATAAGACGACCTCTTTTGGAATCTGCATGAATCAGCACAGTGAATTCGATTTCCTCGTCCAGGATACTTTTTAACGCCATCTTCTGTTTGCATTCTGCATCCCGGTCTGTGATATAAATCAAAACTATGATGTGGTCTGTCTCCGGTTGTTTTACAATACTTGCCTGTGCGCTAAACCAATGAGTACTGAACATGGGACTTACTTTGAAGTATTCATATTTAATAACGCTTCTGCCCTCCTGATATGCTTTTAGTAATGCTTCCACACTAAAATGATCTACCATATCCTGAGAATACTCTTTTAAAGTAGTGTTTGTCAGATTGGCATCCCAGCTTTTCACTGTAAATGGACAGGGCATAGCTATTCCATCATCAACAGGAAAGGGAAATCTACGTTCTAATATCTCATGTGTAGTAAGGTTAGCCATAAAATATATGGCTGCTTCCTTAAGAAGTTCATTTCTAATTTGCAGTTCGCTCTCGTAGCTTTGTCTCGTCTGTATCTGCACTGTGATGTCACTATTCACTCCCAATGCCTTCGCTGGCTTTCCATCTTCCATTTCTATAACTGTATAGGATACCTTGTACCAATGGAGCTGCCCATCAGATTTATTCCTGATTGCCATTTCCATATGTGCTTCCTGTTCTCCCTGCTCTACATCCTGAATCATCTGCATATATGCATCATAATATTCCATTGGCACAAGATTCCTGTCAAACCATGCCTGTGGCATATTCTCGATTCTATTTGAAGATATCCCTATTCTATTTCGAATCAGATCACTAAGTTCCACTGTATGTTCTTTTATGTCATAAATCCAATACGATATACCACTGGCATCTAATACTGCCGAAAATAGTTCTTCTTTTTTCAACTCATCACTTATCATGCCCACTCGTTTATCCCTCGATTCAACTGGTTTATAACTGTTAGTACTATTTTATAGCTAATATACAAAAAACGCAATAAATATAATAAAAGCAGAGATATCTTATGATTAGCTGATATAAAATCACCATTTATAAAATACCTCTGTTTTCATATAAGTTTTACGATTTTTATAGATTTCCTGTTTTTCTTCTATTCTGATTAATCTGAAACATGAATAATCCTAAATGCCGACGCTCGAATCAATCGATTATAAACTGCCAAATAGATTCCATCTATTTTTTCACATCGTACATAGACCGTCTGTGCTCCCTTTCGGTCCAGTTCTCTTAATACATAAAACAGTTGATGTGCCTGTTCTGCACCATCTTCCTTTTTTCCATATGTTATAGCCGGCATTGGACAGTTATCTTCTTCGCCATCAAAACACATGCAATATGTATTTTCTCCCGGATGATTTTCTACATATCTTATATAATCTTCAAACTCTCCACATACTAGGGTAAGATTTGCCTTCGGAGCATAATGTTTGTATTTCATTCCCGGAGAAGCTGCTTTTTCGCCTTCTTTTAATTGTCCCAGAATTGCTTCCGATACGTGAACTTCTTTCTGCAGAACTTCTTCAATCTCTTCTTTGGTAATAAATCCTGGTCTAAGTAATACTGGCTTATCCCCCAGCACAGATATAACCGTGGATTCCACCCCATAAGGGCATCTGCCATTGTCAATAATCAGCGGCACTCTTCCGTTTAAATCAACGAACGTATCCTGTGCGGTTGTGGGACTTGGTTTTCCTGACAGATTTGCCGATGGTCCTGCAAGCGGTACTCCTGCTTCATGAATGATGCGTCGGGCAATTTCATTACTCGGCATACGCACACCAACCGTATCAAGACCGGCACTGGTTTCATCACTCACCTTCTCACCCTTTGGCAGTATCATAGAAATTGGCCCCGGCCAGAACGCATCTGCTATCTTCTTCGCATCTTCCGGAAAATCAGATACCAGTCCGTCCATCATCATCTCAATACTATCTATATGAGCCAGCAGTGGGTTATCCTGTGGACGACCCTTGGCCTCGAATATTTTTTTTACAGCCTTGCCGTTGTATGCATCTGCAAATAATCCATACACGGTCTCTGTTCCCGCTGCAACTAATTCGCCTTTCTTTAATAGTTCTCCTGCCAAACGAATATTTTCGTCATCAGGCTTTAATACCTGTGTTTTCATAATGTCATCTCCCAATTTATCTAACTGCCTCTATCGGCTGTTTTACACTTTATGACACATCTATGCGTCATCTGCTTTCTCAAGTATAATCGCAGGAATTCGTTCTGTCAATTTCTTTGATTTCGTAATTATCTTTTGTAAGCAAGACCTCAAAGGCTTACTGACCCGGCCTCCTGATTTGCTTCTATAAAAAAGGACTCACAAAAGATGGAGCAGTTTACCAGCTCCATCTCCATGAGTCCTCTGACATGTTTGTAAAATATTTACTTTGAAACAGTCTTAATCAGGCGGAAAGCCTGCTCCACAGTATCTACCATGTTATTTCTTGCATTTTCTGTTGCCATAGCTTCTTCCAAAGATACTGCTGCACGAAGAATCGGGAAGAATGCATCGATTCCAGCCTCGTTACATGCAACGGCATCTTTTGTTACACATCCGGAGAATGCCAGTACCGGAATATCGAATTTTTTAGCCAGATGAGCTACTCCGATAGGTGCTTTACCCATAACGGTCTGTCCGTCTAATCTTCCTTCGCCGGTTACCACATAATCTGCGTCTTTGATATAATCTTCCATCTTCGTTTCTTCTAATACAATCTTGATTCCTGATTCTAATTCTGCATTGGTAAATGCCAGGAATGCAAATCCCATTCCACCTGCAGCACCTGCTCCCGGATAATCTTTGTTTGCTTTCGGGAAATCAGCTTTAGCTAATGCTGCGTATTTCTCAATCCATCCATCCATAAGGGTAACCATCTCAGGAGTGGCACCTTTTTGAGGTCCATAGATTGCACTTGCACCGTTTGGTCCACAGAGTGGATTGGTTACGTCACAGGCAATACGGAAGGTACACTCTGCTAATTCAGGAATCACCTGATTGGTTGTGATTTTCACGATATCTTTAATTCCGTTGGCTCCATAAGCTACCTGATTGCCGTCTTTGTCCAGCATTCCAAAGCCTAATGCCTGAAGCATACCGATACCGCAGTCATTGGTAGCACTTCCGCCGATTCCAAGTACGAATCTGCGGCATCCTTTTTTGATTGCATCTTTAATGATTTCTCCTACACCATATGTAGTTGTATAAAGCGGATTGCGCTCATCACCTTCTACCAGAGTAATACCTGCTGCTGCAGACATCTCAATTACACCTGTCATATTGGCTTCCACGATTCCATACTCACAGTCAATCTTTCTTCCTGCCGGTCCTGTAACCTGAATCTTCTGAATTTCTCCGCCCATGCCGCTGATTAAAGCTTCTACTGTACCTTCACCGCCATCAGCCAATGCTCTTACACATACCTGTGCATCCGGATATACCTTGTTGATACCTTCTGCAATAGCACTTCCTGCTTCTAAAGACGAGAGACTTCCCTTTAATGAATCAATAGCAACTGTTACTTTCATCATATTCCTCCTTATTTTTCGAACGTTTATTTTCTTATATCTTACCACTTATTATTCCATTTCAGATATGTTATACATAATGAATATATGATGGTTTTTTTTATTTTTTTGGTACTTGTAATATATTTCGTCTATTTTTGCTAGCGTAAAATTTTATTCGGATAATGGAAAATAAATAAAAAGAGAACACCAACTTTGTGATAAAGTATTAAGCGACTAAACCAATACGGTGACAAAGAAAGGTGTTCTCTATGTATAACA
>JAQVHQ010000074.1 GCA_028696165.1 Lachnospiraceae bacterium | reverse complement strand
AGAAAGAAGCATTGCGTTTAGTTGATGGTAGTATAGATTTTCTCATTGTTGACATAGGACTTCCCGATGGAAATGGTATTGATTTATATCAGGAGATTTGCAAGCGATTTACTATTCCGGCATTGTTTTTGACTGCAAGAGATGAGGAAAAAGATATGCTTGATGCTTATGATTCAGGCGCAGAAGATTACGTCGTCAAACCATTTTCCATGAAAGTACTTTTGAAACGGGTAGAAATAATCCTGAGACGAAGCAGTGAGGAAAAGAAGTTTACATGCGGAGATTTGGCACTTTTCGTTGATAAAAAGCAAGTGTTTTTAAAAAATAGAGAAATTGAACTGACAGCTAAAGAATATCAGCTCTTGGAATATTTAATGATAAATCATGGCCAGGTATTGACAAAAGAAAATATTCTGGAGCAAATCTGGGGAGTGGATGGACAATTCGTTGTAGAGAATGCGGTAAGTGTCCTTATAAACAGAATACGAAAGAAGATAGAATCAGATACAAAACAACCTGTTTACATAAGAAATGTATTTGGGCTAGGTTATCGAATGGGAGAATAGAAGATGGTATCAGAGTTTATTATTGTAATTATAGGCAGTATTCTAATTGGTGCAGGGGGCATGTACTTTATTCAGAAAAAAGAGCGTTTGCATGAACTCGAAAAAATTGAGAAACTTACGCGTTCAGTTTTAGATGGAAATACTTTGAAAGTGACAGCAGCCGGGGAAGAGAGTATTTATGCCAAGATAGAGTATGAAATCATTCGCACACAGGAGATGCTTTGTGGTAGAGAGGAAGAAATTAGAAAAAACCATGATAAGATGCAAAAATTAATATCAGAGATTGCGCATCAAATACGAACGCCATTAACGAATATCAAAACATACCAGACGATCTTAAAACAAAAGATGACAGAAGTAAAGATGACAGAAGCAAACATATCAGAAGCAAACATATCAGAAGCAAACATATCAAAAGCAATCATATCAAAAGAAAATAAAGCAGATGGGGATATAAAGGGAATAACAGTGAGAGATTGCATGCTAGCCATGGAAAAAAGTGAAGAAAAATTGAATTTTCTTGTGGAGAGCTTTATTAAGATGTCACGAATGGAGCAGCATATCATTCAAATAAAAAAGGGAGAAGGAGATATTCTGCAGACGATTAGAAATGTATTGGGGCAGATACAACTGGCAGCTGAGAAGAAGCATCTGAAGTTTGATATTACCATACCGAAGCAAATGGTATGCCTGCACGATGCAAATTGGCTGGGAGAAGCTATTTATAATGTATTAGATAATGCGGTAAAGTACAGTGAGGATGGAGGAATCGTTAAGATTGAGGTGTCTCAAAACGATATGTTATTTAGCATTGGGGTAAGAGATTTCGGACTTGGAATTGAGCAGGGTGAAGAAAATAAAATCTTTCAAAGGTTTTACCGTGGAGAGCGTGTTACCACGCAGGAAGGCCTGGGGATTGGGTTATACTTTTCAAGGGAAATCGTAAATCTGCATGGTGGATTTTTGCGAGCCAAAAGAATGCAGCCAGGTTTGCAGATGGATATTAAAATTCCGTGTTAATCGTTAAGTCCATCTCGAAAGAAGACAAGACGCCTATCTCTGCTTGAAAATTGTTAGAAGTTTGTTAGATTTTGCTTGTACAATGATGAAGAGAATGATCTGACAGAGGAGAAATTTATATGGAAATTGTAAAAGCAGCAGGCTTGAAAAAATATTATATAACAGACACATACGAGGTACATGCACTGGATGATGTGACATTTTCTATTGAAGAGGGAGAATTCATTGCGATTATCGGAACGTCCGGAAGCGGAAAAACTACATTGTTGAACATGTTGGGTGGTCTGGATACTCCAACAGGCGGTGGGGTATGGATTAGGGGAAACAGTTTAAAAGATATGGAAAGTGAAGAACGGACCATATTTCGCAGACGAAACATAGGGTTTGTGTTTCAACAAATATAACCTGGTTCCTGTTTTAAGTGTATACGAGAATATAGTCCTTCCAATCAGACTGGATGGGGGAAGTATAGACGAAGAATTACTGCAGGAGGTAAGTGGTCTGTTGGGGCTTTATGAAAAACTGGAGCGATTGCCAGAGACGCTGTCAGGCGGACAGCAGCAACGAGTGGCAATAGCCAGGGCACTCATGACGAAACCAGCCATATTGCTGGCAGATGAGCCAACCGGTAATTTGGACTCTTCCACAAGCATGGATGTAGTAGGTTTATTAAAAATATGTGCAGAAAGATTTCATCAAACCATAATTTTAGTTACTCATCAGGAAGAGATTGCACAGATGGCAGACCGAATTATTCGGATAGAAGATGGAAAGATTTTTCTCCCGGCAGAACATAATGAACATAAGCTGGAGGGATAGATCATGAGCGAAAAAGGTATCACTCCAAATAATAATAGTTATGTCATCAAGCTGCTCTCAAAGGAACTTGAAAAAAGCAGCAAAGGCAGGAATCGAATACTTTTAGGTGCAGTGGCCATGTGTATTGTCACGTTGACTATGGTATTTGGAATTTCCTATGGAAAGGTACAGGCGGAATATACAAAAGCAATTAGAGAAGCGGGAATGACGGCTTCCACTGTATATGAAGATGCATCTGAAGCTCAATATGAGCAAGTGAAAGGACTCAACTATATAAAGCAAGTTGGAAAACGAGCGACAGGTGGGATCATTGAACTGGATGGAATGTCGGATTGTGCACTTCAATGGGTGGATGAAAATGCCTGGAATGAGATAATAAAGCCCGCTTATACGGATATTCACGGTTCCTATCCTCAAAAAGATGAAGAAATTATGCTCTCTTTTCGGGTCTTAAACAATTTGAATATTGATAACCCAAAAGAAGGCATGGAGATAGAACTAAGCGTAAATATTGGACTTTTTCAAACAGAACAAAAAAAGTTTAAACTTTGTGGGTGGTATACAGACTATGTAAAAGACAACAGCAAAGAAAATACAGGGTATATATCTTTAGAAACAATGCAGAAATGGGGATATCAGATAAATGAAAAAGCGGATCTTCTTATCTGTCAATCTGACAATTTACAATGGCAGGAAACAGAAGAACGCTTATATAAAGATGTGCCGGTCAAGGATGCCGGTCAAACGATTGCAGCGGCGAATACTTATGCCTATGATGCGGTAAATCAACTGGTAGGAAGTTATGAATTGGCTGTACTTGGCGCTGTTATTATCTTAGGTGGTCTCTTCTTTTTGATACAGAATGTACTGCATATGTCAATAGTAGCAGATATCCGAAAGCTTGGACTTTTGAACACTCTTGGAGCTACTCAAAGGCAGCTTAAAAAGATATACTATAAGCAAATGCAGCATGTATTGATACCTGGCGTCTTTATAGGATGGGTGTTGTCCTCTGTCATTTTACTTTTGGTGATTCCACAAATGTTAGGTAAACAATATCTGCAGGGATTTGGCGGCACTAAGGAATTAACTGTTTTCAAACCAGAGATTTTAGCAGCAGCGGTTTTAAGCACAGTGCTCCTCACTATGGGTGTGGCTGCATTCGTTATACGGCGTGTGGTAGATGTATCTTGTGTGGAAAGTATGTATTATACGGGATTACAGAAAAAGAAGAGCAGAAAAGCGAGTAGAAAGCAAAAACAGATAAGAAATGTTAAACGAAGTGAAACTGGGGAACTGTGGTATATGGCATGGCAGAATGTGAACCGGTATCGTGCACGCTTTCTATTAACAGTGTTTTCTCTATTCTTAGGGTTAGAGATGTTTTTAGTTGCAATTGTGATTATATCGGGTAGTGATTATGTTCATGTAATTGAGGACAGACCGGATTTTTTGATTGCAGGAACCTTCAGCCAGTGGGGACAGGAATCGGGGTATGGAACAGAATACAAGTCGCGGGATGCAGGAGAAGACCCGATGAAGACGGAAGGGGATATATTTCAGCTGCTGTACGCAAATGATTATGAGGAATTCGCTCCTATATCAGCTAAAGTAAAGGAACAACTCTTGGACGTATCAGGCGTGGATAAAGCGCAATCCTATGTTATGGAAGGTGCTTACGTGCTTTCGACTATTTCAGCAAAAGGAATTCGTCCATTCTTGGATGAAAATGAAGCATTACAGGAGAAAACTGAGACAAAAGAAGGCGTTGGTTACTATGGCTCTGAATATGAGATGCTAGAAGGATTTCATGCAGATGTGATTCAAATTATAAAAGATTCGGAAATTGAAATATTAAGAGCTTATGTGGAAAAAAATAAATTAAATGTTGATATGAAGTCATTAGATGATGGAAACGGAGTTATGATTTTGCATGATCATATGCTGTCACCAACCCAGGAGCAGCAGGCAGAGGAGAGTGTTGGTGAACCTTTGTATTTTACAAGTCTGTTATCGAAAGAAGATAAGAAGATATGGAATCAGAAATCAGCACAGGAGAGGGATGGGTCAGTAAATGCAGGACAACTGGTGGGAAAACAATCAGGAATCTTTCGTCTTTGTGGATATCTGGATAATCAGGCAAAAGGATTTCCTGATATCAGGCAGACCTGGCATGGCGCAGAAGGGGACATTTATTACTTAATTAGTGAACGTGGATTTAAAAATCTGCCAACAGAGAAAAAGACGCTGTATATGGAGCTTAATGTTGACCAAGAGAAAGAATCACAGGCTAAAAATGAAATACAGGAAATCATTCTGCAGGAAAATCAGCGACGTGCGCAGCTGGCAGGAATGGCTGTGGAGGACGAAGGTGGAGAAGCCGGGATTTTCTGTATTGGCAAATCGGATCTTCTTAAGGAAGCTTCTGCTTATATTCAGGGTAATCGACTTATCCTGGGAAGTATTAGTGCAATACTTTTGCTTGCAGGTTTTACTAATTATTTCAATGTTATGGTGACAGGGATACTTACCAGAAAGAGAGAACTGGAAATTATGCAAAGTATAGGAATGACAAAAAAGCAAAAGAGAAAACTGATTATGGCCGAAGGAGGGTATTATTGTTTTGCTGTGACAGCTTTGATTGTGTCGCTTGGAAGTGCAGTGCTAAAACTTGTGGCTATTTATATGAATGGAAGACTTTCCTATTATGAGTATCATTATCCTTTTGCCTGGACCATAGTGCTTGCTGGCGGAATGTGTGGGATTTGCCTGGCAGTATCCGGTTTCCTATGTCATAAAAAGGACTGATTATAGCTGGTTTTATCCAACGGCATTCATGATAATCTGTGCGCCGGCATACTGTATGGCAGCCTGCGCCAGAATATCTGTTGGGTCAATCTGATTCTGCGAGATACCCAGTGATTTAAAGGCAATCGGAAGTTCTGTACAGGCCAGAATGATTTTCTGTGCACCTTGATTTCGCAGATCGGCTAATATATCCCGGATTTCTTTGTCAGGTAAATCTTCTTTTGACACAATTCCCTTTTTTACATAATCATAGATAAGCGACATAACAATTTCCTGATGTTTATCTGTCGGGTATACTGGTTCAATTGCATACTGTTTCAATGACTTATCGTATACTTTGCTTTGTATAGTACCATCTGTTGCAAGTACACCAACACGGGTTATCTGATTTTTCTTTAAATAAGCGGATGTTTCATCAGGCATATGAATAAGGGGAACATCCAGATAAGATACAATATCCTGATAAAAATAGTGTGCTGTATTGCAGGGCATAACCAGAATATCGGCTCCCAGGGACTGTAAGCGAATCGCACTTTTTACAAGTTCTGGAACAGGACTTTTGCCATGGTGTATGATAGCAGCGGTTCGGTCTGGTATGTTGGTATTTGAATCCACGCAGATATGAAGATGATGTTGATCGTCCGGGGAATTCGTATGTCTGATGATTTTTTTCATCAAATCACAGGTGGCAGCAGGACCCATTCCACCGATGATACCAATAGTTTTGTATATATTTAAATGTTCCATGTGGAAACCTCCCTTGTTATCTGTTGACTCTATCTTATCGCTGATGTATGATAAAATCAAATAGTTATCTATTTATCATTGTTATAAACAAATATTTATACTACATCAGGTATGCAAGGTGTACTTAAAATGATAAGAGGTGAAAGCATGTTTGAAAATAAAGAATATGTCTATATGGTATATCAGGAAAAGAGCTTTTCCAAAGCAGCACAGAAGATGTTTGTTACACAGCCGTGTCTCAGTGCTATGGTTAAGAAAGTAGAAAAAAAGCTGGGGACTCCTATTTTTAATCGCAACGCAAAACCAATCCAGTTGACAGAATGCGGGGAAAAATATATAGAATACATCACTCAGGTTATGAAATTGGAGCAACAGTTTGAGAATTATCTGTGTGATATACGAGGGTTAAAGAATGGAACCATATCTATAGGCGCAAACAATGTCTGTTCCTCATTTGTATTGCCTGAGATTATGAAAAGATTTTCTGAACAATATCCGAAGATACAGATTCAGCTTCATGAGGGGAATATAGAATATCTTGAAGAACAGCTGCAGCAGGGGGCACTAGACATGATTTTAGATAATTATCCAGTGGATGCGCATATGTATGAAATATACCCGGTATGTGAGGAAGAAGTGCTTATAGCAGTGCCGGAGGGCTTAAATAAAAGTTTGGATAGTAGATGCAGAAGAAAAGGGCTTTCACAGGAAGATATTATTCAGGGAAAGCATTTGGATGGGCATAATAAGGATGTATCATTTTCCGATTTTTCGACTTGTCCATTTATTATCTTGAGAAAGGGAAATGACACCAGAAGCAGGTTCGAACAATTGTGCCAGGAAGCAAATGAAAATCCGGAAATTTTATTAGAAGTAGACCAATTGTCCACAGCATATAATATAGTCTGCAGTGGAACCGGAGTAACCCTTGTCAGTGATACACTGGTAAAGAAAATGCCTGTAACCAATAATGTCACCTACTATAGGGTCAAGTCTGATACTCTAAAAAGACAATTGTTCTTTCATTTTCCACGAAATCGATACGTGAGTCTGGCCATGAGAAAATTTATGGAAGAAGCCAGGGGTTTTTATGCCCCTGTTTTCTTCTTATAATCATTTCCCCAGATAATCATAGAATCCAGAATTGGTTTTAAACTAAATCCTGTTTCAGTCAGATTATATTCAACCTTTGGCGGAACTTCCGGATAGACGGTTCTGGTTACAAGACCTGCAGATTCCATCGCTCTCAAATGACTGGTCAGAACTTTTTGTGTAATACCGGTTACGGAACGCATCAATTCGTTAAAACGTTTGGTTCCGGTGAGCAAATCACGGATGATAAGTACTTTCCACTTATCACCAATTAACTGCAGTGTTGTCTCCACAGGACAATCAGGGTTATATTTTCCCACGATAACACTTCCTTTCAGTATATAAATAGATGCATATATAAAAGTATATTATGCATTTATTATATACTGTATCGAGGAAAAATCAACCACATATTTTATAGTCGTTTGATAGCCTGAACAGGACAATTTACCTCGCATCTTCCACAGTGCAGGCAGTTTTCAGGTCGAATACGATACGGCGTTCCAGGGACAACTGCCTTTTGCGGACAGCCCTGTTCACAGGTTCCACAGTTAATGCAGGAGTCAGTGATTTCGAATCCTTTTGGAGTAATCTGACCGTTTCCGATTACGTAAGACTCCCTGAAAATTGGATAGACTGATAAATTAAAATATTCAATTTCCGCGTCTTTTATCAGGAAAACAGCACCAATATCTTTGGTATCTCCTGGATATGCATTTTCCAGATAGGGCTGTTCTTTGAATATAAGGTCACGCCATTTAACAGATTCTTCCCCTTCCAGATAAATAACATCACCGCTTAGACGAATCATCTCTTTATACATAGTGAGTCCAAGAATCTGAACTTTTTTAGTGGCTTTTAATTCTTTGCAAAAGTTTTTACCTTGGGCAGTATAGAAGTATAGGGAATCTTCTTCATAGTGTATAGCACTTACATTTCTTACCTGTGGATTACCGAATTCATCTACGGTTGCAAATGCAAGGGTACCTACATAGCCTAGTTTCTTTAAACAGGTTTTCGCATCCATTTTACGCCTCCTCAATTTCTTTCCAACATTCCGGATCAGCTGCATACATATTTCCATGGTATCCATAAGCTACGGCAGGACAACCGCGGCAGAAACGGAGTAATTCGCACTTTGCGCATTTCTCAAACTTCTCATATTGACGGAATTCATCATATTTAGAACCGGTAAATAAGTCGTAGAGATCTTCAGTTAAAGCATTACCAACTTTACTTTCCATTCGACGGCAGGCATAAACAGCACCGTCAGACAGAATGGTAAGATGGCAGTTCCCGCAATTACAGCCATCATAGACATATTCATCATCGGGATAATCTTCAGGATGAAACAATCCTTTTTCATATTGAAAAAGCGTCCATAAGTGATCCTTTAAACTAAAGGTGGTACGGCTGTCTTTGTGAAGCTGGAATTTGTCCCAGCATTTTTCCATGAGAGCTTTATATTCCAGTGGAGAACAGCATAAATCACGGTCTTCTTTTCCAGGACAGTATCTTGCAAAGGCAAAGATATCTGCTTTATTTTCGACAACTATGTCAACTAAATCGGGGATCTCTGCAACATTTGTCTTGGATACCGTGGTCATGATTGCAACATCAATTCCTGCTTTTTGAAGCATAGGAATACGAGCCAGAGTTTCGTCAAAAGAACCCGGCTGTCTGATATAATCATGAGTTTCCTGTAATCCATCCAGAGATAACTGATATTTTCTACAGCCACATTCGTAGAGTTTTGAACAGACGTCATCAGTCAGATGAAAAGGATTTCCAAGGATTGCAAAGCGGATACCTGCTATTTTTAACAGATTCGCAAGCGTCCAGAATTGTGGATGCAGGATAGGGTCACCGCCTGTAATATACATATAAGGAATGCGTTCTGCTTTTTTACAGAAAGTCTGACAGTTATCAATAACTGTAATCATATCCTCAAGTTTCATTTCTTTAAATTTGGCATGAGAGCCAAGTGCATAAATATAACAATGCTTACAACGTTGATCACAAGCTTCTGTGATATGCCATTGAAATGCAAAATATTCCATAAGATACCTCCATGTTTAACTTCCATATGTTAGTTTGATGTCTGCTTTATAGAGAAGAGATGGCAGAATGCTCTGTCACCTCTTCGATGTTGCCACGGGCTTAATATGTAGATGTCTGGCAGTCTATTTGTCGCCAGCCCCGCAAGCAGTACCGCAGGCAGCAGGTTTCTCAGCAGGCTTGTCGCCAGCCCCGCAAGCAGTACCGCAGGCAGCAGGTTTCTCAGCAGGCTTGTCGCCAGCCCCGCAAGCAGTACCGCAGGCAGCAGGTTTCTCAGCAGGCTTGTCGCCAGCCCCGCAAGCAGTACCGCAGGCAGCAGGTTTCTCAGCAGGCTTGTCGCCAGCCCCACAAGCTGTTCCACAAGCAGAAGGTGCTTCTACTTTTTTCTTACCAAATAAATTTTTCAGTCCCATTTTATGTACCTCCATATGGATTATTTCAGTTGGCCATTGCCAATCTGTGATTATAGGATAAAACAAAAGTAAAGAACTGTTAAGTACGCACAAAAAAGTGGTATAGTATGCTGATAGTAACATAGTATCTAAAAGATACCATGGCACTTTTTTGTGCGTTCTTTTCATTAAAAGAAAAAGAGAATATGATATAAGAGTAAAATAACAGGACATAAAGATATGGCATAGCACAAAAGGTCTGTGAGAAAGGATAGAAAATAGATGAATACAAAAGAAATAATGGAAAAACTGGTAAATGAAATTCATACAACAGTAATTGCATCTAATGATTCGGATGGAAACCCGGTTACCAGTGTCATTGATATGATGCTTACGGATAATGAAAAGTTATATTTCCTGACAGCGAAGGGAAAGAATTTTTATGAGAGACTTATGCAGCATAAATATGTAGCTTTAAGTGGTATGAAAGGTGCTGACACGATGTCAACAGTTGCTGTTTCTATTCGTGGAAAAGTAAGAAATATAGGAAATAGAAAATTAGATGAGATATTCCGGCAAAATCCTTATATGGCAGAGATATATCCTAAAGAAGAAGCAAGAAGTGCACTGGAAGTATTTGAGATATATGAAGGAACCGGTGAGTTATTTGACTTGTCATGTAAACCAATTTATCGAAAAAGTTTTACCTTCGGAAATGTTGGTACTGAAGAACATGGATATTTTATCGCAGATAAATGTAATGGTTGTGGTGCATGTAGTTTGGTATGTCCCCAGACATGTATTATAGAGAAGAACAATAAATATAGCATTGAACAGGAGCATTGCCTCCATTGTGGAAAATGTATGGAGATATGTTCTTGTGGCGCAGTTGAAAAGAGGTAGTTGAAAAAGAGGATATGTACTTTCAACCAGGAAATACGTATCAGAAAGGTAAAAGTGCTGTATGACACGTACTTTCAACCAGGAAGTACGTATCAAAAAGGCAAAATGTGCTGTATGACACGTACTTTCAACCAGGAAATACGTATCAAAAAGGCAAAATGTGCTGTATGACACGTACTTTCAACCAGGAAATACGTATCAAAAAGGCAAAATGTGCTGTATGACACGTACTTTCAACAAGGAAATACGTATCAAAAAGGCAAAATGTGCTGTATGACACGTACTTTCAACCAGGAAGTACGTATCAAAAAGGCAAAATGTGCCGTATGACACGTACTTTCAACTAGAAAATACGTATCAAAAAGGCAAAATATGCTGTATAATACGTATTTCATTTGAGAAACACGTGTCCGGAGAGAAAAAGCTAGTGCAGGATACATACTTGCTGATAGAAATTACATATTTTATCAGATGAAAGAAACTTATTGTTATGATAATCTTTGGATAGAAGAAACCAGGAGGTATAATGGAAATGAATTCAAATTTAACATTTCAGAGATTTTTGAGTGGAAGACCGGCAGCTGATTATATATTTCAAGACAGACCGTACGAGGAGCAGATAGCTCAGGCAGCGGAGCTTATAAAGGAAGCAGATTATGTCCTTTATGGATTAGGTGCGGGAATGAGTACTGCGGCGGGAGCACAATATGGCGGAAGCTTTTTTGAAGAAAACTTTAGTGAATTCCAGGAGAAGTATGGAAAAGGATTGTATATGAGAGATATGTACAGTGCTGGATTTTATCCTTTTCCGGACGAGGAATCATTTTGGGGATATTGGTCAAAACAGTGTATGCTTGCAGGTGTTAAGCTAGATGTAACACCGCTGTACAGAATGTTGATACAATTAGCAGATGGGAAAAAAGGATTTTGTATTTCCACAAATGTGGATGGCCAGATGATAAAAGCAGGATGGCCGGAGGATAAGATTTTCTGTACGCAAGGAGACTATTTTCATATCCAATGTCAGAAGAAATGTCATGAAAAAGTATATGATGGTACAAAGATGTTCCAACAGATGGATCAGGCAAGAAAAGACTGCAAGGTACCGTCTTATATGGTTCCGAAGTGTCCAGTCTGTGGTGGTCCAATGGGGATGAATCTTCGCTGTGATGAATATTTTGTGGAGGATGAAAACTGGCATTTGGCGGAAGGCAGGTTTGGAGAATTCTTAAGTGAAGCATATGCGTCTGGAAAGAAAATCGTTTTAATGTGCCTTGGAGTTGGATTCAATACACCTACGATAATAAGATATCCCTTTGAAAAAATGGTGAGAGAGAACAAGCAGTGTTCACTCATTCGATTAAATCTGACGGAAGCAGTCATTCAAAAAAGTTATCAGGACAGAGAAGTTGGTATCAATGAAAGCATTGCAAAAAGCATTCCAGACATTTTGAATGTTGTGAAAACAAAAAAGTGATTTTCGACATTTCTCATGAAAAATAAGAATATAACAGGAGGATAAATGTATGACACAATCAGAAAAGAGAATCTGGCTCATAAAAGAGTTACTTGAGGAAAATCCATATTATAAGAACTATAAGATACCATCGAATCAACAGGAACAAAAGAACTTGTTAAGAGCATTAATGAATGTCAGAATGCCAAAACCAATAAGCAAAGAATTTTTAGATATTCAAGATGAATATTTGCAAGAAGAATTGAGACAGGAAGATATTGTAGATGTTACTGATCTGCCATGTGATTCGGATGAACGAATCGCTATATGGCAGGGTGACATTACAAATCTAAAGATTGATGCTATTGTCAATGCTGCTAATTCTGGCATGACAGGTTGTTACCAACCTTTACATTCCTGCATCGACAACATTGTGCATTCAAAAGCTGGAATCGAGTTAAGATTAAAATGTGATGAAATAATGGAAAGACAAGGGCATCCAGAAGAAACAGGAAAAGCAAAGATAACAAGCGCTTATAATCTTCCATCGAAGTATGTCATTCATACTGTCGGTCCAATTGTACAAGGTCAATTAACAAAACATGATTGTGAAATGCTTGAATCTTGTTATAGATCCATTCTTGAATTAGCGGTAGCATCTGATGTGAAAACTATTGCATTTTGTTGCATAAGTACAGGAGTATTCATGTTTCCAAATAAAGAAGCTTGTGATATTGCTGTAGAT
Source organism: Lachnospiraceae bacterium (assembly GCA_028696165.1). Classification (GTDB taxonomy): domain Bacteria; phylum Bacillota; class Clostridia; order Lachnospirales; family Lachnospiraceae; genus JAQVHQ01. The sequence goes on along the minus strand of JAQVHQ010000074.1, from coordinate 1,390 downwards.
ACAGTAAAAGGATTTTTAAAGGAACATAAAGAAATAGAAAAGGTTGTATTCAATGTATTTAAAGATATTGATTATGAACTATATTCAAAGAAATTAAAAATCATTTGATTTCCTTAAAAACTATCGCATCTTTGTCTCATCTAGGTACTGGAAAGAAGCAATGTGGTAATAGCAGCAGGAGCAGTTGTAACAAAAGATGTGCCGAAAGAATGGAATGCCAAAAAATAGATATTATCAATGAATTTTGTAAGGACGAATTAGGCCACTTTCCTTGTATCGGCAATGAATGTCGGAAGTTAGTACACTATATATGCTTGTAAAATTACCGATATCGGCATATAATAATATAGATGGAGGTACCGCATGCAGATTTCAAGTAGATTTACAATTGCCATTCATGTACTCATTTGTATTGAGACATTTAAAAATGATAGAAAAGTAACCAGTAGTTTTCTAGCATCCAGTGTGAATGTTAATCCGGTTGTTATAAGAAGATTGCTGCAGCAGTTAAAATCAGCTGGAATTGTTACTGTTATACGCGGTAGTGGCGGGACAGAAGTGGCAAGGCATATAGATGAGATTACATTGCTTGATATATATAATGCAGTGGAATGTGTGGATGATGGACAGCTGTTTCATTTCCATGAGAATCCTAATGATTTATGCCCTGTAGGGAGAAATATACACAATATTCTAGATGCAAGATTGGATAAAATTCAGGCTGTGATGGAAAAAGAAATGAAATCAGTAACGATAGCAGATATAATGAGCGGTGCTAAGAAAATAATAGAGGAAGAGTAATATAGCCCGTCTGAAAATAATTTTGAAAAAAATGGCGATACAGTCAGTATTATAAACTGTATCGCCATTTTTGTTTTGACTATTTAAGTGGCGGATCATGTATGCGATATGAACACTTTTGAATATCAAAAATATGATAGAAGAACGTAAAACAGCTTTGAAAAAGTGTTATGAGACATTAAAAGAAAAAAGAAGCAATGATGAGCAAATATAAAGTTTTATGGGAATATGTGAAAAATAATGGGAACTCATTTTTGCGATTGACTTTTGAAGAAATACAGAATATTGCTATGAGGTTGGAAAAATATCCATAAAAAATCAAACGGTAATTTTTCATGAGTTGGATGTATAAATCAGAAACTGTGTGGGAGCAGAACTGATGAGTCAATCGGAAAGTTGCCGAGGCGCATAGTCAATCAAATTAAAAATTTGCCCCATTTGGCTAAGAAAAGCAAGCTAAATACTAAAGTGTACCCCCTGTCAAGGACATTTTGCGTAAAATTTGATTACCCAATTTTGCGTTTTGCCAATAAAGGATTTATTCCTGTTGTTAAATAGTTATAGTATTCATTTGGTGACATTTTTTGCA